>NC_010794.1:600000-1200000 GCF_000019665.1 Methylacidiphilum infernorum V4 | reverse complement strand
AAGAGCATGGCGATCAAAAGAACGATCGCCGATCCTTCCCAAGGAGGTATAAAGCTTGACGATCTGCTTTGTGCCCTCGAAGAGGAATACATCGAAAATGATATTTTTCCTCCTTCGGATATTACCGAGGATTGGCTTAAGCTTGTCGATTACGATCCCCAGAATGTCGTCAAGCTTTCTCCGATTATGCCTCGCAAAAAAGTGGTTTCTGGAGTAGTATAGTAAGGAGTGTTTTGAAAAGAAGTTAAGTTTTATGGAAAAAAAGAGGCTTTTACCTTGGTCAGTCTATTTTGGGTTGGAAACGGAATTTGGGATAGCTGTCCTCGAAAATGCCGATATTGACGTCGTTGAAGAATCGATTCATCTTGTGCGTTCGGCATCCCAGTTGGGAAGTCCCAACCTTTGGGATTATACAAAGGAGGATCCTCACCAGGATGCAAGAGGGTTTAGGGCCAGGGAGCTGCGGCAAGACGAGGATGAAGCCAATTTTTTCTCCCAGGACAGGCAGCGTCCTTATAGCTTTGAAGAGATCAAGAGCGATTTTGTACTTCGCAACGGGGCCAGGCTCTACAACGACCATACTCACCCGGAATATTCGACTGCGGAATGTTCAACGCTGCTGGAACTCGTCGCTCAAGATAAGGCTGGGGAGAGGATATTGGAAGAATGTGCCAAAGCGGCAAGCAAGAAAAGGCGTCATACTGTTTGTACGTATAAGAATAACACGGATTTTGCAGGCCATAGTTACGGCTGTCATGAAAACTACTTGATTCCAAGGCTCATCCCATGGGATAGGCTTGTTGAAGGAATGCTTCCGTTTTTAATTACTCGGCAGATTTATGCGGGAGCAGGAAAGCTGGGGTGGGAAAGGGAAGATCATGGGATGCCGGGTGGCTACCAGATATCTCAAAGGGCTGATTTTTTTACAGAACTTGTTGGGATCGATACGATGAATCGTAGGCCCATTATTAATACTCGAGACGAGCCCCATGCTAATCCCAAGCTATATAGGCGATTTCACGTTATTCTTGGAGATGCCAATCTTTCTGAGTTTTCGACATGGCTTAAAGTGGGTTCTACAGCCCTGGTGTTAGAAGCCTTGCAATATGAAAGAATCCCCAAAAAATTCTTTTTAGCCGATCCCTTGTTTGCCCACCGGAGTATATCGCGTGATCCGAAATTTCGCTGGGAAATAGAACTTGCCCAGGGAGGAAGAACCACCGCTATTGAACTGCAGAATGAATACGCGGATTGGGTGGCTCGGTACGTAGACTTGGATCATCCCGAAAAGGAAAAGGTTTGGAAGTCCTGGAAAGAGACGCTTGACACCCTGCTGAAAAATCCCTATGCATTGAAGGATAGGTTGGACTGGATGGCCAAGTTCTGGTTGCTTCAGACCTTTAAAGAAGATCAAAATCTTTCCTGGGAAGATCCCTGGCTTCAAAGTTTAGACTTGGAATATCACCTTGTCGATAGGAACCGTGGACTTTTCTATGCGCTTGAATTAGCGGGCGATATTATCCGTATAACCACTGATGAAGACATATGCCAAGCGATACAACAACCTCCTTCCTCTTCACGTGCTTTTATTCGAGGAAAATTCATTCAGCGGTTTTCGAAGGATCTCATTAATGTCCAGTGGGATTACATCGCCTTTAGGTTCAATGGTCAGACCTATAGACTGGATCTTGCATCGGCTTTTCCTGGAGTCGATCTTGAGACTTATTGCGAGGTGGTAGATAATGCCAAAAATGTAGGCGATGTTGTAAGGAACTTGAATTTGAGGCCGATGGGGAATTGATTATTTTGTTTAACCTAAAATGGAGGTAAATATGCCCACAACTGAACAAGGACAAAAAAACAAGCAGATGATTCCTTCTCCAGGCCCCGGCGGAGGAAGTGGACCGGGCCCTCAGGCTCCAAAGGTGGAAAAGCCCAATACCGAGGAAATACTGAAACGCATGCGTAAAGTTGACCCTGACCAGGCACGTCGGTACAGGCAGAGGACTGGAGAGTGAATCGATCATTGCAAGCGGGTTTTGATTCGGTTGTCTCAACCGCAGGCATAGAAAGTTTAAAGGGGGATTTTGTCTCACTGCTGAAGGAGAAGGGATTAGCCTCTTCTATTCCCGTAGTGGGGAATAACTCACAGCAATCCCTTTTAACAGGTTTCAGCATAGAATCGACAACGATCCTTGCTTTTTATTATAAAGAAGGAGTCATTGTTGCAGGAGATAGGAGGGCTACGGCCGGAAACTTGGTTATTCATGAAAGAGCTGAAAAAGTCATCTCTATAGACCGAAACACCATTTTAGCCGTGGCAGGAACACCGGCAACGGCTTTTGAAATTGCCCGCGTACTTCAGCATTCCTTTGAATTTTACAGAAGAAGCCAGCTTCAGCCTCTGAGCGTTGCCGCAAAGGTGAGAATGGTAAGCAAGCTCTTGAAAGACAACATGCCTATGTCCCTGCAGGGCATCGGTATTGTCGTCCCCCTTCTTGCATTGGGGGATCCCTTTGGAAAGGAAAAACCGGCAATTTATTTTTATGATGCCTTGGGAGCTCAATTTCAAACGGTAGATTTTGCCGTTTCCGGATCGGGTTCTGCGGCTGTTCGGAGCATTTTACAATATATCAATAGATGGAGCGGAAAACCGACGAATGAAAGAGGCGAGGAAGAGTCTATTAGCTTGGCCCTTCAGCTTCTTGATATCGCTGCAGAGTCCGACACGGCGACCGGGGGAGTTAATCGGAGGGCTAAAATATATCCCCAGGTAAAAATTTTGAAGGAAAGTGGTGTTGTTTCCGTTCCAGAAGAAAGGTTAGAAGAGTTATTTAAGAATGCCTAAAGAGACAAGAGCCGCCTTTGACTTTCTTAATCATTAAAAAATCTTTTTTTTATAAGGAGATAAGACAAAAAAAGAATTGACCGGGGTTTTTTTTCTAGATGGGCGAGTAGTTGCGGTTGCATTGAATTTTTTTTTCGGGCTTATATAGAAAAAGAGAAAAATTTTTCTTTTTTTTCTCGGTATCAAGATCAAGGAATTTGATAGCACTCTCCTGTTCTCTTTTGTATTTTTTATAGGCAATTTTAAACTGTTTTGTTCATTAACCGATGATAGATTAACAAGGAAAAGGAGAAAGAACGGTGATCGAAGAGCCATACCGTTGGCTTGAAGCCATTGCGAATAGAAGAGAGTACATAGAAGACCAGCTCGATGGGGCTGCCCCCGTTGTTATGGTTAATGGAGAACCGGGGATTATTCTAGCGACAAAAAAGGCGGGAACCCCTAAAATTTACGAAATTTACGACCATCTGGCCATGGGTTGCCTTGGTCATCCTGCGGACATGGAAAAGATCAGGCAATCTGCAATTGAGGTTGCTCACCTGGAAGGCTTTACCCGATCTAGGCAAGATGTTTCGGCTCGAAGAATCGTTGCCTATAGCTTGGCTGTTGCCCTCAAAAATGCGTTCGAGCAAATTTTTTCAGCCCCTTTTCTTTTTAGATGCTTGTTTGTTGAATTGGGGGAGAAGATCGAAAAAGATGAAGGTTGGACAGTTGATTATGACGGGAGCTATGCCACCACTTTCGGCAGAGAGATCTCCAAGGGACTGGTCATTAGCGGTAAAAAAGAAGTTATGGAGGGATTTCTTAAAGAAAGGCAAGGTTTAAGTTTCCAAGAGTTCAAAACCGTCGAGACCATGGCGGGTTATGCCATAAAACTGATATTATGGGCATCTGAGAGCTTAGATTCGAAAATAACTCTAGAAGAGGTAATAAAAAAACCGGCGGAAGAAGTTTTATCATGGGCAGCCGATTCTGATTTCGAAGTGGTATTTATGGACCGGGCTCTTTATGAACAGCAAAGTTTCAAGCCTCTTGATCGTGGAACGTGGGGGCTGAACAAGTAAAGTTCCGACGGAGAAGGGCAAAGTTGAATTTTTGGGTTGGAGGATCGACATTTCGATGAGACGCATTGTTGGATTAGAAACGGAGTATGGATGTCTTTTTAACCAGGGAACAGATCTATTGTCTGTCCCTGAACAAGTTAAAGATTATCTCATCCTTGAAAAAAAAATGGGGCTTATCGATGTCCATGACAGGGATTACGACGAGCCGGCGGGTAATGGAGGTTTTTTATTTAACGGGGGCAGGCTTTATATCGACATGGGGCATGTTGAGTACTGTACTTCAGAATGCAAGAACTTGGCCGATCTTGTCGCCTCCGATTATGCCGGGGAAAAATTGCTTCAAACAGCTCTTGATGAACTTGGTCTGAGCAGCAAGGTTTCATTTATAAAGAACAACATAGATCACTATACGGGAGCAACTTTTGGATGCCATGAGAATTACTTGATCCATCGCAA
Organism: Methylacidiphilum infernorum V4; assembly: GCF_000019665.1. Taxonomy (NCBI): domain Bacteria; kingdom Pseudomonadati; phylum Verrucomicrobiota; class Methylacidiphilae; order Methylacidiphilales; family Methylacidiphilaceae; genus Methylacidiphilum (ex Ratnadevi et al. 2023); species Candidatus Methylacidiphilum infernorum. The sequence goes on along the minus strand of NC_010794.1, from coordinate 1,195,632 downwards.
TGCTCCTTTAACCCAGGAAAACGTGGATTCTCTTCTTGCTTTCTTGGCCATAAGAGGGTTGATGGTAGGAAGCGGACGCGTGGGCAGCGTGCTATCTTCAAGGAAATATAACAAGAAAGAGGGCAAAACGGTAAATTTCCAGGTCATGCAGCGCGCGGATTATATCCAGACCGAGATTTATGAGTGGGTCCAATTTAACCGGGCCTTGATTAATGCCAGGGATGAACCCCTTAGCGATCCCTGTCGATTCCGTAGGCTGCATCTTCTTCTCGGAGATTCGAACATTTTGCCTTTTTCACAGGCTCTCAAAGTGGGTTCAACAGCCCTTGTCTTGGATCTACTCGAATGTCGAAAGCTGCCCCCGATCGCTTTTACTGATCCAGTAAAAACCATGAGACAAGTTTCCCATGTTGCGTCAGCGGACTTACTGATCGAACTTGCCGATGGACGAAAATGGACCCCGGTGGAAGTCTTATCCGAGTATTATCTTCAAGCTCAGAAGTTGGAAGAAAAAGACGAAGATGCCTATTGGATCTTGGAAGCTTGGGAGGAAGTCCTTGAAGGGCTTTCCGGCAATCAGGAAAAACTGATAGGTAAAGTAGATTGGATCACGAAAAAATATCTTTTGGAGTCCTTTTGTATGAAAGAAAACATAGCATGGGATGATCCTTGGCTTGATAGCCTTGATTTAGAGTACCATCAGATCGACAGGAAAAAGAATTTTGTGTGGCTTCTTCCCAATACCCGTTATGAAGATCTCAACCTACCCAGTTGGCCTCAAACCAATTTTATAGCGGATCCTCCTCGAAACACCCGCGCCTACGTACGCAGCCTCCTTATGAAACAGCTTGCTAAAGAGAAGGTTTCCTATGTTATAGACTGGGATTATGTTCAAATAGGGAATTCTAAGTTTTATTCCTTGGATGATCCTTTTATATCGGTTTTGCCCAAGACTTCAAAACGGCCTTGTTTTGATACAATAAATTGGTAGGGGTTATGTTAGAGCTGTTACAACAAAAATTGCAGTCCCTATTTAAAAATCTTAGGGGCTATGGGAAGCTTAGTGAAGAAAATATCTCGGGAGCGATCAGGGAAATTAGGCTTGCCCTTTTAGCTTCCGATGTCCATGTCCAGGTTGTCAAAGAAATTTGCGAAGAAGTCAAGCAGAAGTCTTTGGGAAAGAAAGTCTTGGAGACTATTCGACCTGGAGATCAGTTCATAAAGATTTTTCATGACGAGCTTATCCAGTATCTTGAGGCCGATAAAAATGGGCTCTCTACTGATCGTCCTTTGAGGATATTGCTGTGCGGTTTAAATGGATCGGGGAAAACAACTACAGCAGCCAAGCTAGCCTTATGGTGTAAAAAAAATCGTGAAAGGGTTGGATTGGTGGCTGCAGACCTGACCAGGCCGGCGGCTATCGCACAACTTTCGAAGCTTGCTTCGCAAGTAGGAGCTCCCGTTTATTCTCCTCAAGAAGCTGAAAAACTCGATGATTTTCTACTGAGGGTTGCCACGGAGTCTGTGCAAGATAGGCTTTCTGTGGTCATATATGATACTGCGGGAAGACTGGACCTGGATGATGAGCTGCTTGAAGAATTGCATCACATCTATGAGCTTGTTTCTCCCCAGGAAGTTTTGATTGTTATCGATTCAGCTACGGGACAAAAAGGAGTTGATGTCGTCGCGGCCTTTAGGCAAAAGATTCCCCTAACGGGCTTGATTCTTTCCAAGTTCGACGGTGATGCTCGTGGAGGAGCTGCTTTTTCAGTAAAAAAGGTAACCGGTGTTCCCATTCTTTTCATGGGAACGGGAGAAAAGATAGAGTCTTTGGAAGTGTTCCGACCGGACAGATTGGTGGATAGGCTCTTTGGGTTTGGAGATATCGTTTCTCTTGTTGAAAAGGTAGAAGCTCAAGTCAAAGAAGAATCGATTGCTGAAATCGAAAAAAAGATTCGTTCTAAGCAGTTTGGTTTGGATGATTTTCTGGTCCAGATGCGTATGCTCAAAAAACTTGGTCCCTTAGAACAGGTCCTTTCCTATCTTCCTGCTTTTCCGGGCAAAGGGCAACTCACAATCGATGATAAAAAATTGAAGAGGATAGAAGCCATTGTTCTTTCTATGACTCCTGAGGAAAGAAAAAACCCCGATATCATTAATGGCAAAAGAAAACTGAGGATATCCAAGGGCAGCGGGACAACGGTGACCGAGATCAATGAATTCTTAAAAAGATTTGACGCCGTTCGTAAAATGATCAAAAAGTTTTCTTCCAAGGAGGGTTTTAAACTTCCTTTTTTTAAAAACTAACGCTTGAGTTTTATCCTTTAGATTGTAGAGTCTTTCTTTTACGTGGTTTAAAGCCATTTTAATATTGTAAAAGAATAAAATTTTTTAACTTTTTATTGGTATACAAGGAAGAAGGCCTATGGCTGTTGTAATAAGATTAAGACGAGAGGGAAAGAAAGGTAGACCTCAATATAGGATCGTTGTGGCGGATAAACGGTGCCCTACCAACGGAAAGTATATCGAAGAAGTGGGGTTTTATGATCCCATGGTTGAGGCTCCGCAGGGCTACCGTTTAAAACTTCAAAGAGTGAGTTACTGGCTTAAGCAGGGAGCAAAGCCCACCGAAACAGTGGATCAAATTATCAAAAAGGTTTCAAAATTAGAAACTAAAGACAACTGACAAGGGGCCTTTGTCCTTCCAAGGGGCTAGACTCCAGGATTGCATTCGCATTAATGCATAATGCTGATTATGGAAATTGCGATGAGCACAAAGCGGCTGGCAACCACAACTGCCCTACCCGTGGCGAGTCCATCCAGCAATGGCTTCACTGCTACGGAGAGGTTCTCTGCCCTAGCCGGCAAAGTCAGGCCTCTTGGATGCGAATGGGGTCGGCAAGACCCCTCTGGGCAGGAAGAAAACGGGGCGAATATTTGTGCACGTTTTTGATAGCAGAATGGATGGATCGCAAAAAAAAGGACACCTACTGATCCCCTTTCTTAATTAAAGTGAGAATCGATGTTGTAACCCTCAATCCCCGAATTATCGAATCGGCTTCGGAAGAAGGTATTCTTAAGCAAGCTTTAAAAAAGGGGCTATTGGAGCTTTTTGTTCATCAGCTCAGGGATTATGCACGGGACAAACATAAGACGGTGGATGATAGACCTTATGGGGGAGGGCCTGGGATGGTTTTAAAATGTGAGCCGATTTTCGAAGCCGTAGAAGCGATTGGCTGGTGTAAGGATAAAGATACGGTGGTATGCCCTTCGCCTTCGGGAATAAAGTTTGACCAACAGCTCGCTAAAGATTTGTCCAAGAGAAATCGATTGATCTTTATTTGTGGCCAATATGAGGGAATAGATCAGCGTGTTATTGATCAACTTGTTGACCTGGAAATTTGCATTGGAGATTATATATTAAGTAGCGGGACGATCGCCGCACTCGTTATTATAGATAGCGTGGTAAGATTGATTCCGGGCGTATTGGGCAATCAGGATTCAATCCTTGATGAATCCTTCGAGGATTTTTTACTTGAAGGGCCCCAGTATACTCGACCGAGAAAATTCAGGGATTGGGAAGTTCCGGCTGTCTTGTTGTCTGGAGACCATAGGCGGATACTCTTATGGAGGAAGCGGCTTTCTGAAGAGAAAACAGAAAAAATGCGCAAAGACCTTTGGGAAGCCAGAAAGAAAGGAGAACGAATATGATGAACCTTATTGAAAAAATTGAATCGACGCAACTCAAAAAGGATATTCCGTTTTTTGCCCAGGGGGATTACGTGACGGTTATGTCGAAAGTTATCGAGGGTGAAAAGGAAAGAGTCCAATCGTTTTCAGGAATAGTGATCAGCAGGAAAGGCAGGGGAATTAATGAATCTTTCATTGTAAGAAAAATAAGTTATGGGGAAGGAATTGAAAGGAATTTTAAACTTCATTCCCCGGCGATTGAAAAAATCATCGTAGAAAGAAAAGCCCCGAAAATAAGAAGAGCCAAGCTTTATTATCTGCGCAAGCAAAAAGGCAAAGAGGCGATGCTCGGTATAAAATAGACAAGGAAAATGGATCAAAAGCTTGGCCCGATCTTTGACGGCGGGATGATTAATGAATCCCCTTGATCTTTCCTACGAGAAAAGACTTCTTACAAAGGGTTATCGGGTTATCGCGGGAATTGATGAGGTGGGCAGGGGGGCCATAGCAGGACCAGTGGTTGCCGCTGCCGTAATCTTGCCTCAGGATTTACCTTTTCACAAGTATTTAAAAGACTCCAAGGCTGTCGAGGAAAAAAAAAGGAAGCAAGTTGTACAGTGGTTGCTCAAAGAGGGAAGGATAAGCTTTGGCCTAGGTTTTTCATTTGTTGAAGAGATTGAAAGAATAAACATCCACGGCTCTTGTCTTTTAGCGATGAGAAGAGCTATATCTTGTCTTGAAGAAAGACCGGATATTCTCCTTGTTGATGGAATTTTTAGTCCCCCTCATCTATCTATCCCTTCCTTAACGATAGTGGGAGGAGACGCTAAAGTAGCTTCTATTGCTGCAGCTTCCTTGGTGGCGAAAGTCAGCAGGGACGGCTGGATGGTTAAACTCAGTTCCCTTTATCCGGAATATGGCTGGGAAAAAAATAAAGGATATGGCACAGCCAATCATTTTGAATCCTTGAGAACCAAAGGCCTTAGTCCTTATCACCGGAAATCCTTTTTGGTTAAGAGGTTGCACCTTGCGAAGTCCTTGAATTATGAAATGGATCTCTATTCGGAATTGGATAAAGAAAAAAAATTTTTTTAAGAATCCCCGCAAGGTAAACAGTCTTGTCGGACAGAGGGGAGAAAAAGAGGCGGCTTTTTTCCTTCACAACTTAGGGTATAAGATATTACTCAAAAATGTAAAAATCGAGGGTTACGAGCTCGATCTTGTATGTAGGGATAAAGAAGTGCTTGTTTTTGTTGAAGTTAAAACTCGCAGCTCCATTCAATACGGTTTCCCTTACGAGGCCGTTGATGCTCAAAAGAAAAGAAACCTGATTGCTGCCGCCCATGCTTACCTGAAGCTTCTTAAAAATCCGGTTGTCGCTTATCGGTTTGACGTTGTTGAAGTTTTATTTTTTAAGGGAACTCGACCCAAAATCACCCATTATCCTAATGCCTTCGGCATGGGGAGCGGGTTTTAACTTGATGCTTATTATCAAAAGCTTATAAAGCAACAGAAGATCATTCAAGCTTTATGCTGACAGGAACATTTTTGGTTTGAGGAAAGCTTCCGATTAAGGGGATATACGCCCAGGAAAAATCTCGCGGTTTTGTATCAGGGCAGACTACCTATTAAGTTAGCGGCTTTGTTGTAATTTTCCAACAGAAAAGGATCAAGGGCTGAATGCCCATTATTGAATTTCATGTTGAAATGGGCTTGTAAAGATTCTGAATACCTATTCTAAGAAGCAGTTTGGCCCGTGGATCGGTAAAAAGCGGCCACGGATAAGATTTCCCTGGTAGGTCCAAAAGAAGCTGGAAGGAGGATGGTCGGGGATCGTCCCTATAAAGGCTTGCATGGTCAAAGAGCAGATCGGTTTTTTGGCATCGACAGATGAAGTGCAGTTTTTAGACAATCGTCCCAAAATGAAGAGCTTGTTCTTTTCTTTTGATTGGACAGTTGCCACTTATCCCTAGATCCCTTCTCATGCTAACGGACCGAGTAGAGGTAACCCAGGACAAACAAAGACAAAAGGAGCATTAAAGAAAGCAGGGAAGCAACAAATAATTTGCTCTTGTTACCCGCTGCAACAAGCCTCCATGAGACGACCGCCCTCCACAGAAGCATGAGACTGAAAAGCGAAATAAGAACCAGAGAAAGGACTAGGGCTAATGCGAGTTTCGAAAAAAAACCAAGAATGATCGCTATTATACCCATACCGCTCCCACTAAAGAGAGAAGTCTTGGCTTTCTTGGGATTGGATAAATATCCCACGAGCCCAAGCAAGATAAGGGCAATACCGTAGAAAATCAAACAAAGTGAGGACTTTTCCATAAGAATGAGCTTTTAAGCTATGTTAATGGGGAAAGGACTTTTGGAGAAGAGGGAATTAATTTCTTGGTGGATTCAAAGCTTTTTCGACAAGAATTCAAAAACAGCTCAATTCCTTGAGCTTTCAGGGCAGATATGGGCAAAAAACTTAAACCCGTTCTTTTATTGAAATCCAAGGACTTGTGATTTAAGCTATCCGCTGCAACCAGATCCACTTTGTTGCCTACAATAAGAAACGGTTTTTTTAAGAGTTCTTTATTGTATTTTTCAAGTTCATTACGAAGGGTATAGAATACTTGGACGGGATCAAGAAAGGGGTCGGCAAGGTCAAGAACATAAACGAGAAGATGGGACCTCTCTATGTGTCTTAGGAAGTAAAAACCAAGTCCTTTACCTTGGTGAGCTCCCTCGATAAGTCCAGGAATATCGGCACATGACATTCTATAACCGTCGTCAAAGTTCACGATGCCCACATGGGGTTTTAAGGTTGTGAATGGGTAAGGGGCTGTTTTGGGTTTTGCATCTGTCACCTGCCTAAGTAGCGTTGACTTACCCGAGTTAGGTAGCCCAACAAACCCAACGTCAGCTATCGTTTTTAATTCCAAAAGGAACTGCCCAGATTGTCCTTCTTCTCCTTCTTCACAATAGCGTGGAGATTGATTGATCGGGCTACGGAATTGAAAATTACCTCTTCCTCCTTTACCGCCTTTGCAAAGAATAAAACGCATACCCGGTTCAATCAGTTCTCCTATCTTTTTCAGCGGTTCACCCGGCTTGGGGATAGGGAGAAGATCCCGAGATGAATGAAAAATTCGGTTGGGATCAAGCTGATAGACGACTACCCCGGGAGGAACTTCCAATTTGAGGTTTTTCCCATCACGTCCTTTTCTTTTTTGACCCTTTCCCGGTTGACCATCCTCGGCAAACTGATGGGGAGAAAAAAGAAAATGAGAAAGATCGGAAAGCTGAGGATTAACTTCTAGGATCACATCTCCCCCTTTACCCCCATCTCCTCCATCGGGCCCACCATGAGGACGAAAGGCTTCCCGGCAAAAACTAATACAACCATTGCCTCCTTTTCCTGCTTTGGCTAATATACGGACGTAATCGGTAAACATTCTTGTTAAATATACCCAAGAAAAGAACAAAGGGAAACAAGGGGAAGCGTTTTGGAATTAAGCGGTATTGAAGGGTTTGACATGGACAAGACGTCTTGAACCGTCCCATTCCACTTGGCCATGGACAAGAGAATAGAGAGTAAAATCTCTTCCCATTCCTACGTTTTTACCGGGTTTAAATTTCGTCCCCCTTTGTCGTAAGAGAATATGACCCGCTTTTACGACTTCTCCACTGAATTCCTTTATGCCCAATCTTTTGCTGTGGCTATCCCTACCGTTTCTCGTACTGCCTTGTCCTTTTTTATGTGCCATACAAGAACCCTCCTCTCTATGGGTTAGATATATCTTCGCTTTAGTTTATACAGGAAGATGAATTTTTTTAACTTTTACCCGCAGCAGTTTTTGCCTATGCCCAACAGTCCTGTGGTAACCCTTTCTGCGTTTAAACTTAAAGGCGATAACCTTTGGAGTTTTTATTTCAGAAAGACACTCCAGCTCGACCGAAGCACCAGCGACAAAAGGTTGCCCTACCTGCTTCATTTGTCCTTCCCCGACGTAAAGGACCTCGTTGATTTGAAGGAGTGTATCTTTCGTATTCGGTTGGTGCGCAGGCAGTTCAATGTTTAACTCCTCTCCTTCGCTTATCCAGTATTGTTTTCCTCCTGTCTGTATGATGGCTTTCATGTTTAAAATCCAGAAGGTTTTAATTAAAATGAGATTCGTTGTAAAATCAAATAAAAAAACTGGAATATAAAAATAGCATGGATTGGAAAGGATTATCAAAAATAAAATTTATGCGGTTTTCCTTTGTGAGCTGAGTGGTTTATGTTTTCAATGGGGTTTTTATTGTTGTTGCTATAAGTATTTTTCTTATCCATCTTCTATGATGAAAAACAAGCTTATGAAAATCAACCTTGATGATTTAATTGGATCCCTGGAAGAATCGATCCTGGATGCCATTGAACGGGTAAGGGGAAAAAGCAAGCCTTTACAGGAAGCCTACTTTTTATCCCATCCCATGTTAGGGGCACTCAAAAGGGCCGGGACCAGCCATATTTATGTCGATAGTGCCGATTTCCAAGAGCTGGACGATTTAATTATCCGCTCAGAAGACAGGGATAAGCTTATTTACAACGAGGAAATAGATGGAAATACTACCAATCAACCCCTGGTAGCTAAAATTTTTAACCGGTATTTTGAGCAGGATACCGAAGATAAAGTAGGGGATTGGATTAAGTGTTTAAAAGAAAAAAATCCGGGATTGAGTTTAGGGGATTTGGTTGTCGTTCTTTATACGATTATCAATGGGAGAATAGGTATAGAAACAACCGAAAGATACGGAATGGGGAGGAGATGGGAAATAAGCTTGGAACTTCATACGGAGCTTGCTCCAAGTATTGAAAATTCTTTTAGAGCAGCATGGTGCCTTTCTAAGACTAATCCTAATGCCTTTGTGAAAGTTCCCTTTACTCCTCATTTTCCCCACTGTTTCATCATAGCGAGGGAACTGGAAAAAGCGGGGATAGCTGTAAACTTTACCGCTACATTTTCAGCCAGGCAAGTTGTTGCCGCAGCCCTTCTTGCCAACCCGCACCGCAGCAATGTCTTTATTGGACGATTAAGCCAAGGCTTGCAATCGGAATTACTTGGCGAACAGGTGGTGTTGGAAGCCCAAAGGCAGCTCAGCAAATTGAGAATGAAGTATGGCCTGAAAACCCTCAATATCGTGGCCAGCATGCGCAAGTGGCAGACTTTTTTATTGACTGCAGGTTGCGACGTTTATACTTCTCCTTACCCGGTACTAAAAGATTTTTTGATGCAGAAAGAAGTTCCTGCTGGAGAAATCGCTTCAAAATTGGAACAGAGTTATGTTGATCAACTGCATTTAAAAGAAGAGGTGGTGAGCAAGATAGGGGAGAACCGGCTCCGGTCCCTTTTTGTGGTCGAACCGGAATTTATCGAATTTCTAATTACTTTGAGAAATTCTGCTGAATTTGAAGAAATGGATGGAGAAGGGTTACAAAAGAGTTTTGAAAAAGCCGGATTTGGGGATTTCTTTTATGCACCGACCGTGCAGGAATGGGCGGAATTGAAAAAAGGGAAATTGCCCGATTTAAATTCAGAGTTGACAAAAAAAATAGCCTTGGATACGCTTTATAGCCTTTTGGCTATAGGTGATTTTTCTAATTTCCAGCATAAGATGGACGCAGAAGTCATCAAAAAAATAGAAAAATCTTTGTAAAATGTTGTTTTGGCTTTTTCTTTTGGTTGAATATTCTTAAAGTATAAAAAGAAGTAAAAAAGGAGTAAATCAATGGTGATAGCAGGCGATGGAAAAGCAGGTGCAAAAAAAAGCAGGTGGTCCGCAGGTGTTACCCCTTATGCCGAAATGGGGTATTATAATGCCGATTACGTTCCCAAGGATACCGATATTCTTGCTGCGTTTCGGTTCGTCCCGCAAGAAGGGGTAGAACCCATTGAAGCTGGGGCCGCTGTTGCAGGAGAATCTTCAACGGCAACCTGGACGGTGGTATGGACGGATAGACTCACCGCCTACGAACATTACCAAGGAAAATGCTTCCGCGTTGAACCGGTTCCCGGGACAAACCAGTATATAGCCTTTATTGCTTACGACCTCGATCTCTTTGAGGAAGGATCGATAGCCAACATGTCCTCCTCTATCATCGGAAATGTATTTGGCTTTAAAGCTCTGAAGTCTTTGAGGCTTGAGGATTTGAGGATTCCACCCCATTACGTGAAAACTTTTCAGGGACCGGCCCACGGTATAATGATGGAGAGAGAATACCTCAATAAGTATGGAAGACCGCTTTTGGGGGCGACGGTGAAGCCCAAGCTGGGCTTATCCGCAAAGAATTACGGTAGGGTTGTTTACGAGGCTTTGCGTGGAGGGCTCGATTTTACCAAGGATGATGAAAACATCAACAGCCAGCCTTTTATGCGTTGGAGGGATAGGTGGCTTTTTTGCATGGAAGCTGTCAACAAGGCGATGGCGGAAACGGGAGAAATTAAGGGCCATTACCTTAATGTGACAGCCGCCACCATGGAAGAGATGTATGAGAGAGCGGAATTTGCCAAGGAGCTAGGCAGCGTGATCATCATGGTGGATTTGACAGCCGGTTTTACGGCAATCCAATCGATGGCGAAGTGGTGTAGAAAAAATGGTGTATTACTTCATCTTCATCGCGCGGGGCACAGTACCTATACTCGACAAAAGATTCATGGAGTCAATTTCAGGGTGATTGCCAAGTGGATGCGGCTTGCCGGAGTAGACCATATTCATGCGGGCACGGTTGTGGGGAAACTGGAGGGAGATCTGCATTCTGTTCAAGGTTATTACAAAACTTTGAGGACACAGTATACCGAAGCGGATCCTCTCCTTGGTCTTTATTTTGAACAAGATTGGGCCTCGATGCCTGGAGTCATGCCTGTAGCCTCTGGTGGAATCCATGCAGGGCAAATGCATTTACTTTTAAGTTACCTGGGAGAAGATACCATCCTGCAGTTCGGTGGGGGGACTATAGGTCATCCCGATGGTATTGCTGCCGGGGCCACGGCAAACCGGGTGGCTGTAGAGGTTATGGTTCAGGCAAGGAATGAAGGGAAAGACATTCTTAGGGAAGGGCCTGAAATCCTGGAGAAAGCCTGCAGGTGGAGTCCCGCTTTGGCTAAGGCGATCGAAACATGGAAAGATATAAGCTTCGAATTCGAGTCCACCGACGTTCCCGATGCGGTGGCGATGCCTACGATTGCGTAGAAGAATTATATAAAACCGGTAAAACTTAAGGATAACGATTATGAGAATAACACAGGGTACTTTTTCCTATCTTCCGGATTTGACCGATGAAGAGATAGCGGCCCAAGTTCAATATATCATTGATCAAGGTTGGTCGATAATGATCGAATATACCGACAATCCTCATCCGCGGCATACCTATTGGGATATGTGGGGGCTTCCCCTTTTTGATATAAAGGATCCGGCTGCGGTCATGCAGGAGTTAAACGAATGCCGAAAGGCTTACCCCAACCATTACATCCGCATTAGCGGTTACAATCGCCAGCAAGGATATCAGACCACGATGATCAGTTTTATTTGTAACCGTCCCAAGGAAGAACCGGGTTTTGAGCTGGTTAGAACGGAGTGGGCAGACAGGCAGCAGAAATACCAGCTAAAGCCTTATGCCATTGATAAACCTAAAGGTCAGCGCTATAAAAGCTGACTGCTTTTATCAATAAATTAAACCAACGGAAAAAGAGATGGAGGTTCAGCAAAAAGAGATTGTTTTATCCAAGGGGTCAGAAGAAGGAATTTCGCTTATCGATATCGGTGAGCAATTAAACCAGTTTCGAATCGAGGAAGTATTGGAAGACCTTGAAAGGGAATTGATCGGTCTTAAACCGGTAAAACAGAGAGTCAAAGAGATCGCTTCATTTCTCATGGTCCAAAGACTAAGAGAAATAGCGGGAGTAGTGACCGAACCTCCATCTCTCCATATGTCTTTTACGGGTCCACCCGGCACGGGAAAAACGACGGTGGCGATGAAGATGGGAAAAATTTTGCACAGGCTTGGTTATGTCAGGAAAGGCCATCTTATCACCGCATCAAGGGAGGATCTCGTTGGGCAGTATGTAGGGCATACCGCGCCAAAAACCAAAGAAGTAATAAAAAGGGCAATGGGTGGCGTTCTTTTTATTGACGAGGCTTATTCTTTATACCGACCCGAAAGTGAAAGAGATTATGGCCAGGAAGCGATTGAAATTCTTTTGCAAGCCATGGAAAACAACAGGAAAGATCTTGTTGTGATATTTGCAGGTTACCAGGACAGGATGGAATTGTTTTTCCAGATGAATCCTGGCTTGAGATCAAGAATAACTCACCATATCCAGTTTCCAAGCTATACCTATGAAGAGCTTATAGCCATCGCTGACCTTATGCTAAAACAACAGATGTATTTTTTTGACGAGGAATCTCGAAAGGCTTTTGAGGAATACCTAAAACTGCGTATGCAGCAACCCCTTTTTGCGAATGCCCGAAGTGTAAGAAATGCGATCGATCGATTTAAACTGCGGCAGGCGGCTCGACTTATTCAACAAGGAGGAAGGATGCCTCCAACTGAATTAATGAGGATTGATCAAAGCGATATTAGACAGAGTCGGGTCTTTAAAGAAGCGCAACTTAAAACCGAAAAAGAAGAATAAGTTGAAGGTTTTGAAGCTATGCGGCGTCCTATAATGCTTGGAATCGTTGGAGATAGTGCTGCGGGTAAGTCTACTTTAACAGGAGGACTGGTAAATTTATTAGGGGCTGATCGCGTCACCCACATTTGTACCGATGATTATCATAAGTACGATCGCAAGGAAAGGGCGCAGATAGGTATAACCGCTCTCCATCCGGAGTGCAATTACCTGGATATCATGGAACAGCACCTTGAGCGGCTTCATTATGGCTTGCCGATTTTAAAGCCCGTCTACGATCATTCCAACGGTTCACTTGTTCGTCCCGAATATATCATGCCCAAGGAATTTATCATCGTTGAAGGCCTTCTTGGGTTTTATACCCGGGTCATGCGTCAATTTTACGATGTCAAGGTTTATTTAAATCCTCCCGAAGAATTGAGAAGGGTTTGGAAGATCAAGAGAGACACGACTAAGAGGGGGTATACCCGTGAGCAAGTTTTAGAAGAACTCATCAAAAGGGAACCTGACTCTGAAGCCTATATACGGCCCCAGCGGGAATTTGCCGACATTATTGTTACTTTTTATCCCCCCAAAGGAGTAGATCCCGAAAAAATTGATGGTCATTTAAACACGAGGCTTGTTTTGCGGCCTACCATCCCTCATCCCGATTTTTCTTATCTTATCGATAATCGTGCAGAAAATCATGGCATACGCCTAGAACTAGGCAGGGATATGGGTAAACCGGTAGATATTTTAGAAATCGACGGTAATGTTCCCGAGGAAGAGGCTCTTAGACTAGAAAAAACGATCTGGAGTCACCTTCCTCGTGGGGTACCTCCTTTAAACCTGGATAGGCTGGGAAGGTATCTGGATAGAAATGAAATTAAACACAGTCATCCTTTGGCTTTGACCCAACTCCTTTTAGCCTACCATCTTTTGAGAGCATACGACGAGAATGCGACGATTCCTTTTGCTCCTCCTGTCGATGCTCTTTCACGAATCAGGAGGCAAAGAGAATTAAGCCTAAAGGAAATTAACATGGAGATCAAGCGCAATGACTAAGAATAGGGAAAGCTTAGAAAAAGATTTGCTTCAGGATTCGAAATTAGAACAACTGGCGGTCAATGTCATTCGAGGGCTAGCTATGGACGCTGTCCAGAAGGCCAATTCGGGACACCCGGGTACACCTATGGGCCTTGCGGATGCGGCTGTAGTTCTCTGGACGAGGTTTTTGAATTTTGACCCCGAGGATCCCGATTGGCCTGATCGGGATAGGTTTGTTCTTTCTTGTGGTCATGCCTCCATGCTGCTCTATAGCCTACTTTTTTTGAGCGGGTATGATATTTCTTTGGAAGATCTTAAAAATTTCAGACAGTTTGGGTCTAAAACAGCGGGTCATCCCGAGTATGGGCATGCTCCTGGAATAGAAACAACGACCGGACCGCTAGGACAGGGAATCGCGAATGCGGTGGGCATGGCTTTAGCTGAAAGAATTTTGGCTAGCCGCTACAATAAGCCCGGTTTTGAACTTTTTGACCATTGGACTTATGTTTTTGCCAGCGACGGGGATCTGATGGAAGGGATTTCCCACGAGTGCTGCTCACTGGCGGGTCACTTGGGCTTAGGAAAATTAATCGTATTGTATGACGACAACGGTATAACGATCGATGGCCATACTTCTTTAGCTTACAGTGACAATGTTAAAGAGAGATTCCTTTCGTATGGATGGGAAGTGCAACAAATTTACGGAAACGACCGCAAACAGGTTGAAGAGGCCTTTTCAAAAGCAAAATTGAGCACAGACAGGCCTCATATGATCATTGCTAAAACCCATATCGGCTATGGCAGTCCTCATAAACAAGATACAGAAAAAGCTCATGGGGAACCTCTTGGGGTTGAAGAAGTAAGGTTGGCCAAAGAAAAACTGGGATTGCCTGCCGACATTCTCTTTTATGTTCCGGAAGAAGTTGTTCAATATTTTCATGCATTCGCCCAGAGAGGAAAACATAAGCGACAGCAGTGGATGGAACTTTACAAGAAGTATGCCCATATTTATCCCCGGGAAGCGGAGAGCTTGCATAAGGCCTTAAGAAACGAACTGCCTGAGGATTGGGATAAACAGTTGCCTACCTTCCCTTTAGATAAGCCTATCGCTACGCGGGCAGCTTCTGGAGCGGTTATAAATTCTATTTTTTCAAAAATCGATTCTCTTGTAGGCGGATCAGCAGATCTAACGCCTTCGAATAACACGAGGCCGAAGGAAGTTGTAGATATATCCAAAGGAAATTTTTCGGGAAGGTATATTCATTATGGAGTTAGAGAACATGCCATGGCGGCGATAATGAGTGGCATGTCTTTACATAAAGGAATAAGACCCTATGGAGGGACTTTTCTCATCTTTTCGGATTACATGAGACCATCCATGAGGCTGGCCGCAATGATGAAGTTGCCTGTGATTTATATTTTTACCCATGATAGCATCGGCTTAGGGGAGGATGGACCCACCCATCAACCTGTAGAACAACTCACAGCTCTACGGGCTATACCGAACATGACGGTTTTTAGGCCATGCGATGCAATGGAAACGGTTGAGGGCTGGAAAGTAGCATTGAGCAAAAAAGAAAGACCAACTTGCTTAATTCTTACCCGACAGGCATTGCCCGTGCTTGACCGGTCTAAGTATGCTTCCAGCGTTGGAGCTTTACGGGGAGCTTACGTGATTTCTGATGCCCCTGGCTTTCAAGTCATTTTAATCGGGAGCGGATCAGAAGTCCATATAGCCCTTGAAGCCCAAGAACTGCTAGCCCAGAGAAATATTCCTGCCCGGGTGGTTTCAATGCCTTCCTGGGACCTCTTTGCTGAACAATCCCCGGAGTACCAAGAGGAGGTTCTTCCTTCACCTATCCGAGCAAGGGTCGCCGTGGAAGCGGCAGCAACATTGGCATGGGCTAAGTGGGTTGGACTTGAAGGTGAAGTCGTAGGGCTTGATCATTTCGGGGCTTCGGCTCCCTACAAGACGATCTATCAAAAATTTGGAATTACGGCTGAAAAAGTAGTCGAAGCGGCCATCCGATCCCTGGAGCGCCAGAAAAGCCTCTCTTGATATATCGGCGGCTTTATTGTCAAATACAGATGGGAGTTCTCTACTTTGCCCGGCATTGCAAAACCGCTTGGAACCTGGAACATCGGATTCAGGGTCATACGGATATTCCCCTTTGTGAGGCGGGGATCAAGGAAGCCAAAAACAATGTGCCCATTATTAAAAACCTGAACATTACTAAAATCTATTCCAGTCCTCTTGCTCGGGGAAGACAGACGGCTGAAATTTACGCCCAATACTTGGGTGTTCCCCAGGAAATTCGAAAAGATCTTATAGAAATGGACATGGGAGAGTGGGAAGGGAAAACAGCTCAAGAGCTTTCCCTTTTTAGCCCTTCACTGTATTTAAAATGGATTCAAGATCCTCGACTCGTTCCCCTGGTCCCGGGTAGTAAAGAAGATGTGTACAGTGCACAGAGAAGAATCGTCGAGGCGGTTAAGGAAATTTATTTTAAAGAAGCCAGGCTTTTTAATGTTTTAATTATCCTCCATAAATACATCTGCTCACTCTTACGTTGTGCCTTGCAAAATTTCGAACTGAGTCATTTTAAGAATGAAATCATCGAATCGACCTTACCCCAGGATCTAGCTGTCAGTAGTCCAGAATTTTTCCAAGCTTTTGTCTTTCCAAAGAAATAAGATAGATTTAATGAGCGGTTGACAAAAAGGATTATTCCCTCAGTTCTCCGGAGAATAAAGTGATGGCAAGAGGGTTGCTAAAGGCGATCATTTTGGATTTTGACGGAACGATCGCCTATACCGAAAAAGAAGCTCATTTGCCCGCCTGTAATGAGGCTTTTCGAAAAATGCACATCCCTATTGAGTGGTCTTGGGAAGAATTTGTCTCCCTTTTGGAGTTGCCCGGCAATCAAGCGAGAATGGAATGGGCTTATCAAAAACTTTATCCTTTTGTTGAGGAAAAAACGATAAAAGAACTGTCTGGAAAATGGATAGAAATAAAAAAGGAGCTTTATATCAAAAAGTACGTGCACCAGGCCCGTCTCAGAGAAGGGATAGCCGAGTTGATCAAGCAAGCCCTTGCTCAAAATATAGCTGTGGCTATAGTGTCGACTTCCATTGAAGCACAAATCGAGGCTTTTTTGGATAAGCATATTCCCGAAGCAAAGGCTTATATTCATCCTATTTTGGGTAAAAACGCGGGGAAAAAGACCGCCCCTGATTCTCCCCTTTATAACAACTGCCTGAAGATTCTCAACCTGAAGAATAAAGAGATTATTGCAATAGAAGATTCAAGGGTGGGGTTGCATGCCGCACTCAAAGCAGCTATCAAGTGTATCGCCGCCCCTAATGAGTATACAAACAAGCAGGATTTTACAGGGGCCTCTTTAGTTATCCCCGATTTATCCAAGCTTAATATTGCCCTCCTCGAAAGCCTGCTTGAGGATTAGGTTTTATCTTTTATCCTATTTTCTATAAAAGATTTTAAAACAACCGCTTGGTTATGGATGCTGTCTTTGGCACTGTAGAGGAAGGTAATTGTCGTTGAAGGGCAATTTTTAAGAAACTCTCCGATTTCCTTTTCTTTGGACAAAAGTTCTTCTTGGTATTTTTCTCTAAAATCTTCCCATTTTTGGGGATCATGAGAAAACCATTTTCTTAATGCCGAAGAAGGCGCCCAATTTTTAGCCCAAGTATCAATCTTTAATTTATCTTTGGAAATTCCTCTAGGCCATAACCTATCGACTAGAACCCTGTATCCATCCTGGGGAGCAGGCTCATCGTAGACCCGCTTGATAAAAATATGTTTTACCATTCCCAGCTAAAAAGTTCAAGGCCACCTCCAGGAGTCATGACCTCAGTACTGTTGATTGTCCATGTGGGATGGGGCTGTCTTGGATCTTTGGCCATAAACTTCTGTCCATATCCCAGTTCCTTAGGAGCTAGAGGATTGATCAGTTGAGGCCCTTGCCTGATCCCTTCAGGAATAATTCCTGTTGCCCTTGGAGGAAGAGCCATGGGGGGCTTTCGAGCTTTTTCAGGAACAGGTTTTAAGGGAACCGCTTTAGGATGTTTTTCAATCTTTTTGGCTTGGGCTACTTCTGGATCATTCTTCTGGGGTTCGGCAGCGGATAAAGCTAATAAGGAACCGGCAACAACGAGAATGAAACAAACAGTTCCCAATCCTCTTTTCACAATGTGAATATGTCACAAACCTTTTAAAGAATAAAGAAAAATCATAACGAAATTAATTGGACATTATAGATATCTTCAATGTTTCGTATCTTTACGAGGATATCGGGGGAGGGGATATTATCAAGATTAAGTATACTGATGGCTTTTTCTCCCGCTTTTGCCCTGGCAAGGGACATCGCCGCAATGTTTATGGAGTGTTCTCCCAGTATAGTTCCAACTTTTCCGACTATGCCCGGCCTATCCTTGTTTTCAAGGAGGAGCAAAATCCCTTCCATGGAAGCTTCAATAGGATTGAAATTAAGCTGAACAAGCCTATGGGACCTGCCATAGAAAGTGGAAGCGGCTTGGTAAGTATGTCCATCCGTTTTGGCCTCTATGCCGATGATTTCAGCAAATTCTCCAGCACTACTCATCTTGACTTCTTTGACATCTATACCCAGGGTATTGATTAAGAATATAACGTTAACCTCGTTAACTTCTTTGCCTGCGACCTTTCTTAAAAATCCTTTTAAGACCGCTCGGGTGATAGGGCTTGTATCGTATTCGTTTACCTTTCCTGAAAAATAGATTGTAAGGCTATCGATTCGATTCACAACCCACTGGCTCATGAAAATTCCCAGTTTTTCTCCCAAGGCCATGTAAGGTCTAAGGATTGACAAGATTTTGGGATCCACGCTGGGCACGTTAACCGCATTGCGGATAATATTATGGCAAAGGACATCGATGACCATAGCCGCTATCTCGGTTCCCACATTTTCTTGCGCTTCAATGGTGGAAGCGGCAAGATGGGGAGTGAGAACAACATTGGGCAGGCCGCGTAAAGGAAAATCAGCCGGCGGAGGTTCTGGTTCATAGACGTCGAGGGCGGCTCCTGCTACCCATCCCGATTTTAGGAGTTCTTCTAAATCGGCGATGCGAATTAACCCTCCTCGGGCACAGTTGATTATTCGAATTCCTCGTTTGCACTTTTTTAAATTATCTTTGTTGATGATCCCTTCGGTTTCTTGGGTCAGGGGAACGTGCAGGGAAAGGAAATCAATATCTTGGAAAAGCTCATCGAGGCTGTTTACAAGTTCGACTTGCAGGTTCTTCACTTTTGTTGGTGACAGATAGGGATCGAAACATTTGACCTTCATCCCAAAAGCAAGGGCCCGCTTGGCTACCTCCATACCGACCCTTCCAAGACCTATGATGCCTAGAATCTTCCCGTAGAGTTCAATACCTTCAAAGTTTTTCCTTTTCCATTCTCCTAACTGCATCGAAGCATGGGCTTGGGCTACATTTCTTGCTAAAGCCAAAAGCAAAGAAAAGGTGTGTTCTGCGGTCGCTATGGTATTTCCCCCCGGAGTGTTCATGACTACAATTCCCTTTTCCGTAGCCGCATCAACGTCAACATTATCGATCCCTACGCCAGCCCTTCCGATGACCTTGAGCTTTTTTCCCGCTTCGATAACTTTTCGAGTTATTTTAGTCTGACTCCTTACAATAACTCCATCGTAGTCGGCTATGACCCGAGCAAGCTCGTCTTCCTTTAAGCCGTATTTTTCATCGACTATGAGTTGAGCCGAGGCTTGGAGTTCAGCTATTCCTTTTTTGGAAATCGGATCCGCAATAAGAATGTGATAGAAAACAGACATAGGCTTATACTTTCTTGAAGTTTCAGATAAAAATTAAACAACTAAGAAACATGACTTTTATTTTTTTCATTGAAAAAGGGTAAAAGCAAAAGAATTCTCAAATTTTTAAATTTTTTCAATAAAAAAAGAGAGTGCCATTTTTTTAATATCGGCGTAAAAACATTTTTTTGATATCCAACGAACCCTTTTTCCATCCACAAAGTATGAACGACCTTTTATCCAACCTGATAAAAGATTCTCGTTATAATATACTTTTTGAATTGAAAAGAAATCCAGGACTTTCCATAGGGGAATTAACTAAAAAAATAAATTTATCGTACATGGGTGTAAAGCAACACTGCCTGGCATTGGAAAAGGAGGGTTTCGTTGAGACGCAAAAAAGACAAAAATCGATTGGAAGACCCGAAATCGTCTATTGCTTAACGGAAAAGGCCGATATCTTTTTTCCGAAAGATTATTCCTCTTTCGTTGAAAGGCTTTTGAGTGGAATAGAAACTTTATACGGTTCTTTGGCCTTGGATCGGCTGATATACTGGGTTTTTAGAAAGGATGGGGAAGAGTTGAGCCAATCTGTCAGTAGTTTAACCTTGGAAGATAGGGCTAAAGAGCTCATGAGTTTTAGAGAAGAAAGGGGATACATGGGAAGGCTTGTTAGAGAAAGTGGAGAGGAATTCAAGATTATAGAATTTCACAACCCTATTTTGCCCCTTTTAGACAAGTATCCAAAAATAAGGATTTTTGAGAAGCAAATGTTTGAAAAAGTATTAGGGGTTCCCGTGAAACGTATAGAGGATAGATCTTATGGAAGTTATTATTGTACATTTACGTTTAACAACCCGACTTCAGCAGGATAAAAAAGGGCAATAAAAAAAGAGATTTACGTTTGTAAGATTAATTAAATTATTTTATACTTGTAATAAACAGCTTATCTTATTAAGATAGATTATCCTATGACAAGCAAAACATTTACTATTATTTCTAATAAAGAAGATCTAGAGGATGAACAATGTATTAATACAAATAATCTTAAAGAAGGGGCTTTTTGTTTACACAAGAGTTGGGGACTAGGAAAGGTCCGCCAGGTTGACGAGCATTCAGGCTTTATTCTCATCGATTTTAAAGAGAAACCTGCTCACCAGATGGATCTTGAGTTTGCCTCTAGTTCCTTGGTTTTCCTTTCGACTGATCATCTCCTTGTTTTGAAGGAGGAAAAGCTTTCCTATGTTCAAAAACTTTCACTGGAAAATCCCATAGAGCTTATAAAAATTTTTATCTTTTCTTTTAAAGAAAAAGCTACTTTAGAAAAGCTGCAAACCGTTTTATGTCCTGATGTCATCCAGGCCGAGCTATGGAAAAAGTGGTGGGAAAATACGAAAAAGGTATTAAAAAAATCGGCTTACATCCATGTTCCTTCGAGGAAGTCGGAACCTTTTCTTATTTTAGAAAAAGCCCATGATCCTGTTTCCTCCTTTATGCATACTCTAGAGGCTAGCTTGCCTTCGCGAAAAAAGGTGGAATCATTAAACAAGATACTGAAGGAAATGGAAAGCTGGGATGATCAAAAACTGGCTTTGAAAGCGGTTCAAGCCATTGACGATTTGTTGGCGAAGTCCAACAAGGATTCTTTTCCATGCTTGGATTTTGCTCTTTTGAAAGAGGAGATACTCCAGAAAGCTAAAATTGCCCATTCCCAATCCAACGATTCCGATCTTTACCCCTATATTCCCGAACAGCCTGAAATTCTGCTTGGTTCTCTCCTTGCCCTCTCTTCAGCCAATCAAGAAAAAGTTCTGCTTTTAATTTGGGAAAGAAAAAATAAGCCCGTTGATCTCTTTTTCAATCTTCTGAACGATGCGGACGGCAGGCTGGCCGATAATATAGTCAAGATTTTTGTACAGGCCGGATTAGTAGAGCTCCTTGTCGAAAGATTTAATCGGCTGATTAGAGAAAGAGCATTATCCGTTGAATTGTTATATTGGTTATGTAAAAACAGGGATAAACTATTCGAGCCCTTGTTCAATATCCATCTGTTTTATTGTATCCTTTATGTCCTGGAAAGAGAGCTAGGAGCTGTGGGGAAAAAAGCGGAAAAATTATACGATCTCCTTACTTCTGGTACAGAGCTTATTTACAGCCTGCTTTCTCATGCTTCCTTGGATGATGTTAAAGACATTACTCGAACCATTCTTCTGAGTCCCGTTTTTAAAGAACTGGATAAAAGATCCTTGCTTGGAGCCATCGTTAAGATTACCCCTGAAGTTCAAGAACTTATCAGCAACAACCGGGGAAATGAGGGGGAAAGCTTGCTCATAGTTTCCTGGGAAAGCTTGGAACAAAAGAAAAAAGAGCTGGATGAGCTGGTGAGGAAAAAAATACCCGAAAATAGTAAGGATATTGCTCATGCTCGATCTTATGGAGATCTCAGGGAAAATCATGAATATAAAGCAGCAAAAGAGATGCAGGTTGTTTTAATGAGAAGAAAAGCTGAGCTTGAGTCGATGATCAGTAGGGCCAGGGCTACAGATTTTTCCAACGTGGATACCACTACGGTGAATATAGGAACGGTTGTAAGTTATACGGATTTAAAAACCAATAGAACAAATTCTGTAGCTATTCTTGGAGCTTGGGACAGTAACCCCTCCAAAGGAATCATTTCCTATCTTGCTGCTTTCGGTCAATCCCTCTTAGGTCATAAAACCGGTGATGTGCTCCAAGTATCCTTAGAGGATGGAATAACCACCGAAATTAGAATAGACAAGATAAGCCGGTGGAACACCAAGTCTCAAGGAAGCTGATCTTCTAAACGAAAGACGGCGGTTTCTAACGAAAGGAATACTTATGCCTACCTATCAATACGAATGCAGTCAATGTGCTCATCGGTTTGAAATCTTTCAACCTATTACCGAACAACCTTTAATCCATTGTGCAGAGGAATGTTGTCCCCGAAAGCCTTGGGGTAAAGGTAAAGTAAAAAGGATTATTTCCGGAGGCATGGGGCTTCTCTTTAAAGGTTCGGGTTTTTATATTACGGATTATCGTAGTCCAGGTTATTTAAAAGCCGCTAAAGCCGAAAAGGAAGCTGGATCAAAAGCTTCTGCTTCTGATGGGGGTTCATCAACTCATCATTCCTCATCATCAAAGACCTAAGAAGGGCATCAAAACCCTTCTTGATTATTTTTTTCCGGGGTTGTCCCCAAGGAAAGTTTTAACCTTCAATTGTGCTTATTTCAACGGGTTCTACCTGAACCCCCTGTGCTTCTAGCCAGCTCACCGCTTCCTTGATAACTTCGACGTCCCCTTCAAGTTCAATGCCTATGATTCCGATCTCTCCTGTTATACTGGCATTTCTAATGTTAAAAATAAGATCAAAATTTCGGCTTAATTCCCAAATTAATGGCCTTTTACAGAGGTTTCCATCTAGACTTAACCAGTAGCGTTGTTTGCTCATGTCATCCCCCAGCTATAGCGGGGACAATACTTACTTCGTCTTGGGAATGAAGTAAAGTATCCTGTCCATTTAAAAAGCGGATATCCTCTCCGTTAAGATAGATGTTGACAAAACGCCTGATCTCGCCTTTTTCATCGCAAATCCGGTTTAATATTCCTGGAAATTCAGCCTCAAGGCTTGCGAGCAGTTCCCTTATCGAGTTTGCTGAAAGATATACGATTTCTTGGTTTTGAGTCAATCCACGAAGTGGAGTGGGAATTCTCACCGCAATTTTATTGAGAGTTGTATTCATAATCTTTTCTATTATTTCCTTTCTTGTTTAATTTATAAAGCCACAATTTTGTCGAAATCCTGGATGGTTGGATCGATAATCTGTATGGGTTGCAGATGATCTTTAAGAACGTCTGCAGTCTTTAAGCCGTTGCCCGTAATGCACAATACAATTTTACTTGATGGAGGTATATGGCCTTTTTCAATCAGTTTTTTCGCACATCCGACCGTTACTCCTCCAGCGGTTTCAGCAAAAATGCCTTCGGTTTCAGCTAAAATTTTTATCCCTTCAATAATTTCAAGGTCATTGACATCTTCAGAAAAGCCTCCTGTTCTGCGAATCGTTTGTATGGCATAAAAGCCGTCTGCCGGAGTACCTATAGCTAGAGACTTGGCAATTGTGCTGGGATTGGGGACTGGTCTTATTAAATCTGTTCCTTTTTTAAAGGCAGCCGTAATAGGATTACAACCCAGGGCTTGGGCGCCGTGAATGGCATAGGGCTTGTTTTCGACCAGCCCACAAATAATCGCCTCTCTATAAGCTTTATCGATCTTTGTGAGTAGAGAACCACTGGCCATACAGATCACGGTGTGATCAGGAATTTCCCATCCCATCTGTTCGAGGATCTCAAATCCCATGGTTTTAGATCCTTCAGCGTAATAGGGCCTAAAATTGACGTTTACAAAAGCCCACCTGTATTTACCCGCTATTTCTGAACAGAGGCGATTGACTTTATCGTATGAACCCCGGATGCCGATCACTTTTGTTTTGTAAACGAGACTCCCGATCACTTTCGCCGGTTCAAGATCAGCAGGAATAAGGACATAGCTTTTAAATCCACTGCTTGCCGCATTAGCAGCCAAGCTATTGGCAAGGTTTCCCGTCGATGCACAGGATACAATGGAAAAATTAAGTTCTCGGGCTCGCGATAAAGCGACAGAAACAACCCTGTCTTTGAATGAAAGAGAAGGGTAGTTGATAGCGTCGTTCTTGATGTAGAGTTCTTTTACACCTAGTATTTTGCCGAGTCTTTGGGCGCGGATAAGGGGAGTCATTCCCGTGTGCAATCCCACCGTTGGACTTTCTTCTAAAGGAAGAAAAGCCTCGTAGCGCCACATCGAATGAGGCCCAGATTCTAAGAGTTGCCTGGAAACATATTTTTTGAGCTTGTGGTAGTTATAGGTAGCTTCAAGGGGCCCAAAATCAAATTCACAAACATGCTGGGCTTCTTTAGGGTATGTTCTACCGCATTCCTTACATTTCAGACAATCAAAGAATTCTTTCACAGTTTTTTTCCTTTATGGAGCTTATCGAGAAAAACGTTGAAGAGCTACAGGATAAAAAAGAGAAAGAAAATCATGACTTCCTCTCATCCTTCCCTTACGCTTCAAAGGGCTGGGATTGGCACCTTGACGAAAAGACTCTCTTTTCCGGTTGCCGCGGTTTCACAGGGCCAGTCCCTCCACCGCTCTCGATAAGAGTTTTTTAAGAAATAACAGATAGAATAAAAGCCAACAAAGTCAAGAAAAATGAGGAAATAAAAAACTTTACAGCCAGCATAAAAATTTAACCCGAATTCAACAGGAAAGGACATAACCAGTGTTTTCCTTTTCTTTAGGTGTTTTAGATGTTAAACATTGATTTAAACTATCCTTGCAATCCCTTTTTATTGGAGCGAAGATTTTTGAAAAAAAACAATGAAAAGCCTCAACTATAAATTGGATCCATTTTGGCACATCGCTTTTGAAGAAGCAAAAATTGGCTTTGAAGAGGGAGGCATCCCTATTGGAGCGTGCTTGGCATATAAGGATAGGGTTCTGGGTAGAGGAAGAAACCGCAGGGTTCAGCTTGGCAGTGTAATCAAGCATGGGGAACTTGATTGTTTAGAAAATGCGAGAAGATACACGGCAAAAATTTATCGGGAGGCCATCCTTTACACCACTCTCTCTCCCTGTTGGATGTGTTCTGGAGCTATTTTACTCTACGGTATAAAAAAGGTGGTCATAGGCGAAAATCGCAATTTTAAAGGACCGGAAGAAATTCTCATTCAAAACGGGGTAGAAATTATTCACCTCGATGACGAGGAATGCACAAGATTGCTTTCCTCGTTTATAGCATCAAACCCAGAATTGTGGAATGAAGATATTGGAAAAATATAGAAGAAAAAGCTGAGATGCCAACACCAGCCAAAGAGCTTTCTTATTTAAATGAAAAAATCGTTGCTTGTCGGCTATGTCCTCGATTAGTAGCCTGGAGAGAGGAGATTTTAAAAAAAAAGCCGAAACGATTTGCAGCCGAGTCTTATTGGTCTAGACCTGTTCCTGGATTTGGCGATCCTTTGGCCGAACTCCTCATTGTGGGTTTAGCTCCTGCGGCTCATGGAGGAAATCGCACAGGACGCATTTTTACAGGAGATAGAAGTGGAGATTTTCTCTTTGAAACACTGCATCGTTTTGGATACTCTTCCAGTCCAAGATCTATCAGTAGAGAGGACTCCCTGGTTTTAAATAAAGTGTATATCACGGCCACCGTACGCTGTGCCCCTCCAAATAACAAACCCAGCCCAGAAGAGATCGCTCATTGCAGGCCATACTTGATAGAGGAGTTGAGGATTCTAAAGAATATACGGGTGATTTTGGCCCTAGGACGCATCGCCTTTGACAATGTCTGGCAGACAGTTAAGCTTACCTTCCAAAGCCAAGGAAAGTCCTTCGCTTGTAAAAAACCTTCTTTTTCACACGGAATCGAACAGAAGCTTCCCGATGGGAAAGTCCTTATCGGTTCTTTTCATCCTAGCCAGCAAAATACTTTTACGGGAAAACTGACTCAAAGCATGTTCGATTCCGTGTTTTCTCGAATCAATACTCTGATTACAATTGGCTAGAGTTCGAAATTTACCCGTATGGGATAACTATGGTAATGTTCTCCTGAACAAGCCTGGTCAATAGGAACATCGACGGGTTGATCAATCCTTTGGACGTAATTTTTAGCGATGAGCCACTCTTCTAGTTCTTGGCCACTGATATCCGCCAGCATCTCTCCATTAACTTCCACGCACGGAGAAAAAGGTTGACCGCTTTTCATTATCATTTCTTCCCTGTACTCAGGAAAGTTAATGATGTCCTTATCTTCATAAGGAAGATTGTATTTTTTTAAAATTGCTCTTACCCCATTACTCCATCCACAAGAGGGTTTTAAGTAGGCAACGATACGTAGGTTACTCATGACATACACTATATTCAACTTAGAATTTTTGACTAGAAATTTTTTTAATCGGATAAAATTTTTCTTAAATTTCTACAATCATCGTCTAGACCCTTTTCTTTTGGAGTTTCCAGGACCATGGGTATGCCCAAAAACCTGCTATCGTTGACCAGGCGGCGGAAAGGCTCTACTCCTAGAGTTCCTTCCCCAATATGGGCATGCCTATCCACCTTGGAACCGAATGGACTAAAAGAATCGTTAAGATGGATGGCCGCAATCCTGGATAAACCAAGTTCCAAGGCGATTTTTTCCATGGTTTTTTGATAGCCCCCGGCGGTTTTTAACTCGTAACCCGCTTCCCACAAATGGGCGGTATCCAAGCAGAAACAAAATCTCTCGGGGCTATCTACTCTTTCAATAATTTCTCTGAGTTGCTCAAGCTTCCATCCAAGTTGCCCTCCTTGTCCAGCCATCGTTTCCAAGGCTATTTTCACCGCTGTATTTTTAGTTAATTCCACGGCTTGGTTTAAGTAGCCACAAAGGACTTCTATAGCCTGAGAAATTTCAGCCTTGCCTAAGGCTATTGTTCCGGGATGAAGAACAACAAAAGGCAAGGTGAGTTTTTCAGCCATAATAATTTCCTGGACCAATGCATTAAGGGATTTTTGAGTTATTTCTTTTGATCGAGAACAGAGGTTAATCAGGTAGCTAAAATGACCGAAAAAAAAGATATTATTTTCTTCTTTTAATGAAACAAAGGCTACGATGTCTTTTTCATCTATTTTGGGTTCTTCCCATCTCCGGCAGTTCTTTAAAAAGATTTGAGCGGCTTTAAAACCGCAAGCACAAGCTCGCCTAGCCGCCGAGGAAAAACCTCCCGCGATCGAGACATGCGCTCCAAGAAGTGTAGATTTAAGTTCTCCCGGTAAAAGAGGTTGGGTGCACACTTCGTTGTTTTGATTGCTGTGAAGAGATCTCATTTCAAAAGACTTTTGATTTCCATACCGGGGAAGCCAGCTTGCCCGTTCCATGGTATTCGAAAAGTTCGCTCAGCGGATAAAAAAGATAACCCATGGGTCCGCGCATCCTGACTTTCATGTCCATGTCTAAATTATCTTTGACAAAGTTATATTTTCCGGAGCCCAGGACCGAAAAGGTAAAGCTCGAAATTTTCAAATCCCGGGTGAAAATAAAACCATCTTTAATGTTAAAATGGGCGGAGGCTTCGTCCGCCTTAGCCATGGCAAAATCGGTATCCTTTGAACTCAAAGCGGTAGAAATGACACCCAGGAAAGGAATCGACATAATGTAGCCATCGTGAATTTCTATTTTTCCATCGCCTTGCAGGGAGTATAAATTACCCAAGTAGCCGCCAAAAGTCGTCTGGAAATCAAATCTTCCTGAATCCTTGTTGTTGTTGAATATCGTGTGCATGGCTTTATGAAAATCTCCGTTATTGATGTGGAAATGCGTTTTGAAGGGAATATTTTTCTTCCATAAGCTGGATTCATAGACTCCCTGAATCTGTCCATCAAAGAGGAAACCTTTGTGCACTTTGACCGTCAACTCCCTACCTCTCAAAAAGATTTCTCCCTTGGGTTTAGTCAAAGGGAAGGTAACTTTAAAAACATCCAGATCCATAACAGAATCGGAATCCACTTCGATATGGAGATCCGTTCTTGGTTCTTTTGAATATTTATCAAGGTCCACAACCCCGTTGACTTTCAAAAAAGGAGGAGAATGAAACCGGTAAGGCTTGACGTAAGAAAAAAATTCATGACCTAGAGCTGGTGCAGATTCTATGACGTTTACCGAAGAGCACAAGCCTGTAATCCAAACCAGTTTTTTTTGAAAGTTATGGCGAACCATTCCGCTGACCGTTCCCTCGGGACGGCTCACATGCAAATTGGGTAAAAAAAGTTCATAATTAGAAAAATTAAAATCAGATTCGGCGGATTGGATAAAAACACCTTGATGGACAAAATCTTTAAGGAGATAGTGTCCCGAATAGGTCCACTGTCGGGGATCGAGAGAGTTGCCCCGGATTTCAAGGTTCACTATGGGAAGATCTTTTTTAAAGTCAGTGACGTCAAGGATACGGTCAAATTCTACTCCAAATATTTTTTTGAAAATTTTCGGATTTACCTGGTGGCTGTTGATTTTTGCCCAGAAATTGGCATTTTGTTTATCCCAGAGTATTTCTCCGGAAAGTAGGCCGTTATTCATCTTTAGCTTAAGCTCCGGAACAAACAGTTTTTTTCCATCGTAAGCCACGGGCAAGGAGAGTTCTTCGAGGGCATGACCTTGAAAAGAAAAATTATGGCAGTGCGTGTCAACGACCAGGTTCGTCATCTTTTGGATTCCCCACTTTGTCGTAAATCTTCCGCTGAAAGTCGGAAGGTCTGTGAACTTTAGGCCGTCGATCAAGAATTGAAAGTTCTGCGGTATAATCGACTTCATCAAGGATAGATCGGCACTGCTGAGAAATTCAATAAAGGAGCTCGATCCTTTAAAATCCACTTCTCCCCATACCGAGATCTGGCCCCGGGAGAGTTCAAGAGTAAGTTCTTCGCATTTTAACGCTCCCCCGGCAAGCTTGAGTTGAGCAAAGGCGTTTTCTATGGGGATATCCTTGAACCAGAATTTTTTAGAATAAATTTGAAAGGATGCCGTTGCATTTTCAGGATCTTTGGTATTGAGGCTGAAGTTCCCTTCAAGTTGGAGTGGTTTCTGGGTTTCAAGGAGGTCAAGAGTAGATAGAACCTTGTTCCAGAGAGAATCAATAAATTGTATCTGTTCCTCAGTTTGGGGCTTGAAAAAGGGAAGCCCATCAACAACGATTTTTCCTTTTAAATCAAAATTTACATTCAACACCCTTCCCTTAGCTTTTTTAACCACTATCTCGTTGGCGACTAAATTAACCGAAGCATTAACCTGGTGAATTTCCATTTCGTTATGGGGAGTCAAGGGAATGGCAATCGTGGCATTTGAAACCACGGCACTCTGAATAAAAGGATCGCCCCTGAACCAGGAATACCAACCAACCGATAGATGAACTTTATCAACCTGCAGCCAAATGGATTGTTTATCTTTTGAGCGGAAAACGACGACCCTGTTGGCCACAAGTTTTCCCCTGGGATCTATCGAAAGCTTATCTAGGGATATGATAATCCCCCGAGACTCAAGCTCAGAGAGAACAAGCTGCTTTACTTGGGGAGGAAATCCAAAAAACCGGAGATAGAGAAATATTCCCAAGATAATGCCTGAAAGCGAAAGAATAAAAGAGAAGAGGAGCTTTTTTAAAAATGAACAAAGACAACAATAGAAAGCATTGGGAAAGCTATAAGGAATAATTGCAGAAGACTTTCTTTCTTTTTTTATGAGGGAATGAGATTTTGATGTCTTTTTCTGCACGTGCAATTAAGATATACTATTCTTTTTTGTAAGTTATGACAGAATTAACGCTTTTAGAAAAGATTGTTGCGCTTTGCAAGCGAAGGGGGATTATCTTTCCTTCATCCGAAATATATGGAGGAATTAATGGGGTTTGGGATTTTGGACCGCTTGGAGTAGAACTGAAGAGAAATATTAAAGAGTCTTGGTGGAAGACCATGACCCAGTTGCGAACAGATGTGGTAGGTTTGGATGGCTCTATTCTGATGAACAGGGAGGTTTGGAAAGCGAGCACCCATGAAGATCAATTTGTCGATTGGTTCGTCGATTGTAAAGTCTGCCGTGCTCGATTCAGGTTGGATCACTTAAAGGAAAGTAGTTGTCCGTTGAAGCCTTCTAAACACCCTGGGGAATGCGGAGGCGAACTCACCGAGCCCAGGCGGTTTAACCTCCTTTTTAAAACCTATGTCGGTCCTTTAGAAGAAGAGGGTGCCTTGACTTATCTTCGACCGGAGACAGCTCAGTCTATTTTCGTACAATTCAAAAATGTTCTGGAAAGCTCCCGGATGAAGATTCCTTTTGGAATAGCCCAGATAGGAAAGGCTTTCCGCAACGAAGTCAACCCGCGCAATTTTATCTTCCGGTCCAGGGAGTTCGAACAGATGGAACTCGAATACTTTATTCCTCCGGACACAGGTTTTGAGTATATCGAACAGTGGAAAGAAGAAAGAATTGCCTGGTATGAGTCCATTGGAATAGCAAGGGAACACATTCATTTGAGAGATGTCCCTGAGAGTGAAAGGGCGTTTTATTCTAGAAAAACTTATGATTTAGAATACGATTTTCCCTTTGGCAGGCAGGAGCTTGAAGGCATAGCATACCGCACGGACTTTGACTTGAAACAACATGCAATTTTCAGCGGTAAATCCATGGAATATTATGATGAGGAAAGGAAGTGTAAATACATTCCCCATGTCGTAGAACCAAGTGCAGGAGTGGATAGAACGCTTTTAGCCCTTCTCTGTGAGTCTTACAGGGAAGAAGAGATCATTGATGAGGGGGGGAAAAAAGAAAAAAGAGTTGTTCTTGGGTTTACTCCAAAAATAGCCCCTATTAAAATTGGGGTTTTCCCTCTTTTAAAAAATAAGATTGAACTTGTCCAAAAGGCTCAAGCGATATTTTCTTTATTGAAGATACATTTCAAGTCCTTTTATGATGAATCGGGAGCAATAGGAAGGCGTTACCGCCGCATGGATGAAATTGGTACCCCTTTTTGCGTCACGGTGGATTTCGAAACCCTTGAAGGGGTAAGGGAAGGAAAACTTGCAGGAAAGAAAGACACGGTTACGGTTCGTTATAGGGACAGCATGAAGCAAGATCGGATAGCCGTTGATGACCTGGTCGACTTTTTCAGAGAAAAGATCGGTTAGCCATGGTTTCGAGCAATTGATCGATAACGGGCTAATGGGGAATCGATTAAAAGCTCATCTATAATAAAAGCGATGTTGATCTAAAAGAGAGTCTTGCTTTCTTTATCCTTGGCTTTAATTTCAGAAAGGATTCTTAAGGCCCTCTCTTTGGCCTTTTCCATTTTTGGGTATCGTATTTCACGGTATCCTGTTATTCCCTCAGGGAGTTCAAAAAATTCTACCCAAAGCTTGTAAGCTTCAGCGGTGGAATATTCAAATTCCCTGCAAGAAGAAAGAAACCAATCCCTAAATTCTTTTTCTTGCCGGTGCCATCCTGGCAAAACCTTCCTTAGGAATTTTGCTTTGCTCATGATCTTAAGCATCCATGGAGAGGATTTTAAACGGAACCTAATCTTGAAGTTTCCGAGCACAAATTCCGGGCGCGTCCAATGCCTATAAATTACTCGATCCCCGCGGCCCGGTTGAACATGAAGCCGTTTTAAATCCCCTGATATAGCCTGGTTATCTGTCAAAAGCCTGGCTACTTCCACTTCGTCTTTAATGGCCATGAGCTTGTAAATGTTTTTTATTGCCGCTTTAGTTGCAGCAAAGCCAAATTGCAGGCTATCCTTAAAAAGGATCATTTTTACGGCCTCATAATACAACTGGGCATAATCAATATCTTCATAAAGGTAAATGTTTTTAAGCCTTAAGCTGAAAGCTTCTAGGGTAGGTTTATCCAGGGGGAAAGAAGAAATCTCCGAATTCCATTTCCAAAGTTTTTGTGCTTCCTTTTTCTTGGATTTCTGAAGTTGGTCTATGAAACCATTCCAGTGTTGAACAAGGGAGGGATTCTCCTCTTGATCCGGAGGAGCGAATGCGAGGGAGGAATTTGCCACGAGAGCCCGTCCCAGGGAAAATGCTTCTATGTTTACCGGGCTTCTCTTGCCTAATGTTTCTTGGATCGCCCATTCTATGCTCTCTAACGAAAAGGGGAGAAATCCAGCCTGGAAAGATGCTCCAAATACCATGAGATTCGAGTAAAGCTTATTGTCGAAATACTCTTCGGAAAGTTCTGCAAAAGGAAATCTCATATAGCGCTTGGGATCGATCCTCGAAAGAATTTTCTTTTCTATTTCGGGAAAATCCAGGCTGTCTTTGCCGAGCAAGGAACGAACCGTTTGAGTGAGCGTTTCATTCAGGATGAGAGCGGTTTTTTGAGGAGAACCCACCCTGTATCGACCTCCGGGATCTATGATCCGCGCTGTTTCTAAAGGATCCAATCCTAAAATTAAGTCCCCTTCCCCATAGTTACCGATCGGGGTTATAGGCGGATCTTCTCCTTGAATAGGTTTCGGATAAAAGACTATTTGGGATACAACTGAACCATTGCGAATAGCCAACCCGTTTCGATCACAGAACTGTACCCAGTATCCCTCTCTGTGAGCCGCTCTAACAACAACGGCCGTTAGGCTGGCAACCCCCATTCCTCCAACCCCGGCTATAAAAACCCTAAACGGCCTCTCTAACCTTTCTTTTCGGGGAAGATCGAGTTTTATATTTTCTTTTCTAAACGGTGAACGGGGAGACGATCGGAAAACGGTAACCTCGGCAAAAGCCGGGCAGGCTCCAACCCTTGCACAAGCTCCATCGGCAATGCACCAGGATAAATCCGTAGCCATTTTTTTACCGAAATCGGTATCGATAAAAGTCAAACCGGGACATCCCGTAGATAATGTACATTCAAGGCAAAATTCGCAAACGTCGGGATTAATGAAAACATGTTTCTTCTGGGATAGGAATCCCTTATGTCTTATCTCCTCTCTTTCTTTCTTCAACTGTCGTCTTTGAGAAATAATGGCGCATTCTTTTTCGGCGATGATGATCTTGACTCCTTCTTTAAGTATCGTTTGTTCCAGGAGCATTTTGTAATGTTCTCTCTGTGACGGATTAATCCTATATACGCAAACCCCTGTTTTTTCTGTTACCGCAGCGATAATTTCCTCGATATTTTGAGAAGTGGTCTTTTCCCCAAGAAGATCTTTGTCCACTCCAGGAGTAGTTTGGTGCCCTGTCATGGCCGTGGTCCGATTGTCTAGGATGATATAAGTTATGTCCTGCCCGTTTTTTACGGAATTGGATATGGCGATCATTCCCGAATGAAAAAAGGTAGAATCACCCATGAACACCACTTGTTTATTTTTGATAAAAGGGTCGATCCCCATTCCCGTTCCCCCACCCAGGCCCATGCCGCTGTAGTTATGCATTAAGCTTTGGTAGGGTTCGAACATCAGCATGGTGTAACAACCGGTGTCTCCATGAAAAACCAGCTCTATTGGGTCGGTTTTGTATCGGTTTTTCATGTATTGAGGATCTTTAAAGGCTTTTTGGATTTCAAGAAGTAGGGCTGCTGAATCCCTATGAGGACATCCAGGACAAAAAGTGGGGGTTCTCAAGGGCAATTGGAAAGGAAAAGCGGCTTGACTCCTTTCCTGGAGGTCGTTCAAGCTCCAGGTTTTTTTTCTCGGCATGGGCATCTTGGAAAAAAGAGCATTTAAGATCTGAACGAGAAGAGAGGGATCGAGTCCACCCGTAGAAGGAATACCCTGTAACCCTAAAGGGAATCGTTTGCCATAAATCTTTTTAGACAATCCTAATTGGTTCAGAAGAAGAACCAGGGATTCTTCTATGAAGGCCCTTCTTTCTTCTACAACATAAAGTTCATCGACAGCTTCTGCAAACTCGACTATAACCTCGGGATTTAAAGGGTAGGGGAGACCCACTTTTAAAATGGGTATTTTGCCATAAAGACCCAGAAAATCAAGTGCTTGGGCCAAGTAACCAAAGGCTAGCCCTGAGCTGATAAAACCTATCTTGGAATTTTGGCCGCCAAAATAAATTTTATCAATTCCCAGTTCTCTAGACTTTGACCAAAGAAGCTGGTAGCGAAATAGAAAATCCTTTTCTCTTTGAGAAGTCCTGGGAGGAAGAATAACCCTCTTTTCTAAGTCTATGGCTGAACTATCGAGAGAAAAAGGATTAAGAGAATTTTGTAGAGGGAAGTGGTTTTGTTTGACGCTGACCGTGCCCCCTCCATCCGCTAGGTTAGTCGTGACTAAGTAGCCTATAAAAAGGTTGGAATTTCGAGAAAGGATAAAGCCCGCATTGATCCAATCTTTGGCTTCTTGAACAGTAGAAGGCTCCAAGAAAGGCATGTGTAAATGCTTGCAAAGAAAACGGGAATCAGCCGGAGTCTGAGTCGAATCATTCCACGGATCATCTCCAATAATGACGATTGCTCCTCCTTCGGGATGACTTCCAGACAAGTTGCCCAAGGCAAGTCCATCTGCAGCCACATGCAAACCGACGCTTTTCATGGCTGCAACGGCTCTTAACCCTGCCATCTGGGAGCCATTGAGCATAGCTGCGGCAAGTGCTTCATTGTTTGCAAGAACCGCTTGAATGCCATGCTCTTTAAGAAGACCGGATATGGCTTCGATCGCATCAAAAATTCCCGAAATAGGAGAGCCTGGATAACCGGTTATAAGATGGATACCTCCCTGGGTTTCAAGAAGGCCTTTAACAATCGCTTCATTGCCGGTAAAAACTTCAAGGCCCTCCTCCTTGAGAAATCTCGGATCAGCTCTTGCTATGACGCTTTTGGTAGCCATGCCTTCTTTCATTACTACTATAATTATTTTAAAAAGTAAAACATTATAAAAAGGTTAGATTCGAAAGAATGATAAAGAAAAAGGACTTGCCGATAGATATCATTAGGTTAATATTGTGAGTAGACTCAGAGCCAGACCAGGGAAAGGAGCTGGTATTCTAGGCAAAGGCTTTGTAAAAATGACCAAGAGTTGATTTTTAAAGCTTAGCCTAACACAGTAATATATAAAAAAATCTAAAAGGAGGCTTTAGAATATGAAGAAATGGTTTAAGGCATTTACCGTTTTCTTTTCTCTTGTTGTTTGCGGTTCGTTCTTTGCTACCCAGGGACATGGAAGAATGATTCAGACGACAAGAGGAGACATGGTGATTGTGGGCAAGCAGGGGAATAATTACTTGGGAAAGTCAGGAGAGTGTCCTTCCTGCAAGAAAGAAAAAAAACAAAAGAAAACCACCGAGTAAACTTTTAATTTCTTTTTCGCTAAAAAAAGCCAAGGGATTATCCTTTGGCTTTTTTTATTTCAACTTAAAGCCTTTGAGTTTTTAAGATTTCTATATATGAAGCGGGTATCCGAAGAAGGTTGCCCCTTTGAATCATTTTCTTGGATAATGCGTTCTATAATGGAGTGAAAAGGAGAATAGACGCAAGCAGGGTCTGTGGCAGCAGCATCAGCAGTAAGTAAGTATGCTTGGCAACGACAACCCCCAAAATCTATTTCTTTTCTAGGGCAGCTTTTACAGGGTTCAGGAAGGAAATCCGTGCCGCGAAATTTATTGAAAGCCTCGGAATTCCACCAGATATTTTCAAGGTTATCCGATCGAATGTTGGGAAAATTTAAGCTTCGGATGTCTCGAGCACTTTGACAGGGTAAAACGGTCCCATCGGCTGAAACGGTCATATAAATTTTTCCCCATCCTTGCATGCAAGGTTTAGGAAAGGGACTGTAGTAATCGGGAATCACAAAAAGGATTTCCATTTTTCCTTTGTATTTTTCTTTTGCCCTGGAAGCTTCTTTTGCCGCTTTTTCTACTTGATTCTTGCTGGGGAGGAGCATTTTTCTGTTCAGTAAAGCCCAACCATAATACTGGGTATTGGCTAGCTCCAGCCTTTGAGCCCCTAGATTTGCGGCGAAATCGATGATTTCAGAAATCCGCTCTATATTATGTCTGTGAATGACGACATTAATTCCCAGTGGAATTTCGAGTTCAACGATGAGTCGAGCAGCTTTAATTTTTTTTTCAAAGCTCTGTTTTCCCCCAGAAATCAAATCCGCCGATTCTGGCCTGCTGTCCTGGATGCTCAGCTGAATACTGTCTAAGCCGGCTTCCTTTATCTTTTTCAGAAGCTCCTTATGGATAAGAGTGCCCCCGGTGCTCATGTTTGAGTAAAAACCGAGGTCATGTGCTGTCCGAATCAAGGTAATAAGATCTTTCCGCACCAAGGGTTCACCCCCTGAAAAGTAGACTTGCAAAATGCCCAGTTTTTGGGCTTCTTTTAGCACCCTTATCCATTCTTCGGTGCTGAGTTCTTTTTTTAACCAGTGTAAGTAGCTTGTGGAATTGCTACAATAAGGACACTGCAAAGGGCAATGAAATGTCAGTTCACAAAGCAAGGAAAAAGGCAACAACCTTTTATCGGACATACAGGCCTTTCTAATGGAATTGGACAAGCCCCTTTTCATGAAGGGCTAATAAAAATTCCCATACATCTTTTCCCATTGCAACCCTATCCGCAGAAAAATCTTTAGCCAGCTCGGTGATAATTTCGGAAAGGGTTCTTCGGCCATCGCATAAAAGGAGTATTCTGTAGGCTGTCTGGTTTAGGAATAGAAGGCCTTCAGGAAAAAGCAAAACGGGTTTTCCCCTTGCTTCATCGAATTTAAGCTTGGCTTTAGCGGAAAGTTCGGGAATTTTTTCAGAGTGCATAATGAGGTCTTGGTACACGTATACCCAGCTGGTAATGGATGTAGAGGGCATCGAGCATAGACCAAAGCAGATCGCATTTGAATTGTAAAGCTTCGATAACGGATAGCTGGAGTTCTCGAGTCGTGCATTTTTCAAGAACAAGAGCAAGGGTAAACTGGACATCTCGAGGGGCTTGTTCGACTCTTTTTTCAAAATATTTTAAACCCTTGGGATCGATCCATGGATAATACTTGGGGAATGCCGAAATGCGGATCTTGTGAATAGAGGGAGCAAAAAGTTCGGTAAGTGAAGAAGCCATGGCTATAAGCCAGGGTTGTTGCCTGCAAAAATGGATGTAGGCATCAACGGCATAACGGACTCCAGGAAGAAGGTAACGGTGAGAAAGTAGATCTTCTCTACTTAATCCAACAGCCTGTCCTAAGTTAAGCCATCTTTCAATTCCTCCAGGGTCTTCTCCAAAACCGTCGTGATCGTGAATCCTAGAAATCCAGGCACGTCTTAGCTCTCTATCCGGACAATTGGAAAGAATAGCCGCATCTTTAATAGGAATTTGCTCTTGATAATAGAACCGATTCGCTACCCATCCTTGAAGAGCTTCTTTAGAGAGCTTCCCTTCATTCATAAGCAAATGGAAGGGATGCTTGTCATGATAACTTGTAGTGCCTATCTGCCTCAAAACCTCTTCAAATTGAGAAGGCAGAAGAGGCAATTTCAAAATAAATTCTTCCTTAGGGACAAAAGAAGGATAAAGGGACTGGAGAGGGAAAAAGGGTGAATTCATCGCTGTTGGATTATAGCAAAAGCTTCATTCCATCGTAAGCAATTTCTACTCCTGAAGATAACACCGCTTTTGCCTGTGCCGAATCAGGATCAATCATAGGATTAGTATTGTTGATATGAATGTAAATTTTTCTAGGAATTTTAAGGGTAGAAAGCCACCTTAAAGATCCATTTTCTCCCCCTACGGCCACATGTCCCATTTGTGAGGCTTTTTTGTCTTTGATGTTCCAAAGAGATAATTCGTTTTCAGACCAGAATGTTCCGTCAACGAAGAAACACAAAGAGTCCTGGACAAAGTCCTCCAGATCAGGATTTATTTCCGGCAAAGCGGGACAATAAACGATTTTTTTTCCCGATTCATCTTCAATACTCAGGGCGATAACATCGCCTGGGCGGGGTTCCCTTTGGACATAGGGGGGAGCTGAACTTCTCAAGTTTATGGCATTAAAGAAAAGAGAGCCGATTTTGATGGGAAATAAGTTTTTTTTAATTTTGAGAAAAGAAGACAGAACCCGGATCAAAGGATAGGAGTCGGAAAGAACATCCCATGTTTGCTGGGTACAAACAAGTTCAATTTCTTTACCTTCTCTCAAAGAAAGAAGACCGGAGGCGTGATCGATCTGAGCGTCCGTTAAAATGACCGCCGAAAAGGGTGAAGAACGAATTTCTACTCCAGGAGGAGAAAGTTCAGATTCTCGAGAAATTTGCGCCGGCAGATCGATCGAAGCGTTCAAAAGAACCCATTTTTCGCCTGTTTCCCTAACGGCGATAGAAGATTGAGTTCTTCTAAAGATAAAGCTTTCTTTCCTTTCTTTGATTTCTAACCGAGCTCGGACACAGTTTGGGCAAAGACAATTCCACTGGGGAATCCCTCCTCCTGCTCCCGAACCAAGAACTAAAACTTCCATAATTTAGCAACAAGGGCAAAGGTTTTTTTCCCTTTGCCCTTTGTTGCAAGCTTTTGAAGACATCCGAAGATTAATTCTCGGCAATAAATGCGTAAGCTGTAACTTCCATGCAGAGATTCAGCTCTTCGAATACCGGTTTTTCCCAATTCATGTATCCTCCTATTTAGTTAAAAACTTATGATTTTTTTTGATGCAATTCAAATCCTATTTTTTTTAAATTGCAATTTCAATTTTTTATTTTTTTTTGATTGAATATTTCATATTTAGGTTGAAAAGTCGCTTATTTTGCAAACCATTTTAGATATCAACAACCCTGGCATTCCTTCTCTTGTTCGTTTTCTTCGGATCTCTTTGTTATCTTTCTTTATTATCATAAACAATCTCTTTGGCAAAGAACATGACTTAGCTTTCGTAAGCCATGAAGGCGGTATAACCGTCATTGATATAGATAGCGATCAAAAGCTTAAAGAAATAGCTTTGCCTGGCAGCTTCCTTCGCGGCCTCGGTATGAGTAGAGATGGGAAAACCCTTTTTTCTGTTGATAAAATAACCGGCTCTGTTTTCGTTATCGATGTCGACAAGGCTGCTATAGAAAAATCGATTCCGGTAGGCCAGAACCCTGAATTTCTTAGAATCCATCCCCAAAGAAAAATGCTTTTTGTATCATATGAACCGCAAAGTGTTAAAGAAGCTACTGGAGATGGAACGGCCAAAATTGCTGAAATCGATATCGCCGGAGAAAAAGTTGAAAAAGAGTTTTCTGCCGGGATGGAAACCGAAGCTTTAGAATTTTCCCAAGATGGCACAAAACTCCTTGTGGCTAATGAAGGGGATAGTTCCATCGGAATTTATGATATCTCTTCGGGGAAGGAAATAAAGAAAGTAGACGTTCAGCAAATAGGCTTAAGGCCCCGAGGCTTAAAAAGAGCTCCTACAGGGGAAATTTATGCCGTGACTTTTGAAAACAGCAACAAAGTAGCCCTCTTTGACAAAG
The DNA here is from genome assembly GCF_000019665.1 of Methylacidiphilum infernorum V4. NCBI lineage: Bacteria > Pseudomonadati > Verrucomicrobiota > Methylacidiphilae > Methylacidiphilales > Methylacidiphilaceae > Methylacidiphilum (ex Ratnadevi et al. 2023) > Candidatus Methylacidiphilum infernorum. The sequence goes on along the minus strand of NC_010794.1, from coordinate 1,156,408 downwards.
ATTTTGTACTTCTCAAAGAAACTTCCACGGCTTCTGGTCCCTATGGAGTCAGCTTTGATCCCTCATCCAAAAAATTGTTTGTCCTGGCTTTCCGGGATCGTAAATTGCAAGTCTTTGAAGTGCCGACTCTCAAGCTCATCGCCGAGGCTTCAATAGCGGGGGATCGTTGTTGGCATTTTACTTTTAGCCCGGATGGGAAAAAAATACTCGTGGCCAGCGGGCGATCCGATAAAATTATTGTTCTAGATGCGGATAATTATACTAAGCGGGCAATCATCGAAGGCATAAAAAACCCTTGGGGAATTGTAACCTTTCCCCCAAGCGAGGGGAGTTTAGATAATCCATAAAATATTTTAATATATTATACAATAAAATTATTTTAATAATTTTTATTTTTGCATATTGATTACTCAGGGAAAATCGGCTACTTAAATAAGTAATTTAATGAGGGTATTTATAATCAAGAAATAAAGCAAAGAGTTCTATCAAAATTTTTTAATAGATTTGGGATTTTATAAAAGAATGACAAAACAGATGGATCAAAAACTATTGGATATGTTGGCTTTCTTTTCTACAAAGCCAAATGGGCTAATCCCCTTCTATCATAAGTTACAAGAAGAGCTGGGATATATCCCTAAAGAATTCATACCCCAGATAGCTTCTTCTTTTAATCTTTCTCAAGCCGAAGCTTATGGAGTTCTTACTTTTTATGCCGATTTTAGAACAGAGCCTACCGGTAAGAATATACTTAAGATTTGCAGGGCGGAAGCCTGCCAAGCTAACGGTTGCCATAAGATCATAACAAAAGCAAAAGAGGTCTTGGATATCGACTTTGGACAAACTACGGCCGATGGGAAGCTGACCCTACTGCCGACTTATTGCTTTGGCAATTGTGCTAATGGTCCGTCGGTTTCTCTCAACGGAAGGCTTTATGGCCGGGTCAATACCCAAAAAATGGAAAAACTTTTAGCTTCAATTTTATAGGGCGATGCATACTGTTTATATTTCAAGAGATTATTCTTCATTGGCCGTTGGGTCGAATGACGTAGCTAAAGCCGTTGAAAAGGAGGCTTCTTCCAGAAATATTCCTTTAAAGATTGTACGCACAGGTTCCTATGGGCTGTATTGGCTTGAGCCTGTCGTTGAAGTAGAGCTAGGGGGCAATAAAAGAGTTGCTTATGGACCCGTGGAGGTGGAGCAGGTACAGTCTTTGTTTGATTCCGGCTTCCTTGAAGGGTTGGACCATCCTTTATACTTGGGAAATATTCAAGAGCATCCTTATTTGAAAAACCAAAAAAGACTTATTTTTGAACGAATAGGTCGTAATGATCCTCTTTCTTTAGATTCTTATGTCGAGTGCGGAGGCTTTATCGGTCTTAGAAAAGCCATAGAATGGGGACAGAGTAAAGTTATCGATGAAGTTTATAAATCGGGGCTAAGAGGGAGGGGAGGAGCGGCTTTCCCTACGGGGATAAAATGGAAAACGACTTGGCAGGCAACTTCTTCACAGAAGTTTATCGTTTGCAATGCTGATGAAGGGGATTCTGGAACTTTTTCCGATCGGATGGTTATGGAAGGCGATCCTTTTCTTCTGATCGAAGGAATGATGATCGCCGGATTTGCCGTTGGAGCCGATAAAGGGTATATCTATCTTAGGTCTGAGTATCCACTCGCCTATGAAATATTGAACGAGGCCATTTTTATTTGTAAATCGGCAGGGCTCTTGGGTAAGAGAATTTTTGGTTCTTCTTTTTCTTTTGATCTTGAAGTTTTTCTTGGAGCGGGTGCCTATGTATGCGGAGAGGAAACGGCCCTTTTAGATAGCCTTGAAGGAAAGAGAGGCATGGTTAGGCCAAGACCTCCTTTACCTGCCGTAAAGGGACTGTGGGGAAAGCCCACCGTGATCAACAACGTGATCACGCTTTCCTCCGTGCCTTGGATTTTATCCCATGGAGCCGAGGCTTATGCAAGTCTAGGTGTGAATCGGTCGAAAGGAACCTTGCCTGTTCAACTCTCTGGAAATCTCCAATATCCAGGGCTTGTAGAAATTCCCTTTGGCATTAGCCTTAAGGAGCTCATTTACGGCTTTGGAGGGGGAACCCGGTCGGGTAGGCCTTTAAAAGCCATTCAAATTGGAGGTCCTCTAGGTCCTTATTTGCCGGATTCCCTTTTGGATATTCCTTTGGATTATGAAGAATTAAGCAAGATCAAGGGTATTGTAGGGCATGGAGGAATCGTTGCCTTTGATGATTCAGCCAACTTAGCCCATATGGCTCATTACGCCATGGAATTTTGTGCAGAAGAATCCTGCGGGAAGTGTACTCCTTGCCGAATCGGTTCAACAAGGGGGATGGAGCTTATAGAAAAAATAATCATGGGCAAAGGTTCGCGGAGGGAGTTGGAGCTTCTTTTCGACCTGTGCGACACGATGCTGAACGCTTCGTTGTGCGGTCTAGGAGGGATGACTCCCTTTCCCGTGTTAAGTGCTTTACGATATTTTCCAGAAGATTTTGGCTATAGCAAAGCGGAGGTTTTGGCCTTTGCCACAGCCGGCTAAAAGCAAGAAGGAAAAACCAAGAAATAGAAGCTTCTAATATAAAGAAAGGAGAAAAGGTTATGCTGACCGATAAACGCATCGATCTAGGAACTCCAGCAAGCCCAGGAGAATGGGCTCGGTATTACAAAAATGGCAAAAATAATGGATGTCGGACGCAGACTGAATATAGTCGAGTTGATTTCAACCCTGCTTTAAAGTCCAAAACCGTCACCTTAACTATTGACGGAATTGAAGTCACTGTGCCTGAAGGCACATCTTTATTGAGGGCTGCCGCTTTGAACGGGATCATGATTCCAAAGCTCTGCGCAACGGAAAGTCTTGAGCCTTTTGGGTCCTGTAGGCTTTGCCTTGTGGAAATAGAAGGGAAGAGAGGCTATCCGGCCTCCTGTACCACATTGGTTGAGCAGGGGATGAAAGTGAAGACCTTTTCTCAAAAGTTGGCCAAGCTTCGCCGCAATGTCATGGAGCTCTATATATCGGATCATCCCCTGGATTGCCTGATGTGTCCTGTTGACGGCGATTGTGAACTTCAGGATATGGCTGGAGCCGTAGGTTTGAGAGATGTTCGCTATGGATTTTCGGGGAAAAATCATCTCAAAAGTGAAAAAGATAGAACGAATCCCTATTTTAGCTTTGATCCTGCAAAATGTATCGTCTGTTTTCGATGTGTAAGAGCTTGCGATGAAATCCAAGGAACATTAGCCTTGACTGCTCGGCGTAGAGGTTTTGATTCGGTCATAACACCAGGACCGACGCATGAATTTTTTTCCTCCGAGTGTGTATCTTGTGGAGCTTGCGTGAAAGCTTGTCCAACAGCTGCCCTGATCGAGAATACGGTAATCGAAAAGGGGCTTCCCCTAAAATCAACGATTACCACTTGTGCCTATTGTGGAGTGGGTTGTTCTTTTGAAGTTCAAACCCAGGGATATGAAATCGTAAGACTTGTTCCCTACAACAATGGCCATGCCAATCATGGGCATTCCTGTGTAAAGGGAAGGTTTGCTTGGACTTATGCATTAAGTCCAGAAAGAGTGACAAAGCCCATGATGCGTAAAAGTATTGAAGATCCTTGGAAGGAAGTAAGCTGGGAAGAAGCGATAGCTTATGTAGCTTCTGAATTCAAACGCATAGCGGACAAATACGGTAGGTATTCTATAGGTGCAGTCAGTTCATCCCGTTGCACAAATGAAGAAGATTTTGTTGTCCAAAAACTGGTTAGAGCTGTTTTTCGTAATAATAACATCGATACTTGTGCTCGGGTCTGTCATTCTCCAACCGGTTATGGACTTAAGGCAGCCTATGGAACTTCAGCGGGCACAAATCCTTTTGACTCTGTCCGGTTTTCTGATGTCATTTTCGTCATTGGCGCTAATCCCACGGATGGACATCCTGTTTTTGGCTCACAGTTGAAACGCAGGCTAAGGGAAGGGGCACGGCTCATTGTTGCCGATCCAAGAAAAATCGATCTTGTCCGGTCTCCTCACATTAAAGCGGATTACCATTTACAACTTAGGCCGGGGACAAATGTAGCCCTGCTTAATGCTATTGCCTACACAATACTTGAGGAGGGATTGGAAAATCGAGCTTTTATAGAGCAAAGATGTAATCAAGAATCATTCAAAAAATGGTTGCAGTTTATCCGAAAAGAGGAGAATTCCCCGGAAAGAGCTCAAGAAATAACGGGAGTTCCCGCGGAGCTTATCAGGGGAGCAGCAAGGCTTTATGCCACTGGAGGCAATGCGGCAATCTATTATGGATTAGGAGTAACAGAACATTCCCAAGGGACAACCGCGGTACTGGCTATTGCTAACCTGGCTATGCTCACGGGGAATGTGGGTAAGGATGGGGCCGGGGTCAATCCCCTTCGAGGGCAAAACAACGTTCAAGGATCCTGTGATATGGGATCATTTCCTCATGAATTTTCAGGCTATCGGCATGTTTCGGATTATCAAACAAGAAACCTTTTTGAAGAGGCCTGGAATGTTCCCCTAGATCCAGAACCCGGTTTTAGGATCACTAACATGTTGACCGAAGCTGTGTATGGGAATTTTAAGGGAATATATGTCCATGGAGAAGACCTCACTCAATCTGATCCCGATAGTCATCATGTTGTCGAAGCTTTAAAGTCGATGGAACTTGTCGTCCTCCACGATATTTTCCTTAATGAGATGTCTCAGTACTGTCATGTTTTTTTGCCCGGTTGTTCTTTCCTAGAGAAAGATGGCACTTTTACAAATGCTGAAAGGAGAATTCAAAGGGTGAGACAGGTGATGCCTCCTTTGTGCGGCAAACAGGAATGGGAAGTAATCCAAGAAATTGCTCAAGCCATGGGTTATCCCATGCATTATAATCATCCTTCTGAAATTATGGATGAAATCGCAAGGCTTACTCCCACTTTCCGTGGCGTAAGTTATGAAAAACTAGACAGGTTGGGCAGTATCCAATGGCCATGTAACGAAGAAGAAGCGGCCGAAGGAACACCCATCATGCACCGGGAAAAATTCTTCAAAGGACTAGGAGAATTTCATATTACCGGTTATGTTCCTACACCCGAAAGACCTACGAGACAATTCCCCCTTATCTTGACAACAGGGAGAATCTTGCATCATTACAACGTGGGGACACAAACGCGAAGGACGCAGAATATCCTATGGTCAAAAGAGGATATACTGGAAATCCATCCTTCAGACGCTGAAGAAAGAGGAATAAAGGAAGGAGATCTCGTAGAAGTAACAAGTAGAAAAGGAAGCGGTATTTTCAGATGTAAAATCACTGACAGGGTGCAGCCCGGAACGGTATATGCGACTTTTCATTTCCCCGAAAGTCGAGCAAACATAGTAACAACGGAAATATCCGACTGGGCGACAAATTGTCCTGAATACAAGGTAACCGCAGTGCAAGTGAGCGCTCTTGCTAGAGAAATTGCTCGTAAAGTGGTTGCCTGTTCGTTTCAGCAATGTTAAGAACCTTTTGGCTATTGCACCTCCGTTGAATGGGCTTAAAGGGTATGAAAACAATGTATAAGGATCTTGTATTTATGGCTAACCAGATTGGGGATTTTTATAAAAATTACCCCACAAAAGAGGAAGCTATAGAGGGGATTACAAACCATCTTCAGAAATTTTGGTCTCCGGTTATGCGCCAAAGAATCATCAGCTATGTAGAAGAAAACGGCGGAAGCGATCTTTCTCCCCTTGTAAGAGAAGCGATCGTAAAGCTTAAACGCTGCAGCTAACGAAGACCTGCCCAGGCTTTCTTTCCGATCTCTATGCCTTTAAAGCTGCTCCTTTTAACAACCTGCCAAAATGGGAGAAAAGATTAGTCTGGATGCCTATTTAACGAATAACCCCATAGAAGGCGCTCTTTTCTTTCTTGGAAAGAAACTATCGGTTAAGGATGATAAAGGAGTAGTTTCAGGGATTATCTTCGAGACTGAAGCCTACGGAGGTGCAGAAGATAGGGCTTGCCATGGTTACGGTAACCGGGTTACCCCGAGAAATAAGACCATATTTCAGCGTGGAGGGATTGCTTACGTTTATTTCTGCTATGGAATGCACTATCTATTGAATTTTGTCTTGGGGCCCGAAGGTATTCCCATGGCGGTTCTCATTCGTGGAGTATGGATTACCGAAGGAAAGGAAAGGGTAAGGGAGAGAAGAAAAGGCATACCCGAAAAACATTGGGCAGACGGGCCGGGAAAAGTCACCCGGTCCTTTGGCATTAATGACTCGGATAATGGAGTATCTCTTATCGGTGATCGCATCTGGGTGGAATATTCGGGGATTGTCATCCCTGAGACTGAAATAAAGAATACGGCTCGAATTGGTGTCGACTATGCCGGAGAATGGGCTAAAAAGCCTTTACGTTTCGTATGGGAAAAGAAATAACAAGCTCGCTTTTGCAGAAGAAAAGATAGGATTCAAGATCAGTATTCATACCAAAGAGGTTACTTAAGCTCCTGGCTAATGGGAACGAGGGGAGCAGATCCATCCATTCCGTAATTGAATGACGCACCTTACCCTCTTCCAGAAGAAAGAGGGTTGCGACGCGTTTTTTCAGATCAAATATTTGCTTCATCTCTTAAGGAATAGGAATGAGAGGAGTTGCTTCTTCCTAGTGAGTTCAGTCTCTAACGGTTCCAAAGCTAAAAATAGTTCCTTGAGGTTGCCACAGATGGCTTGAGGATGAATCACAAGTCGGAGTTTAGGTTTGTAGCTGAAGCCTTGTTTAATCCCTAGCCTTATAGGCTTAGTTGAAATCGGGAAAGCAGCATTTTTCCCAACTCTACCGCGAGTTCTCTCCGGGAACAGTCCATGAACCGCGACACTCAACTAGGAGTCCATCCGCTTCAGCGGATGAGGAGTGTCACAAAATTAGATACTTAAAGAAGGTTGGTTTTTTTATTGTATTTTTAGCGCTGATTAATTTTATAAAGATTGAAGATTACCCTTATGGTATTTTCCATTAAAAGGGCGATTATTCTGTCCTTTGGACATGACAAAATGGTTTCAAGTATTTCTCTTTTTTAGTGTTACGTTGTGTTCCAGTCATTCCCTGAAGGCTATTTCATTGGATGATTTTCTTGATCTTTTTGGTAAAAACAATCCGGATAAAAATCATAATAAAGGACCAATTTCGGTTAAGGTTTCGTTGAACAACCAGGCTCTTTATGTTTTAGAAGGAAAGAAAGTTGTTCTGGCCACACATGTCTGTACGGGAAAAAGGAATTCGACCCCAACGGGGCATTTTAAGGTATTAGACAAACAAATGAAAAAAAGGTCTGCAAGCTATGGATTCTGGGTCAAAGCCGATCGCTATGTTTCTTCTGATATTTCGGGATGTCCAGGTGAAGGTTGGAAATACGTAGGCTATCCTATGCCCTATGCGGTCGAGTTTCTTCCCGGTTATTATATTCATCAAGGCTATGTTTGGCCGATTCCAAGAAGCCATGGTTGCATTCGACTTGAGTGGAAAGAAGCAGAAAAATTTTATAAATTGGTCGCAATCGGCACTCCCGTCTCGATTCAACAAACCCAACCCGAAGACAATAAGATTGGGAGAAGACTTAAGCAACCCAAGAGTTATAAAGAGCCTGATCCTTCTCCCTCTCTATTGGCTTCCGAAAGAGCCTTTAACCCTTATTGAACTTTTCCCAAAACTCCAAGAAGAAGATTTCATAGTATAAAGGGGAAAGGACCTGTGGTCCGTCCAAGTTCTTGAAGGCATTTTAAAAGGCTAAAGGCTGCCTGGAAGGAGTAGCCCACCATCACGTTCTAGAAGTGAACGGCTAAAAAGAGCCTTTTCAAACAGAAAAAATCTATTTGTTGGCCAATGTTTCTTCAACAGGAATGGTAACGGATAATCCCTTAGTCTTTTTTTTTCTCGTATTTAAGAGGTAAAATATTTGAGGTAAGATGATCAGGCTTGTTGTTAAACAAAAACTAATGGCGATGGTCATGACCAATCCCAGGCTATATAATCCTTGATAGGAGCTTATTAATAAAGAACCGAAACCGATCACAGCTGTCAGCCCTGAAACGAGAATCGCTTTTCCCGTGCTCGTAGAAAAGAGCTGGGCGTTTCCATCTTCACTGAATCGATCCACAGTGTAAATCCCATAGGCTACCCCCGCTCCAATCGCCAGTGGCAAGGTGATAATATTGGCTGGATTAAAAGGGATGTTGAAGTACCCCATCCATCCTAAAGTCCATACGGCTGCAAGAAGAAGGGGAAATAGAGCGAGTAGAGAATGAAGCAGGTTCTGAAATCTCAAAACGATTAGAATAACGATAGCTAGAAAAGCCCATTGGGCAGCCTCTGTATAACTTTTTCTTAAAAGCTCGATATACTCGTAGTTTTGCACCGGGGTGCCGGTCACCTTTGGATCAATTTTGCGGATATCCTGAACAAATTGCACATCAGCTTTCCTTTCCCAAACGTTCTCTTTGGGAACGATCTCTAAAAGGATTTTTCCATGAGGAGAAAGGAACCTTTCTAAAACCTCTTTAGGCAAGTCTTCCAGGGCAACTCCCCTGGAGGTATCCTGGGATCTCAACCAGAGTAGTCCACTTTCCATCGTGCCAAAAATTTCGAACTGTGCCCTGCTTAACCTTTTATTCAATTCGGGCTTCGGCAGTTTGTTCATCTGCTTTTGGATACGGGATAAAGCAGGAATAAGCTTTGAAAAAATATCCACGGCTTCTTTAGCTTGGGGAGAAATAGCTACAAATTTTTGCGCGGTCTTGTATCCCTCTTCAGACTTCTGAAGAAGGCTGTCAATATCAGTTTTCAGTCTTTCAGCATTAACTTCCTTTTTTGAAGAGTCTAGAGGAACTTCTTTAAGCTTATCTACGATTTGCCTGACAACCTGCAGTTTTTCTTCTTGATGTTCAGGTAAAATAGTCGTGATTGTTCTGACTTCAGCCACCGTGGGAAGGGCTTCAAAAGCTTTTGCCCTCTTTTTTGCCTCTTCGGCATTATCGGCAACAGAGAGCGCAGCGATCATTCCTCGAGAAGGTGAATTGAGGAGCTCAAGCTCCCATTGAACACAATCGAGATTTTGATTTTGCAAGTTCAAAAGATTGTAATCAAATTTCACCTTGGGAATCATAAAAGCAAAGAAAACGGTAGCCAATGTTGCCAAGGTCAGCATTCCCCGGGGAGAGAAAAATAAAACGGTGTTAAACCACTGGGGAGTCGTCCAAGTTGTTTTGATCGTGGATTGTTTGATCCTGTCCAATCCAATTTTTGAATCAACCCAAAAATACATGGCGGGAAGCAGAGTTAAGCTGCTTATAAGACAGAAAAGAATACCGAATCCCGCCACGACACCAAATTCCTGCAATCCGATAAAATCATTAAAACACATCGTAAAGAAAGCGATCGCTGTTGTACATCCTCCGGTAAAAATTGCAGCTCCCGTATGGCTGGCCGTAGTTTGCAGGGATTCGAGAATGATTTTTCCGCTAGAAATTTCCTCTTCATATCTACTCATGAACTGGATGCCAAAATCGATTCCCATCCCAATGACCATGGCTACGAAAGCTTCAGAGATAATATTGAGATGTCCGATAGTAACCATGGGAAAAGCCAATGCCCAACATAAAGACATCGCTAACACAAGCAATCCAATGGCAGGGCGAAGGATTTCACGATAGCTGATAAAAAAAAGAATACTGACAAGGCTAAAAGCAAGCAGAGCCGAATTTAAACTGTCCTTTGAACTTTCCTGGAGTTGATCATCCTCTAGTACAGGCTCACCGGTTAATCCAATAGACAAAGAGGGATATTCCATTCCAATGTCCGTAATAATGGAACGGATCTTTTTGATCGTTTCCGTTCTTTTTTGCCCTTCACTGGCTCCTCTTCCGGGCGAAGCCGTCACCAGCACAAGCTTTCCCTCTTCAAAAGAGAGAAATTCATGATCTTCCAAAATGGCTCGGATATCCTCTATCCTAAAGTTAGACATGTCCTTATTCTGAAGTTGCAAAGAGTTCTTTTGCAATTTAACGTCGGCAGTAGGTTTCTGCTCAAGTTGGTCAGCCAATTGATTGAGTATAGCGATAAATTTGTCGATAAAAGGGATAAACTCTTTCCAATTTTCTTGCTTGCGCAGGTAAGATTCTTGAAACCTTTCATTTGCTTGATTTAAAACGGTGTTCAAATCTAGTTTTATCTGAGGTTCTTGCTTGAGGGTTTTAACATACCCGTCAATTTCAGATTCGATTTTCTTGAGGTCATCGATTGGAAGATAAAGTAAAAGATGGGGTTCGAGTTTGGATAGATCAAGTTTATCCCTTACGTTTTGAACAAGGGGATAGAGTTTCCTCAACTTTTCTCCTACTTCAAGCGCAGCTTTCTTATTTTCGACCGGATCTTCTCCATGGATGACCACGACGTAATCTTCTGCAACTCCAAACTCATTCCTATATTCCAAGTAATATTTATGGATAGGTGAATCTTTTCGGATCAAGGCATTGGTATCGTTGATGACTTTAAACCTAGTGGAAAGGATCCACAAAGAAAGGACCGTGAGAGCTAGAAACAAAAGAATGACTATCCGGCAATGCAGACAGCTCTTTTTTAAAACCCATGCCAGGAATTTTTCCAAGTTCTTTTTCATTAAGAAAGGCTGTGAGAAAGTTTTAAATCTATCAGGTTAATTTTTCCAATAAAAAGAATATCATTTCATTGATTCTATTAATATATTTAATAATTTCTATTCAAAATTATTATAATTTTTACTGTTCTTGGAAAAATAAACAAGCATAAAATCGGGTTTGGGGAAAAATTGGTTTTTTAAAAGGACTCTTGACACCACAAGGTTCACTCATTACAAATTTGATTGTTGCAACAAAGTTCAAGAGACATCTTAAACTCCAGTGTCCTGATTTTGAATAGGCTGTGGCAAGCGGTCAATTGGTGCACGGCCAGGAGGGCTTTTAACCTTCTGTATTGTGGACATGCCTATGTCGTTCATAAAAATAAAGACGATTTTTATACTTTGGATTTTTTCGAATGGAAAGAACATTCTCAAGAATATAATGGGAATGACGTTGTCCACACCGTTTCTTTCAAAATAAGAGTACCTAAAGTCATTTTGCTTCTCCTTTTCGAGAAAGTACCCATGAAGGAAGTTAAATTTACAAGACATAATGTTTTTGAAAGGGATGGTTATGTATGCCAATATTGTGGGGAGAAATACGAGACGACCTATTTGAACCTAGATCACGTCATTCCTAGGGAGAGGGGAGGCAAAACCACGTGGGAAAATGTCGTCTGTTCCTGTATTTGGTGCAATAGTAAAAAGGGTAACCGGACCCCCCAAGAAGCGGGTATGAAGCTTCTTAAAAAGCCCAAGAAACCGAAGTGGCGTCCTTTGTTCGTCTCCGGAAAATTACCTACCGAGGATGCTTGGCAAAGGTTTATTGATGTCAACTGTTGGGAAGTTAGTCTTACCGAATAGAAATTTTTTCTAAAATCTATTATTTATATTTATAGATTAAATAGGCTTATAGAATTATTCTTAGAAGCGGTTGATTATGATGAGAAGGAAGCTTAAAAGCGGTTCATGAAACAAAAAAGTCTTGGATTTCTGAATAGGGAACCCTACGTGGTGGTTCCAGGGTGGTCCGCCTATTGATCATCCGGATAGAAAAAGATTCGATCCATTGCCAAAATTCCTCAAGGACAGACAGGGGAAAATGAACATCCTTAAGGGCATGTTTATAACAGGCAAGCCATATTTCCCTAGCTTTCTCATCTATGGTCACGGAAAAGTGCCGAGCACGCATCTTCGGCTCTCCTCTTGTCAAGGTATAATAAGGTGGTCCCCCGCACATTTCGACAACGAAATCAGCGCTACGTTTTACCAAAGATCGTAATTGTTCATGTGAGGTAGGGAAAAGATAATGAATCTTGCTTTTCATCAAGTTTTCATGATGGACCTCGACAAGCTTTCGAAGGAGTTCTTCACCCGCCGCCAGATATACTTTTTTCGAAGGAAACTTTACTTCGGGAAAAACAAAATCTATACGGGCTTCACAAATAGAACCGCTCTCTGCCGTCTTCTTTTCTCTATCTTTACAGCAACAAGCCATGGGATGTTCCTGAGGTTGTGAAACAGGCAGGCGGGAAACAAAAGTATCCATGAACTTGGAGTGTATGTTTTAGTAAACATAGTGTAAAACATAAAATAATTTTGCCCTTATAAGAATATCTCTGAGTTATAAGAACCTATTTTTTAGGGACAGGAATAAGAAAATCTCTTTGATTACCCAGAGACTTTTCCCCTATTACAAAGGAAAAAAAACCTGAGCAGCTCCAAAAAGCTTGTTAGCTAGGCTTGGTTGGCTCTTTTTATCAACACTCTCATTCTCCCATCCAGAAGCGCAAACCGATCATCATACCCATGACTACTCTGAGCAGAGCAAGAAAGAAAAAGAGAGCGAAGAGATAGAGAAGCTGTCGGATAATGTTTTTATCATTATCATCTCCTTGAGGAGGCCATTTGGGATTTCCTACCATGAACTTAACTTAATTCGAGATCCAAAAAATGAGAAAATGAAAGTAAAAAAAATTCAAGGATGAAAGAGCAAAGAATTTCAAAACCTTACTTCCTCTCTGGATAATTTCTTTTTTTTATATATATTTAAAAAAAGGATTTAGAAATAGGGGGCGTTACCGGTGATCGATTCTCCGGTTAAACTTGGAAGTTGTGCAAGCCGAGGGCTTTAGTAGGTTGGCCTCGTAAAAAAACCTGCTATAAATTGATAAATGCCAACGAAGAATTGGCTCTTGCTGCTTAATTAAACAGCGGCAAGCGTTCTTTTCTACTTTTCCGGCAGAGTAGAAAAGGGCGTGTTTAAGAGCCGGAAAACATTGAAGAGTTTGAACCTTGTATTCAATGTTTAATTTCAAGGTTCCCGTCGTGGAAACTCAGGTTCGCGGTTCCTCTTTTCTACGACGGTTAAAATAAAAAACCGCTAAGCTTGTAGGACAATTTCTAAGTTTCCGAGAAGACGAGGGTTCGACTCCCTCCGCCTCCACCAGTTTTTTTACAAGAGTAACTCTTTCTTATTCTGTTTGGCCGCCTTTGCGCTCTTCTTCTTTGAGATATTTGTGCAGGTTAAGAATGATTATTTTAAATGGACTTTTCGGTTTCCAGGAACAATCTGACCGATCAGGTATCCATCGACATTCTTTAAGCACTGTGCTTGGTATTCAGGAGCGATGATAAGGCAAAGGCCAATGCCCATGTTAAAAACCGTATAACTCTCTTCTCTAGGAATAGAGCCTAATTTTATCAAAAATTGAAACAACGGGGGAATAGGCCAACTATTGATATGGATTTGGGCATCAACATGATCGGGAAGTATCCTGGGTAAATTTTCAAGTATGCCTCCCCCGGTTACATGGGCGATCCCTTTTATCGGCAGCAGTCCCCTAAGAAGTTTTATCTCTTGAAGGTAACATCGGTGAATGGCGAGGAGCTCTTCGGCAAGAGGCCGATTGAAGCCTTCTGGAATATCCCAGATATCGAAGCTATTTTGTTCGAAAAGCAGTTTCCGGACCAAAGAATAGCCGTTGGTATGCAGTCCTGAAGAAGGAAGTCCAACAATGAGATCCCCCGGGCAAATCGTCTTCCCATCGATAATATTTTCCTTGTCTACTACCCCGACAATAGCTCCAACAAGATCGAAATCTTTTTCTTTGTATATGCCGGGCATCTGGGCGGTTTCTCCCCCCAATAGGGCACATCCGGCATTTTTACAAGCCCTAACCATGCCTTGGAGAATTTTGAGAAATATCGAGGAGTCAAGCTTGCCGCATCCAATATAGTCAAGGAAAAAAAGGGGGTCAGCACCCAGTGAGGCGATGTCGTTTACACAATGGTTGACGAGGTCTTCTCCAAGACTTTCAAAACGATTGGCCATCTGGCCAACAATCAATTTTGTCCCTATTCCATCAATGCTTGAAACGAGCACGGGATGCCGGAGATGGGGAAAAACCGCAGAAAACAGTCCTCCAAATCCGCCGATGTTTCCTATTACCTCCGCTCGAAGAGAAGGGGAGACGATTGTAGGGATTTGCGATTTAAAATCTTGAGCTAAAGATAGATTAACTCCGGCCTGGGAATAAAGGTTCATAAACGAAGGGGAAAAGGTTAGGAAAAGTTTTCAAAAAAGGGTCGCCTTTCGAGTATCATTTTGTCTAGGTCAGGATCAAAATCTACAGGATATTTTCCCGTAAAGCAGGCGGTACAAAATTCTGTGCAAGCTTCTGAACAAGCTTTGATCATGGCTTCATGAGAAAGGTAGCCAATAGAATCTGCTCCAAGATACTTGCAAATATCTTCCGCAGCCAACTGGTTAGCTAAAAGGCTCTTGGGGTTGGGGAAATCTATGCCGTAATGACAGGGGAACCGGTGAGGAGGACAACTTACCCTAATATGGACTTCTTTTGCCCCCGCTTCTCTTAGGTTAACCACTCTAGCCCTGGCCGTAGTTCCCCTAACAATCGAATCGTCAACTACAACCACTCTTTTCCCTTTTATAGCTTGCTGAATTAGGTTTAGCTTTATGCGGACGCTGAAGTCTCGAATAAGCTGTGTGGGTTGAATGAACGTTCTTCCTATGTAATGGTTGCGGACAAAGGCAGGATAGTAGGGAATTGCAGATTGTTCAGAATAGCCAAGGGCGGCATAATTACCCGAATCGGGAACAGGGACCACGATATCGGCATCTACGGGATAAAGTTTAGCAAGTTCCCGGCCCATTTGAATTCGTGCTTTGCTGACGTTAAGCCCTGCAATATTGCTATCGGGTCGGGCGAAATATACATATTCGAAAATACAAAAGGCTTTTCTTGAGACATTTTCATTAAGAGAATAGGATTGTAGGCCTTCTTCCCCGATAAATACAACTTCTCCAGGATTAATATCTCGGAGGTATTCTGCATGAATAAGGTCAAACGCGCATGTCTCACTCGATATAACATAACCGCTTTCGATCGTCCCAAGAGAGAGAGGACGAAAACCCAAAGGATCTCTTGCCGCCATTATTCCCTTGCGTGTCAAAAGGACGCAGGAAAAAGCCCCCTTGATTTTTTTAAGAGCATTAATAAAACTCCCGACAATATCTTCCTTGGTCGGTTGAGCCATCAGGTGAAGAATGACTTCTGAATCGGATGTCGTTTGAAAAATAGAACCCTTGTTTTCAAGTTCCCTTCGAATAGAAGCAGCATTGACGATGTTGCCATTATGCGCTAACGCGAGCTCTCCTTTTGAACAAGAAACGACGATGGGCTGAGCGTTAAGAAGAGTGCTCGAACCCGTAGTTGAATAACGTACATGTCCAATAGCCATTGTTCCTTGAAGCGAGGACAAAGAATGGGTGTCAAAGACTTGAGATACAAGCCCCATGCCCTTAAAAACTTGAAAGTGAAGCTTTAAGGGACTAAAACTCGCTATTCCTGCACTTTCTTGTCCTCGATGCTGCAAAGCATATAACCCATAATAAGTCAGTTCTGCCGCATTGGCATGACCATAAATGGCAAAAACTCCGCATTCTTCTCTAGGCCTGATACTTTTCTCTTTGCAAAGGATTTTATCAACTTGTATATTCAATTTTAAAGCTTGCTGTTGAGGATCTTTTCTCAAAGGCTAACCCTTATATCCGTACCCATTTTATTCGATCATGACTTTGGATAAAATTATAAAACGCATTTTTTCTGTTCCCACGGTCCCCTTGCATGAACAATTCATTGCTAAGGAAATATATGCTATTTTATCGGAATACCCGCAAACGAAAATCGAAATCGATGAGTATTCTAATCTTTACGTAAGCATCGATTCTACCCAAAACGATCGTTCAATTCCCTTGCTGCTTTTTACCGCCCACATGGATCATCCTGGCTTTTATTCTGACGAAGAGGGCCGTATTTTTCTTCTTGGAGGTATCGACGAATCCTATCTTAAAGAAGCCCCTTTGACTTTTTATAGAGAAGATAATGGGGAGCAAGTTTGCGAGTGTAAGCTAAAGAGTTTTAAAATCGCGGGAAACAAGAAAAGTGTAGAATGTAAGCCCGCTCCACCTCCAAATTCCATGGGAATGTTCAATCTTCCTCCTTATGAGATCAAAAATGGATTTTTTTTGAGCAGGGCCTGTGATGATCTGGTAGGGGTTTGTACTTTAATCCACCTCCTTATTCGGGTTGCCTCCAAAAAGCTGAATACGAAAATAGCGGTCCTGTTTTCAAGGGCAGAAGAAATTGGGTTTTGGGGAACTCTCGCTTTCCTCAAGAAGAAAACCTTAAATCCCCAAAATACGATTATGGTTTCAATCGAGACAAGTCAAGCGCGGGGATATTGTTCTATTGATCAAGGTCCAGTTTTAAGAGTAGGAGATAAGACAAGGCTTTTTGATGCCAATGTCGTTGCTTGGCTTCAAAAGGCCATGGAAGAGTATAAAGGAGTACAATCCGGTTTTGTTTACCAGAAAAAGTACATGGGAGGAGGAACTTGCGAGACGACCCCGTTTATGGAGTTTGGCTACGCTGGTGCTGCTCTCTGCTTGGCTTTGGAAAACTATCATAACATGGGTAGCGACGGACACATTACCATGGAATCTGTTTCAATGAAGGATTGGGAAGAGCTTTGTTCCTTTCTAGAGTGGTTTGTGACCTATCCAAGAGATCTTGAGACTCTAGCTGTAAAAAGAAAAGAAAGAATGCTTGCACTCCAACAAGAAGCTGTCGAGAGATTAAAAGAAAATCGCCTGTTTTAAGCCTTGGCTTTATATCTAAATAAAACACTTCCCCAGGTTATCCCCGCACCGAAAGAAACAAAAAGAACGATATCCCCCTCCTTAATTCTTTGAGAAGCTACGGCTTCATGAAAAGCTATAGGAATACAGGCTGAAGAGGTATTACCGTATTTTTCCATATTGACAAAAAACTTTTCACCGGGTATTCCAAGCCGCTCAGACAAGGCTTCTATAATCCTTAAGTTAGCTTGATGGGGAATAATGCAAGCTATATGTTCAGCTGAGATGCCCGCTTTTTCTATGCATCTTGTTAAAGATTGTTCCATGGAATCGATCGCCAATTTAAAGACCTTTTTGCCGACCATGTGAAGAAAATGCAGCTTGTGATTGATGTTTTGAGCGGTGAGAGGTAGCTTGGAGCCTCCAGCAGGAATATAGAGGATTTGCCACTGGGAGCCATCCGCTCCTATATCAAAAGAAAGCTGATCAGGGCTATTTTCTCCAGGAGAAATAATAAGAGCACCCGCTCCATCTCCAAATAAAACACAGGTGTTTCTGTCTTCCCAGTTAACGATTGCTGAAAGCTTTTCGGCCCCGATGAGTAGGATGTGCCTAGCGCTTCGGCATGCAATGAAATGTGAGGCCAAAATAAAACCATAAATAAAACCAGAACAGGCCGCTTGGATGTCAAAAGAGGGTATTGTCCGTGCGCCGATCTTATGCTGAATGTAGCAAGCGGTGGAAGGAAAAATGGTGTCTGGAGTAGTGGTCGCCACTATGATCATGTCTAGATCTTCAGCTGTTAATCCTGCATTTTGTAGGGCCATCATAGCAGCCATGGCTCCCATTTCTGATGGGGTTTCTTTTTCTCCGGCAATTCTCCTTTCTTTAATGCCTGTCCTTTCAGTGATCCATTCATCGGTAGTGTTGACCATTTTTTCCAGGTCATGATTGGTTAATACCTTGGAAGGTAAATAGATTCCACTACCTTGGATCACCACTTCAGGCAACCGGTAAAGAGGAGGATTTTTGGCATTCGATAAGTTCATGATGGGTTTTTATCTCTTCGATAATGATATGATTAACATTTTGAATAAGCGCTTCTCTGGCTACTCTTATAGCATTGCAGATCGCTTTAGGAGTGGAAGAACCATGGGCGATTATACAAGTTCCTCTAATCCCTAAAAGAAGTGCTCCTCCATATTCTTCATAATTGGTTTTTTTCCTTACAGACTCGAAAGCCCCTTTGGCTAAAAGTGCGCCCAATATGCGGACGGGATTTTTGCTAAACTCTCTTTTTAACCAGCGGACAATGGCTGTAGCAACACTTTCAGAGGTTTTCAAGACCACATTGCCTACAAACCCATCACAGACAACGACATCGACAGGATTTTCAAAAAGATCTCGACCTTCGATATTCCCCACGAAATTTAAATGGGTTTTTGATAAAAGCTTGAAAGCTCCCCTTGTTAACTCATTCCCCTTGATATTTTCAGTGCCTATGCTTAATAACCCAACCCGAGGATGAGCCACCCCGAGAATCTTTTTCGAATAAATGCTTCCCATTATACCAAAATCCAGAAGGTTTTCAGGCGTAGAGTCGATGATAGCTCCCGAGTCGATCAATATAAAAGGGTTCTTTTCCGTAGGGATTACGCTGGCAATACCCGCCCTTGATATACCCGGTAAAGTTCTTAAAAATATGGTCGCTGCAGCAACAACAGCCCCCGTGTTCCCAGCTGAAACAACGGCGTCAGCTTTGCCGTTTTTAACCAGTTCTACACACTTACTGATGGAAGAATCCTTTTTATGTCTTACACTTTCAATAGCAGGATCTTCCATGCTGATAACTTGAGAGGCATGAAGAAATTCTACACGCTGCTCAACGGCATTTCCGCCTTTTTTATAGAATATTTCTTTTATCGTCGGTTCAGTCCCGACAAGAATAAGTTGTATATCTGAAAATACCCTTAGAGCATGAATCGCTCCCATTATAGGAGCTTCGGGAGCGAAATCTCCGCCCATGGCATCAAGAGCAATCTTCATGGGTGATGTCTCGAGCATGAGAGTTAGCGTTCTTCACCCGACTTCAAGGTTAAAACTTGCTTGCCCTTATACATTCCCGTTGTAGGGTCCACATGGTGGGACTTTACCCAGTTGCCCGTTTTTTTATTTTTTGAAAGAGCAGGTGGCACCCACCGGTTAGCCGATTTTCTTGATCTTTTTCTAGATTTTGAAGTAATTCTTTTGGGTACACCCATAGGATTTCCTATTGTTTAAGTTCATCAAAGAAATTTTTTTGAAAATGAAATAGTCTATCTTTTTTTAATTTTTTCAAGCACTTTCCATATACCTTCTCCATGAATGGATTTTTCTTTGTTTTGTTCATTGAAAAGATCTTTACCAAAGCAACCATTAGCTACGTTTGGACCGCAAAACCCAATCATGGGTAAGGCAAGCAGTATATCTTCTCTGATTCTTTCCGTCAAATCGATCTCCACAGGTAAGGGAGGAGTAAGCTGAAACTTAAAATGAGGAACTTCAATGGGATATTCAAACCAATTACAGCACCTGCCACATTGAATGAGAATGGAAGTTTTTAAAGTTCCATAAACGTAGACGGTTTGATCATCTTTGTAGGCGGTGAGATGGATCCGGATCGACGAAGACTCCTTGAGATGGGGTTCTTTTAAATCAAGAATTGAAGAGGAGATATCATTATCGATGACCAATGTTTCCTCTGCAAGCATGGATGTGAGGATTTTCATAGGCTTAAAAGGGGATTATGTTTATCTTGAATACAAAGAATAAAATCGGCTAAGATAAATCAAGGCTAAGATATTAATGTTATAAAAGATCTATTTGTAATTGCTCTCTTTTTATAAATAAAATAGGATAATATTGTCATTTCAAGTATGAAATGCATCAAATGTGGAAATATGGAGGATAAGGTTATCGACTCCAGGCCCATAAAAGAAGGAAAGTCCATTCGCCGACGGAGGGAGTGTTTGCGATGTGGTTATCGCTTTACCACTTATGAAGAAGTTCAAGAAATTGAACTTTTTGTTAAAAAAAGAAATGGTTCGATCGAACAATTTGATAGAAATAAATTAATGATCGGTATACAAAAGGCTTTAGAAAAAAGGCCCATTACCCAATCCCAGATTGAAGATTTTGTTGATCAAATTATCGAAGAATGCAGCGCAGAAAAATCGCCCATTATTCCTTCTTTTGTCATCGGGACAAAAGTGATGAATAAATTGAAAACTATAGATGAAGTGGCTTTTATTCGCTTTGCCTCCGTATACTGCAAATTTCATGATGCCAAGGATTTTATGAATGTAATATCGGAGCTTAAAATGAATGAAGGTCCTTCGAAATCAGTTCCCATGCTTCTTCAAGCCTCTTCAAAGTAGGTAACCACTTATGGCTTCTTTATTTAGTCAGATTATTTCTCGAAAAGTTCCCGCCGAGATTATCTACGAAGATGAACATTGTGTTGTTTTTCACGACATCCATCCCGTTGCCAGGGTACATGTTTTAATTGTGCCTAGGAAGGAAATCCCACGACTCGGAGAAGCCGGTCCTACCGATATCACTCTCTTAGGACACTTGCTTTTAGTCGCAAATAAGGTTGCCCGTGAGCTTTCCATATTTAATTCAGGTTATCGGATCATCATTAATAACGGTCCAGATGCCGGAGAAAGCATACCTCATCTCCATTTGCATCTGCTAGGGGGTGAGCCATTGGGATGGGGTCATGGAGGCATGAGGGATAAATGACCGATGAAAAGCAAAAGGATCGTTATAGCCTGCTTTAATAGAATCTCCTTGAATAGAGAATATAAGAGCCTACAATTTTTATCGTTTCTATTGAAAAAATTTAAAAAATAAAATGACGAGGAGTGTGTAACCGATGCCGCATGAAGAAGCTTTTCACCCTTCTGATACATCTGAAGAACTTCGATTCAACTTTTTTACAGACATTAAAAAGGGGTTTTCCCAGGTTTTTTCAGATCCTTGGTGGTGGATAAAAGTCATCATTGGGGGTTTTCTCCTTATCAATCCTTTCCTTTTAGCGCTGGTTCCTAAAATAGGTTCTTCCTACGGTGAAGGCAAGCTCCCCAGCACATTTTTAGGACTCCTCATCATCAATGTCTGTACTTTCTGGTTTCCCCTTGGATTTACTTTTGAGGTTTTACGGAGGGCAAAAAACGGCAAGCCGCAACAACTTCCAGAATGGAATCTTTCGTTGTTTTGGAACTATGCCAGGGAAGGGGCGGCGAAGTTGATGATTGCTTTGACAACACTCATTTTTCCTGCAATCTTATGGATGGGGGTCGTTTATTATATCTTTATTCAGCTCTTGGGATTGCCGACAGCTCTTCTTTCTCTTTTTGTTCCTCCTATTTTATGGTTTGTTATTCCTTTTTGTGGGGTGGCCTGCTGTCGATGGCTTGACGGGGTCAATGTTTTTGATTGTGCCTTGAATTATTCTGAAAATTTTAGGCTTTTTTCTCTCGCCAAGACAGATTATTTAATTGCTTCCACTTTTCTTCTCGGTGTAAACGCCCTGACCATGGCTTTTTATTATACGATTCCCTTTGGAGCATTCTTTGGCCTTTGTTTAGTGGATACTTGGTTCGGACCTATTTATACAAAATCTGTAAAAAAAAATAAAATTTCTTATTTAGCTTTAGACAATACTTCAAGTTAAATTGTTTTCATATTGGATCCCGCTTCTGTATTTCTTTAAAAATAGGGCATGCACAAAATGGCTGAAGTCGGCAGCACCATTTACTTGGATCATCAATCCGCTGCTCCTGTTTTTCCGGAAGCCTTGGAAATATTGAAGCAACATTCAATAGAGCCCTTCTCTCCAAGCAGTCTTCACCAGAGAGGAATTTATTCCAAAAAAGTTTTGCAATCTGCCTTGGAATGTATCTCCGCTTTCCTAGGTTGTGAAGAAACGGAGATAGTATTTACAGGGGGAAGTTGGGAAGCTATCGTGCTTGGCATAGAAGGTTTTTGGAGAAGAAATGCATCGAAAGGCAAGCATATTTTGACAACTCCCATAGAGCAAAAACCTATCTTACTTCTTTTTGAGAAGCTTAAAAACGAAGGAGCTACCGTCAGTTATATTCCCGTAGATAAAGAGGGATTTGTTGACCCCAAGGCCATCGAGGAACTGTCTACTTCTCAAACTATCCTGTGTTGCGTTCAGTGGGTTAACCCCGAAATTGGTTCCATACAAAACGTTCAAGAAGTGGCTCATCTCTGTTTTAACAAAGGAATAGCTTTTTTTTGTGACGGTTCGTATGCCGCAGGTTGGGTTCCTATAGATTTAAAACAACTTCCTATTTCCCTTCTCGTCGTCAATCCCAATCAATTTAACGGACCGAAAGGGGTGGGTATCCTTTGTGTTAAAAAAGGTTTCGAAATAGAGCCAATCATCCCGGGCTTAAACAGGGATTTTGGTTTTTGGGGAGGTTCAGAAAATTTACCCGCTGTTCTCGCTACGGCAAAAGCTGCAGAAATTACTTCTCAACTATTTAAAGAAAAAATAGAAAAAGTCAGTTATCTCCAAAAATTACTCTGGAACGACCTTTTAACCCACATCCCTTTAATTGCCCTCAATGGACCTCAACCAGGCTTTAGCCGGTCTATACAGAACTTGAATGTAAGTCCGGAATTCATAGGTGGAGAATCCCAAGTTCTAAGCTGTGATCTTAAAGGGATTATGATTTCCAGTGGACCGAGTTGTATCCAGAAAAATTTAAGAGTCTCCCATGTTTTTAAAGCCGTGGGACTGGGATACCACAGAGCCGTATCCAGTGTGAGGATAAGCTTGGGAATAACAACTACAAAAGAGGAGATCGAAAAGTTTGCAAAAATTTATAGAGAAGTTGTCGCCAAACTCAGAGAGATGTCGATCGGATGGAAAAAATATCTTTCGGATCAAGGTAAAAATGAAGAATGAGTTTGTGTTTCTTTACGAATTTTCAAAAAGCCTGCTCTTCGGTGTTTGGGGTGATTTCAAAGAGGGAATCAAGTCTTCAAGAATGACTTTACCCTTAATTTGGCTATTGAGTGTAGGCTTGGCATTTCAATTTGACATGCCTTTTTACAGTTTTTTTTTAATAAAAGAAGGAGATTTTTTTCATTTTTTAGCTGAAAAAATAAGCTACTGGGGGGATTTTCCTCAAGGGACCGTCCCTTTATCTATTGGAATTTATCTGCTTGGATTGTTATTTAAAAAAGAGAGAATAAAAGAAGCGGCTATAGGATGTTTTCTTTCTGCCTTCATTGCCGGTTGTCTAGTGGATTTAGGGCGGGACGTTCTTGGCCGACCTCGTCCTTCAGCCGATGTTAAGGAAGCCTTCAAACAATTAGGTTATATCCCCACGCCCATTGTCAGCTTTCATAGAATACATCCAGGAGGTTCATTTGTAGATGGGTTTTATGGAATACACTGGACGGCCATGTTTCATGGTTTTCCTTCTGGTCATGCGGCTACTTCTATGGCTACAGCCTCAAGTTTTTTGCGTTCCTTGCCCCTCCTGGGCTATCTATTACTTTTCTGTGCTGTTTTTGTTTGTTGGTCTAGAATGGCGCTAGGTAGACACTATTTTTCAGATATTATAGCTGGAGGATTACTGGGTTTTTTTGCAGGTCTTATGTTTAGTCGGTTCCAAAATCGGAATACTTCCACCGCCCTTCAAAAATCGAAACAAGAGGTAAAAAAATAAAAAAAAGGTAATATTTTATAAAAAGTATAAAAAAATAGGGGAGAAGAGGGTAGGGAGGTTGATCGAGACCGACTATTTTAAAATTCTTACGTTTGAGTCGTTTGGTGTCAGTTGAATACAGTGAAATCTTGGAAAAGTTTTATCAAAAGGAAACTATTCTATTTTTCACTTTATGAATGAAAGGCCGAGATATGGCTTCATAGTAGTAGCACCAAAGCTGTTCAAAGGTTTTTTTCCAGCTATATTTTTGACGGGTTTTTAACGCGAGATTGACTCCTATTTTTCTCAAATCGAGCGACCTCACTTTATCTACAGCCTTAGCCAAAGAATAGCAATCTTTTCTATCTGCCCAATATTCCGCAAATCCTTCTTCGACTAGAGATTCCATATGTGTCCCCTTAAAGCCGATAACGGGACAACCGCATGCTAGGCTCTCGATGGTCACTAGTCCGAAGGTTTCAACTATTCCAGGATGGATGAAGAGATCTGCAGACCTGTAGAAATCAGCTAACTCCCTTTTGGAATCGATTTGTGGAATCCAGGAAATCCGTGAAATGTCTTTTTTCAGTTTAAGGACATCTTTTCTGAGAGGTCCATCCCCAATGATCAACAACCAATAATCTTTTTTAGAGGAATAATTCTGAAGGTAAAGGAAGGTTTCAATAAGAAGCCCTATATTTTTCTCCCTGGCCAACCTGCCTACGTATAAGAGCAAAAAAGCATCTTCAGGAATTCCTAATTTAAGACGGCAGAGTTGATTGTTGGGTGGCCCAGGAGTAAAAGTTTCTACGTCAACACCCAGGGATACATGCACTCCATTTTTGACTCCCCATTTTCTCAGTAACTTCAAGAGAGAGAGGGTGGGAACAAAAGTAAAATCGAACTGGCTATAAATTTCTTCGGCATACCACCGGGAGAGGGAATAAAAAGCTTTCTCCAGCAAAGAATTTTTCCATCCAAAATAGGTACGCACATACGCATCTGGAAAATGAGAGTGGTAATATCCCACTACGGGAACTTTTAATTTTTTTGCAACCCATAGAGATAGCCAAGCGGATTGATAGGGATCACCCGCTTCTATGATGTCAGCTTTTAAATCCACCAAGAGATCAATCGCTTCGGATAGATTTAACAATATTCGATGTTGGGAAAACTGGTTTATAAAAGGAGAACGAATGCTAAAAGTATGAATGGGGGGATCGTGGAAGGAGCAGGTTTTTTTACCGGGGATAATCAGGAAATGTTCATCTTCTCCTTTTTGCCGAATATACTCCTGCTTTTCATCTATGTATCTTTTGACTCCTCCTCCACTAGGAGCGTAAAACTGAGTTATATCGCAAATTCTTATTCCCATTAGTTTTATAATGGATTAAAGAAGAATTTAATGCTTTCATTTTTTAGGCATATCTTTCATGGATAACAATTTTAAAAAACAATTTTTCTAAAATTTTACATTATTTTCTTCTTTCTTAATTTGCTTGCCTTAAACTAAAGATAATCTGTTGGTTAACGAAAAGCATCTCTTCTAAGCTGGTAAAGTTCTACAGCCAAATAAAGAAATTGTCGAAAAAAATTTGCAGGAAAAAGAGGGGGTTGAGCAGTTAAAAAACTTCTTCCTTGTTAATGGCTAATCATGCTTACCTTATAAAATGGGAGTGCCTAGCTCCCCCAAGACGGTCGGCATTCGCAAGGCCGCGAAGTTCGAAGGTGTGGCGTTAGAGGTATGCTGCAGGGCTTTTCCTGCCTGGCTTCCGTTGCTGAGCATGACCGCGAATGCTTATGCGGCAATCAATTTGAGGGAAATGGCCCTGAGTTTCACCCTGCCAATTCGTGGAGCGAAGGGATTTAGCCCAAGATACAAGTGACGGCCCAAGCCAACCTGGGCGAAAGAGGAAGTCAGCTTTGTTCCTGTTTGAGCAGCAGTGAGTAAGTCTGACAGAACGGAAAAAAGGAACAGATCCAAAATAAAAGAGAAATAGGGCTCTTTTGAACCTTTGATTTAAAAAACACTGGGCCTTCTTCTTCAGGGGAATAAAGATATCCCTTTAGATGCAAGGCCCAGTTTTCAATCCCTTTTTTATTTTTAAATATCAAAGTACATATAAAATTCAAGGGGATGGGGCCTAATTCTCAGCATGTCATAATCCTTTTTCCGGAGAGCAATCAAGGTATCAATAGTTTCCTTGGTAAAGACATCGCCTTTCATAAGAAACTCATGGTCTTTTTCCAAGGCTTCTATGGCCCCTCCGAGCGAATCGGGAACCTTGGGAATATTTTTTAACTCCTCGGGAGGGAGCTCATAAATATTTTTCTCCATAGGCTCTCCGGGATCTATCCTGTTTTGAATACCATCGATACCCGCCATCAACATTGCCGCACAAGCTAGATAAGGATTGGCAGATGGGTCAGGAGTACGGAACTCTATTCTTTTTGTCTTAGGATTGGCCGAATAGGTTGGAATACGGATGGCCGCACTTCTGTTCCTTGCAGAATAAGCAAGATTGACAGGGGCTTCAAATCCAGGCACAAGCCGTTTAAAGCTGTTGGTTGTAGGATTGGTAATGGCGGTGAGGGCAGGGGCATGCTTGATAATTCCCCCAATGTAATAAAGAGCCATTTCACTTAATCCCGCATACCGATTCCCGGCAAAAAGAGGCTTGCCCTCCTTCCAAAGCGACTGGTGGGTATGCATTCCCGAGCCATTATCTCCAAAGATGGGCTTGGGCATAAATGTTACCGTTTTACCGTATTTCCTTGCCGTGTTTTTGATCACATACTTGTACATCATCATGTCATCGCCAATATGCAGAAGGGTGTTGTACAGGATATCGATTTCGGCTTGACCGGCAGTGGCCACTTCGTGATGCTGTCTTTCCACTTTAACTCCCATGGATTCAAGAGTTAATACCATTTGATCTCTTAAATCTTGTAAGGTATCGGCTGGGGGAACAGGAAAATATCCTTCTTTATGCCGTATTTTGTAACCAAAGTTTTGACCTTCTTCTTTTCCACTATTCCATATCCCTTCAATAGAATCGACCTCGTAGTAGGCGAAGTTCGCCTGGTTATCATACCGAACACTATCTAGAATGAAAAACTCGGCTTCAGGTCCAAAATACGCGGTATCGGCAATTCCCGTACTTTTCAGATAAGCTTCAGCCCTTATAGCAATGCTTCGCGGATCTTTGGGATAAGTTTGAAGGGTAATGGGATCATATATAGAACAGATAAGGCTTAAAGTGGGTTCGGTAATAAAAGGATCGATAAAGGCGGTATAAGGATCGGGCATGACAAGCATGTCTGATTCCTGAATTCCTTGCCATCCCCGAATTGAAGACCCATCGAAGCCTATACCTTCTGAAAAAGACTCGGGAGTTAACAGATCGATCCCTATGGTAAAGTGTTGCCACGTTCCCAAGAGATCACAGAATTTCAAATTTACGAGTTTGACATTGTGCTCTGAGGCAAAAGAAATCACTTCTTCACCCGTTGCACATCTTCTATAGTATTCAGCCATCGGTTCCTCCTCTGATTCATTGATTGGTTGAGTTGTTGTAGTTTGAAATTGCGTAAAGAGAGCCTTTTCCCATAGCAAAGACTCTTTAATGAAGTTGCTTTTTGTCTAACTGGTGGGAAAAAGGCCTTAGAAAGAAATTATTTTCACATAAAAACGAGGTCTCGTTGAAAAGGAAAGTAAAAATTAAATTTAAATTGCATTTTCACCTTTTTCTTCGGTTCGAATCCGAATAGCTTCCGAGACGGGCAATACGAATATTTTGCCATCACCGATCTTTCCCGTTTTTGCCGACTTAATAATGGCTTCAACAGCCTTAGGTAAAATGTCTTCAGTAAGAACTATCTCGACCTTCACTTTAGGGAGGAAATCAACTGTATATTCGCTGCCGCGGTAAATCTCGGTATGTCCTTTTTGTCGGCCGAAGCCTTTCACTTCGGTGACGGTTAATCCCGCAATGCCAATTTCAGTAAGGGCTTCTTTAACTTCTTCGAGCTTAAAAGGTTTTATGATCGCTTCAATTTTGTATAGAGCCATTTGAATTCTCCTGGTTCGTTCCTAACAATTTTTATTATCTTTTTTATCATGATGGGTCAACAATTGTCGAAAAATCCGTAAAAACATCAACATGTAAGCATAATACATGCCATAGATCAAATGGAGGAAATTTTTTCTTCCCGTTCATGTTCAGATTATTAAGTAGTAACATTTAGGCCATTTTATTGACGAAGACAAGGATTTTCTACGGTATTTGGCTCCAATCTTTCATGACGAAAAGAATTTCCCATGGAAAGGAGAATTCATAAACCCGCTGCAGAAAAGATCTCCCTATTGATTTTACATAACATATATTGTGCGAAGTCATAATTATCTCCATTATCTCCATTTTCCTTGCGATTATCTTTTGTCGTTTCCCCTTTTTTGTTCCTCATGGAACAATTTTCAAATCCCGGTCCAATTTTTAGTTTGCCATGATCGGAGTGGACCTTTTAGAATCAAGCAGTTATGGCTACCGAATTATCTGTTGATGTCGCCATTCTCGGCGCCGGAGGCGGTGGTTATCCCGCAGCCTTTTTCCTGGATAAGTCAGGTTTTAAGGTTTTGATGGTGGACCCTATCGGGAATTTGGGTGGAAATTGTCTAGCCGAAGGCTGTGTTCCTTCTAAAGCGGTTCGTGAAGCAAGCCTTGTGCGGGCAACGGCCAAAAAATACCCTTTTTTCGGTCTTTCAGGGATGGTTCCCCAAGTCGATTGGAAAGCCATCCTCGCCCACAAAGACAAGGTACAGAACACTCGATATGCTCTACACAAGGAGGAAATCAACCGCTCCAACATCCTATTTTACAAAGGCGTCGGTAAAATCGTCGACGAAAAAAAGATCGAAGTCATTACCGATAAAGAAAACTTCCTTGTCTTCTTTAAATTCTTGATCATTGCCACGGGAAGTCGTCCCCACTCCCTTCCCATTGCCGGATCTGATTTAGCCGTCAATTCCCACGATCTTTTTAAGCTTAATGCTACCGTTCCCTTTCCTTCAAAACCCATCATCATCGGTGGAGGTTATATCGGCGTTGAAGTGGCTTCCATGCTCGAAAATTTAGGAGCTAAACCTTCTATACTCGAATCTACAGAACTTCTTGTAGGAG
Organism: Methylacidiphilum infernorum V4; assembly: GCF_000019665.1. Taxonomy (NCBI): domain Bacteria; kingdom Pseudomonadati; phylum Verrucomicrobiota; class Methylacidiphilae; order Methylacidiphilales; family Methylacidiphilaceae; genus Methylacidiphilum (ex Ratnadevi et al. 2023); species Candidatus Methylacidiphilum infernorum. The sequence continues at coordinate 1,127,679 of NC_010794.1, read as the reverse complement.
GCCTCGACAGGGAACTTTCATTATTTTTGGCTGAAAAATTGAAAACAAGGATACACATCGAATTGGGAGCGAAGGTGGAGTCTATCGAAAAGGATAGAGACAAATTCAAAGTAGTGTATCAAAAAAATAACCAAGCCCATACTCTAGAGGGTGATCTCGTCATCATGGCTACCGGAAGGGAATGCCTGACCCCGGAAGGCATCGAAAAACTAGGTTTTCCAAGCTCCAAGCCCCTCCCTGTAACCAGCTTCCTCCAACTTTATGATTTTCCTCATATTTATGCACCTGGGGATATCAACGGAAAAAGTATGCTTTTCCATTCGGCCGTCTTGCAGAGTATCATTGCCGCCCATAATATTGCCGCAGGCGGTCAACCCGTATCCCGCATGGATTGGAAGAGTGTTCCCTACACCGTTTTTACTGAGCCTGAAATTGCCGGGGTAGGATTGACGGAAGAGGAAGCGTTACATCTTTACGGCCAACACGTTGAAATAGTTAAATACGATTATGCCGTTGATTCTCGGGCGGAAATTTTAGGCGAGACGGAAGGATTTATCAAGCTCCTCTTCGACGGCGAAAATAAACGGCTACTTGGAGCCCACATTGCGGGCGTTGAGGCCTCTCAGCTTATAGCTCCCCTCGCCTTGGCAATTCGAGAGGGTCTCGATGCAGAAGCTCTTGCCCATGTAGCCTTTCCACACCCGATGATTTCTGAAGGGATCAACAAGGCGGCGCGCACTTTTTCGCCTTGAAAGACATCCGCTTTTATCCTTCAGTAATCCCTTTCAAGACAGCAGTCCGTTGTCATCATGCCTATCGATAGACGGGAATCGTTTGATAAGTCCCGGGATACTCTACCCCGCTGGAATCGTCTTTTCTCGAAGGAACATAGGTTGTTCTGTAGACGGGGCTACTGACTTTTTTACCTTCTGGAGGCAATCCATATTCGGCTTCACGTTTCCATTTATCATTAAGAATTTCTGCCGTAGCCTGGTTTTTTCCATCGGCAACCCCTTGTTGATAAGCATTCAATCGCTTCTTGTCAAAGTATTTATTGAGGGCGTAAGCCCCTACCGCTCCAACTCCTGCTCCTACCGCTCCGGCTGCGTTGGATTTACCGATATCTTTGCCCGCAAAAAATCCTGCTGCTCCAGCAGCACCAATGCTCCCATAACGAATGAGATTGTCCCCCGTCTGGGCCATCGGTCCATCGTAACGATTATAAACTTGGGTAGAACAACCGCTCAGCAATAACGCCCAGAATAGGAAAAACAAGCAAAGAAAAGAACTAAGGCAATCCGTAGAGAATTTTTTGGGTCTCATTTTCTATTCCTCCTGTCTTATCTACTAATAGGTTTTCCCAAAAAATTCTGTCTGAAAGGAGGCCCTCCATCACTCTTTCTTCTATTCTTCTTACTTCTTTTGCCCAACTGATTTCTCCCCCGATAGATCTGCCGATATGGGTGATGATCGCCTGCAGCAAAAAAGGGTTCTCTTGCATAGTTTCAGCCAACGAGTCCGTCCACATCTCGATCGCCTCTTTTTTCGATAGCATCCACTGGGCAATTATGGGTGCCTGTCCCCCGTACTTAATGATAAGAAAAACCGATCTTTTCCAGTGTTCGGCAAATTGAGGACTTTCTAACCAGTGGGGTAAAAGGCTACGGATAACTACGGGATCTTGGGCGATGATTTCTTGAATGTCTTCCGTGGAGCTTCGACCGTAGACGGCAGCAATCTTCTGGGCGATCTTCCTTTCATCCGGGCGTTCTAAAGTATTTTCTGTAGCAAAAACAAGAATGTTGTTGAGCTCACTTAAGCCGTCACAATGAAGAATCGCCTCTAAAATTTTTGTCCTTTTTTGGGGATCTTCCCAAATCGTGTCCCAATTCGATGCACACACATCGGCCAGTTCGTAATTCCAGGAGGCAATGCCTTGGAGTATAAGTTCCATTTCTTTTCCCGTAACAAGAATGTTGGTGACCCGTTCAATAGCCGTTTTGGCGGCGGGGAGAGCACATATACCCCTATACCATTTCCAGAACTGTTCCTTATCACTTAACCACCGATTTTTTATAAGTTTTCTCAACATTTCAGGAATGATCGTTTCAAACCAAAGCCTATTGAGGATATATTCCCATCCCGGCCCCATCGTCCATTTCACAAAGGAATCGATGAAGTACTGGGCTTCCTCGGCTAAAAGGGGTTCTTTTTTTTCAACAGCCTCTTTTAATTGATCTCCAGCCCTGTTTAGCCAGGAATCATACTGCTCCAACGCAACTTTATGCTCGGGCTGGTTACAGATCCACCGACCGAAGGCTTCAAAAGATTCCTGGTCATTGTTTGCAAGGCTTTCAAGCCAAGCCAAGGCACATCCTGGTGAATATTGAACGAGCAGGGGAAAAAATTTTTCTACTACAGGAAATTTCCCCGTCTTGGAATAGACGAGGTCTGCCCACGCGCTGTCGCTACGGATCAAATAACTTCCAAGAACATCTCCAATGGCGAGAAGATCTGACCGGCTGAATTGGCCATTTTGGTAGGATTTCCTTAGGGAAGCAGGATCGAGATGCCGGGTATGTTCACTGATGTTCCAACTGCTGCTCGCTTGCAGTTCCCCTTCCCATTTTGGACCCGCCTCCCAAATCCATTCCATGGCTATTTTACAAATAGGCTCTTCTTTGCTTAAGCCTTGGGAGAGGGCCTCTTTGGTTGCCTCGGAGGCGGCTTCGGCAGGACGCGTGAGATGCCACAGGATAAAATCGAGGAGTTTTGGATCTTTTTCTAGCTGTATCAAAAATCTTTTGTAAGCCTCGTCGGCCAAGTCGATCCGAAAAGGTACCTTTTTGCCCATGAGGGCTTCCCATAACCACAAGGGTCTTCCTTGGAGCTGTTGCTTGATTTCGGTTCTGCCGACCAGGTAATGGAAGAAAAAATCTTTACCCTCGTATGAGCCCAAAGCTTCCTTTAACGTTCGGCTCAAAACATTCCAACTTTTCTTATTTCTTTCCAGCCGGTAAGTATATTCGTGGGATAATACAGGGTCTTTTCTCACCCGTTCCTCCGCCTTATCCCAGAATGCGTTGTAGAAGCTATCCTCATTCCTCACGGTGGTTGAGGCCAAGAAATAGGCTCCCCTTCCATCATTGCCGATTCGAGCAAGCCTCCTGGCGATCTCCCAATTTTCTTCCAAGTTCTTCGACTTGGATGGTTTTATATCTATGGTCTTGAGGAGGGTCTCCATAACCAGGTCGGGCAAAGCATCCGGCGACCCATTTTCCCAGTTCTTCAAGGCGAAGAGGACCGGAGGATAACTATTTGGAGTGTCCAACAGGTAATTTCTCAATGGCCATAAAGCCTGGGAATGAGACAACAAGGGAATCCAAAGCTTGGATTTTCCCTCATGGGCGATCTCCAGAACTTCTTTTTTTGCCGTTACGCTTCCGACCCTGAGTTGATGAAAGGCTTCTGTCAAGGCATCAGCTAAAAGCCCGTCTCCTCGGAGAAGATCATTTTGAATAAGGCTTAAAGCCTGTTCATTTTTCAGAAATCCCTCTATTTCCGTATCGATCCAATCGGGCCGGATAAAATGGTGAGATTCTCCACTTTCTATCATCCATTTTAAGGAACGGTCCGCCCAACCCGATTCAGCCAACACAGGATTGAGATCGACTTCTTCGGGAAGTTCCTTTGCCTTTAAAGAAGGAAAAAGAACAAGGCTCAGTTTAAAAGATAAAAAAATAAAAAGGACAAGCAGCTCAGCTTTTCGTTTCATAAAATGATTGCTGGAGATTTGAGCGAAAAGGAGATTTTGGCTTTTCTTCCCTGACTCCAAGAGGATATTTTGCGGATAGGGATTCTAGGGCTTGATTCATCTCTTCGGGGAAAGCTTTCCTTGCTGCATCCCAGGCTGGGAAATCCGCGGGAGTCGTGGTGGTTAACCAATATTCTTCCGGTTCAATTTCTGCCCGAATAACTCCTGAAAGACTTTCCGGCCCCCTTCCCCTTAGGTAAAAAGCTTCTCTCCAAAGTTCTACCTCTCCATCGGGATGAACCCTTGAGCAAGAGCGAAGATGGGTTAAAAGATCCCTTTGACCTTTTGTCAATTCCAACTCCTTAACGGCAAACTCAATGTGGTGTTCGCTGCCCTGGGGAAAAAGGATCCACGTATCGACGTTTTGTATGACCGCTTTGGCCACGGCTGGATTGTCGACCAAGTCCAAAATAGCCTGGGATTCTCCAATGATCGCACACCTTTTCTTTCTATAAGTTTTAAAAGCTTCAATAATGAGGTTTGCGGTGGCAGGATTGGAAACGTGCTGCCACATTTCCCCGAATACGAGCATCTTGAATACATGGGGATGGGATAAAATAATATCGGAAACAAAAAGCACGGCCATAGGAATAAGGGCAGCGGCTAAATCCTTGTCTTTAGAGATATATTCAAAGTCAAAATGGATCACTTTTGTTTTCCAATGGACCTGGGTCGTCCCGTTAAACCATCTTTTATATCGGCCATCGACAAAAGCTTTGAGGGATTCGGCCAAAAACTGAGCATCGGCTCTATAGGCCATTTGCCTGGCAAAATCATCGAGGGTAACGTAGGTGGCCCGGTTTTTGATCGCGTTGGAAAAAGTTTGTCGTGTAAGAGATTCAAGAATATTCTTTTCTTCTATACGCAGGGGTTCTCCTCTTTGAGAAGTAGCCAAGATCTCCAGGCAGTTGACAACTTTTATAAGCTCGTGATCTGAAGGCTCTATGAGCTCCCCCTTGCTGTTTCTTTGGGTATAAACTTCAAAGGGGTTAAAACATTTGGGGGTGGCCATATCGAGCCTGATGGTGGTTCCCCCACTGAGTTCTACGAGCCTGTCGTAACTGTTCCCCTTGTCCAAGATAATAAGCCATGAATCTGGCCTGAGGTGCCTTAAAACGATAATTTGAGCCAGCGCACTTTTTCCCGATCCCTTGACTCCACTGATGTAAAGCATGGAGGCCCCTTCATTGCGTTTATCTTCCAAATCCAGGGGCACAAGCCCTCCCGTGGTGTTGCCGAAAAGATGAATGGGTTTCTCATCGCTTTCCAACCCCCTGCATAGGGGAATTAAGTCGGCTGCCATCCTTCCCCGGACAAGAAGGGGTCGTGTAAGCGGAGCATAAACGGCGGGCAATTCACTCATAAGGACGGGAAGCAGGCTGGATTGTTCAATCCAACCTTTTGCCCGGGAAAGGTCCCCAAACCGATTGAGCAATATCTTCGCCCTTTTCTTGACCTCCTCTTTCTGTTTGTGCCAAAAATGAACGGTGAGCTGAACTTGGAGCAGATCATCTTCTCCGGAGCGAATGTCCTTGAGCAAGTTTTGGGCTTCTTCTATCTGCATCCAAGCCTCTATATTTTGGATTCCTGATTCCCTTCGATTTTCATGGGGCTTGTAGAGCATATCAATCAAGTTTAGTCCCAGCCGCATTCGCTGATCTGCCCAATCGATCCGCTTTCTTAATTTTTCCATTTCTTTTGTCTTCTCTGTCTTTCTCACTATGAGGCTGACTCGAACGTCTCTGAAAGGCAACCCGACGGTCAATTTTTCCATGTCCCTAGGTCGAGTTTCTAAAGGCAAACCTACCATGGACACAAGCCCATGATAATAATCTCCAATTTGGATCATGTCCTTGTGCACCGTGACTTCCTGGAGCATCCATGAATCGACGAAGGGCATCCTTTCATAGTCATAATTGACTTTCATGGCTTCCTCGACAGCCAAACCGGGATTCCATAGCCTAAAAAAATAGTCCGCTATCTCACGGGCGTCCAAGGGAACAAATCGCGCTGAAGCCTTTTTCATGATCTCTGCAAAGACCGATTCGGCTGCTTGCAGGCTAGCCACGGCGGAATCAAACTGCGCTTTTGAAATTCTTCTCCTTTCAATCTCTACACTCTCTCTCCCCCCTATGCGCAAGAACCACTCGGTCTGCTTAATCCTACTTTGTGGAGCCACCGTTAGTACCGTATGGGTTTCGATGCGTACCAGCTTTCTTTTGACCATTTTTTGGAAGAGCCGTTTTGCTTTTCTTTCTCGGAATGATTCGACCAAGGGATCAGAAGGGACTGCGGCGAATTGTTCAAGGAGGGGCCCGTAGTCCCCATTACAGGTAAAGAGGTGCTGGGTTTGGGCAATTTCATGGGGAAGTTGGGTGAGCAATAGTCTAAGTTGGTCCTGGAGCTCGGCTAACCGGGAAGGACTAACGATGTCCACTTGTGGAAAATAGGTTTTATAGAAGGAGTGAACGCCGCCAAATTTATCTACAATGTAGCGATCGTAAAGCCCCACGTAAGGACAGGCGTCAGCCCAATCCCTGAAAACGGCCATTTTCTTGGTGTTAAAAAGGGGACTTGGGATAAATAGCCGCAAGGGAGAAACAAGGGAATTCATAACAATAAATCCATAAATTCCCTGCCCCTTTAAGAGAAGGGTTGTTCTTTTGGGAAAGTCTCTTCTTCAAAAATGGAAAGGGGATTATAGGTAAGCTGCACGTTAAAGAAACGATGTTCATAGATCTTGGGAATTCTCTGGTAATCGAAAATAAAACGCAGAAAATGAGGAGGTTTATCCCTTAAAAAAATCCGGATAAAAAGGTAAACCGCCACAAAGCTTATCGCAGAAAAATAGAAATGGCGAGTCTGGTGATGGACGATGAAAAAAACCAAAGCGGGAACAAAAATAAGGGGACCTTCTAGACCTAAAAATGTTTCTTTTTCATTAATGAGTCCTACCGATTTACAAACGGGCAAACCCTCTCCCTCCCTCTCTTTTTCTGCGCTTTTGCTGATCGATGAATAGGGAGCGGATGGGATAAAAAAGGAAGGGGGTCGAGTAGAAGATGTCATTTTATGCTATTTAACAAACCATGAACCAGATGGGGTCCGGCGTAAATAACCGCAGCTCCAACAAGAGCTCCGATTGCAAAACCGGGACGCCTAAAGAAAAACATTATCGCTCCAAACACAAGCAAAGACAGGCTGACCCAGTATAGATAATCTTGCAAGGAAGGTATAAATCCAGCAACGGGATTATCGTTTGCCGAAGATGGAGAACTGTTTACAACATTAAAGTAAATTGAGCCTAATGTTTGAGCGGTAAGGAGAATAACCGATCCCGCTACGAATGCCGCCCATCTTTCCATCTCGACCGTGTGAAGAGCATGATTGATGCCCAAGTAGACGGTATAAAGAGAAAGGAAAGAAAGGAATAAGGAGGATTGGAATCCCCATATTTGCCCAAGGGCTTGTTGCAAAGGCTCACACAAAAAGCAACCCACCACCTCGGCTCTATTCATGGAATCTAGCCCCCTTCCTTTTCCTCTTTTCATTGGGAAACCGCCCTCAGTCCGTTGGCAAGATGGGGACCTCCATAAATCACTGCAGCCGCAACGAGAGCTCCTATGGTAAAAGCCGGCCTGTTGAAAAACCACATGACCCCTCCAAATACGAGCAAACAAAGAGAAATGAGATACCCATAATCCGTAAAGGCCATTTGCAATTGCTGTAAAGTCGTAAAACCTTCGGCATCAGCTCCGTTAAGAGGGGTCACATTTAAGACCCCAGAACCTCCTACAGCCCAGGAAACTGAAGAACTGACGAAGAAAACAGCTAATAGGCTGACAAGGGCTAGAACCAACCGGGATTGAAAAGTATAAAGCTTGACTTTCATACCTTTATAATAGGCACGGAAAAAAAGAGAGCTGTAAAAATTGAGGAAATCCGACATAGCCTCGTCCAACAGGGGAATCTTTCCTTCCGATCTTACTTAAAGTGCAACTGGATTGCCTGAAATGATTCGGCCCAATCCCTATCTTCTTGTTTTTCCACTTTATGGAGTTGGATGAGGATATCCGGCCACTCAAATTGGGACAACTTTTTTGATAAGGCATCTTGCCTGTGCCGCAAAAACTCTTTAAAAGGGCAATAAATGTTTCGGGGTTCATATAACGGGCCGGCTGCTTCCCATCCTCCTTCTGCCGTCCAGGTTTCTTCTTCCTTGCCCTCTGCTGTTTTAACAACTATCCATATAGGTGAGGCTATAGGCAGTATCCCTCCGTCATCTAAATGAAAAAGGCTTAATGTTTGACATAAACTGACGATTTTCTTGCCTCCATCGGGCTGTGTTTCTCCAATAAGGGCCGAAGCTTTGAGAAAAAAATGGCCGTCTTTATTATTGTCTATCCAAACAGGCAAGGGTAGACTCACTCCTCCACCGGGCTCAAGCCAACAGCCGACGGCTTCCCATTTTTCGGTGCAAAAAGAGTATCTCTTCTCGAATAGAGTCTCCATTAATGGAGGACTGGGCTTTGCCAGGGGTTCTTTTCCAGGTTCGGCTTCCGTAATCTTTTGTTTGTCGAGAGGCTTTAACCCCTTCTTTATAAAATCTATCCCTTTTCTTGGAAAAAGGAAAAAAAAGCCGCCTCCCTTACCCAAGTAATCGGGTATTTCTTTTGCCTTTAAAGAAAACAGGTTGAGAAAAATCAAGCAACCATAAAGAAGGCGGTGACGCATGGGTTTAGCCTAGATTCATTTTGGGAGAGGATATTCTTCTGGAAAAGGGTTATTACGCGCCATGGGTTGCATGCCCGGTTTTTGTTCCTCTCCTAAGGGACTGGGAGAATCTGAAGAATTGGGCTTTGGCCCATTGTTTGCATTCATCAGGTTCTGCAAAACGGATATATTTTGGAGCAAGGCGGATTGACGGCGAGAAAGAGCAGCGATTTCTTCCTCATAAATCCTCTTTTGTTGTTCCCCATTGGAAGTCACTATAAAGAGCCTGCCATCTTTAGATTCCACATTGAACATGCCCGAGTTTCTCAACGGCACAATGAGATCGGCAGCAGTGATCCCTTTGGGTTCTATGGTAATGACTAAACTGCCCCCTATCTCCCGGGCTATTTTTTTAAGCTCCATCAATTCCCTGATGCGGAAATCGAGAATAATCGGTTGGGGTAATTCGTTGTTGGGAACAAGAGGTTGAGGGAACGATTCATTTTGAGTCCCTAAATTATTTTCCTTTTGTTGATCCTCGGCAATCTTTTTACTTCGCTTGGGTTCGGGATTCGCCTCCTCCGTCTTTAACGCATTGTTCTCTTTGTTAAGACCCCCTCCTTTGTAGGTGTTCGGGGAAGAATGACTTGAAGGATTGGGAATTTTTAGTGGAACTGTTGGCTCAGAGCCTTCGCCAGCCGATAAAGGACTTTCCACAACATTCACCAATAAAATAATTCCCAGTTTGATTGCCGTAAGGATCCAATGCCGTTCTTTTTTCATTTTACTCCTCTATCTTCTCTATGAAATAGGTCGAATGATTTTTATGACTTGGAATCCGGTTCAGGATTTTTTGTAAAGCCAAAGCAACCCTTTAAAAATCGTTTCCTACCGAGGGCTCTTCCCAAGGCCAAGCGGCCCTTTTTAAAAAACCGAATGGCAACCATTGGCGCATCTTTGAACAGCCGTAAGGATCTCAACAATCCCCACAGGGGGATCACCATACCCAAGAAAAGCAAGAGGGCAATGCTGAAAGTGATCAAACAGTAAAATCCAGCTTCCCATGAGAGTTCCCAAAAACCCAGGAAAACGATCCTGTGAGTTTCCGGGAAAAGATCCAAAAAAGAAGCGAGCAGATAACTTTTGCTCAAAGCATGGTGGATCTCTTGACTTGCCGAATGGTACAAGGTTAAAAAACTGGATCTATTTTCAAATACGGTGTCATAGAGAGTCGTGAAAAAAATAAAACTCAAATAAGAAAGAACCATCCAGATAACCATGGGGATAACCGATCCAAGGAACAGATAAAAAGATTTTCCTAGGAGCCGTAAACAGGGTTTGGAGGGTAACAGCAGGGCAAAACAAAACAATCCCAGGAAAGAAAGATAAAAAAGGCATTGCTCGAGAAAATTAAGAACAAGAGGGATCAAAAAGTAGAAAAAAAGGGAAAGTTGAGAGATGAGATAAGAAAAAAAAAGGAGAGAATGAAAAATGCCCCTCCCCGTAACGATCATTAAAGAAAGCAATAGATTTTTTATTTTTTCAGGAGGGAAAGCAAAGGGTACGAACTTTTCCATTTTCTCCTTAAGCTGAGATTCGAGTTCTTCATAGCAGCCGTAGTTTTTTCCAAGAACTTGGCTTTTCCTTTGGCTATACTCGATAGAAAGTTTTGATCGCTTTGTTCCCTCTCCATCAAAAAGCCAATTATCCCACCATTCTTTGGGGTATTTACCCCTGATTTTATTTCCACCCATTTTTATCTGCCCAATAAAGCTCTCTATTCCCATAAAGAAAATACCTCGAGTGGGATTAAAAACTTTTTGAAGTATGCCTGAGAAAATCAGGACAAAGAGCAAAATACTGATCAGGCAATCAACTACTAAAGACCGTAATTTTTTTCTTTTTATTATGCCCAATCCCAAGGCAATCAAGGATAATGCAATGGGAAAAGCTAAAAACTGATAAAAGAATTGAACACTATTTTCGTATAATTGATAAAAAATTTTAGTTTCTACATCTACTCCATTCTCCGTGACGTTATCCCCGACAAGATGGAAATAATTTATCGAGTCATCCGCTCTTAGATTAGAGAGGAAAAATAAAGAAAAAAGAAAGAGTAGAGAGCTAACATATCGACATACTTTCATAATCAAAGAAAGTGATCCGAACCGCAATCTAAATACATAACAATAATAAACATGATTAATACATATTACATACAAGATAGTATGTTAAATATATGTTAATATATTGTTACAATTATGTTACATTATTATTTTATTCTTGCTGGTTTTAATGTTTTCTTTACAATTCGTTTTGTAATTACTTCTCAATGTCAACCACCCCGCCCTAAAAGGCGGAGCTTGCGGGTAAGCGCAGGCTCAGGTTGACCAGGGAAAGCGGTAACAAGTCCGCTACCTTGCATGGAGAGCAAAAGACAGGCGTTGGGATGCTTCCTAAAGTCCCAACCTCTCGAAGCCGGAGCTGTAGCCAGGCGCGAGGGCAAGGACGCTGGCGGACTCCGGCATACGGCTATCATGCAACATTCCCGAGAGGATACGCCCCGCAAGGGGTGCGAAACAAGGCCCGTAAGGGCAAAAAAAACGGCTTCCTCAGGTCTGCTGAGGGAAGCCCCAACCAACGGAGGCCGCGCTTTTTTCCCCCGGCTGAATGCTGGTGTTTCAAACGCGGAAGGACGATGATGAAGACTCGCCAAGCAGCTTTTTCTTCTGACCTTCAAAATAAGGGATTGGATTATGAAAAAATGTTTAAAGAAGAATTACCGATTATTCAGTCGGCAAAAGCGGCTGAAAAGAAAGCCTTGGAATGGTTGGCCATCCATTCCTTGCCCATGAGACAACAGGTAGCACGATTTTATTTACCTTATTTAGCCGATCAGTGGCCTGATGCGGAAAATGTAGGATGGTTTGGCATTCTTGATGCTCTCGAAAAATGGGACGAGCAGATGCAAATACGGTTTTTCGATTATGCTATTCATCATGTGAAAAATAGGGTTCGAAATTATGCCAATGCGTGTAGGACAACAGTACGAAGACCTAATTCTGTATATAGAGAATACCGGAAAATAGAAAAATTTTTAGAACAGGGATTGACCTTGGAAGAGATCACAGCTCTTTATGGGTATTCCCCCTATCAGCTAGAAAAAATTCTCCAGGTTTATTCTCTGGATATCAGCCTCCATTTCACCGCTTTTGATGAAGAATCCGAAACGTGTTTTCTTGACTTGTTGGTTTATCCTGAGAATCCTGACGATTCTTTAGAAAGAGAGGAAAGACTACGCAAGCTGTTTACGGTGTTATCCCATCTCGATGAAATTTCTAGAAAAATAGTATTCTTTTTTTTCGGTATCGAGGAAGGAACAGGAGCTAAGGGAAAGCCAACGGCCTGGATTGCCCATAAGCTAAAAATTCCCCGACAAAAAGTCATGCAAATGTTGGAAGAGGCTTTGAAACAGCTTAAAAGGGACCTTTTCCTTTTGGACATTTTTAATATTCAGCATCCCCTCCCCACGGGTATATCCTCCTCGATGGTTACAATGGAGCTGGCCAATGCTCTAGAAGATGAAGAATAAAAAGTATGGATAATATAAGATCTCAAAAGCAAGCTTCTTCTTTTTCTTTAATACCCATTGACAAAATCGTTTTATCTGACAGCAATCCCAGGAAAGAAATTAAAGAAGAACATATCGAAGAACTGGCTACGAGTATTAAGGAAATAGGATTGCTTCATCCAATCCTTGTTCGACCAACCGTCAACAACTCCTATGAAATCATTTGTGGAGAAAGACGGTGGAGAGCCTGCAAGAAATTAAATAGAGAGTTCATCGAATGTTTCATTCATCCGATGGATGACAAACTGGCTCTTCAAGTGCGGATTATTGAAAACATTCAGAGACAAAATCTGAACCCCATAGAAGAAGCTCAAGGTTACAAGAAGCTATTAGACGAGGGAATGAGCATTATCGAACTGGCCTCTGTTATCGGCAAGGGACGCGACTATATCAGCCGGATGACCATGCTTTTATCTCTCCCCGAAGCGGCCAAAGAAGCGATCATTGCCGGAAAATTGTCAAGAAGGGCGGGATGGTACATATCTAGGATTCCTGTGCCCAAGCTAAGAGCCATTGTTGCCTCTGAAGCTATAGCCAAGTCTTTAACCGTTAATCAAGTTGCCCAAATTGTTCTTGAAAATTATCTGTTGGACTTAAGAAAGGCCTATTTTGCTATTTCTAAACCGGATTTACTCCCTGGTGTTCCCAGCTGCATCGACTGCCCTAAAAGAACGGGTAATGCCAAAGAGTTGTTCAATGATATCAAAGATCCAATGATCTGCACGGATCCCGAATGCTTTGCTCAAAAAAGGGAAGCGGAATGGCATTTCCAATGCTACAAAGCACAAAGTGAGAATAAAGAAATCCTATTTGCAGAAGAATCAATTAAACATTTTGTTCCGGGTACATCCCGGATCAAATCCGATTCTCCTTTTGTGGACATGGAGGAAGTCTGCGAATGGGATAAAAAAGAAAGAAAGTGGTCTTCTCTTTTGATAGAGGAATTGAAGCCAATGAACGGCAAAGCTCTTTTGAGAACTTACTTGGCAAGAAGCCCGGTGGGATCTATCCATACTTTAATTAAAAAAGAAGACGCACTCTTGGCCTTACAAAGACACGGTATAGTCTTCGCAACAAAAGCCATCAAGGATTGGACGGAAAAGGAAAACAATCGCAAGGAAAGAAAAAAGAAAGAAGAGTTTTTAAATCTCAGTTGTTCTTCTCTCCTCCAAAAGGTATGCGAAAAGATAAAAAGAGGAAATGGCAGCCACTTTTCCAATATCTTATTGTCCCTAGCTCTTCGTATAGTTCCCAGAGAGGTTTCAACTTTTGTTTTCCAACGGCATCATTACAAACTAGGAACGCAGGAAGAATCCCAAACCATGATTGAAAACATGGATGAGAAAGATTCATTAGCCATCCTTCTAGACCTATTCTTTTCTGTCGATTTGTATTTAAACAGCTATACCAACATTCCTCCCCTTCTCATTCAGCTGTGCCAAGTTTTAGAAATCGATACTTCAAAAGTTATAGAAGAGATCAATTCGGTAAACCAATCGACCTCTTTGTCCAACATACTTTCTCCAAAGAGAAAAAGAAAATGACAGAAAGTTATTGGGGCACGGAAATCACCACGACATCTTGATCTGGGGGAGCCGTCTTTTCCACAACATGCCCCTTGTATAATACCTTCACTTTCCTATTGGCTAAAAATTCCAAGACCACAAAATTTCCATTAGGAGTTTTAACGACAAAATTTTGTCCCGGTTTACCTAGGGGGACTTCGATCGTCGTCGAAGAAGAACCGCTTTTCCGAAATTCAGATCCTTTATCTTTTTTGACAAAGGGTTCTTCTTCTCCAACAGTGATAAAAGAAGTGGTTTTTGCTTCGTTAAACGTCGAGGGAGCGACAATCGTTTGCGTATCGGGATCGCCGACGACCATTGAAGGGAAACTGACAACGGTATTTTTTTTACTTTGCGATTTTTTTTCTAGCGCATTCACCATGGCCGCTTCTCGGTACGAGGAAGGGGGCAGTGAATCGGAAAGAGTCGATTCTACTTTTTCTAGCCTATTTTTCATATTCACCAGGTCAATTTCTACTCCTTTATCTTGGCTTGGAGGATTATCTTCGGCAGGATTCGGCACAACCATTTTCCCATTATCGGCTCTTAGGTAAGGTTTTCCTGAAAGCTCGGCTTCTTCTAGAGTAGCCCAGTGTCCGGGATCGATCACCGTTCCGACGTAATGCCCTCCAATCCATTGTCCGGTCTTGGGATCAACCCTCGCCTTGGTCCAACCTGTATTGACAATGGGAAGGATGTAGGCCGGCTTATCCTTGTTATATACATCGTAAGGCTTGGTATAATCGTAGCTGTTTTGAATAAGGGCAGGATCAATAGGTAAAGCCGTTTTCTTCTGGGCAACGCAACCAAAGAGAAAAACAACAGGCAGGACAACAAGAAATTTTAATTTTGTTGTTTGCATAAAAGGCCTACAAGGTTTTGAGAAATTTTTTATCTTCCATAATCGGCTTTTGAAATATCCATATAGCTTTTCAAAAAAACCCTGAATCTCGTTCCCGCCGGGACAAACACATAAGGTTTATACTGGTCGATATCTTGAGCTAGAATATTCATGACTTGTTGCATCGCATTGGTCCCTGCATACATCCCCCCCAACATAAGGGCTTGCTTGGCGCCATTATAAGCGGGCTGTCCGTAAAGTCCCCAGGGCGTTAATCCATAGGGAGACATGTAATAGTTAAAGGATTGGTATTCCATTGCATAAAGGAAGGCCTGTCCCATTGCTGCCAATATTGGGCCCAAAAGTTGCTTCCCATATTCGCTAACCCTATAACCTTTAATTCCCTCCGTCCCATCGGTATGGAGGGCTACGCCTTGAATCGGCAAGGAACGGCCGTCTTTAAAAATAATTTTATCGATGTGAACCATCATCCTATCTCTAAGGGCCGAACCTCCCCCAGAGGTTCCAATCAACCGATCTCCAGGTTCAAGCAAGAGATTTCCTTGAAAATAAAAGGGTAGCCATACCGCCCCAACCACGTCCACATCGGTATTTGAGCTAAAAGCGGAATTGACCAAGGCCGCTTCGATCATCTCTCCTTGTGGTGCAAAAGAATTTACATCGATATTAGCCAGTGGACCTTCCGAGCCCCCTTTATCTTCTGTCCCGGCCGTTTCGGTGGCCGAAAGGGAAAGGTTGCGAAACAGGTACCTCTTTTTTGCCCATTTTATGATGATCGGTTGATCACCGGACTGGGAGTCTTTTGCCAAGGCTTTCTGGTCCACTATTCCCCTAGGAACAGGAGCGGTTCTATCGGGAGGGGGTTGTTCAAGGAAACCGAGGGTTTCTTTTTCCTTGTATTGAGGAGGGGCTTTCACTTGTGCCGGAGGAAGAGAAGGTTCCGAAATCCTTTCTTTGGACAGGGCAACTTCCTTGGGAACGACGGCTTTGAGGGAAGATTTGTCCTCTTTTTGAACAACAACCCCATTTTTATCAACAGTCGGCTTTTTGGTCGGTTGCTTTCTCAAATCGAGCGTAGAGATCCGATCCTTAAAATAGGAAATTCTTGCACTGCCGACAACCGCACTCATCATTTTTGAAAGGAGAATAAAGGGATTGAGGTAATACACGAATACTCCAAAGGAGAGAAACAAAAGAAGAAGGATGATTTTGTTTTTAAACAATCTCTTCATTTTTTTGGCTCTTTCCAGGTAAGGGAAAAGGATTGATCAGCTGAAAAAGGGGGATTGGTGATAATCAAAAACCCACTTGTCATTTCCCCGGGGGCGAGTATCACCTTGTTTAACGAAACATAGTCGGGAATAAACCGGCTCTGTCCAATTGAGACCCTCAAGGTCGATTCATCCAACCGAACCTTGTAGGGGTAAAGATTTTTCCATGCAAAAGAAATGGCTAAAAGGCCGGAAGCAAACTTGTACAAATAATAATAATCAAATCCCGTCAGTTTAGATCGTCTAAAGATTCCTGTCCTTTGAACATCCATGGGCTTAATCGAACCTTCTCTGAGTAAAAGATCGTAGTTGGCTATGATCTGGGCGACATAGCCTACGGCTGACAAGTCCTCGTCGTTTTGGGAAGCAAAAGAAACCAGTTGCGATGAAAAAGAAGAACCATTTTTGCTAAAGGGACTGACCCGGATAAGGCTCAAAGCCTTTTGAAAATCGGATTCCACAAAGATGTGATAGATCCTTGTCCGGCCGGCCGGGAAAAAAACCAAAAGGGAAGTATCCCCCGTGGAATCTAGCGATCTTAAAATGAGGGCAGATCCGTGTTTTGTAACGTGGATTAATTTTCCATCTCCCAGTTCCCAACCCGTGATGGGCTCGGAAAATTCAATGGCTAAGGGGTAGCCGGGAGAAGTCCTCAGGATTTCGACTTGACCGTCTTCTTGGTGAATTTGTTTTACTTTTTGCTGGAGAAATTGGATGAGTTCATCATCGGTTAGTTCTTCAGCCTTTTTCCCATTGATGATCACTGGGGGGGCATCTTCTTCGGTCACTTGGGCCGTAGTATTAGAACTCCCATTTTGGAATGAGGAATTGAGGGCATTTCTCGAATCCAGGGGATCGACCTGCTGGCTAAAAAGGACCAAGGGAAAACAAAGAAGAAAAAGAAGAAATCCTTTTTTTTTCATTTTTCTCCGGGTTTTTTCTTAGAAGGAAGGCTGTTTTCTTTTTTGAATATCTCGGGTGAGCCGACTATTGGAGTGGTAAAGGACCAGATCTTTTCGGCTTCCGCTCCCTGGTATTCCTCAACCCCCTCAAGAATTAACCCAAGGGGGTTCATCGGGGTATTTCGCCCTTCAGAAATATAAAAAAGGTGGATAACCGACTCGCTTGTGACATCGGGCATGCCATTTTGAATTTTATAGCGGGCACGGTCACATTTCGCCGCGATAATCAAGTAGCCGGGAAGCTTTGGAGAGTTGTACCGGCGTATTTCTCTTAAGTTCCATACGATTCTTTCTCCACTGGCAGCATTCATCGCCATCGGAACATAGACTTCTTTGAAAGCAGTTAATACCCTTGGAGAAACCCTATCCGCAACCCTAGAAAGGCTATAAGTACCGGGACTCACTTCATAGAGGGCTTTCCCAATTTCGTGAAGGAAAGAAAAAATCATGTCTTCACTGAGCTTGAACATCTCCGTCTTTGGCCATATGACATAACCGGGTAGATCGACGATCATCCGCGTTGGTTCGTGAATCTTGTAAAAAAGAGCACACCCCAAAAAAATGAGGCCAAGGGCTTGTAAACAGCACAGGATCAATAGCCAGCTATTGACTACGGCGATATCTTCTTTCCATTCCCATACCGTTCTTAAAAAGGCGGGTAACCTGATCTTTTGAGCCTTATACAACCCATCCCTATACCTCTCCGGAGGATTGACTTCATGGGGGTTCACAAACTTCATACCGAATCACCAAACATCTATTTAATAGGCAAGATGAAAGAAAAAAGGCTTTGTGCGCCACCGGATGCAGAAAATGAACAAAGGAAAACCTTTTTAGAGGCACAAAATCAATTAGAAGAATTTCTCCTCAAAGAACGGCTGGTTATCGCTGAAAATCTTAAAGAATGGAAAAAAACGGACGGGTTTTTTGATCTAGAAAAGGCCTTATTGCGGCATTCCTCCCTTTTTTCATGGGAAAAATGGGCTGAATCCTTTAATCATCGTAACGGTTGGCCCCCGTTGTATCCTACCGATAGAGATCATCCCCTTCCTCCTTCAGCTTTTCATCCTTCGGCCAAGAAATTAGAAAAGGAATTCAATGCGATGATCTTGTGGGATAACCCTATTTATATAATCGGCCTTCTCAATCCCTTTCGCCTCAACGAAGTTGAATTTTACGTTGCAACCGCTTTCCCGGATAAATTGCGTATTTTTTATCTCTTGTATCCGGCAGACTTAGCCAATCTTATTCTAAAAAGAGAAAGAGGGATAGAGGGTTTCCCGGATTGGGAAGAAGCCAACAAGGAAGAGTGGCTCAAGTTGTTAAGGCTTGAACCTTCCTTTTATCCTCGTGTTGCAGATATCCTGGAAGAGATTCTTTTGGGTAAAGAGCCCAAAATGGTAATACCCGAAGGAGCGGTTCAAAGTTGTGCGGTCATAGAAAGTTTTGAAAATGCCCTATTATGGAGAAAATCCCAAACTTGGTCATGGGTTATTACCCCGGAAGCTTTTAATTCAAAGTTGGAGGACAGGTTAATCGAAGCCTTAAAAACGAAAATCCAACTGGTCATCTGTTCTCCCTCCCATTTTCAAAAGTTATCTGAAAGAGCAAAAAAAGGAACAAAAGCAAAGGGAATTTTATCCGGAGATCCCCTCCATATCCGAGAATGGCCTCAAATCGATCCCAACAACTTTAATAAAACAGGGATTTCCCTCTACCATGCCCTTATGAGCAGTGCAATCGATAGGGGAGCGAGTGATATTTCCTTAGAACCCAAAGAAGAAAAAGTGCGGGTTCGTTTCCGCATCGATGGCGACTACTACGAGCAAGCTCCTTTAAGTCGGATTCAATACCAAATTTTATTGGATAGAATAAAACTTTTTGGCAACATGGCCCCCGATCAAAAAGGTATCTTTCAGGATGGAAGCAGTAGCTATCTCTACAAAGGAATCCGCTATGACCAACGCTACAGCATCGTCGTAGGCCAGGGAATGGAAGAGTACACGGCGATTCGCATTTTCTCTTCTCGCATCCCTATCCTGGATGATCTCAACCTGCCTCCCTTAGAATATTCTTTTCTTTTATGGTTTCTTCAAAATGGCCAAGGGATGTTTGTCTCCACAGGACCAACGGGAAGCGGCAAAACGACCACTCTTTATGCCATGCTCAATTACATAAGCTCCACTAGAAAAAAGATTATCACTATAGAAAATCCCGTGGAAAAATATTTTCCCGATGCCGTCCAGATTGAAGTGCGAGAGAAAGCGGCGATCACTTTTGCTTCTGCTCTTCGAGGAATCGTTCGCCAGGATCCTGATATCATCATGATCGGAGAAATCCGGGATAGAGAAAGTGCGCAGATCGCCATCGATGCGGCCTTAACTGGCCATCTTGTCTTTAGCTCCATTCATGCCACCGATCCTGTCGGGGTTATGGAACGAATGGTCCAGAGTTTTGGAATAGACAGGCTAGCTGTATCCTACGCCCTAAAGCTAGCTGTATCTCAAAGACTCGTTTCAAAATTGTGTCCTTATTGTAAAAAGTTAAGAAAAGCGACTGCAGAGGATCTCCGGTATTTCCCCCATTGCCAGGTTGCCGAACCAACCGTTGCAGAAGCCCCGGGTTGTCAAGCCTGCCGAGGAACGGGAACTGCGGGAAGAATGCCTATACTTGAACTGCTCCCTTTTGACAGCGAAATCATATCCCTCATTGAAAATGGGGCTAGTCCCAACCGTTTGCGAGCCCATAACGAAAATAGAGGTTTTAAGCCCCTCTCCGTCCAGGCAGCAGAACTTTTTTTCACAGGGACAATATCCAAAGAAGAGGCTCTCCTTTTGCTTTCCTCTCGTTCTTACTCCTCCCTTTTTTGAAAATTTTTAAGTCCTTTTTCTTCGGTTTCGCCCTACCCAATAATCATGAACAATCCCCAAATTCATCTCGAGGCGACAAAAGGCATGCCCCCTTCCCTTATTTATGCCCATTTTCTAAGCCCACACTTCCATAGCCTAAACCTCCCCCAACCCGCTTCTCTTCCTTTTCCAAGTTCTTTTCGTGGAATTTCAAAAGCTCTACCGGTGATCTTGGGGCTGGGAGCCGGTTACGGCGCTCATGCCCTCCTTTCAAAGTCTAAAGCAAAAAATCCATTGGATGTCGTCGAGGAATTCAAAGGTGGTCCGCATTCCTTTTTATCTCCAGAAAGGGAAAAGCTTTACTCCCAGGGTATTATCCTTCCCACAACCGAAGAAGGGAAAAGACAGCGGACAGAGGCAACTGGAAGAGTTCAAAATAAAGAGATGATTTCAAAACCCGATCCTTTCCTATTACGGGCTTTAAAAACAATAACCCGGTTCGGCGGTTCTCGCTATTCTGGATTACTAGGCATGGAAATTGCAGGACCCTCCGTTTATGCCTCTATGCAATCCTTAGCCCAGGGAAAAACGGGCGAAGCTCTCGTAGATTTAACCGAAGGGGCTTTAAAAGGATCGTTGGCTATCGGAGTGGGAAAAATAAGTGAAAAATTGGGTGAACATATTTTTGGGGGCATTCCTTTAATCGGTAAGCCCACGGGAAGATGGATCGGCTGGGTGATCGGTTCTTCCATGGGAGAGAGAATAGGAGGAAAACTTGAAGCCATTTTAGATCGGCTCAAAGCTCCTCCTGAAAACATGGAAAATTTAAAAAACACTGAATCTTTCCTTACCCAAATGCAGAATTTTCAATACAAAGAGCCCCAAGTTGCCTATTTCAACAGGGAGAATCAAGACCGATCCTATTTAAAAGCCTCTCCTTTCCCTCTTCAATCCTATTATAAAAAAGAGGAACTTGCGCGATAAACAAAAGGAGTAAAAATGAACGAAAAAAAACGGATTGAATTAACGGCCCATCAAGGAAAAGAGGAAAAACTTTCAGCCGATGTCCATTCTTTTGATCATGTTCCCTTAAATTTGGCCCACTCAGAAGAGTTGACTTCTCCAAGAACCAAGGATGATGGAGCAAAAGGGGCTCCTTCTCAACAAAAAGAAAAAATGACTTTTACCCAGCAAAATGTCTTCGCTCACAAATATGAATTTTTAAACGTGCGGGCACTGCCCGATCTAAAAACGATCGGGGAGACAAAGGCGGCAGCCAAGCAAAGGCTTGAGCAGGCGGTCCTTTCCGCCTCGGACCCAGAGAAAATGGACCATGAAAAACTAAAGGCTTTCGTGGAAAAAAACAACAAGAGGATAAGGGATAAAGACTGGACGGGGTTGGCCCAAAGGATAGAAGAGGTGGTGGAGCAAAAGAAAGCCGAGGACATACCGGCTTACTGGAAGCTGCCCGGGATAGGAAAAGGAAAAGGACCGCTTTTCCCTGGGTCCTTTTGGCAGAAGGCCTGTGAGGCAAAAAAGAGGGTTGAAGAGCTTGAAAAACAAAGGGAAGAAGCTCCCCTTTTTAAGGCTGAAGGATTGACCCCAAATCCCTTCCCCGGCGTGTACCATTCCCCTACCCCAGAACTCGAACAAAAGAAGATAAGAGAAAAACAGAGGTAAAAGAGTCCACCTTTGAAATAATTTAAAAAAAGTTGGTGAACAAAGAATCCAAGCTAAAAAACCTACTGGAGACCTTGAGGTCTTACCAAGCAGAGCATCCCTACATTGAATTTAACCCACCGGCTTCCCCTCAGGCCATAGAGGAGGCGGACAGAAAATGCCAGGAAAAATTCGGCATTGCTTTACCCCGGGATTACAAGGAACTTCTTGGCTACGCCAATGGGTTTAGCTTTGGCTACGGTTACTTTTATTTCGTTGCCGATCACTGCACCTCTTGGTGGCAAAATCGGTCTTCGAATGCCATTTTTTTCCTGCGGTCTGATATTTACCGGGACCTGTTGGAGGAAAACGAAGGAAATAGAGAATTTTATAAAGGAAGCAAATCGAAATGGAACAACCCGAACTTTCTTTTTTTGGGAAGGACTCGAGGCGGCAGTCGCGAATATATCTATGACGTGCGGCTGAAGTGCTACCGGCGTGGATGTCTTGAAGATCAAGAATACAATTTTACTCCATTTGATACGAAAGAAGAAAGGCTGTACGAGGATTTCTACTCGATGCTTGAGGGGGAGCTGGCCTATTTTTTTGAGGTGTTAGTGCCCGCTCCAAGGCTGCTTGAACCGAAAGTGATCCACTTATTGCAAACGGTAAGGAGAAGCCGGTTTACAGAAGAAGGGTCGTTTCTTCCCCCGGCAAGTCCACGGGCGATCGAGGAAGCCGACCGGCGTTTCAGGGAGGAGCTGGGAATTCCCCTACCCGATTTTTACAAGGCATTCTTAGCCTTTAGCAACGGGTTTTGGACTGAACATGTTATCCTTTTTTCCATTCCGGACGAAGACTCTCCCGTGGTCGCGTTAAGAAAAGAACAAGAAGCTGAAAAGTACCACATCGACTATCTTTTCCCCTATAACTACGACTACAGGAGTCTTGAGTCTTGGGAAAGCGAGGAAGAAAGGAAGGAGCGGATGCACCCCTCTTATTTTTTCTTCGGGAGGGACAGAGATCTTTCTATTAATACCTACATGTACGATCTTCAAACCGGCCTTTTCCACTGGTGCGAAGCTCGTATCCCGGTAGGGGGAAAATTTGCTTATCCGGACTTTTACTCTCTTTTGAAAGATTTTGTGTTCGATGTGATGGAAGAGGTGTTATGAGCGGGGAGGAAGGAGACATAAAAGGGCTTGTCCTATTTAAAGAATAAGGAGGACAAGCCAAGTGAGCGAGCCGGATGAAAAAAAACTGACTTATTTCTTTTATAAAATTGTAAAAGTAAAGCGCATTGATCCCGAGGAAACTAAAAGACTCAAGAAAGAATTTAAGGGAGTTCAAAAGAAATACCTTAAGTACTTGGCAGAAAACAAGCGGGAGAGCCTGCTTCAGTGGGGGTTTACGGAAGATCAAATTAAAAAATATTTTCTAAACGGCGAGCTTCCAGAAAATTGCGATTGGAGCGTAGACCACCGGATCCCCCTATTCCTTTCGGGCAACCTCGAAGACCCCAACAGCTTTGAGAACCTCGATTTTCTTCCGAACCCGCTTCACGATCTCAAAACAAAGCTCATCGACAGTAAGATTGATCGGGTACTAAATAAGCTAGCAGGAAAGTATGGATCCTACGGCTTTCCCAAAAATGGGAAAGCCGTAGAGTTGGCTCACTCTCCTTTTTCGCATTATTCGCGAACCGCAAACCTTGAGGATAAAGACAACCGTTGACTGGTCTTGGAAAAGGACAAAGCTTAAATGAAGCAAAAAAGAGGTATAGGATGAACAAAGAATCCAAGCTAAAAAACCTACTGGAGACCTTGAGGTCTTACCAAGCAGAGCATCCCTACATTGAATTTAACCCACCGGCTTCCCCGCAGGCCATAGAGGAGGCGGACAGAAAATGCCAGGAAAAATTCGGCATTGCTTTACCCCGGGATTACAAGGAACTTCTTGGCTACGCCAACGGGTTTAGCTTTGGCTACGGTTACTTTTATTTCGCTGCCGATCACCGCACCTCTTGGTGGCAAAATCGGTCTTCGAATGCCGTTTTTTTCCTGCGGTCTGACAGCTATTGGGATCTGTTCAAGGAAAATGAAATAAAAGTGAAGTGGGATCCTAACTCTCTTTTTTTAGGACAGACTCAAGGCGGCAGTCGCCAATATGTCTATGACGTGCGGCTGAAGTGCTACCGGCGTGGATGTCTTGAAGATCAAGGATACAATTTTACTCCTTTTGATACGAAAGAAGAAAGGCTGTACGAGGATTTCTACTCGATGCTTGAGGGGGAGCTGGCCTATTTTTTTGAGGTGTTAGTGCCCGCTCCAAGGCTGCTTGAACCGAAAGTGATCCACTTATTGCAAACGGTAAGGAGAAGTCAGTTTACAAACGAACGGTCGTTTCTTCCCCCGGCAAGCCCACGGGCGATCGAGGAAGCCGACCGGCGTTTCAGGGAGGAGCTGGGAATTCCCCTACCCGATTTTTACAAGGCATTCTTAGCCTTTAGCAACGGGTTTTGGACTGAACATGTTATCCTTTTTTCCATCCCGGACGAAGACTCTCCAGTGGTCGCGTTAAGAAAAGAACAAGAAGCTGAAAAGTACCACATAGAATATCTTTTCCCCTATAACTACGACTACAGGAGTCTTGAGTCTTGGGAAAGCGAGGAAGAAAGGAAGGAGTGGATGCACCCCTCTTATTTTTTCTTCGGGAGGGAGAGGGATTCTATTTCTGATATCTTCATGTACGATCTTCAAACCGGCCTTTTCCACTGGTGCGAAGCTCGTATCCCGGTAGGGGGAGAATTTGTTTATCCGGACTTTTACTCTTTTTTGAAAGATTTTGTGTTCGATGAGATGGAAGAGGTGTTATGAGCGGGGAAGAAGGGGAAAAAAATAAAAAGGGCTTGTCCTATTTAAAGAATAAGGAGGACAAGCCAAGTGAGCGAGCCGGATGAAAAAAAACTGACTTATTTCTTTTATAAAATTGTAAAAGTAAAGCGCATTGATCCCGAGGAAACTAAAAGACTCAAGAAAGAATTTAAGGGAGTTCAAAAGAAATACCTTAAGTACTTGGCAGAAAACAAGCGGGAGAGCCTGCTTCAGTGGGGGTTTACGGACAAAGACATAGATACATATTTAAAACACGGCAAGCTTCCAGAAAATTGCGGTTGGAGCGTAGACCACCGGATCCCCCTATTCCTTTCGGGTAACCTCGAGGACCCCAACAGCTTTGACAACCTCGATTTGCTTCCGAACCCCCTTCACGATCTCAAAACAAAGCTCATCGACAGTAAGATTGATCGGGTACTAAATAAGCTAGCAGGAAAGTATGGATCCTACGGATTTCCCAAAAATGGGAAAGCCGTAGAATTGGCTCACTCTCCTTTTTCGCATTATTCGCGAACCGCAAACCTTGAGGATAAAGACAACCGTTGACTGGTCTTGGAAAAGGACAGAGCTTAAGTGAAGCAAAAAAGAGGTATAGGATGAACAAAGAATCCAAGCTAAAAAACCTACTGGAGACCTTGAGGTCTTACCAGGCAGAGCATCCCTACATTGAATTTAACCCACCGGCTTCCCCGCAGGCCATAGAGGAGGCGGACAGAAAATGCCAGGAAAAATTCGGCATTGCTTTACCCCGGGATTACAAGGAACTTCTTGGCTACGCTAACGGGTTTAGCTTTGGCTACGGTTACTTTTATTTCGTTGCCGATCACTGCACCTCTTGGTGGCAAAATCAGTCCTCGAATGCCATTTTTTTCCTGCGGTCTGATATTTACCGGGACCTGTTGGAGGAAAACGAAGGAAATAGAGAATTTTATAAAGGAAGCAAATCGAAATGGAACAACCCGAACTTTCTTTTTTTAGGACAGACTCAAGACGGCAGTCGCGAATATGTCTATGACGTGCGGCTGAAGTGCTACCGGCGGGTTTATATGGAGACCCAATACTGCCGCATTCCATTTGATACTGGGGAAGAAAGGCTGTACGAGGATTTCTACTCGATGCTTGAGGGGGAGCTGGCCTATTTTTTTGAGGTGTTAGAGCCCGCTCCAAGGCTGCTTGAACCGAAAGTGATCCACTTATTGCAAACGGTAAGGAAAAGCCGATTTACAGAAGAAGGGTCGTTTCTTCCCCCGGCAAGTCCACGGGCGATCGAAGAAGCCGACCGGCGTTTCAGGGAGGAGCTGGGAATTCCCCTACCCGATTTTTACAAGGCATTCTTAGCCTTTAGCAACGGGTTTGAGACTGCAATAGCGACCCTTTTTTCCATCCCGGACGAAGACTCTCCCGTGGTCGCGTTAAGAAAAGAACAAGAAGCTGAAAAGTACAACATCGACTATCTTTTCCCCTATAACTACGACTACAGGAGTCTTGAGTCTTGGGAAAGCGAGGAAGAAAGGAAGGAGTGGATGCACCCTTCTTATTTTTTCTTCGGGAGGCACAGAGATCTTTTTTCTGATACCTACATGTACGATCTTCAAACCGGCCTTTTCCACTGGTGCGAAGCTCTTATTCCGGTAGGGGGAGAATTTGTTTACCCGGACTTTTATTCTTTTTTGAAACACAAAGTGTTTGGTGTGATGGAAGAGGTGTTATGAGCGGGGCGGAAGGGGAAAAAAATAAAAAGGACTTGTCCTATTTAAAGAATAAGGAGGACAAGCCAAGTGAGCGAGCCGGATGAAAAAAAACTGACTTATTTCTTTTATAAAATTGTAAAAGTAAAGCGCATTGATCCCAAGGAAAGAGAAAGGCTCGAGAAAGAATTTGAGGATGTTAAAAAGAAATACCTTAAGTACTTGGCAGAAAACAAGCGGGAGAGCCTGCTTCAGTGGGGGTTCACGGAAAAACAAATTAAAAAATATTTTCTCAACGGCAAGCTTCCGAAAGGGTGCCGTTGGAGCGTAGACCATAGGATCCCCCTTTTCCTTTCGGGTAACCTTGAGAACCCCAACAGCTTTGACAACCTCGATTTGTTTCCTAACCCGCTTCACGATCTCAAAACAAAGCTCATCGACAGTAAGATTGATCGGGTACTAAATAAGCTAGCAGGAAAGTATGGATCCTACGGATTTCCCAAAAATGGTGAAGGCATAGAGTTAGACTATCCCTCTGTAACTTTTTCCTCCAAGGATCTTAGCAAAATAAAGAACATCGGTGAGGATCTTTCCAGATATCCTTACAGAGAAATTGTTAAACCCACTCTGGGAAAATTAGAGAACGACGTTCAGAAGATAGCCAAGAAGATAGAAGGAGAAGAAATAAAGAAACACTTAATAAAGAAACGCTTTCTCCATGAATTGACAAGATCGGGATGGAAGGGCTTGATGGGTTGGCTTGGAGGCCTGCTAGGCATTTGGGGTATTGGCCAAGAGGTACAGGCGGCGGTGAAGGAAGGCAAGGAGACGGGCAGGTGGGGTTTGGCCTTGGGCAAAGCGGGGGGAAGGATAGGCTTTTCTTACGGGGCGAGCATGCTCGGAGGGATAGGAGGAGCGGCCGTAGGATCGCTGTTCTTGCCGGGGATAGGAACGGTGGCCGGGGGTATCGTAGGTGGCCTCTTCGGGGGTTATGCCGGCCAACGGCTTTCGGAGCTGCTATCTGAAGGGATGGAAAAGGTTACTCTTTCGTCCCCTTTTCATCCCCGAGGTCTTGGGGAAGAAGCCCATGCCCAAGGGATCCAGGAAAGATTCAAGAGCCCAAGTCAAGAAAAGATCGAAAAGACAGCCTGGGAAAGAGAAAAACCGGCGGACAATCTCCTTGCAGAAGAAGCCAAAGGGGTGGAAAAGAAAATCGAGCAACCGGAAAAGGAAGGCGGGCAAGAAGATCCTACTTTTGGCTTTGTTAAAAGGGCTACAGGGAAAAGTGCGGAGCTTGGAGTAAGCCTGGGGTTTCCCACGGCTGTGACTCCTCTCCAGGCGGTGATGAGGTTAAAGGAAGAGTTGGGGGGAAGAAGAAAGGAAGGGAAAAGACTTGAGCTGGATCGGTTGGATGGCTGTGGTCTTCTCCAGGCGGAGGGAAGGAAGCTAGCCGATCTAAAAACGATCGAAAAGACCAAGGCGGTGGCCAAGCAAGGGCTTGAACAGGCGGTCTTTTCCGCCTCGGACCCAGAGAAAATGGACCATGAAAAACTAAAGGTTTTCCTGGAAAAAAACAACAAGAGGATAAGGGATAAAGACTGGACGGGGCTGGCCCAAAGGATAGAAGAGGTGGTGGAGCAAAAGAAAGCCGAGGACATACCGGCTTACTGGAAGCTGCCCGGGATAGGAAAAGGAAAAGGACCGCTTTTCCCTGAGTCCTTTTGGCAGAAGGCCTGCGAGGCAAAAAAGAGGGTTGAAGAGCTGAAAAAACAAAGGGAAGAAGCTCCCCTTTTTAAGGCTGAAGGGCTAACCCCAAATCCCTTCCCCGGCCTGTACCATTCCCCTACCCCAGAACTCGAACAAAAGAAGATACGGGAGAAAATCCGGTAAGAAAAAGGTCCTCAAAAGCCATCCTTCTCCCTGATCAGTTCGCTAAAGGCATGCTTTTTTTGAAGTTCTCTACGCAGATAGTGGTTTGCCTTTTTGAGCCGATCCATCACTTGACGTTTCGTTAGTCCTAGATAGTAAGCAATGGAAGCGGGGCTGAGAGATTCTTTTTCCATCGTTTTATCTTGGAAAGTTCCCAAGACGCATATTCCCAAGCAGTAAAAAGAACATTTCCTGTTCTCCAAAACCCTTCTCTTTTTTTTGCAATTTCGAACAAATTGGCAAAGGGCAACGGGTTGTAAATCGCTCTCGGGAATCCCCATGGATTTTAGGCAGGAAAATAAAACCAAGAGGTCTTCGTAATAAGTTTCAAAAAGTTCTTTAGGCCAACTTTGAGGGTGAACGAGCAAATTCAGCCATTTGCCTTCGAAAAAAATAGATTCAAGGGCAGAAGGATTCGGACAAGCTTCAACACTGAGCAGATTTTGAGGAATCGGGGGAAGAGTCTTTTCCAGTTCGCTTTCGGTATTTTCCCAAAGGATTTCCCACAAGACTTCTTCAGCGCAAGTTCGGGGCCAGTTCGATGAGGCAAGCAACTTAAAGATATCCATATCCTTTCTCATTGTTTTTCTATTTATATAGTATGAAACCCTCGGAAGATTCGCTTTCTTTTCTAGACTCCTTTCGATTTAAAGTCGTTTTCCCCGCTTACTTTGATCCGGGAAAATTTTTGCATTTTTTTTTAACCGAACCCAGGCTCTTTAAAGCGGACATCATTCGTATTCCCCAAGAGCTCATACCCTTTTTCTGCTCTTATGCTTCGATTTATCCTTCCTTGCCCAGTTATTTTGGAATGAGTGCAACGGTAGACCGATTAAGTGAAAAGAACCTGCCCTTTTATGAAAGTCTTACAAACTCCTGGCATTATTCTTTTGTAGCTTGCGCGATAATAAACCTGGCAGTAATCGAATCCTGTTCCCATTTTATTCAAAATTATTCCTACTTTAAACAAAATTGTCCCGAACAATCGTTCATGGGTCATCCCTTCTCTCCCCTTCTCGGTTGGTGCTACTATGAAACGACCCTCTATTGGTTTGAAGATTACTCGCCGCTGGTAGGTAAAAAAAATGCCTTTGTGGATAATTCAACCCTGTTCAGTCAGCAGGTAAAAAAGATCCAAGAATTTTTTCTTCCCTATCACTCTTTGTTTAACGAGGAAGAAAACCCTTACTTCTTGATCAGCGATCATCAATCCACGTTGGAATTGATCGAATCATTGACTAAAATAGAAGAAGAAGGATCCTTTCTTCCCGTTTCTTTAAGTTTGAGAATGAAATAGAACGGTTTCTTTTCCATCCCGTTTTTAAACCGGGTTATTTCCCCCCCTTCCAGGATCATTCCAATCTTCTTTCGACTCTTCTATTCTTTTCTTACCCTTCCAAAGATCCACAAGGAAGCCATCTGAAAGAGGATAGCTAAAAAAATTCCCTTTTTCCAAAACAAGGCGACAACGGATAAAAAAAGGCAAAGAAACCCAAAGAAGACTCCGAGTCGTAGAAGCTTGACCCTTGTATTGTCGCTTTTAAAAAGAACCCTTTTAAGCGCATCAAAAAACTCGGGGAAAAAAATGTCTCTTTGAACCTGGCAGGAGGGATCGATTTGATGCGCCAACGAACGAACTTTTTGAAATTCTTCTTCACGGATCACAATAAAATGCATGATCAATTTTTGATCGACAAAAATCGCTCCCCGGCTGGCGATTCCCAATCCGACTCCTGCCAGATGACGGTATAAACCAAGCAGGAGAATTGCCGAAGGGGAATCCGCCGTTAGCTTCTTGGAAAAAAGGGCTTCGGTAAATTTTTCGAAATTTTCAAAGCCATAATTGGTCCAGGAATTTTCACGCATAAGAAACCATTCACCCGGGCAAGCTTCTTGGCTGTATACAAGAGAACCATCTGGCCACCTCTGCGGCCAAAACTCTTCGTTTGCCTTTAGCCAAAAACCATCGATAAGTTCCCTACCCACAGCTTTTGCCCAATTCTCCAGGTATCCAGGCCAATCTCCTCCTAAGTCCATAATCTCAAAATAGGTTTTATAAAAAAGCCTATTTATATAACGGAATGAAAATCCTTGAAAAATTAAAGGATACCTTGGTAGGAAGCTTTAGTCCACAACACGTAAAACCCAAACTTTCTATTGCTGCAAGGACGACCGGATCCTATTGGCCTCGTGAACCTATTAGTTTAGCCGATTTTGGAAAATTGTATTTCAGGGTGCAAACCGAACCTCAAGAACTGGCGGATGAATCGGGAAAGCCTTTGATGATAAAGGATCTTTTCTCTCATGTCTGCATTTTGGGAGGATCGGGAGCAGGAAAAACGAGGTACGTGCTGACCCAATTTTTGGAAAGTCTCTTCAGGGCAACCGACCTTAGAAATGATCAGCAAAGAGAAGAGCTAAAATTTGCCGGGTTTATAATGGATGGAAAATGTGAACTGACCGAAATGGTCAAATGGCTGGCCAAAAAGTATGACAGGGAAAAAGATATTTTGTATTTTGGACCCGACCACGATCTTTCGATCGATCCGTTCAACAATCCCGATTCTCTTCCTTCAGAGCTTGCCGACTTAATGATCACCCTCAAGCAGGCGATCGACGATGGAAGAACAAGTCAAGATCCGTTTTGGGATGCTGCGGGCAGGAAACTTTTTAATTCCATTTTCCAACTTCACCGGGAGTTAGTCGCAGCGGCTCAAAAAAAAATCATAGCTGAGCCCCCACCTCCCCTGTCGTTTCCCCTGCTCAATCTCCTTGTCATGGACAGGGGATTACCTGCAAACCAAAACCAGATCAATTCGGTCGAAACCACGATCAAGGAAAATAGAGAAAAAATCGTTCAAGGATTAGAAAGAATAAATCGGCTGGTCAACAGGATAGATTCCTTAATTCAAGGTTGGAAAAAGAAAGTCAAAGATATCTACATTACCGCCAAAAATGCAGCCGAAGCTGAGAGCGAGGAAGAAAAAGAACAGAGGCTTTTAAAGAAAATGGAAGCGGAAAAAATTTTAAAATGCCTGAGTGGAGAGCCGACTTCTAAGGCCCAATTTGGAGCATCCAGCTTATCTTCCCTTCTTGAAGGTTTGCGTTCCTTTCACGGTGCTTTCTACTCCTACTCTGAAAATGACCAGTTTTATGAGAATTTCCTTGCCGTTTGCTCGGAAGTCACCGCAAGACTAAAAAAGCTCCTAAAATCTTTTAAAGTCGGGGTTCTTCCCCAGTTGGAACTTTGGGAAAGCTCCCTTAGTCTGATCGATGAAATAGACAATATCTTGGTCCTATCCCACGTGGTAAAGAACTTGGAAATCCCCGCCCCCGAATATGGACCTCTCCAGAAATGGTTGGGCATGTATGAAAAGGTCCTTCGCCATTATGGAAAAGACCCCTACTCGGATGAAGTCTATCTCTATTTTAAAGGCGAATATCTTAACCTGGCCAATGAAAGAACTTCGGGTTCTATAGGCATGACCGTTTCTGTTCTTACTTCCCTTATGACTCAGCCGCCCTTCGATCGGATGGTCAGTTCGCAAGGAAACCTCAATTTCAGGGATCTCATCGATGAAGGCAAGATTCTCGTTCTCGACATGAACTTTTCACGGTGGAGGAATTCGGCTAAAGTAGCCAGCATACTTTTAAAACTCGAGTTTTTTCGTTCCGTGCTTTCTAGAAAACAACTAAAGATAGGGGCCAGGAGCATCAACCAGAAAAGACCTGTTATTTATCTTTGTGATGAATTTGCCACCGTTGCTACTACAGGAGATTGGACTGGAGAAAGAGGGTTTTTTGACAAGGCCAGAGAATACCAATGCGGATGTATTATCGCCTTCCAATCCCTGGCCTTGTTGGAATCTCGGATGATTAGATCGGAAATCGAAGCGATCTTAACGAATACCGCAACAGTCATATTTTTAAGAAATCCTCACTTCGAAACCAACGAGTATGCCTCGCGGCTGTTTGGAGAGATCGAAAGAAGCGACGGTTATCTTTACCGGGGAACCCAAGAATTGCTCTTTGATCTGTCCAAGCCGATCGCCCATCAAGACTTCCAAATTCAATTTCGCAAGGAGCCTATCTATCCTCCCTATGTTTTTTCCCGGTTAAAAGACGGAGAAGCGATTGTTAAGCTTCATCCCCGATTTGGGAAAAAGAGTATCAAAAGAGTTCAATTTTTACTTCATCTCATACCCAGGTAACGAAGGAGAGTTATGCTCGATCATGTAACCAATCCCCAACCGCCCGTACACAACAATAATCTTCACATCATCGGACTGCTTATGCTTTGTTTAATCTGTGGAGTGCTTACCGTTAGAGGTGATCACCTTCTTTTTTCAACCGATAAACTCGACTTTTTCGAGCTTCTCGAGGCTTTTCCTATCGCCCTTTTTTATCTTTTTGTTCATTCTCGCAAAGAGGCCGACCTGATCGTTTTTCTTATTGAAGTCGCCCTCTTTTCCTTTCTTTTTCTTGGTTTATCCCACTTTTATTCCCGCTACATCGGCACACCTAAAAGAATATGGACAATGGTCAAGGAAGGTGAATTCCAAGCAGAATTAAAACAGCGATTTACCGATTTTATAAGAGCAAAAAAAGGGATGTAAGAAAAAAATTCTTTTATTCGCAGGCTTCGCCCCACCGTGTGATTATGAATGCAAAAGCTTCTTCTTCCCTTCTCTTCGGCTATGTTTCCTTTCCCCTTTTCCTTTCCTTTCTTTCCTTGAGGGGGAAAACGACTTCGGATGTCGTTTATTTTCTAACCCATGGACTTTTCTTTATAGCCACTAAAAGCTTGGACCAGCTGGGAGGTTACTTGGATTTCCTTTTACAGGATTTTTCCACAATGCTCGAAAGGGGGATCAGAGAATTTGGAGGACATACAAAATGAACAACTCTAGGATTGCCCATGAACCCGAAGAAAAAGAAGAAAGCGATTTATCCAAGATCGTTTATCCCGAAGACTTAGGAACCCCTTTTCCAGATTACTCCGAAGACCGGTCATCTTCTCTTTCCTTGAAAGCTTTGCTTTTCGAAGCCTATTTTTTTCAAAGATTAGGTAAAGAGATCCCCAAAAATAGGGACAACGAACCGGTTTTCCCCGCTATTATCGTGGAAAGAAGCTTTTTCCTCAGCCTTTTGGAAGGAGAATATCCCCTGTGGGCCCAGATGTATGATGAAGCCCCGGAGGCTTGGGAAGAGTGGTTTATTATCGATAACCCAAAGAAGCCAGGCTCGGTCATTCTCTCCATGCCTATCGATCAAAAGGGGGTGGGAATCCATTCACTGGATTTTATCCAACGCTGTCATCATCCTATGAAAGAGGAGTTGTTAGAATGTTGTAAAAAATTAAAAGAAAGCTGCAACGCTCTTTATTCTCTTTGGGAAAAAAGAAAATTTCGGTTCGTTTCCTTTGAGAGATTACCCAAAGGTTTCGTAAATCGGCGGCATAGGTTGCAACAAGCTACAAGAAGAGAAAAGGTTTTTGTTCCCTATGAAAATTATGAATAAAAAAGATCATTTAAAAAGCAGGGTGTTGTTTTTTATCCTCTTTTTTCTCAACGGGTTACTTCCGGGAAGCCTGAGTGAAATTCCTCCTACCCAAACCTTTCCTCAAGCTCCCCAAGCTCCCCCGGTGACTTCCGGAGGAGGATGGCCCGTAGACGTCACCGGCTTTTCGGGCAGTGCAGCTGAAGCCATGAACTACATCGTGGGACGGCTTCAGGACATCCAAGATATCGTTCGCGATAACGATGAGCACATTCAACACATCGACCAGATGATTTCCGGAACAAAACAGATGAGCCAACAGATCGCTTCTCTTGGCTCCATCGCCAGTTACGAAAATGCCGTTTCCCAGGTCCATGTTCCTCAAAGTCCCTACGATAATTCCACTCTCGGCTCCTCTCCATTGAGCCAAGCTCAATCCATGAGCAGCATGCTCACCCAACTGCCTTACGGTCTCAGGTTCGATGGCAACAGTTTTACTGGGCAGGGCATCGGGTACGTCGGAAACATCATGGGCTTGTCCGGCCTGCCCATCGGTTTAGATTCGTTCCCTCCTTTTATGTTGACCTCCCTTTCCCCTCAACAGTTAGCTGTTGGAAGCTCACTGGCTAACCAATTTATGGGTGGGGCTTCAAACTTAGGGCCGCTAGCCGGAGGTTTAGGATACATGGCGATGAATTTATTTCCTTTCTACTTAGGATCCAATCCCCTGTTGGGTAACATCGGGGGGCTTGCCAACCTGGCCGGTCCTATCAGTTGGGGAATTTTTGGAGCCCAAAACTTTTCTTCTCAATCCAGTAATCCCAATTTGCAGATCCCCTTGGGATCTTTACTTCCCTCTATTTTGGGACAGGCCATGGTCCTTGGATCCAATGCCTTAATTAGGCCCTCCAATTCGATGGATCCCACCTACCAGTCTATCATGTGGTCTGGAAGTGCTCTACAGCAGCTCCTGTTTTGGATAAATTCAACTTCCTTAACGGGTGGTCTTTATAGTCCCCTTAACGGGGTCCATTCCTCAAACATTTATGGCTTGAGCCCCAATCTTTCCGATATTTATACGGCCGGGGCTTTTGGAGCCGTAGAAGATTATTTGATCAGGTCCAACCAAAGGAAGCAACCCAATTTCTTGTATTCGTTTGCAAAAAAGCACCTCCAAGATATCCTGCATGTTTCCTTGGCGGCCAAGCCGGCTGAACCTCTTATTCCTATAGCCCGGCCAGGATCGGACAAGAATGTTTTCCCCTATTCCTCCCTGCTTTCATCCCTAAAGGACGAGGAACGATCCCTAAAAGGAGGGAGGGTTTGTTCCGTTGAAGCAGAAAATGAAGGAGATCATCAAATTGAAATTATCCCTGTCCAACTTTCTAATCCCGGTTGGGGCTCAGGAACTCTAGTTACAGGGATAAGCCCCCAATCCTATCAATCTTATATGCTCCTGATACAGGCTAACACCCTGCGGATAGAGCAGAACGTCGCCATAGAAAGGCTTGATGTACAGCTCTACCAAGATACCCAAAATGTTATTAAGCAATTAAACCAGCTTCAGGCCGACCTTAAAACCTTGAGGGAACAGTGCCAGCAAAATTATCTCTTGGCTATACCCCAAATCTCCCAGATGGAAGTCATGGTTACGAATCAAATAAGAAATCAACAACAATACTTGGAAAGGTTAAAAAATAACATAGAAAATTATAGGCAGACCCGTTATCAATCACTGCTCGAAAGGCTTCACATTGTTGACATGATGAGAGAAAAAGCGGCATTAGAAGCCGGACAGGCCGCATCCCATTATTTAAACCAAATACAAAGCCAAATCCCCCTATCGCAACAAAGTCCATCAGCAATGGAGTTCTAGAAATCATGCTAGAAAAAGGGGAGCGAAATCCATAAGTCATTCTGCTAAGCTTTGATCGAGCCCAAAGGATTACCTCTTTTTAATCCTGGAGGTTTTAGAGACATTCCACGCCGAATAATGCTCTTTTGTTAGAGGCGATGCGTTTGTTGGCGCACAAAAAATTTTTCCACCGGTTTCAAAAAACCGGAGTATAAAATTTAACTCTCTTTATTCGGAGAGAAAACGGTGCGTGTTGCTTTTCCCCATATTTTTGCTTTTTGAATAACTGCTTTAAAGAAGCTTCTCCTTTAGGGTGCTGGGAAAGAGAGTTCTATTCCTGTAGAGAGAATCTTTGCATTATGAATATCATCCAACTCGCTCCTGACTTCTGCGGCTATGGCCATTGGGTTTTGATCAAGATACTTCCTGTCTTGAGGCAAAGGAACAAGGCCGGTAATGATGAATTGGCTCCATTCTAAAAGAGTCATTCCCTGGTTTCGAATGTGCCAACAATCGCCTACGAGTCGAACGATTTCTGGAGTCGAAGGTTTTTTCTTTACCCCGGGATGCCTGCGCAATTGGTTAGCCGCTTCGATAAAGATCTCGCAGAGTTTTTTTGTCGCCCATGGATTATAGTTCATGATGAATCTTGTTTCTGTTTCGATTGAAGGCCAATTCATGTAAACCACACGGCATCTTCTCAGCAAGGCTTCAGTTGCATCTCTCTGGTCGTTTTTGGTGATGACGATCAACAGATTTGAATTATCGGCTTTCAACTCTCCACCCAATTGGGGAATAAAAACTTGGGCTTCATTAATGAAATCGAGCAGGAAGCTATCGACGGCTACCTCGGCCTTGTCCAGCTCATTGAGAATAAGGACCGTTTTCTTTTCCAAGGAAGAGGCGATGGCTAAGGGAATAATTCCCGCTACAAGAGCCCCATCGATTGTCTTATCTCGAAGAAGCTCTTCTTTCCCACAACCCGGGAAAAATTGAAAGAGCAGTAACTTGGCTCCAATGGCTTTAGCTACCGATTTAGCCAAAAACGTTTTGCCGACTCCCGGCGGTCCATCCAGCAAGACCGCGGAAAGGGCTATCCCTTCGCCCATCGCATCAACGGCACATTCTATGACTCGAACGGCCGCCGAATCGGTAACAATGTAATCTTCAGGCAGGGGCAGGTGGGTGGCTGTAGCCCCTTTAGCCGAGGGAGGAACAAAACCTATCCTTTTTTTCATCTCGACCTATTAAATAGGTAGTGAGACCAGTAAAGCTCGA
This sequence comes from Methylacidiphilum infernorum V4, assembly GCF_000019665.1. Lineage (NCBI taxonomy): Bacteria > Pseudomonadati > Verrucomicrobiota > Methylacidiphilae > Methylacidiphilales > Methylacidiphilaceae > Methylacidiphilum (ex Ratnadevi et al. 2023) > Candidatus Methylacidiphilum infernorum. The sequence continues at coordinate 1,091,210 of NC_010794.1, read as the reverse complement.
TTTTATTTTATTGAAGGCTGTCCAGGAAAGCCTGCCTTTATTTCAAGCGGATCGTTGGTTTTTAAAACAGCTTGAAAATTCTCTCAGCTCTCCTTACGGCTCCCGGTCGTCATTTAAAACTCATCTGCTCGCTGAAGAAACTCGAAAGATTGCTTTGCCAACAAAAATTTTGAAAGAAAAGCAAAGATAAGGAACTCCTCCCTGCAAGCTTATGATTGAACTTAATGGATTTGCCCTTTTGGGCAAAAAAGAGAGCGAACTCATCACGGGCAATGATATAGAAAAGTATTTTTGGCTTCCCTTACGTTCCCTTAATTACGAAGAGATTGTAAAGCTTCAACAACTCGTTCGGAAAAATAGGTCTTTGGGTGACAAATGCTACCAAGCTTTAAAAAACAAGGCAAGGATTGACGGCCTTTTGGAGTTGCAACAAAAAGCCCTCCTGGCTTCAATGCTTGCCGATGTATGCACGAACGAAAAGTGGGAAAAAAACCTGGTTTTTCTTTCCCCTGGTCAGAATCGCAATGCCCCATTACAAGGGGTTCAGTCTGAAGACAATCTCCAAGAAAAGCTTTTCTTAGACAAGGAAAAACTGGACTGGATAAAAGGATTTTCAAAGGAACTAAAGGCCTCTTTTAATGCTCATCAAAGAAAGCAGCTCGGTGCTCTTTTCCAATCCCTTTCCGAGCTTTACTATGCAAAGTACGAAAAAAAACTAGATAGCTTCAATATCTTGTCTTTTTCCTCCCGCCCTGGCTTTTTGAATAAAGATAACCCATGGACTACAAAAGCTTTCTATAGAGTTAAAACCGACTCTCGGGGCAGGATTATCGCTAATTGGAAAGGAGAAATCCTTCTCGAATACATTCAGCCAGTAAAACCCATTCCCGTAAGCGACTTTTTTTTCAAGATCATCAGTCCAAAAAGAAAAAAAGAGCAATTTTCGTTTGCCACCCAAAACTTCTTTCGTGGGCTGGATCAATTCTGTGGCGAGATTGCGGCGGGAATGCAGAATTTTTTTGAAAACTACTTTACAGCGGTATCCCACAAAGAAATCCGGGATCCTTATGCCAAGGCTTTTGCTTTGTTTTATTGGTCTTTAAAGGATTTTCTAGAATCTCGAACAGGCAATTATACATCAAAAGGCTTAGTCTTCGATTACCGATTAAAAAAAGTAATGCAGGAGCTTTTCCTAAAAGAAAAGATTACTGCGATTGAAGCGGAAATAAAAAATATAGAAACAATAGAGAAAGAAAAGATAGAAGAACTATCTCGAAAAGTCCCCTCCATAAAAGAATTCAGTTGGGCTTCCTTTTCTCCTTCCAAAGGTCTTTCTTTTCAAGCACTTAACAAGGACAAGCAACATGGACATGAAAAATAGCCTTCAAGAAAAAAGCGAAATAGATTGGTGGAACGAATCGATAAAAAAGTTCCAGGAAGCCCTTCATGAAGAAAAACTTTCTTTGCTAAAAATTCCAACGATAAAAAAGAGCCTTGTCGATAGGATCATTCAACTTCATGAACCTTCAAAACAAAAAAGGATCAGCGCCAAGGAAGTCATTTTACTGGTTTCTTTAATTCGTTCTAAAAAGGAGGATAACGTTGGAAAAGTTTTGTTAGCCTTGGATAAACTCCACTTGAATATCTTGTGGTGGAATAGCCTAAGGGAAGAGGCTGAAAAAAAAGAGGGCAAAGAACTGGCCGCGTGGAAAAAGAAAAGAGCGATCCTTGCTAAGCTCAGCGAACCTTTGATCGTTAAGGGAGTAGAATTAATCAAAAGAGTGGTCAAGACAAACAATCCCAATATAAAAGAAGCGGTATTGAGCGATGGAATTATTGGATTTTACAAGGCTCTTGAAAAATACAATCCTTCTTTGTCCACTCCCTTCCCTCCTTACGCCCAATATTGGATCAAAAACGAAGTGGCTACCGAAGCCTTGAGGTCTAAAACCGTCCAGATAAGCTCTTATCAAAAGAAAAAGAATTCCCGCCAAAGCCAGGATTTTTCCTCTTGCGGTGACGATGCGATACAAAATCCTACCGTTGTAAGCCTAGACTCTTCAATAAACAGCGATGGAGATCCTCTTCATGAAGTTATTCCCGCTCAAAAAGGCTTTTTTTTACCTTCCGATGACGAAGAGCTTAAAAAAGAATGGATTCAAATTATAGAGAAAGCGCCAAGGGATTTTAAGGCTGTTTTGATGTTAAAATACCCTTACCCGGTATGGGAGGTAAAAATCGATCGGTATTTTTTGGGCGCAGAAGCCTTTCAATGCCGCAAGTCTCTTTCTCTAAGAAGAATTCTCATAGGGATAAATAAAGGCGGGCAAAAGGCCAGCGATCCGCCCGGTCAATGAAATAACCGACCAATCCAATGAACGACTTCCTCCATGGCATTTCCAATGATCTGCCATCCGTTTCTGCACCACCCTCTAAGGGGTTCGGGACAAAACCGATCTATGGCGATCGCGGCAAGTAACGTCATCATTCCATCAAAGAGAAACTGTCCGATTTTTCCTCTCATGCATTATTTACACTTTCTTCAATATTGTCCCTGATGAATTCTTGGCGTTTTAAAGCCTATTTTAGCTGGGAAAGAGCATATAAAAGCTTTTTTAAAGAAAAAATTCAATAAAAAATCAAGATGGACCCTCTTTATTCTCTCCTTGTTTACGGGCTTCTTCTGTATTTTTTTAAAGTTCACCAAAAGAGTTCACAAACTTTCGCCTTTCCCAGGAACATCCTGCATGGCTTTATATTTCTGCCCCTCTGGCTTCATAGCCTTTTGGCCCTGAATAAAAAAAGGAAATCTCTTTATGCTTTTTTGTGGGTCACGATCGTTTTATGGCTGAGTCAATTTGGTCATTTTTTTCCCCATCTTCCCTACGCTTATTACCTGGAAACTTTTAGTTTTATTTTGTCTAATTCTTCTCTTTTACTCTACGTTCTTTACCTCGGGCTTTTCTTTTCTCCTCCGCCACCCCAAAAAGAGGAAAGAAAAGAGGACGAGAGCCCTTATGAGGAAGTGTTGATCGTCTTGAAAAATGATCCGGGATTTTTATCCATTCCCGCGACCTCCGTTCGTTCAGTCAGAAACCTACAAAAAAAGGTCTACGTCATTCCCAAAGAGTCTTTTTTTTCTTTGAATCCGCAAAACATTGAAAAATGGTGCCCATGGTATAAAGAATCGAAAATCATCGAAGATTACTTGAAAAGTCTCCAACACGAACTTAGGACTACTCAAAGCAAGCTTTTAACCCTTGCGGAAGAAAACAACCAGGCGGTCCAAGCAATCGAAAAACTCCAACTCCAATGTTCAGAATTGGAAAAAACAAGGAACCAGCTCCTTAAAGACATTCAAAAAATGCGATCGGAAAGCCGGCTTCATCAAGTATCCGATTTATATAGGCTGACCAGTGAAGAGCTGGAAAAGATGAAAGAAAATAAGATCCAAGAAGTCAAGATCATCGATCAAATTCTTTTCGTGAGGCGATCCAGCGGAGAAGAAAACCATTGATCTTTTTATACATCCTAAAGGAATAATTGCCCCAAGAGGCTCTATTTTCAGAATCGACTTTTTCCCAGCGGCATCGGCTTAACCAATCTAAGAGGCTTACCCTGAAAAGCCCCAAGCAAACAAAAGGAAAAACAATCCGTAATATTCCTCTCCACAGGACGCACCGGAGATTTAATTTTTCACGGCCGATCTTCAATCCCATGACCCGGTGAAAGGGCCGACTTTGCGTTTTCCATTCCCAAAAGACACACCAAAAAAAATAGATTACCGGGAAAATGATCAAGAGGAGCCACCTGTTGAAGATTTTTGCACAAAGGCTAAAAAGAAAAGCCATTTCAAAACTACTGATCAACCATCTTTCAATAAGCAAGGGGGGGTTCTTATCCTTTTCTCTTTGAGAAGACGGCAAGCTTTTATTCACCAATGCCTCCCTGCTTTTACTATTAGCTCACCGCGTTTTTTTTGCGTCCTTTCCTAATAATAAATTGATGGGAAACATGGATTCAGGAAAAATAAGGAGCGGCTTTTTTCTCTCTTTTTTCTTCTTAGCCGGCTGTTCCCTTCATTCTTCTTTTCCTTCCCGTTTTCCAGTAAACCTTGAATGCCAAAAGATCGATTATCTTATTTCTGCCTCCCAACTTCGAGTCATGCCTTCAAAAGAAGGCTTTGTGCTCTCCACCCCCCTCGTTTATGCAAACAAAAAACTTTTACCGATCGGAACAGAATTCAGGGCCCAACGGGCATTTCCTCAAGCCTTGCCCCCAAGATATACCGTAGACGGCCTAAGGATCAATCCCCAATCGCCCTTTGTTCCCGCTACGGGAGTGGTCTTTTATTCCGAAGGAAAATATTGGCTTACGTTAAGTAGTCTTTATGTACCCAAAAACCGTTGAGCGGCTGAAGAGCCGATCGACTTACATGAGAAGTAAAAAAAGATTATGAAGTCTAAAGAAAATTCTCTCCCTCCTATACGGAACTACCTCTCCCAGTTATCCTCGGTTTTCATGCACTCCTTTTATCCCAATAACAGGATAAACAAGGCCGGAGACGAAGCCAAGATTTGTCCAAGTGGGATGGATCCATTGAGTTTCAAGATATTTCTTTTTCTCTTAGTCCCGGCCCTCTTTTTTCGTCTCCTTCAGCTCCTTGTCATTTTACAACATTATCCTTGGAACAGGGATTTTAAGGAGATCGAAAAAATGAGGAGGGAAACAAAACAGATAAAAGAACTGATTCGATGGAATGATCATTACCAGAAGGTTATCCTCAATAAAATCCATCCTCAAAACTTTATCGCCGCTCTCTGTTTTTCTTCCGTACCGGGTCTTCAAATCGAACAGTTAAACATTGAATTCCCGGAAAACAATCCTAGGGCGAGCTGTACCCTAAGAGTTATTGCCGAAGAGCCGGCCGGTATAGAAACATTGGGCTTTTATTGCGCTTTTGCTTCCCTGGCCTTCGAAAAAAGCACGGGAAAAAAATTAAAATTCGAATACGCCGACATCAGTTTGCCTAAAGAAAAAGAAAGCCCGCTTCAGGCTGTGATCAGTTGTTCTCCACTCAAAGAGGATCTGCAATGAAAAAAAGGATTCTCCATGGAGTATTTTTTGGTTTGGTGCTTGTGGGAACCTGGATTTTTTCCGGAAAGTTCATCGATCATGCCAAGTCCATCCTGAACGAAAGACTCATAATGGAAAAGGAGTATGCCGACTCCAAGCGATACGTCCAGCAACTCTCTCCACGACTTGAATCAATCCGTGCATTAAAGGTAGTCTATGAGTCACGAAAACAAAAAAGTACAGAAATCCTTCTCATCGACGTTCTTAGCCGTTTTCAAAGGCGGAGATGCGATTTTAGGCTGCTTAGTATTTTTCAAACCCCACTTGGTATTGGATTAAAGGCAGAAGCCAGGTCGGCGGCAATCGTCGATTTCCTGGAGTTCTTTGCAGAGGAAATGCCCGATTTTGGTTTTCAGTCGATTGCGTTAACCGCTCCTGCCGTAGATAGGCGGACTGGAGCTCTTTTCTGTGAAATGGTCTTTAAACGAAACGGCCATGAACAAGTTTTACCTTCTTCCCCAACATCTTCAACACCAAAGGAAAAAGACGATGAAAAAATCCAACTTTTGTCTCCCCGCCCTTCTCTCCAAAAATGATTCTCAAGAAAATCGGGACGACCTTAAAAGAGGGGATAAAATCCTGTTTCGTTTTTTCCTATCTCATCCTCGCATCATCCTGGTATGTCTGGCCGGTTGTCTCCTTTTTCTCCTCAAAATGGCGGAGGAGCCATCGTGGAGCTTCAACTTTCAACAGACAAAGGATTTGAAAAACAGGGAAATTCCACAATGCCTTGCCCAGGAAGACAACCTTCCTCCTGAAGCGATCTCAAGTAAAAGAGAAACTTTGCCGGTTCAAAAACCCGTCCCCCTGCCTGCAAACGGTATTGACGCCTTTGGATTGCCCGTGCAGGGAACTTTTTTGACCGGATCATCGGCAGAAGCTACAAAGAACTTTCTTCCGGATTTGGCTTCCTCTCTCCCTATCCATGGATACTGGGAAGGCAAAGAAGTCATTATCGCAAACAGGGTTTTTCATCCAGGAGATGTATTTCTGTTAAGAACTCCCAACCAATTAGAAAAGATCAAAGTCTTGGCCATTGAATGTAACGGCCTCATTCTCCAAGATCAAACAGGAACCGAAGTGAGGATTCCTTGGCCAAGGGTGTTAGTGGAGGAAAGTGGGCTTTACGGAGAAATCCAGATAAACAAACCCTTGGGAACGGGGGAAGAGAAAACTTCAAACCGGTAAATGAAAAAAAAGTTTTTTTTCTTTTTGAGTTTTCCTTGCTTCCTTGGATTGTGCCTAGGCCAAACTCCTCCTGAAAACTCTCTTTTTCCTTCAGATTGGGATATAGGTATCGAGTTTAAAAAAAATGAGATCACTCAAAGGGAATCCTTACCGAACGGCTCTTTATTAGAAGAGGATAAACCTTATGTGATATTCGAAATGCCTCTTAATGATTTTCTTTTGGCCATGGCTCAAAGGGCAAAAGTCAATTACATCCCCCATAAATCCGTGGCAGGAAAGGTAAGCGCCGTTTTTTATGCGACAGATCCAATTATAATGGCCAAAACGGCAACAAAGGCCAATGGGTATCAACTCCTGGCCAAGGATAAGATGTTCGTCGTGAGAAAGGAAGAAAAACGACCCCAGGATTTCTTTTCTTTTCATGGAAAAGAACCGACAAAACTTTCAGTCCCTAAAGAATCCCTCGGTAAGGGTATGTTTAGAGCCAAGCTCAATCCGGCGGCTTATCATTCCAGCCTTAGGCTCCAATCTTCTAGGTCAAAGAGCGTTCACGGAGAGGCAAAGAAGAAGATGAAAAAATCAGATAAAAAATTGAAATCCGTTCAAACAAAATCCAAAGTTAAAAAAGAACTGAAAAAAAAGCCCTAAACTATTCATGAGGTTCCGGGGAAAGTATGATTTTTCTTCCCTTTTTTTATTTTTCTATTCCTGTTTTCAACCTCTGACTCAACCTATAGAAAGTTCCTTCCATAAAGTGCGCCTTGATGATTATGCCCAACCTGTTCTTTATTCCCCCCAAGAGAAACCGGGGAGTCGGCAAACCCATGTGCTCTTTAGCCGCTGTTATGAAGTGCAAACCCAAAACTATGAGCATCTGGAGCGAGGCGGACCGCTGTTTGAAGAAGACCCTCGCTACCCAGCCCTATGGATGAAGTGCTGGGTTGATGGGCAGAATGTCCCAATTATCCGCAAACCTGTAAGTGAATGGGATTGGAGTTATGTCAAAACAAAATATCCCTGCTCCTTTTTTTGGGCTGCGGACATCCCATGGCCTAGAAACAAGCGCGTCCAGGTCGTATTGCAAGGGGAGTTTTTGGTTCCATCCCATCCCGGCAAAAAAGATTCTTTCGAATACATCGACAATGTAGGAGTTGCCGGTTCGGGGTCTGCTCCCTACGAGGAGATTTCGTTTACCTTTGATCTTTCAGCTATAGCCCAATCGATACCGGGAATCGGAAAGATAGATTCGTCCCTATTCTGGTGGTGGCTCTGCGATAGCTTCTTTTTGATTCATCCAAGGGGCTATAGGATAAAAAATGGAAAGGTAAGGTGGAGCTTTGAAAAAGTTTGGAAGCTCGACGAAAAATTTAGAGTGGAATGGTATGCTTGGTATAGAGAATAACTTTTCTCAATGCAAAGGAAAGTTCATTGATTGATGATTTCAATATTTTTTCTAAACCAGGTATTCCTCGAAAACGAAGAAGAAAACTCTCCTTTGGGACATGGGAATCCACAACCCGGAGCTTTTTTCAAAAATCAAAAAAAGATTTCCCAAAAAGGGTAAATAACCCGCAAAGAGCTTTGTCTCCTTTTTTGCTTAGTAATTAATCACTCAAGTTCTACCCGGTCTTAAGGCTTAATATCCTCGTCGGGAATAGCATTGAGATCCGCTTCGCTTAAGGGAGCGGTTCTCGATTTATACTCTTCCCTTGCCGCCTTAACCTGTTCGACGGTTACCGGCGTGCCCTTGTTGCCCCATGATTGTCTTATATAGGTCGCTACGGCGGCTATCCGGTCATCCGACAGTATCGCCTTCCAGGGTTGCATCACTCCATTATATTGGGTGCCGTCCACTTTACAAGGCCCTTGAAGACCATTAAGAATGATCGCCACAACCCTTTTAGAACCTCCATTCACAATTTTCACCCCGGATAAAGGAGGATATACTCCGGGGACACCCGTTCCCGTCGGCTGATGGCAAGCCGCACAATTCATATCATAAAACTTTTTCCCATCTTTCATTACATCTTGAGAAAAGAGAGAAGAATTTAAACAAAGAGAAAACATGCCGGCTGCAAGCACTTTATAGAAGTTCTTTTTCATAATGATTGTATCTTAATTGTTTAATATTAATAATCTTCTAATGAATACCCAAGAATTGTTTATAATAGAAGAACTTAACGGGAAAATTTTTGTCAATCATAAAATCAAATTTCTTTTATCCTGTTAAGGAGCCAGCCGTTCAATTTTCCATTGGCCACCGGCCTCTTTAAAATAAACAAACCGGTCATGGAAGCGATTTTCTCTTCCTTGCCAAAATTCTATAGTATCGGGGATCAACCAATATCCCCCCCAGTTTTCGGGCATAGGGACATCCCCGGATTCAAACAGCAGTCGATTCTGATTAAAGAGATTTTCAAGGTAGGCTCTTTCCTTGGGCACAGGCTGACTTTGAGGTGAAGTATAGGCGGCAACCCGACTCAAAAAGGGTCGAGATTGAAAATAATAAAAGGATGTTTCAGGGCTTGATTTTTCGCAGCGGCCGCTTACACAGACCTGCCTGTACAGGGTCGGCCAATAACAAGCAAAAGAGGCCTTGGGATTTTCTTCAAGGTGTTTTCCTTTAATACTCGAATAGTTGGTAAAAAAAAGAAACCCCCTTTCATCAATCCCCTTAAGAAGGACATAGCGGACCCGGCTTTCCCCACGAAGATTAGAAGTAGCAAGAGCCACAGCATTGGGTTCTAAAGGTTCTGCTTGCAGGGCGGCTTCATACCATTTGGCAAATTGTTGGAGGGGATTGGGATCTAATTCTTCGAAACTTAAAGGGGTACCAAAATACTCTCTTTTTTTTTCTTCGAGGTTCATAGTGAGTCGTAGGTTAAAAATTATCGATTTTATACCCTGAAAGACAATTAAAAGCTAATATTAGCAATAATTTTTGAATTTTACTTTGCCTAAGTAAATTATGGTTAACCATGGACAAATCAAATCCGACCACCCATCATAAGGCTCTACAGATAAATCTCGATTCTCAAAAATATGGTACCTTTGCAGAAATCGGTGGAGGGCAGGAAGTCGTCCGGTGGTTTTTTAAAGTTGGAGGGGCGGCGGGAACCGTTGCCAAAAGCATTTCCGCTTATGATATGACGGTTAGCGATGCTATTTATGGTCCAACCGAACGATACGTTTGTCAGGAAAGATTATTGAAAATGTTGGACCATGAATACGACCTCTTAATAGATAGATTACAGGTTAAAAGAGGCAAAAGCACCCATTTTTTTGTCTTTGCCGATACGGTGACTATTCAAGGCTACCAGCAGCGTATAGATTGTCACGGTTGGCTGGGGGTACGATTTCAAAACGAACCCATGGCGAAATGTAACGATATCATTATTCATGTTCGATTTTTAGAACAAGATCGGTTACAACAACAAGAAACCCTGGGAATTCTCGGAGTTAATTTAATCTACGCAGCCTTCTACTATAACCAGGATCCAGCCCTTCTCATTGAGTCGCTCATGGATAATATCGCTCCCGGGAAAATAGAAGTGGATTTAATTGATGCTACAGGACCGCTTTTTAACGGTTTTGACTTAAGGTTGCTCAATTTACAGCTCATCGTTTCAGGACTGAGTCAAGTCATCCTTTTTACTCCAGCAGGCAAAACGGCCCAACCTTCGGATCTTCTTTATAAGAAAGCCATTTTGATCGAAAGGGGCAGATTTGAACCGGTGACCAATCTCAACATGGAAATGATGGAAGTAGCCAGGGCCAAGTTTTTGCAAGAACCCGAAATTGCTGAAGTACCCAAAATAGAGCTTATGGAAATTACCACACGCAACCTTTTAAGTGATGTCGGGACAATCGATAAGGAAAATTTCATTCAGAGAATAGATCTACTCTGTGCTTTAAAACAACACGTGTTGATATCCAATTACGCTGAATTTTATGAGATTTCTACTTATTTAAACCGCTTTACAAAAAACCTGATCGGTTTGGTTCTGGGTATTCCCCTGTTGGAAGAACTTTTTAATGAAAAATATTATTCCTATGTCGAAGGAGGAATATTAGAAGCGATGGGAAGACTTTTTAAAAAGAAAATTAAGCTTTACGTTTATCCTACTTTTGACGTACAGACGAATCAACTGATCACGGCAGACAATCTCCAGATCAAAGGACCGATTAAGCATATTTACAATTATCTTTTAGAAACGAATCAAGTCGTTCCTCTTCATCCCTTGCGGCCCCCCCCCAAGTCTTTTTCGCCAAAAGAAGTCGCTGAATATATAAAAAAAGGTAATCCCAAGTGGAAGGAATTCGTCCCGGTACGGGCGATCGAAATTATCCAAGAAAAAAAGTATTTCGGTTATTCTCAAGAGGTCTCATCCAGCCATTGAGGGTAATTAAATGGGGTTTTATCCAGGTTGTCCATAAAAGCTATAGGCAGATCATAACGTTCTTTTAAAAGTTCTACAGCCATTGGATCGATCTCTAGTCCAGGGTAGCGATTTAATATGATTCCTTTCAGGGTGACTCCCGCCTTTAATATGCTTTCTATGCTAAGAAAGGAATGATTCAGAAATCCCAGCCGAGTATGGGCAATTAACAATACCGGACAGTGCAATACCTGGACAAGATCTTTAAGAAGCCATTTTCTCGAAAGGGGAGTCAACCACCCCCCGATTCCTTCAATGACCACATGGCTGTAGGAATCAATAGCGGAAGAAATCGCTTTTTTAATTTCTTCAAGTTTTATCTCTTTGCCTTCAAGCCATGAAGCGATAGCGGGTGCCAAAGGCTGCGAAAAATGAAAAGGATTGATCGCATCCAGGGCAATGGTTTTAGCTGAAGCTTCCCAAAGTCTTAGGGCATCTTCTCTTTGCCCGGTAGAAATAGGTTTTAAACCAATCGCATTATATCCCTTTGATCTCCAGAACCTTACCAGTGCGGTACTGAAGGTTGTTTTCCCTACTCCTGTGTCGGTTCCCGTCACAAAGATAACCATTTTATTGAATCCTTTTCTAAAAAAAATTACTTTTTTCTTTCTTGTCCTACCCAGTTATATTAAAAATCAACAAGTAAACTTACCGCCATTTTGTTTTTCTGATTGCATATTCGTTGCATTTATTTAATTAATTTTTGAAACTGGAAAAGGTTTTTGTTTGCAAAGAAAAGAATTATCTACTAAATACAAATAGAAAGTAGAGAATAAAATTGAGGTTAAGATGGCTGATAGAATTAATAAGTATCCAGACAATGTCTTTGGAAAATATTACGTGGATTCGCAGTGCATAGACTGCGATCTCTGCAGAGAGACAGCTCCTGCGAATTTCAAAAGAAATGACGACGGGGGGCACTCTTTCGTTTACAAACAACCCGAGACTCCAGAAGAAGAAGAACAATGCAGGGAAGCAAAAGAAGGTTGTCCTGTGGAAGCGATCGGAGATGATGGTGATCTGGATGTCATGGAATTGGAAGCGCAAAGATCTACCGAATCTTAACCCTGTTCTTTTTCGATGTTTTTTTGCCTAGCTTCATGGATGAGGCCGACAGTTTGTCCATTCCCAAGACTGAAATGGAAAAAGGAGTAGGACAGAGATTGGATCTGTTTCTTTCCTCACTCCTCAATGTATCGAGAAACAAGATTAAAAAAAAGATTTTAAGCGGTGATCTCCGTTTAAAAAACGGTGCGGTTTTGGAACCCTCGCATAGAATTCGAGGGATCGAAGAGATCGAGATCCGTGGAGGGCTTACCGAAGAGATTCCATCCTTGCCCAAGGCTGAAGAAATCGCCTTGGAAATCCTTTATGAAGATGAAGAAATCCTCATCGTTAACAAACAAAGGGGCATGGTCGTCCACCCCTCTTGTGGACATTGGAGCGGGACACTTGTAAACAGCCTTCTCTTCCATTATGGAGAATCTCTTCCCGGTTCTTCCCTCTTACGTCCAGGGATTGTCCATAGATTAGACAAAGATACTTCCGGTGTAATGGTTATCGCTAAAACCGAGCGGTCCTTAAAGTCTCTACTTTTACAATTTTCACAAAGAACCGTTCAAAAAGTTTATCTCTGCTTATGTAAAAACCGGTTCCCTTATCTTCGTTATTCCTTCGAAGCGAATATCCATAGGCATGCATCGGATAGAAAAAAAATGGCCGTTCACCGGCTAAAAGGGAAAACCGCTGAAACCCGTTTTACTCTGCTTTTTGCTTCTTCTCAAGCTTCTTTCCTTAAGTGCGAACCCGTTTCAGGCAGAACTCATCAAATCCGGGTCCATCTCTCTCATCTCGGTTTTCCAATAATCGGGGATCCCCTTTATGGAAAGGGCGTCAGAAAATATCCCTTCCCTTTATTGTTGCATGCTTATGCTCTCAAGATTGAACATCCGCGGAGTGGAAAAAAAATTGAATTTATGGCTCCCCTGCCCCAAGATTTTAAAGAAGCGCTGGATTTTTTTTATGGAAGAAATTTCTCATGGGAAGAGAACGCTCTTTCTCTATAAGTATCTTGAAATACTCAGGTTTTTAGGTTATTCCTCTCTTTTTCTCCCGCGATTATCCTCTTTTGATGCAAGAAAACAGGCTTCCTTGGAAAATAAAGAGGCCAAAACCGGGAAACACTTTTTGTCCAAAGAGGATAATTCAAGCCAGCTAGTTCTAGCCAAGGGGAAAGTAACCAAGGAATTATCGCTATTAAAAGAGAAGGTAGAGGCATGTAGAAATTGTCCTCACCTGGTTTCTTTTAGAACCCAGACCGTTTTTGGTACGGGAAATCCTTATGCCGAGCTGATGTTTGTAGGGGAAGCTCCAGGCGCGGAAGAAGACTTGCAAGGCGAACCTTTTGTTGGACCAGCAGGCCAGCTCTTGACGAAAATGATTAGAGCTATGGGGCTAAGCCGAGAACAAGTTTACATCGCTAACGTCTTGAAATGCAGACCGGATATACCCAAAGGACAAAAAGGGAATAGAAAGCCTACAACTGAAGAGATGTCTACCTGTTTACCCTATCTTCTTTCTCAGCTAAAATTAATTAACCCTAAGGTCATTGTTGCCCTTGGAGCTACAGCTTATGAAGGGCTTACAGGGAAAGTCGGAATAAAAATAAGCGAGGTCAGAGGCCGGTGCTTCAGTTTTAATGGGGCGACTCTTATACCCACCTACCATCCTTCTTTCCTTCTTCACAACCCTTCCTTAACAAATAAAAGAAAAGTCTGGGAAGATCTACTCACCGCCATGGGAAAATTAGGAATGCCGATCTCAGAAAAACAGAGAAATTATTTTCTTTCTTGAAGTCTAGAAAATTACTGCTTTATAAGTTTCCCGTAAAATTTTATATTTTATAAAAAACAAAGTTCTCGTTCCGCTTCTTATATTCACTCTTAAAAATGAAACTTTCTCCCCCTAAAAAAAATTTACCCCCACAAAAAAATAATGAACCTCCATTTCCTTATTTAAGGCTTTTGGTCCAGGTCGGCATTGCCCTTTTCCTTGTTTGGATATGGCAAGAGAGTCTACATAAAGCCACCGTTTCCACGATTCCCTATAGTGAATTTCTTAATAAAATCAATCAAAAGGAGATCATAGAATGTAAGATTACTCCCGATGAAATTTATGGGAAGATGCTTGTGAGCAAACCCGAAGAAAAGGGACAACCTCCTAAAATCGCTCTCTTTTCAACCGTGAGGGTCGATGACCCCGATCTGGTTAAACGATTGCAATCTGCAGGGGTCGTTTATGGAAGTGTTAAGCCTAGTTTGCTATCCCAAATCCTTTTTTCTTGGGTCGTTCCCATTCTCATTTTCTTTTTAGTCTGGTTTGCCCTGGCAAGATTTATGGGAGGAGGTGGAGCTGGATATTCATTACTCAACATAGGCAAAAGTAGGGCAAGGCTTCTCGTCGATGAAAGTACCGGGGTAACTTTTGCCGATGTGGCGGGTTGTGATGAAGCCAAGTATGAACTGCAAGAAGTCGTTGATTTCTTAAAAAATCCATCCCGTTATAGGGCTCTAGGGGCAAAAATTCCCAAGGGAGTGTTACTCGTGGGACCCCCAGGCACAGGGAAGACGTTGTTGGCTAAAGCGGTTGCCGGAGAAGCCAAAGTCCCTTTTTTCTCCATCAGCGGTAGCGAATTTGTGGAGATGTTCGTGGGGGTTGGAGCTGCCCGGGTGAGAGATCTTTTTGGACAAGCCAAGTCTAAAGCACCCTGCATTGTATTTATAGATGAGCTCGATGCGATTGGAAGGCAGCGGGGGGTAAGGATTCAAGTAGGTTCCGATGAACATGAACAGACATTAAACCAGCTTCTGGTGGAGATGGACGGTTTTGACCCCAACGAAGGAATTATCGTGCTTGCGGCAACGAATCGGCCAGAAATCCTTGATCGAGCCTTACTTCGTCCCGGTCGATTTGATAGGCAAGTTGTCGTCGATCTACCAGACGCCAATGGGCGAGAAGCTATCCTAAGAGTTCATGCTCGAGGAAAACCTTTGTCTGAGAATATCGATTTTAAAGAAATTGCCCAAGCCACCATGGGGTTTTCAGGAGCCGACCTAGCCAACCTGCTAAACGAAGCAGCCCTTTTGGCTGCACGCAGAAAATCTTCAAGGATTGAACAAGTTGATCTTCTAGAAGCGATGGAAAAGGTTATAGCGGGGCCCGAAAGGAAAAGTCGTGTTTTATCTGAAAAAGAAAGGGAACGAGTGGCTTATCACGAAGTGGGGCATGCCCTTGTGGCCTTCTATTCTGAACACGCTGAACCTGTAAGAAAAATCAGTATCGTTCCCCGTGGAAAGTCGGCTTTAGGATATACTTTACAGCTTCCTACCGCCCAAAAATACCTGCTGAGCAAGTCCGAACTATTAGATCGGATATGTGTAGCCATGGGAGGAAGGGCTGCCGAGGAACTGATCTATGGAGATATTACAACGGGTGCAGAAAATGACCTGGAAGTGGCTACCACCATCGCCCGACAGATGGTTTGTTTATACGGAATGGGAGAAAAATCCGGCTTAGCTCACTATGTTCCTCCTCAACCCTTGCTTGGCGGACTGGATACTTCCTATTTAAAGGAATGTAGCGATGAAACGGCACGAATAATAGATCTTGAAATTGAAAAAATCCTTGAGGAAAATTACCAAAGAGCCTTATCCATCCTACGCCATCATCATGTCGAGCTTAAAGAAGTGACCAAGTATCTGTTACAAAAAGAAACTTTAAATGCTGAGGAGTTCAAAAGCATTCTAGAAAACCTAAAAGAGCAAAGAAAAGAAGCTCCTAGCTATTCTTCTACCCTTTGAAACCCCTTCCTGGAGCTGAAACAAAATAAAAGCTGGAAATTTTTCCATTTGACCTGGATTGTCAGAAATGCCATTCTAAGGCTATGGCTCAAAACTTTCCCTTTCGTAAGCCATTAGCCGGCAACTTGAACGAGCTAAAATCAAGGCAACCTTTTCCCCAGAATTCAGGCTCTATCCCTCATTCCCCTTCTCCTTTTACTTCAAAAAATCCCTCGCATCTTTCTTCTGAAGCAATCCAGACAAGTTCAAGTTCATTGATGTACATCCATACCCCTTTTATTCCGAAATCCTCTCTCCACAGCCCTTTATCTTATCCTCAAAGCTTTTCTCTTCCCCATCAATCACCTTCTCCTGTTGTTCCTGAGGAAGGGAAGAATGGTTCTCAACATCAGAATCAAGCTCCATCATCATTCAAAGTGGGAAATCTGCCTCTTAATCCCCTTTCTCAACAGCCCTTTCAGAAAACAAACTTGGCCTTCAGCTTCCAGAAGCCTGAACCTAAACAAAAGGAAGAAAATCCTCCTTTCTTACAATCGCAGACCAATCCTTCGAGCATCCCCAAGAACCCTTTTACTTTCCCTCCTACCCCTGTTCCTCAAGGCAAAAATAAGGACTCGGCAATACCCATGAATTCAGCTTTTGCTCCTCCAGGAGGGGATCTTAAAAATCAGGAGGAATCGGTCGGTCGACCCCCGCAAGAGAAAGGCCAGTCCAGTCTCGATAGAAAAAAAGAAAAAAAACAACCCTCATCCCGGTCTTCTTCCTTAAGCGCTTCTGATCAAAAAGAGGACGATAAAATAGAGCCAACCCCGCGCTCTAATAGGCTCCTTTTAGGGTTAACCGCTCTTGTAAGTATTTTGACAGCTACCTATTTTGTATTAGTCTACTATGATATATTTTAAATAAACGAGTGGAATAGGAGAAAAAGAATGGCTTCTCAATTGATACAAAATGTAACATCCAAAGATTTCGACAACGAGGTCTTAAAATCTCCACAGGTTGTAGTGGTTGATTTTTGGGCTGAATGGTGTGGCCCCTGCCATATGCTTAGCCCTGTCTTAGATGAATTAGCCAAGGAGCTTGACGGCAAGGTTAAGTTTGTAAAAGTCAATGTCGATCAAGAACCTAATTTGGCTTATCAATTTTCCATCCAATCTATTCCTACACTATTAATCTTTAAAGGAGGCCAGGTTAAAGGAAAACAGATTGGAGTAACTTCAAAAAGCCATATTCTCAATAAAATCAAAGAGGTGGAAATTTCCTAAGAGCCACTAAAATAGCCTTGATTTTCTGGTTTTCTTTGCTTTACTTCTTTATAGAGATCGCGGGGTGGAGCAGCCTGGTAGCTCGTCAGGCTCATAACCTGAAGGTCGCTGGTTCAAATCCAGCCCCCGCTAATTTTCTTTTTTCAATTCTACTCTTTGAAGTTCATCCTAAAGCTATTCCAGGAATCTTTTCCGTTCACAAAAGGGGGAAGATAGGGAGGCATAAATTCTTATATATCTCTAATCTAAAAGATCATTTTCCCAAGGCATAACCAATACCCACGACAAAGTTATTTGAAAAATATTGTATAGAATGAACTTCTTGATTTCCCACGTTTAGCTTTGATGGACCAAGCCAACCCATGAAAGACTCGATGCGCAGGGACCACTTGTCATTCCAGTGGTAACGAAAACCTATGTCGGCAAGTGCGGTTTGTACAATCTGCACTCCTTCCCCGTGCAAAGCCAGAATTCCTATTCCAGTCCCTATACCTACAATCGGCTCCCACCTTGTCAGCCGGTAGCCTACCGTGCCGAACAGGAAAACGAGCCCTGTATTTGTAGAAAGGGTTTGAATACGAGATCCCTGGTTGAGTGAAATACTCGAACCATTGTATGCGGACGTCAATTCCAGGGTAAAACTAAAATGGCCTAATCGCTTGGGATCAAACCAATAGTAGCCAAAGGTCGGAGAAAAAATGACACTAAAATCATTATTGATGGAAACGGGTTTATTCCCAGGGTCCAAGTGGCCGCCTTCTGAACGAATCCACTGGGGACCAACGAATCCCGCAACAAAAAAACCACTCAGTTTTTCTTTGTTCTTTTTTTCCAAGGATACAGCTTGAGTTTCTTCAATCAATGTGCCTGCGTCCTCTCCAATGGTCAGCGCAAAACCCCTCATCGTTAAAAACAGGACCAATACAAACAAAAGCCAGGGAAAATAGAATACCTTCATTTCTGTCTTTGGGCCCAGCCCATAAAACCGCTTTGCTAAAAAAAAGAGGTTAAAGAAAATCCAGCGCATAAGCTTTCCATTTATTCATGGGCTTTTCGTCGAGCAAAGCCTGTGCCATGAACCGGACCAGTAAAGGTCCTAGGAGCAAACCTGGAATGGATAGGCCAAATGAAGAAAAATAAAAGAAGGATTGACTAAAAAAAAGACAGAGAGATCAAAAACTGTCTTTATAATGTACGGACCAAGGTCTATCTTCAATTACTGATCAATCCCATGCTCTTTCATTTTAAGATAAAGCAGGCTACGATGGATATTCAATAAACGAGCAGCTTCGGTACGGTTTCCCTGGCTTTCTTTAAGGGCTTTTTCTATCAACATTTTTTCAAGCTTGGCAATGGCAGAAAAAAAATCCCATTGCAAGAAATCTTCTTTGTTTAATCCGGGCTCTTTGTCCGTGGGCAGGCTAATATCCAAGTCTCCAACATCGATCAACTGTCCCCGGGAAGTTATACCTGCACGGCGAATAACATTTTCAAGCTGCCTGACATTCCCGGGCCAGGGATACTCCAGAAGGGCTTTCTGGGCGGCTAAAGTCAGTTTTTTTGATGAGCCGGGAAAGTATTTCTCGATAAAATATTCTGCAAGTAAAAGAATATCGGAATTTCTTTCTCGCAAGGGAGGAAGTTCAATTTGTAAAACCTGGATACGATAAAAAAGATCGTCCCTAAACTTTCCACCCATGACAAGATCGAGAAGGTTCTTATTGGTGGCGGCGATGATTCGGACATCGATAGGATAATCGGTTTCTGAACCCACAGGCTGAATCTTATTTTCGGAAAGGGCCTTTAAAAGTTTTGCCTGCATCGTCAAAGGCATTTCGGCTATTTCATCCAAAAAAAGAGTACCCCCGGTGGCTTCCATGAACTTTCCCTTTCGATCTTTAAATGCTCCCGTAAAAGAGCCTTTAGTATGGCCAAAGAATTCAGTTTCAAAAAGAGCTTCCGGAAAAGCGGCACAATTGACCTCAACAAAAGGTCCATTTCCCCTGGCGCTATGCCGATGAATAGCACGGGCAACAAGTTCTTTTCCTGTTCCCGTCTGCCCGGATATCAGCACGGGGAAGTCACAGCAAGCGGCAAATCCAATAAATTTTTGAACTCTTCGCATGGCTGCACTCTCACCTATGAGCTCCTCCTGTCCTTTGGATTGAACTTTTAAAGAAAATAGAGAAGATGTACTGCTCAAAGCTCGTTCGATAACATCCTGGATTTCCCGTTTTTTGATGGGTTTAGTCAGATGATCAAAAGCCCCCTTTTTTATCGCTTCTATCGTATTAAAACTATTGGGAAAGGCTGTAAGGATGATGACGGGAGGCTTTTTATCTAACTTGCGCATTTCTTCAAGAAGGCTAAGACCATCCTCCCCTTTAAGTTTTAAGTCCAGGAAAATAAGATCGGTTTGCTGCGCCAATTCTAGGGCTTTTGGAACCTCTGAAGTTCCTGAAACGGTGTGACCCAAGGAACGAACGGTTTTGGAAAACGCAAGACGGAATGCGTAATCATCGTCAACGATCAGGATATTCGCCATGGTAGTTCAATCTCAAATCGAGCTCCTCCTTCCCTTCCCGCTTTGCATTCTATGCAAGCATTATGCGATTCGACAATCTCTTTGACAATAGATAATCCCAGCCCAAAACCATGACTTTTTTTGGTGAAAAAAGGTTCAAAGACTTCTTCACGAATCTCATCCTCGATTCCCTTCCCGGAATCCTCTACAGAGATACACAGTTTATCGTCTTTTTTTTCCACTTTCACCTCGATCCATCCCCCTTTTGGGGTATGTTCAAGGGCATTTTGTAAAAGATTGCCTAAAACCCTCGACATGCCCTGGGGGTCAAAACACCAACTCCCCTTCCAGGGAACGACTCTCAAATCGACTCCATGTTTAAAAGCAGCGGCTTCATAGGGCTTAACCGTCGACTTAAGCCAAGGATAAAGATCGTTCTCTTGCGGAGTTATTTCTCCGGCATGGCACAAGAGGACGATACTATCCAAGAGTTTTTTCATCCGCTCTACTTGTTCTTGAACGCATTCTAGCGGCTCTTTATTTCCTTTATCCTTGGACTGCAAAGCATTTTCAACTTCAAGTTGGATGGTCGCCAAAGGGTTGCGTAATTCATGGGTAAGCGTGGCCGCTACCTTCCCCAAAGTGACGATGCGTTCATTTTTTGAAATTTTTTTCAAGAGCTCTTCTTTTCTATTTTTTTCATCAATAAGGCTTTTTCTTGCTCCAACCAATGTCTCAACAAGTTTATCCAATTCCCGATAACCTGTTAAAGGAAGAGAGGGAATCTGATCAGGGGGGGTAGTTGCTATAATATTTTCGAGCCGCGAAATTTCTCTTGACCAAGATTGGAGTATGCGTAATCCAAAAATACCGAGAAGAAGAGAAAAAATCAAAATTGAAGACAAAAAGAAAATTAATTTCTCATAATCGGAAACCAGCCGAATCGGAACACGGGTCATAGTCCAGATAACGGTATCATTATCCTTCAAATTCAAGGGTTTAACATAAAGAAGGAGGCTTTCTCTTGTGCCATCAAACCGACCAAAAAGAGGTCTTTTTTCTTTTAGAGATTGCTGAGATAAACGAATAATTCGATTTTTTTCTGCTGAAGGCACGTCCATTTTTAACGGCCCTTCATAGGTAGGATAACTATAAGCGATATAGCCTTTTTCCATATTCCACAGCCCCCCTTCTACTCCGCTAAAGGAAGAAAGAGAACTGGCAATGATAAAATTTAAATTTGAGCTTCCCGGCGCCTCTTTTTGTTCAAAACCGTTTTTTAGATTTTCTTCAATCCTCAAAGCTCCTTTATGGAGGTTGTCTTTCCCGGCAGCTATTCGGGCTGAAACTCCCCAAAGCAACGCAATTAGACCGCAAACCCCAAAAGCGACGCTAAGGATCGCCAAGAGCATCCATAAAAGAAAAAGGCCTATCCAGAGGGGATAACGGCGAAGAATCACCATAGGATGAATTTCAATATAGGGAACAACTCAAAGAGGGGCAAACCCGGGAAACGGCAAAAAAATGGAAAATCAAAAAAACCCCCTAGTAAAGAATTCGAAAGGACGGAGAAAAATTTTATAAAAGTTCAGTTGGAAACTTTTTAATATTTTCAATCGAGCCGATTTTTCCACAAGGAAATCGGTAAAACATTGTTATGGAACTAAAGATTGAATATTGTGGAGAGCCATGAAGGATTATTGTGCTATTGAGCAGATCTATCACCGACCCCTGGATGAATTGTTGGGGGAAGCACTCCAAGCGAAAAAATTATCGGGCAGAAATGGGGTACAGTTTTGCCAACTTCTCAACATCAAAAGCGGAGGTTGCAGTGAAGATTGCAAATATTGTGCTCAGAGTGCCCACTACCGAACCCCTATCGAAAAAGGAGCATTACTTGATGAAGAAGAGATCCTTCAAGCGGGATTGCAAGCTAAAGAAAAGGGAGCTAGCCGGTTTTGTCTTGGAGCGGCTTGGAGGGGGTTATTCGAAGGAGAAACAAAAACAAAAAAGATTTGCAAAATTATTTCGAAGATCAGTTCCCTGGGCATGGAATTGTGTCTTTCTGCCGGATTTTTAACGGAAAAAACCGCCTTAATGTTAAAAGAATCTGGACTTAAGGTGTATAACCATAATTTAAACACGGGTCCTAGTTATTATCCAAGGATCGCCTCCACTCACCGTTTTGAAGACCGATTGCAAACCATTAGAATTGTACAAAAAGTAGGTTTAAAACTCTGTTCTGGTGGAATAATAGGCATGGGAGAGAGGCTAAAAGATAGACTGGAAATGCTTTTCTGTCTGTATTCCCTGCCCGAAGCCCCGGAGAGCATACCCATCAACGTTTACATGCCCATTGAAGGAACTCCTTTTTATGGGACGCCTCCCCTGGATTACATGGATCTTATCCGAATGATAGCTACAACCAGAATCCTCTTCCCGCTATCTAGAATAAGACTTGCCGCAGGAAGAAAATTACTCGATGAAAAAACTCTCACTTTGTGCTATTTAGCGGGTGTAGATTCGATTTTCATCGGTGAAAAATTACTCACCCAAAGCAATGTTCAATTGGAAAAAGATTATGCCTTGCTCAAAAAATTGAATTTAAGAAAAGAAGAACGCTAAAAATTATTAATAAAATCTATAGGAATTCTATTTTTCTTTTCCCCTTTCTTTTTATATTATAAGGAGAAAAACATGCTATGAAAAATTACGCGCATCCCGAAGTCTTAGTAGAAACAAGTTGGTTACAAGAGCACCTGAACGATCCCGGAATAAGAATCATTGAAAGCAACGAAGACCCCCTGCTCTATGATACCGGGCATATTCCCAATGCCGTGAATATTGATTGGAGGGCTGATCTCAATGATCCCTTGATCAGGGATTATATTTCGGCTGAAAGATTTGCCCAGCTTTGCAGCCAAAAAGGGATAAGCCCCGAGACTACCTGCATCTTTTATGGAGATAAATCCAATTGGTGGGCGTGTTACTCTCTTTGGGTATTCAGGTTATTTGGTCATACCGCAGTAAAAATCCTTAACGGGGGAAGAGATAAATGGATAAAGGAAGGCCGCCCCCTGACAAAAGAAAAAGTCGCTTTTCCACCATCCTCCTATCCAGTACCGACGGTCCGGCATGATGGGGAAATCAGGGCCTTTTATGATGAAGTCTTGCGCTTTTGCAAAGAAAAAAGAGGACCCCTTATCGATGTTCGTTCCCCTGGAGAATATACGGGTGAACTTATTCATATGCCGGAATATCCTCAAGAAGGAGCATTAAGAGGGGGACATATTCCAGGGGCTAAAAGCGTACCTTGGAAAACCGCGGTTAACGAGGATGGCACTTTTAAATCGGCGGAGGAGCTTTCAAAAATCTATGAAGAGGGCTGCGGCGTATCCGATGACAAGCCAACCCTTGTTTACTGCCGGATTGGAGAACGTTCTAGCCACACCTGGTTTGTCTTGACTTATCTTCTGGGACACAAAAATGTGAAGAATTATGATGGTTCTTGGACCGAGTGGGGCAATAAAGTTGGAGCTCCCATTGAAAGATAAAATATTAACTTTTTATTTTTAATGATGGATAAATTACCCAAATCTCTAAAAGATATTATTTCTACATTTGAGGTTCTTGGAGAAGAAGAAAGACGAGAAATGCTGATTGCCTACAGTGAAGCCTACTCCCAGTTTGCCCCTAGAGAAGATGAACAGTACGTATTAACCGATGTGCGCAGGGACGAGGAATGTACAGATACCGTGGGCGTATATCTCCTTTCCGATGATGAAGGAAAAGTCTATTTTCGGATGCATTTAGGTCCTCATGTGCAAACCTTGACCAAGGCTATGACTTCTATTCTCTGCCAAGGACTAAGCGGGTCCTATCCTCAACAGGTTGTGGATATTCCATCGACATTTATAAAGAAAATAGTAGGCGGAGAGCTTTTTAGGATAAGAAGTCAAACTGTTTACTATGTACTGGGAAGGATGAAGAGTGCTTGCAAGCAATTACTCAATAAAAGCCTATCCGAAAACAGCAATTAGCTGTTTTATGAATTAATTTTAGTCAACATGCTTTCTAAGCCTATCAACAAAAGGGGATGAAAAAAAAGAACATGATTCTGCGTGCAGCAGGAGCTGAGTATCCCGCTTTGAAACTGGATCGACAAGTTTATAACGAGGGTTGGTTCGAAAATCTTGCTTTTTTCCTCAAATCTCAACTCCAGAACAAAGTTCCTTTTTCTAAAGAAACTTTAACGACCTATTATGCAAGAAAAGCTCCATCCCTCCTCTACGATCGTTTTCTCGGAGACCAAAAAAAGATTAAAGAAAAATCGGATTCTACACCCTCGCCCTTACCGACCCCCACGGCAAGAGCACGCCGAGCAAGAGAAAACCTTTTTGAGGTTTTGTTTAAAAGAGTTGAACGAAAAAGGTATTCGCGGCCTGAATTTTTACAATCCATTTGGCGGGAAGCTGTTGGCTCTTCGTTGGCTGTTTATAGCCAGCTTGTAGCCATTGATGAAGAAAAACATCTTGCCTTTTTTCGCTGTGTTTCCAGCGTAATAGCTTATGAAATAAGAAAAGATACTACAGTAGCTGAAAAGCTCACCTCTCTTAGCGGCAAATCAATCAAGCTTCTAAAACAGGTTTATTAGCGTTTTCCAAAGCTCATGGAGAAAAAGCTTTGTTTCATCAAGGCGGGCTCTGTTTGTTTGCTTCAATGAACCAAAGAATTTTATTGTCCCAAAAAAAATGTTTAAAACCCGCAGCGAATAGAACCAGCCCACTGGAAGGCTAATCCCTAGCCAGAGCAGCTCGGTAGGCCCCAACAACGATGGGCTCTATCCAAAGAATCGTTATAAAAACCGTTTCCCAGTAACCGGATCCTCCCTTGAGCTTGCTTCAAAAGGCAGGGCTTTGCGATATAATCCATGCAACGGGACCAGGGGAAGGGAATTTTCCCTTGAAAGTCCAGGGCTTTTGGCTTGTGATTTTCAATGCAAGCCTCCCCAAAGAGGCAATAATTCCAAGTCAAATTTTTTTCACCCAAGAAAGATAATCAAGCCGGGAAGATGAGAAGGACGAAAAGTTTTTTTAAGGGTTTTTTTTGGTTTCTTCACTTCTCAAACGCTTTTCTCTCTTTTCACTCGAGCTCATGGACTGGCTCTCATGAAGGTTTTTTCCCCCAATAAAGGGTGACGATTCCAAGGGTCATAGGAATGGAGCCACAGGGATAAAATCCCGCTAGCTTAAAAAGGTCCACCACCGCCTCGGTAGGTGGGAATTCAAGAATAGACTGGGCAAGATAATCGTAGGCTTCTTTAGGAGCACCTACAAGAGCGGCAATACGGGGAATAACTTTGACAAGGTAAAATAAATAAAAGGGCTTAATGACTCCCTTGGGCATAGAAAATTCTAATACGAATAAAGTTCCTCCTGGACGCAAGACCCGAAAAATTTCTTTTAGTGCCCCTAGTCTACACTGGAAATTCCTCAACCCAAAAGCGATAGTCGTCGTATCAAAAGTTGAAGAAGAAAATGGAAGATCCGAAGCCTCGGCCGCAAGAACGTTGTTAAGTCCCTTTTTTTTAGCTAAAGTGAGCATTTCTTCTGAAATGTCCACACCGTAGTAAGTATGAATGGAGGAACAACATCGTAACGTAGCGAGTAACATATCCCCGCTGCCCGTGGCTACATCGAGAAGGGCAAAGGGCTTTAGTTCCGCTATTTTTAAGGCCAGTTTTCTTCTCCACCAAAAATCAAAACCTAGGCTTAGCCAATGATTTAAAAAATCATACTTGAAGGCAACCTTATCGAATAATTTTCCTATAAAATTGTCCGGCTGGGGCATCTATTGTTTTTTCTCCATCTCCAGAGAGCTATGAATAATAGGATAGAAAAGAAAAAAGTAAACAGAACAAAATCAATATGCTATGCTAAAATAAGTATGCAATATCGAATTGATTTCCATTGTCATTCCAGATTTTCCGCGGATGGAGTATCGGAACCGGAGGAAATGGTTCGCGTTGCAAAACGCAAGGGATTGAATGGCTTTGCATTGACCGATCATAATACTTCAGCCGGTATAGATTATTTCGAACAAATCGGGCTCATTAGGAAAGATGGGTTGGCTGTCGACAACTTTCTTATCATTCCCGGGCAAGAAATTACGACTAAAGAAGGCCACCTCCTTGCCCTGGGAATAAAATTACCCGACCTAAAAGGTATTCCCGCCCTGGATGCGATTGCCCTCATCCATTCTATGGGAGGATTGGCTATTGCTCCCCATCCCTTTGATTATTTTCGGGCTGGAATCCGTAAACGGGTCTTAGACCAATTACCTTTGGACGGGATTGAAGTCTTTAACGCCGCAGTAACCTTCAAAAGATGCAACCAAAAGGCCCAAGCCTATGCCAAGGAAAGAAAATTACCCATGATCTCTGCAAGTGATGCCCATGATGCGGACGTGATTGGAACGGCCTATACGGTTGTAGATGCAGAAGAATTTTCTCTCCAGGGTATTCTTCGAGCTATTGCTCGTGGTACTATCTTGGAAAAAAAATACATCAGTCCAAAGGAAGCTTTGAAAAAAACCTGGAATAATGTTTTTCGTTTTAGAAGCAGGCAGGGAGCGATAAGATCTTTAGGGAAAGACAACTAATTTGTACTGTTCGACATTGCTGAGTTCGAATAAGGAAGAAGCTCATGAGTGCAGCATTTCTTTCGGTATATGACAAGACGGGTATCGTGGAGGTAGCCAGGGTTTTAAGCCAAGCTGGAATCGACATCATTTCAACAGGAGGCACGGCCAGGCTTCTTAAAAACGCTCATATTCCCGTTCAAGAGGTATCGGATGTAACGGGATTTCCTGAACTGCTCGAAGGGAGAGTAAAAACCCTCCATGCAAAAATTCATGCCGGAATTCTTTATAAAAGAGAGAAGCCGGATCACCTAAGGGAGATTACCGAATTGGGCATTCCCCAAATTCAATACGTTATTGTTAATTTTTATCCTTTTGTTGACGCTGTAAAAAAGAACTTGCCTATCGAAGAAATGCTCGAATACATCGATATTGGAGGCTGCACGTTAGCAAGAAGCGCTGCGAAAAATTATCCCCATGTGACCGTTGTCGTTGATCCTGCGGATTATACAGAGCTGATCAGTCAAATACAAACAATGGGATCAACTTCTTCTTCCCTGCGTAAGAAACTGGCGTTTAAGGCCTTCAACCTGACCAGTTATTACGATAGTCAAATTGCGAGGTTCTTCCAAGAAAAACTCCACATGCGGTTCTTTCCTCCGGAATCCTCTATTCCCCTATACGGCTATTCCCCTTTACGATACGGAGAAAATCCCCATCAACATGCCGCCCTTTATGGAGATTTCTGGAATTACTTCCAGCAGCTTCAAGGCAAGGATCTCTCTTACAATAATATTCTAGATATCGATGCAGCCGTAAGAATATTATCTGAATTTGGATCCGATTCAGCTATAGCCGCCATTTTTAAACATAGTTCTCCCTGCGGGGTAGGCATGGGAATGACGGTTAAAGAAGCCTTTGAAAAAGCTTTTAAGACGGATAAAGAATCTCCTTTTGGAGGAGTCATTGCCCTAAACAAACCCCTCGATCCAGCCTTGGCAGAGATCCTCGCCGATATCTTTGTAGAAGTTATCGTGAGTCCCGAATATGAACCAGAAAGCCTACAACTTTTACAAAAGAAAAAGAACTTGAGGCTTATTCAAGTCTCTTTAAATAAACTTCCTCCTCCCCGGTATATAATCCGTTCACTCTGCGGGAATTCTTATTTGCTTCAAGAGCCCGATAACATGCTTTTAGATCAAGAAAAGATGAAGATTGTCAGCTTGCGAAAACCCACCCCAGAAGAAATGAATAAATGCCTCTTTGGTTGGAAAGTAGTAAAACATGTGCGGTCTAATGCCATCGTTTTTTCCGATGCAGATAGAACACTGGGAATAGGAGCTGGACAGCCTTCAAGGGTTGATGCCGTTAGAATCGCTATCGATAAAGCCGGCCGCGAGGGATTATCTTTAAAAGGAAGCGCCGTTGCTTCCGATGCTTTCTTTCCGTTTCCGGACGGCCTAGAATTAGCAGCCTCAGCCGGAGCCACCGTGGTTATTCAACCCGGAGGCAGTGTTAGAGACAAGGAAGTTATAGAAGCAGCGAACAAGCACAACATGGCGATGATTTTCACCCACCTGCGCCATTTTCTCCATTAACCTGGTTCCCGACAAACAATCAGGATACCATTGAAAGCCAGGAAAAAATGTCTCGAGCACTCTTATTCGGAGTATTCGGTTCTTGAAAACTTTATTCTTTATTCCGCTAAGGAAACTTTCAGTCCCGAAGCCTGATCATTGGACAGTGCAACCGGGATCTCCTTTCTCCTTTATTCAACCGCGATGAGCTGGGGCGCAGGGCGGTATAAAGTCCCCTCTATCCTATGCTTCCCCGGTAGAACTTCCTTTTGCTTTCGGGAAGTCACCTTCTCAAAAAGACTACAAAGAATTTCAGTAAAAGGGCAACCCCTGATCAGGCAGGCCCAATCCTTCAAGCCAAGGAAGTGGATTAAGCAATGCTGCTATCAAAAACGTGCGCAAAGGTGCGCACTGTTCTCTTCCTGCCCCGATTCCTCAACGGAATCGTCTCTGACAGGCGTAACTTTCCCGACTACGGCAGAGACCATCTCTGCCGCAGTGCCGCTGTTACCAGACGGACTCGCCACGGGTAGGGCAGTTGCGGTTGCCAGCCGTTTGAGGTTGAGCGCCGCGTTGAAGTCGCGGTCGTGGTGCGTGCCGCACTCGGGACACGTCCAGCTCCGATCCTTGAGCGTCAGCGCCTCGTTCTTCCACCCGCAAACCGAACACAGGCGACTGCTCGGATACCAGCGATCGGCGATGATGAGCCGTGTCGGCTCGGACACCGCATAGCGCAGGCCGAGAAAATCACGAAGCTGTGATTCGGTGTAAAGCCTTCGGTTGCTGTCGGTCCGCGCCGCAGGAATTAGTCGGCCTTCACGCTCCCATCGCTGCATGGCCTTGACCGAGACCCCCCAGCAGCTTGGCCGCCCGGCCCGTGCTCATAGTGCTTTCCATGCCCTACATAATACACCATTACGCTCTATTTGCAATACTAGAGTTTAGCTCCCCTATACTCAGGGGAGTTAAAATTCTCTTCTTCTTTTAAGAACTCTACTTATTTCTCTTTGCGTTTCCTGCTCTTTTATTTTCTCTCTCTTATCGACTTTGCTTCTTCCAGAAGCTATACCCAGGAGCACTTTGATTTTGCCCCGGCGGAAATAAAGTTTTAAAGGGACTATCGTTCTTCCCTGCCTGGAAATGGCGCCGGCAAGCTCTCCAATTTCTTTTTTATGAAGCAAAAGCTTTCTCGGTGCCTTCGGATCCCGAAGGGCATAGGAGGCAGCTTTTTCATAAGGAGAAATGTTCATCTGGTAAAGAAAGGCCTCTCCGTTTTCTACTCTTGCAAATGCCCCTTCCAGGCTTCCCTTACCTGCCTTTAGAGACTTCACTTCGGAGCCTAGAAGAACAATTCCTGCTTCTAGCGTCTTTAAAATCTGGTAATCTTTCCTCGCCCTCCTATTGACAACAAGGTCTCTTTCCATGTTCTAGGGACGATTGTTTAAGACAAGCTGTTGGGCACGATCGGCCTTTATGCTTCTGGTGAAGACTCCTCTTTTTCTTCTTGAGGTACAAGCTCCCAACTTAGCCTTCCCTCTGCAATTTCTTTCAAAGCAATCTGCATGTAATTCCATTGAGGAGGAACTTCTACAAGTGGTTTTGCTCCTTTAGCCAAAAGCCTTACGCGCCGCGATACCATGTTGACAAGTACTTCTGGGATTTCAACTTTGGCCAGGGCAGCAGAAAGCAACTGGGCAATATTATTTTCTTGAGTCGTGTTCATTTGTCTAAAAATTATTGGGGAAAAAATAAAATTCTACCACAATATTCACAGAACACAAGTTCTTCTGAAGACTTTACTTTGAGATAGGTTTGTTTTGTCATTTTCATATGACAGCCTCCACAACTTTCGTCTGTTACAGGCACTATGGCTGAACCCGGTTTTGCGGCGGCTATTCTCTGATAGTTCTTTAGTAAGTGTTGATCAAGACCGGAAGCATAGTTTTTCCTTTCCTCTAGGAGTTGATCGAGGTTTTTCTCAAGCATCTTCTTTTGGATCAATAGGTTTTCAATCTTGCCGTTTATTTCAGCCGAACAACGGTGGAATTTGGATTCCTGTTCTTTGAAAGTTTTTGAAAGCATTTCTTTTTTATCCAACAATTCAAGGATTTTATCTTCCATAGCCGATACTTTAGATTCCGCACTTACGATCTGATGCGAAAGGGCTTGGTATTCTTCGTTTTTTCTAGTTGAAAGCTGCTGTAATTTATACTGGTTAATTTTTGACTTAATGCCGGCAATTTCCTCTTCAAGCTCTTTAATCGACAGCTCGATTTGCAGAAGTTCTTTTTTATAACGGCTGATTAACTCCTGTTCTGCCTTAAGTTGTTTTTGAACTTGTTCGATCTCGCGAGGAATCTTGACCAAGAATTGACGGCTTTCGAAAATCTTTTGGTCCATCTGCTGCAATTTCAAGAGTCGAGGTAGAGATGGATGCATGAAAATACAATATATCAACAATAACATTTTAATTCCAATCAATCTGGAAAAAATGTTGTGTTCCTGTTTAATGCCCGAAAAAGGAAATTCTTGGAATGTTCAATTTAACAAGAACATTCCGAAGCGCTAGAAGCTCTTAAGGAGGGATGACTTTTGTTTCAAGGAGCTGAGAAGATCTTTCCAAGAATTTATGAAAGCTTCCGCCCCTTCTTTTTGAAGCCTTTGTCCCAGGACTTGGTCATCGATTCCCAACTGGCGATATTGAGCTAAAATGTACTGCGCATCGCCTCCATCTCTAGGCAGAATTTCACCAATTTGACCATGATCGGCGAATGCCAAAAGGGTTTCTTCAGGCATCGTGTTAATGGTATCCGGGGCTATGAGATTCTTAACATAAAGAATGTCGGAAGCTTGGGGATCTTTCGTCCCGGTGCTCGCCCATAACAACAACTGGGGATTGGCTTTTTTATGTGCAAGCAAATTCCACCTGTCTGAATCAAGCAAATCCCTGTAGATCTTGTAAGTCTTCTTGGCTATAGCAATCCCAAGCTTGTTCTTCAGGCTACCCGGTACAATATTCATGGTCGCTTTATCCCAACGGCTCACAAACAAGGAAGCCACAGAAAAGACCGTGTCCAAGGGAAGTCCCTTGGAGAGTCTCCTTTCCAACCCCCTCATGTAGGCTTCAGCTGCCCCTTTATAATGTTCGGGGGTAAAGAGAAGAGTGACATTGATCGAAACTCCCTCAAAGATGGCTTCTTCAATGGCAGGTAAGCCTTCTTTTGTTCCCGGGATCTTGATGAAAAGATTCGGTCTTTGGAAAGCCTCATGAAGCCTTTTAGCTTCTAGAAGAGTTTTTTCGGCATCATAAGCCAAAAGGGGAGAAATTTCCAAGGAAACCCAACCGTCTTTCCTGGAAGTCTGTTCATGAATGGGGAGGAAAAGATCGGCTGCCCTCTGAAGATCGTCTATGGCCAGCTTAAAAAAAAGTTCTTCACCTTCTAATCCCCTAGAAGACAATTCAACAATGCTCTTATCGTAAAAATGGGAGTGGGCAATAGCATGATCAAAAATAGTCGGGTTGGAGGTTAAACCGGAAATGGAAAATTCATCGATATACCTTTTCAATATCCCCTTTTCAAGCATTTCCCTGGAGATGTTATCCAACCAAAGGCTTTGTCTTAATTCGCGGAGTTTTTGGGTCGGCTTCATGGTTCCTTTTTTTCTAAATAAACAAAGAAGAGAAAAAACAGTTCCTTAAAAATCTACCCTTTTGGTTCCCTACTCATTCTAAAAGGTGGTGTTAGAGAAAAAACTATCCGATTAGAAATACGAACGGTGACATTTTCTTGCGCGGTACAGGATTTGAACCTGTGACCCCCACCGTGTCAAGGTGATGCTCTGCCTCTGAGCTAACCGCGCCTAAGTGGATTAAGTCAGGCCTTAAGAGACCTCCACCGGCCCAAGGAGCCCTCGATCATGCTCTCCATTGCGTTGATGGTTGACATATTAACCGTTTTTTTTATCTTTGCAACCATATAGCTTTATATCCAGCCAAAAACCAAAGCTAAAAAGAGAACGACAAGAGGGCTACAAAAAAAAGGTTTTCTTTTGATCATGCAAAAAATTCTCTTGGCCACCTCGAATCGGCATAAATACCTTGAATTTTCAAGACTTCTCTACCCTCTTACCCTGGAAGCTTTACCCGAAGATCTAAAAAGACTTTTGCCTAATGAAACTGCAAAGAGTTACAGGGATAATGCAAAGCTGAAAGGGATGGCTTTATCCGAAATTTACGAGGGATTTGTTTTAGCGGATGATTCGGGCTTAGAGGTCTTTTCCCTTCATGGAGAACCCGGTATTTTTTCAAGCCGGTATGCCGGCGAAGGCAGCAGTGCCCAAGAAAACATAGATAAACTGCTCAAAAACCTGCAGAGTAAAAATATTACGGACCGAAGGGCTAGGTTCGTTTGTGCTCTTGTCTTGGTCAAGAAGAAAAAAATTCTTTTTGAAACCACCGCTTTTTGTTATGGCATAATAGCAGATAGACAAAAAGGCGGAGGAGGTTTTGGTTACGACCCCATATTCATTCCCGAAGGTTATTCTTTAACCATGGCCGAACTGGATGAAAAACAAAAAGATCTTGTCAGTCATAGGGGGAAAGCCTGCCAGGAACTGAAAGCCTTTTTTCTAGAAAACCGGATGGAAGGGCATTCATGAAAGCCATCATTCTTGCCGCGGGCAAAGGCAGTCGAATGAAAGAGTTGACTCTAGAGCTGCCCAAACCCATGCTTAAAGTAAAAAACAAGCCCATCCTGGAATGGATAATAAGGGGGTTGCAAGAAAAAGCCCAGGTAGATCATTTTTGTGTTGTCGTGGGATATAGGGCTGAAAAAATCATGGATTATTTCCAGGAAGGGCAATCCCTTGGAGTAAAAATAGATTACCGTTTTCAAAAGATTCAAGACGGAACAGGAAAAGCTCCCCTCCTTGCCCGAGATTTAGTCCAGGATGAACCTTTCTTTCTGTCTTATGGAGATATTCTCCTGGAAGATCCCCTGCAGTACGGACTAATGGCCCGCGGGTATAAGGGAGATGGGTTGGTGGGACTTACTCAAGGGGAGGATCTATCCAAGGGAGGAGCTGTCTTTATAGATTCCCTTTGCCGCATTACGGGTATTATAGAAAAGCCTCAAAAACCCGAACTCTTGAAAGAAGCTTTTTATAATGCAGGGATATATATCCTGAGTCCCAAGATATTCGGATACATGGAATCTCTGCCTCTTTCTCCACGCGGTGAATATGAACTGACCGATGCCTTGCGGCTACTTTCTCAAGAAGGCAAACTCTTCGGTTTTATACTCTCCGGTCGTTGCGTGGATGTGCGTGATCCTCAAACTTTAGGGATGTTAAACGGCTAAAAGTGAAACCACAACCATCCGAACAGAGTTGGCAAAAGACAATAGAAAAGGCCTTAGCCTTTCTTGCCATAGAAAGAAGCCATGCGATTAATACCCAGCTTCTTTACCGCCAAATTCTTGAAAAATTTCTCGATTGGGTTCTTAGCCACAAGCTTTCTATCGGTTCGGTGCGCAGTAGCCACATTGAGCTTTTCTTGGATGAAGAAAGAAAAAGAGGATTGTCGGATAGTTCGATTAAAATTACGATTATTGCCTTACGCCACCTTTTTGAGTATCTTAAAGAGCAAAATAAAATCAAAACCAATCCCTTGGATCACAAAGAGCTACCCTCTATACAGTCAAGGTTGCCCCAGTTTTTGACTACAAAAGAGATCGAAAAGCTTCTGCAAGCCCCTTTCCCCGATACCCCATTGGGATGGAGGGATAAAGCAATACTAGAGCTTCTTTATAGTTCAGGATTAAGGGTCTCCGAGCTGATATCCTTGAAATTGGAGTCCTACTACCCGGAACACTTTCAGATTAAGGTATTGGGAAAAGGAAACAAAGAAAGAGCGGTTCCGATTGGAAAGTGTGCAAAGGAAGCCCTCGATAAATATATTGCAGAAGGAAGAACAAAGCTCCTGGCAAAGAAAACTCGGGGGGAAGTTTTTCTGAACCAGAGAGGTCAGCCTTTAACTCGATCCCGAATAAGGCAGTTGATCATTCATTATGCACGGCTTGGGGGGATTGATAAAAAAGTCTATCCTCATCTTTTAAGGCACACCTTTGCCAGCCATCTGGTGGAAAATGGAGCCGATTTACGGGTCATCCAAGAGCTTCTTGGCCATGCCAATATTGCAACAACACAGATTTACACCCATGTGAATCTCAAGCATCTCAAAGAAATCCATCGTCGATGTCATCCTCGGTCACTGCCGACACCAGCCCACGATTGCAAAACCTCACTCTAGGCCATGCAGCTTGAAGAACTAGAAAAAAAAATGGGCTATGCCTTTAAAAATCCGCAGCTGCTTGAAGAAGCGTTGACGCATCCTTCCTTTTTTGTTGAATCCATCAGAGTCAACAAGGGAGATTTTCAGAGGTTAGAATTTCTCGGTGATGCCGTCCTAGGCCTTGCCGTTACCGAGAAACTTTTTCAGCTTTTTCCTTCTTTTGATGAAGGTAAACTGACCAAATTAAGAGCACGACTGGTCAGCCGTAAGAACTTGTGTTCCCTAGCCTCCCTCCTGGAAATCGGGAAGTACTTGCGCTTAGGTAAAGGAGAAGAAAAAAACCAGGGTAGAACCAAACCTTCTAACTTGGCCAATGCATTGGAATCGGTTATCGGGGCATTATATCTAGATGGAGGATGGGATAGAGCTAAAAGCTTTATCTTTGAGCTATTCAATCCCCTATTTATGGAACTGGAAAAAGATCCTATGCGTTTTGTTGAGCATGAAAACTCAAAGGGACTCCTCCAAGAATTTTTACAGAAAAAAGGAACCGAGTTGCCCATCTATCGTATCGTCCTGGAAAGTGGAGAAGCCCACAATAAATGGTATGAAGTAGAGGTTTCATGGAAAAACCAAGTATTGGGTAAAGGATCCGGAAAAAGCAAAAAAGAAGCCGAACTTCGAGCAGCTAAGGAAGCTTTTGAGAAGTTAGTCTCTCAAAGAGTTTCTGATTCGACTCCAGGACTTGAGAATAGTACTCCATGAAATCCTTAGCTGATTTAAATCCCAACAACTTGGCCAGTTTTGCTTGTCCCTGCTCCTCCACGGGAAGAACAGATACCGGGCTATTTCTTTCCCTTCTAAGGACAGACTCAACCTTTCTCAAAAAAAGATAACCTTTTTGGGCTGCATGAGAAGCTTGTGGATCTTCTTTTTCCAACCATAAAAAACCCTTCCATAGGCTGGGTTCTCGGATTTTCCTGAGCATTAGCCATATCTGGAGACCCAGTTCGATATCTAAAAGACCTCCTGGAGATGTTTTAAACCGGTAAATCGGGGGAACATGGCTATCTCTTTCCTTTTGGATTCGTTCCCTCAAGGCAAAGAATTCCTGCCAGGGAATATGATTGCTCCAGTCTAACCACAGTTCATCAACAAACCGTATGAACTTTTGGGCCTTTTGTTCATCACCACAAACGAAACGAGCACGATGCAAGGCTTGGATTTCCCAGAACAAGGCTTGAGTGCGGTAATAATCTTCATAAACCTTCTCGTCGAGAACAATGGGACCTTCCCCATGGGGTCTTAGCCGAAAATCAAAATTATAGAGTATTCCAACTGGAGACATTTCAGAAAGAAACCGGTTCAGTTCCAAGGCTCCACTCAAGTTATTCCCGATAAAGAGGCAGTCCAAATCTGACCCGTATCCAAGCTCTTTTCCCCCTAGTCTGCCCATACCGATGATCGCATTGGACCTGGCATGGCAAAGTTGGAGGGCTCGTTTGAGTATCGCCTCGGCAAGGGCTGTGTATTCTTCTTCTATCTCTAGAAGGTTGGCAAGACCTAAAATATCCCTTAAAAATATTCTAAATAGTTCCCCTTTTCTATAGATCCGAAACCGGGTCTTATGATCTTTGTCAATCAAGGCCAATTCGCTATAAAAAGCATCGACCGTTTTCTTGGTGTAAAGACCGTCACTCCTGCATACATCCTCGAATAGCTCGGGTTGAAACAAGAGAATTTCGGTAAAAAAAGAACTAGAATCAAAAAGCCGCAATAGCAGTTCAAGAGCCTTTGGACTCGAAGCTAAAGATTCAAAAAGCATGGATTTTAGACCATATTTGTCGGTAAACTGGACAAACCTGCTCAAACAGAGGTTGGGATCAACCATGTTTTTTAGTTTTTCCTCCAATAAAGGAAAAAGCCGCCTCAAGGATTTTATCGTTCTAAAGGAATGTCCACCTTCAAGAGATTGTAAATCCCGCTTTGCTTTTTGAGGATCAGAAAAGATCTCAAGGTTAAAAATAAACTCTTTTTTTTCATTGGAAAGGGGAAAGAGAGAAGAAAAGAGCCTACGGACGGTGGCCCTGTAATTCTCGATTAGGGTTTCAAACTGTTCAAGTTCCAAACCCAAAGAAGAAGCGATTGCCTCCTTTGCTTTTTCATTATCGGGTATCAGGTGCGTTTGAAGATCGGCTACCATCTGCAGCCTATTTTCTAGTTGCCTGAAAAAAACGTAGGCTCTTTTGAGCTCTTCAACCTCTTTTCCAGGAATGAGTCCGCACTCATAGAGACAATCGAGGGTTTCCAGAGTCGACCGGCCTTGGAGAATAGGGAAACGGGCCCCATAAACAACCTGAAAAGCCTGCACTATAAATTCGATTTCCCGTATGCCTCCTTCTCCAAGTTTAATATTTCTCTTCCTGGAATCTTCGGCCAGGATCTCCTTTTCAATCCTGGACTTGATTTCTATGACCTCTTCGAACATTTCTTCGGTTAAATGCTTTGGGAAAGAAAAAAGAGAACGCAAAATTTCAAATTCGTAGGCTAGAGAGCTATCTCCAGCCGATCTTCGAGCTTTAATTAAAGCCATCCTCTCCCAGCTTTCTCCCAAGGAAAAATAATAGTTTTCACAATACTTGAGAGAAGGAACGAGAATTCCGCTATGGCCTTCTGGCCTTAGCCGGAGATCGATTCGGTAAAAGCCGCCATGGGCGAAAGAAAAAAGCTGTACTATTTTTTTACCCAAACGGTTAGCATTGTCGTGATGGTCATCGGAGCCGTTATGGATGAAAACCAGGTCAATATCAGAACTGTAATTGAGTTCGTTTCCCCCTAATTTTCCCATCGATATAATGGCGAAGGGAAAGGAACAAAAGGGAGGATGGCCTTCTTTAGCCAGTTTTAAAAGGATTTCCAAGCAAAAATCCGCCACCAGAGAAAGGTTTTTCAAAACTTTCTCCAAGTTCCATACCAAGGAAAAATCGAAAAAACCTATCCTGAGAATTTCTCTTTGTTTTAATTGCTTCAGGGCTTCAATGCGCCCCTGCAAAGTTGAAGGATAACGGGATAGACTTTCCATCCAATCAATGTTGAGCCTTCCCGGTCCACGGAAATGGCCGGGATCAGAAATTTCCATGCTTTTGATCCACTCTAACCAATCAGGATGAGCTTTAAATTTTGTTCTTGCAAATTCAGAAAACTGCTGGAAAGCCTCTAAGGCCTCTTCTACGGCTCTGAATCGCCCGAAAGATTCCATAACAATACTAAAAATTAAAAAAAGGATCCCTGGCCAAAGATCCGGCAAAATAGGTTATTATGATATCCGCCCCGGCCCTCTTTATAGCCAGTAAAGATTCCAAGGCAGCTTGCTTAGGGTCAATCCAACCTTTGAGCCCGGCCGCTATAATCGAGGCATACTCTCCTGAAACTTGGTAGGCAGCAAGGGGGAGCAAGGTCTTTTGCCGGATCCGGTGAATGATATCCAGGTAAGGACCGGCGGGCTTCACCATCAATATATCCGCCCCTTCCTTTTCATCCAGTACCGCCTCCAAACAAGCTTCTCGGCTATTAGAAGGATTAAGCTGGTAGGTCTTTTTATCCAGGTACATCCCTTTTTGTTTTCCTGAACCCACGGCATCCCGAAAGGGGCCATAAAAAGCCGATGCAAATTTAGCGGAATAGGCAAGGATTGAAGTTTTTGAAAGTCCTTCTGAATCAAGTGCCTTTCTTATGGCGCCGACCCGGCCGTCCATCATGTCCGATGGAGCGACAAAATCCGCCCCTTTTTGAGCAAGCATGACCGCCATTTGAACCAATATCTCAACAGTAGCGTCATTATCCACATCCTTGATTTTTTCATTCCACAACCCGTCATGCCCATGGAGGGTATAAGGGTCCAAGGCTACATCTGTAATGACCAACAGATCGGCAACTGTCTTTTTTATTGCTTCTACCGCTCTAGGGATAATCCCCTCGGGATTCAAGGCATAAGAGCCTAAGTTATCTTTTTTTTCCCTCGGTATACAAGGAAACAGGGCTACCGCATTAATTCCCTTCTCCTTGAGCAATGCACATTCTTCCAAAAGGCTTTCCAGGGAGTAGCGACATATCCCCGGCATAGAAGGGATTTCTTCTTTAGCCTCTTTTTCATGAACAAAGAGAGGACAAATAAGGTCTGCAATATCCAATCGGGTTTCCGCTACCAGGCTTCGTACTTGTCTAGTTGCTCTCAGCCTTCTTGGGCGCCTGAGAAGTTCAAGTTGTTTTTCTTTCATAGCAACAAGATATTACCTATAATTTCTAGAAGGAAGAGTCAAAAAGGGTATGAAACTTGCTCTATTTTCATTTTAAAAATTAAAGCTAATGTCCCTCCATATCATAGAACATCCCCTCCTTAGCGATCGAATTAGTAAGCTGCGAGATAAAAATACCTCTAAAACCAATTTTGCAGCTTATCTTGATCAAGCTTCCACGATATTGGCTGCCTTTTCAACAAAAAACCTTGCCCTGCAGCCTTGCAAAGTGGAAACTCCCCTGGAAACGACTTCCTGTTTTATCCTGCGTGATCAAGTCATACTTGTTCCTATTTTAAGAGCGGGTCTTGGAATGCTCAAAAGTTTTCAATCCCTTATTCCTGAAGCTCAGGTTCTTTTTTTGGGAGCTACAAGAAATGAAAAAACTTTCCAGGCTACCCTTTACCATGGACAGATCCCTAAAATCAGCCCCCATCACCGGGTCTTTCTTCTGGATCCCATGCTCGCCACGGGCAGTACGGCCAAAAGAGCCGTTGAATTTTTAAAAGAAAACGGGGCCCTATCCATCCGTATCGTCTGTTGCATTGCAAGTCCGGAAGGAATAAAAGCAGTCCATCATGCCCACGAAGAAATCGAGATCTTTACGGGCTGCGTGGATAGGGAGGTCGATTCCCGCGGTTTCATCCTCCCCGGTTTGGGAGATGCCGGGGATAGACTCTATGGTTAACCTCAAGCCAACCTTTATTCTCTTTTTTTCTTTGACATAACCTTTTTTATGCCCTGCTTTTGTTCATGCCGGCAATTTTTCCCAGGTCGATTTTATAATTGAATTTTTTCTCTACTTTTTGCACCACCTTGCTGTTTTTCTGGGTTATAAATAAGACATGGATAAAGAGACTTTTGCCCTGAATTTCGATCTTCAGCCCGTATTGGGAGCATTCAATGATATTCGCATCTACCATATTTTAAAGTCCGCCCTGCATTTTGAGCTTTTCAGCACGATCAAAGATAGCTGGCTAACAGCCCCGCAAATCGCTGAAAAAACACAAACAAGCCTTAGGGGAATGACGTTTTTTTTGGATGCCTTGACGGCCTTGGGATTTCTTCAAAAAGACAAAGAAAGGTATTCTTTATCTCCCCTTTCCATGCAGCTCCTTCTCAAGGATAGCCCAGATTATATTGGAGACTTGCTCGGGGGTGATTTCCTTAACGAGGATTGGGAAAAATTGCCAGGTGCTATCCGTAGAGGGGGGCCCTTGGAAGGTGTAGAATCCCAGGCTAAAGCCGAAGAATTTTTCCCTCTACTGATTAAATTTCTTCATATCATCCACCGAAATCCCGCGATAAAAGCCGCGGAGGCAATAGGTGCAGGAAAGTTTTCAAAGGGATTGCGCGTTTTAGATGTCGGCTGTGGTTCTGCGGTCTGGAGTCTTGCGGTCGCCTTGGCCGATCCCCAAGCCCAGGTTACGGCCGTGGATTTTCCTAAAGTCCTTGAACATACCTACCGCTATGTTCAAAGGTATGGAGTGGCCGATCGCTACCGTTATTTAGCCGGGAATATCGAGCAGATCGATTATCCCTCAGGGCACTACGACCTGGTTTTCTTGGCCAACATCCTGCATTCCGAGGGAGAAAAAAAGTCTCGGCTGCTCCTCCGGAAATTTTCAGGATTGACCGCCCCGGCTGGACGCATCGCTATCGTTG
Organism: Methylacidiphilum infernorum V4; assembly: GCF_000019665.1. NCBI lineage: Bacteria > Pseudomonadati > Verrucomicrobiota > Methylacidiphilae > Methylacidiphilales > Methylacidiphilaceae > Methylacidiphilum (ex Ratnadevi et al. 2023) > Candidatus Methylacidiphilum infernorum. The sequence continues at coordinate 1,051,331 of NC_010794.1, read as the reverse complement.
AATTTCTGCCAAATCGGCAGAGAACCGAACCGGTGGAAGCGGTTCTTTTTGGCCTGCGGATGCTTGTCAACACTACGGAAGGAGGTATCTATTCCGCCGAAGAATACGAACAGTGGCTCAAAGAAGTGGGTTTTTCAAAATTCAGCTACCATGACATAGGTTCCCACTCTCCCCTTCTCTTAGCCTGGAAAAATTAAAAAGCTTTTTTTTCCCGCTCGATTCAATCAAACCCGAAGAGCAGCCTTTAATACCACCATTGCCAGGATACGGTCGCCATCCAGTTCATTCCGTACTGGATACCATTCCAAGATTGATAAACGGGTTTGACAATCTGGGCGGTGAGAAAATTCCCTTGAAAGGCACTTTCAGGCGAAACGCCAACCTTTTGGAATCCTTCCCGGGCAAACCCGGGCATTCTCATGTTTACCCCTAGGGCTGCCCCTGCCCACTCTCCTCCCGTCCAGGCAGCCACGATGTCGGGCATGGCAACAAAAGGAGCCGTGCGAATCGATAGCTCATCGGTAGGATTGGCCCCATGGATTCCGCCTTGGTACGAACCGACTCCACTAAAATTAAGAGAAATCCACTCTGCAAAGTTGTAGGAAACCCACCCGTTGCCGAAAAAGGAATTGCCCCAAGCATAGCCCTGGGAATTTCTTCCTACGGGTACCGTCGTATATCCCTGCACACCCCAGCCCCAATGCCTATCTTCACTCTGTCCAAGGTAAGTCAATGCTCCGATGAAGGTAGGGACTCCCAATCCGAGTTGCATGTCGTAGGGATAAACTTGGTGGCCTGCCATGTCGGGCATGGTTTCATCAATAGAACCCGTGGGGACTGAAAAGCCGAGGTTCATCTGCAACCTATGCCTGTGAAAGTCCAAGAGCTTGTAAATAAATTGAAAACTGACATCCCCCAAACCTACGGCCTGCATAGACATTCTGCTTCCTGGGGCCATGGGCTGCAAGGGGAGTCCTCCAGCTCCGGTCATTCCTCCCATTCCGTGCATACCATGCATTCCTCCGGGCATAAACCCCCCCATGGGCAGCCCGACCATATCCATTTGCTTGTTCCATATGGGGAACATCGCCATGAAGGTCAGGTTGTCGGTGAGTCCCCACATCAACATCGGCATGAACTGCTCCATAAACATGGTGACATCTCCCATGGCGATAGGTTTTCCGGCAAACCTGACGGCTTCTAGCCCGTTAAGATTCATGGCCGTATCCCCCTGGTAATAATTGGGCCCCATGTTCATGTACATCCACCAAAAGCCGATCATGGGTTGGTACTTTCTATGCATGTGGGCCGTTCCCATGAGGCCGGCGGGCGCATCGGAAGCGGCTATCTTATCGGACCATATTTCAGAGGAGTCCAGGTCAACCTTGCTGTTTTCCCAGGGCAAGAGAAAAGAGGGTTCCCTTCCCAGGACAACGGTTTCCTGGGCCTGCGAGGTGGGAACATTTTCAGCCGGATCGTTCTTCTTCGACAACTCGCCCATTAAAGAGGATGAAGAATGGCTCTCTAAATCGGGATCGAGGTCTGCGTCGCAAAGTTCTATTTCCCCTTTATCTCCTGCAGAGCCTCTCTCTGTAAAGAATGAAAATGGGACGGTAAAGAAACAAAAATAACCTAAAAGAAAAAAAGCCTTAGTTTTTTTCATGCTCTCCTTTCCATCTGTTAAGTAAGAGTGAAAAAAGAGACGGCTTTATTCCCCGTTTTTTTTTAGCCTGAAAAACTAAGGGCTTCTTCCAGGGGGAACATTTCTAGGGCCCCAAGGAAGCCAAGTAAGATAGAACTATAAAGGGATAGCAAGGAGCTTTTCTTCCAGGTAAAGAAAAGCCCGCAGTCCTTGAAAGATCGCATAGCGCAGCGAACGGTTGTCCGCACCCAATAAAAAGATCCAGTGGCGAAGATAACCCCAATCTTCTTCCAAGGCTTCTTGCAAGGACCTGCCTTGAAGCCCGGGGTGGATCTTGGCAAAGATTAAAAGGGTGGAGAACTCAGCGAGAATTTCCTCGACGATATAAAAATAGCTCCTGTAGTTATCCCCAAGCCTTCTATGAAGCCGGCTTTCATGACCCGTAGCATGGGCAAGTTCATGAAGAAGGCTAAGTTGAAAACAGAACTTTGATTTGAAATGGGAAAGCGGAGGCAGGACAATAAGGTCTTGAGCAGGGAGATAACAGGATTTATCAATGCAAGCTTCAATCACTTTTAGCTTGAGAGCATCTCCAAGTTTGAACAAGCGATCTTCCCCCTTTTCTTTGAAAGCGAAAGGAAAAGAAGATCGGTCAATATCTTCAAACTGCTCTCCGTTATATACCGCCCTGGAAGCATACCGAGGATAGCCTTTTGAGCTGCTCTTCTTGGCTAAAGGGATATAAATGTAGGAAGATTGTTGATTCTTCTTGAGTTTCCATCCCTTGGATAAGGCTTGTTTTTTCCCCATCCACCGGGGATCGGAAAAACCCTTGACAAGGCCATCTAACCCTAGGATCAGCCGATTCCAGCCCTTATAATAGAGACCTGTTATGGGATTAAAAGGAAGGGGGATGTCCAATTTATTGAGCCGAGAAAAAAAACCGGCAAAGGATTCTTTAAGGAGCAGCTCTTCGAACAAAACCATTGCAGTTCTAGGGATAAGCCCGGCAGAATAAACCGTTTTCTCTTCCATAAAGAAAGCCGGTGGGATGATCCGGTGATCGAGATAAGGGAATTTTCGGGAAGAAAAATTCCCTACGGACTTTTTTATGGAAAAGAGAAGAATTGATTTTTAGAGGAAAAAAGAATTTCTCCCCCGGCGTGGATTGCGGCTGCATTCTTCTCCTTGACCCTAAAAGAGCTTCAAGGCTTTAATGAACGGGGAAACCCCGGCAGACAAATCAAGAAAATAGAGAAAAAGAATTCCTTCTTTTTAAATTGAGATGGAAAACCATTCTCAGTATTCAGAAAAGAATGGATTTATTCAACCGTTGGCTTAAGGAGTATGGACATTCTTCCGGTTTTTTAATTTAAAAGTTTTTTTTGATAAATTCGATACCGCGCCTGCAAATTTCTTTTCCAAACTCCGTCCACATCCCCGATCCCCAATACCGAAAACAGCTTGTTTGACTGGTAAGAAGATAAAACAAAGCCTGCCTGTAGTTTGAATCCAAGGGAGAAACCCCTTTTTGTAAAATCTTTTCGTAAAAAAGATGGCTGAGATGAGCAATAGGACCAAGTAAATCGCCATATCCCCTTACCCACGATATGTTATTCGTCCAGCTCCCACCTTCCATAGAAAACCTTGGATTTTCTTTGCGGACTTTTTCAATCGCCTCGTTAAGCCTTTGCGGCCCCGATGCCGGTTCAAAGGTTCGAAAAAGCAGGTGCTGGTGGATGGGTTGAATGGGAGGCAAATCTTCTTCTTTGATTCCTACCCTCCTCAGGTAAGCAAGGTACTCTGAAACGTTGAGAAGGGGAGTGAGACTTCCCGAAGCTTCTCTTACAACCTCGAAATATTTGGGAGGAAATTCATTCATCATGACCCCTCCATTTTCCCCGTCGGCTATCTGGGTAACAAGGGGAGGGATAGATCGACCACCGAGATCTAATCGATTAAGGCCCTTGGCTTCATACCAGGGTTGCATCTGGCCAACGAGTTTCGTATCGGAGCCCTGGGTTTTAATGATCGCTATGATTTCGGCTTTTTGTCCTTGGGAGTTGATGCAAACGAGCCGGTGGGGAATATGCTTGCAAGCTAAAGGCTTGCCGTCGGGTTGTTCCACGGTATGTTCTTGAACCAAGACCCATTCATATCCACAATCCCGCAACGTCTGAACAAAATGGTAGGCCACATCTAAATGATTGGGAAGAGCCATTTCGGGCGGAGAAAAGCCCCTTATCCTAGAGAGCGCTTCAAAACCAAAAAGAGAAGCAAAATGCTCTTGCCAGGCTTGGACATGCAACCGAAAATCCTGGATGGGCGTTGAAGGAGCGACGGGATGCCCCCAGGCCGTTCCAAGGAATTCCACGCCCTGCCTACACCAAGGATCGTTAACAAGCTTATTGAGGCTATCCAGGATGTCTCTGCTTCCCATCTGCTCAAACCCGTAAAGCAGGCACCCTGAATAGTCGAGCATGACCCGAGGTTTTTTACCCTCGGATAAAAGTTCAGGGATAAATTGCCCCATACGACGATAACACCACTGAAAGACAGGAGCATTATGATTATCTCCTTCTCCCAGGTGTTCGAGCATATATTGTAGATTGCTGATGATGCGGGCCGTTCTCAGCTCGGTTCCTCCCGCTGGAATCAAAGGCTGGTGCATATGGAGGGCAATCGATGCCCCCGCTTGTATTCTTTCAAAATCTATACCGGCAGTTTCCCAAGAGATCGGTTCTCTTTTTTGAATGGCTTCTTTAAGCTCCCCTTCTCTTCCACAAAAATGGGGAGGGCTATCCACAAGCAATGGGTCCATGAAGTTCCTTTCTTTGAAGTTTGAGTAGCTGCTAAGCTTTTTAGATTAACAAATCCTCATCTTTCAAAGCTAAGGAAATTTTCTTTGTTGGCAACTCCACTTCTCTGTTTTCCTTGATCCTCTCCCTGTAAAGATCGTTTCAAAAGAGCGATTCTTTATTTACATCCTTCCTGCACCCGGAACAAAAGAACCAGGGATGGAGTTTTACAACTCTTTAGCTATCAAATGATTACAATATGGCATACTTTCTGCTTTCCTACTTTCAAAAATGGACAAACTGCTTTATAAAATTGTTGGTTCATTATCCAAGGACAAGCTTGTTTTCAGCTTGTGCCTTATTCTTGCTGCAAGCATTCATGGCATGCTCGCCTTAGTTTCCCTTTCCAACAAGGACAAACCAGGGAAAAATGTAGGTTTTTATTATGCCCAAACAGATTCCTCTTGCTTTGTTGATTTAGTCAATACCCAACAATCGCCTTCCTTGACCCAACCTTCTTTTAAGAACGAAGAAACCAAGATTGCTCTTCCTACTCCTCCTTTGCCCTCGACCAAGCCAATATCCTTGAGCCAGAAGGGCGCTCAAGCTATCCGGAAAAATCAAGCAATGAGCTATTCCCGTAAGGGAAATGCCCCTTGTTTGGCCCGCAAGGAGTATAAAGAATATGCCTTGTCAACAAGTTTTCTTTCCCCTCCCCCTTACCCCTATGAAGCCCGGCTCCGTCACATGGAAGGGACGGTTGTCATCCTGCTTGAGATTCGCCAGGGAAAAATCGTTGCATCCCGTGTAGTCCGTTCTTCCGGTCATCTCCTTTTGGACGTGACCGCCAAAAATTGGATTGACTCCCACTGGAAATTTCCCCCGCATGTGAGCCGCACCCTTACCGAAGCCATTACTTTTGAACTTGAAAATGCTTCACCTCCTCCGTCAACTCCTGACAAATATTACCAAGCAAGTTATATTCCCAGCTAAACTCTTCTTCTTTTCTTTCTTTTAACGGTGCTATCATTTTCTTCTTGATAAAAACCTTTCTTTTTCTATCATTGGTCATTCATTTCATCTCTCCATGGGTCCTCGTTTTTACTTGGCAGTGCGTAAGCTTTCCCATACTTTAATATCGGCTCTCTTGTTGCTTTATTTTTCCCTGTTTTGCCCCAAGCTATTGGCTGCAGGCTCTCCTCAATCAAAAGGCGGTCCCCGGCAGAGGGATGACAGAGAATATGCCGCCGACAATATAAAAGAACTTATCAAGGTCCAAAAATTACGATCGTCAGCGATTCAGAAAAGAGGGATTTGTCCTCCCAACCTTTGGGTTTATGGCAAGTTCGAAGCCCAAGACAGTCCCAAAGATGGGCTTATTATCTGTTTAATAGCCGGGGACCGGACCAAGAGGATTGCCGGTTCTTCGGCAATGGCCCTGGGTGCCGGCATCCTATTTTGGCCTCTTATTGCCGCTCCCGCTTTCTTTTCCAGTCAACACCTCGATCACGTCATTTTCGTCAACCATACCCGGTTTCCTCCGATCAAAAAAAATGACCTCCTTTATGTCTCTCCTTCCTCTCCTGCAAAAGTCCTCGTTAACATGAAAACGGATGCTGGCTACCACCTTATGGAACTTGAACTCGTTTCACCTCCTGCGGTTATGCCCTCTGATTAAGCCATGAAAAAAATCCTCGTTGTTTTCTCTGGTCTTTTTTTTCTCTCTCTGTTTTCTTCAATCGCCTCTGAATCCCAGGGAACGCTCAAAGAATACCAGAAACTGGGTTTTAGCAAAGAAAAGGCCCATTTGGTCCCCATTGAAGAAATCTCCAAGCTTGCCGACGTCCAGGGAGAACTTCGTGAAAATCTCTGGACCTATGGAGAACTTTCCTTTAAGTCGATTATTGCTCCAGAAGTTATCGAAGCGTTCCCTACCCATTCGAGTTTAACGGAGTTGGGAAACAATCCTAAAGAGCAATCGCCGAAAAGTTTTCAAACTATCAAAACCATTGTTTTAGTCGTCAGTCCCAAAAAATCGCTCAGCCATCTCATCAAAAAAGCCCCAAAGAGTTTTACTATTCCCTTTAAAACTCCCGCAAAAGTCGCCGCCCTTACCCGGACTTCAGAAAAAAGCTTTATTATTACCCTAGTTACAATAGAACCCCCCCGTATTCCTTAAGGTTCAAAATAGGGCAAAGGGAAAAAAATACCATGTCCTTTGTCCCGATAACGGAAGAAGAGATCCCCTTGGGTGAGAAGGCCTTGGAGAGCAATAAATGCTCCATCTTTTTTCCAAAGTAAGTTTTCAGCTGAAAATGTTTCTTCCTTTGCAAAGCTCCAAAAAGGCGCTAAGACTTTTTATAGGTTAATACCCTGCCCCAGCTGCTTTTCGTTCCCCAAAGCCCGGATCTTAGGCATTCCAATTGCACGATCTGGCTATGATCAACAAAAAGATTAACCTCTGGACCATAATCCTTGATATACCAGGAAAAGACTTCCGGATCGGCCGCTTCAAACATCAGGTTTTCTAGTCCAAGCTTATCGATAAATTCTGCAACCACCTCTCTTCTCCATGGACTGACGTTTTCTGTTATGCCCTCGGATTCGATCATGATAAGATAAGCGCCGGCTTCCAAAAGCCTTTTAGCCTGCTTGATTGCCCACTGCGGACTTCTTGTTCCTTCTGCTGCCAACTCCTCGGCTTTCGTCGCTCCTCCAGCTCCAAATTGAATGCCAATTTCTGGTTTTGCCTTTAAGCCCGCCCTTTGGACTTTTTCAACAAGCCGCAAGATATCATCGAAAGGTAGCGTAATAAAACCGGCCGATACCTCGACTATGTCAAATCCCACCGCCTTACATTCTTCAATATACCTGTCAACTATCGCCGCTCCCCACGCCAGCACCCTTTCTATAAAACCGCCCGTTGAAACCTCGACGTTACTGCCATGGCAAAGGTTAATCATCTCCCTAAGGACCTTTTTAGGCATCAAGGCAAAAGAGCCCCCTGCAAACTTCAGGATGTCAACATAGGCTCCCATGGTTCCAAGAAGATCTTCAAGGTAACGAATGCCCATGGCGGTGTAATAGGGGCCGCGTATTTCGGTAATCCCTACTTTTCTTGGTTTGCATTCCCTTTCATTAAGAGGAAGAAAATCAAAAGCCCGTTCTTTGTTTTGTGGATCATTCATGGCATTGCCTTTATTGTTTTGGAGTTTCTTACACAAAGAATACCTTTTTGACAGGTCATTCAAAAAAAAAGAAGCCTCTAACCCATCTTTTTGGGAAGAATCGTCTTGCAGAGCTCTAAAAAAGTACTTTCTAAAAGGCTAAGTTTTCTGCCCATCTTGTAGGCAAAAACCCATTTCCTGGTGATTCGCTCGGGAACTAAAGGCAGGCTGACCAATTTTCCCTTCTTAAGCTCATCCTTGACAACCCAACTGGCCAAGACACCGATACCCAGCCCCATCTTGGACATTTCTTTAATCGCCGCCGTTTCGGCCAGCTCTATGAAACTCTTGGGATACAGGGAAGCTTGAGCAAGGGACTTTTGTAGAATGTGAAAGGTGGTGTTATTCTTGCTTTTTATAAAATAGTGGGCCTGCTCGATCTCTTTTTTAGGTATCTCTTTTTTTCTCGTCCAGGGATGGAGAGAACTGACCAAGAAAAGGAGATCGTCTTGAAAAAGTTCGACCATGACAAGTCCTTCTTTGTAAGAGAGGGGTTTTAGGGTAATGGCAAAGTCGACCTTTTTTTCTTCAACGAGTTCAAGGGCAAGTGGAGAGTCTGCCGGCTCAATGGCAAAAAGGCAATCGGGGAAACTTTCCTGGAATTCCCTGTAGAGCTGCGGTATAAAATATTGGCAACTTAAGGAACTTGTGGCAAAGACTATTTTTTTTGGTCCTTCTCGCTTCAGGTTTTCAATGTCAATCCTCGCTTTTTCCATTCCCGCGAGTATCTCCTTTGCATCCGCCAAAAATTCCCTGCCTATAGGCGTTAACAAAGGATTCTTTCCTTCCCTGTCAAAAAGCCTGCAACCCAGTTCTTCCTCCAGCGACTGGATCGTCCGACTTATAGCCGGCTGGCTCATGTGCAAGGACTTCGCCGCCTTGGAAAAACTCTCGGATTGGGCAGCGGTCACAAAAATATAAAGAGCCCGACTGTCTAGCGGATAAGCCATACGTTTTATTTATACTTATTATTCATCTAATACATATTATGCAATCTAAATCTGAAAAAATGATGGCATCAAAGCTGCTTGTATAAAGGAAAAGATATTCCAGAACTTGGAGCTTAAGCATAAGGAAGAGAAAAATTGAGAACGAGAACGAAATTATCCATTGGGTATCTTCCTCTTATCGACTGTGCTCCGTTCGTCGTCGCCTATGAACGGGAAATGTTTCAAAAGTGGGGCTTTGACGTCTATTTGAGCCATGAACCAGGATGGGCAACAATACGGGACAAGATTGTTTACGGGGAAGTTGATTTTGCCCAAGCCGTCTGCGGACTTCCCCTTGTCCTCAACTTCGGACTGCGTTCCATACCCTGTAAATGTGCTTGTGCGATGATTCTCAACCTGAATGGCAATGCGATTACGCTATCCAAAAAATGGGGTGCCAGTAAAGACGATGAACCTGAAGAAATCCTTAAGAAACTGAAAGCCAAGAAATCTTTTCCCTTGCTTTTCGGAGTTGCTTCTTTTTTTTCAAGCCACTATTTTCTTCTACTCAGGTGGCTCAAAAGCATAGGATTAAATCCTCATAAAGAAGTTCGGATCGTTGCCTTGCCTCCTCCCCAGATGCCCCTCCATTTGAAGCAAGGGTTAATCGATGGTTACTGTGTCGGGGAGCCTTGGAATTCTTTAGCCCTTTTTGAAGAAACGGGCAGTTGTGTAGCCACAAGCCTCGATCTTGCTCCGGGCCATCCAGAAAAAGTGCTTTTAGCTGGCGCAAAACACTCGGAAAAGAAAAAAGAAGAACATGTTCGTCTTGTCGGCTGTCTTATCGAAGCTTGCCAGTGGGCGGATAACCCGGAGCATAGGGCCGAGCTTTCGGAAATGCTCCATTACGGCAACTGGATCCGTCAGCCCCTGGATGTCATTCGTCACAGCCTTGTGGGCCCTTTTCGATTGGGAAAAAACACGTTCATTCCCGGCCGAGCTTTTCATGTTTTTAACCCGGAAAAGGCCAATAAGGCCAGCCAAGAAAAAGAAGAATGGATCATTCATGAAATGGAAGAAGCCCACTTGCTTCCCAAAGCCTCTCCAAGACAGTCAAGCTTTCTTGACAAGACCGTCTATCTCCAAGCAGAAAAACTCCTGAGCTCGAAGAACGAAAAGCGGTTGGCCACGGTCTCCTTGATTTTATAAAAAGCCAGGATAAGCATGCCGGCCTTTATTCCGCCGTCATCACCTGGGCGGCAATCCCATAGACCTTAGTCCAAGCCGCCTTAGCTTCTTCGGTAAAACCTTGGCCCAAGTACTCTTGAATGGATTTAAGTAGGCAGTCGCCCACAAGCGGATAATGGGAATCGACAACACCGTATTGCTTATGGCGCCGTCCTAAGTCTTGTAATGTAGGGATCAGCCCCTCCAGATTGTCAATGCCCTGGACAAGAATTCCAAGAACCTGCATTAGTTTTCGGGATTGGCTACTGATGGGATTTTGAAAGAGGACAGAAACTGTAGGTTCTTCTTTGAACAGGTTGGCATAAAATAATAAGCCGATTTCGTTTTTATTGGGTTCAATCCTTTTCCAACTTTCCTTAATCAGTTCTTTTTCTTTCTGATCGATCATTTATTTCCTCCAGTTTTGATTTTTTTCAATTTCTTGAAATGTCCACCGATGATTTACCGATATATCGATTAGGATTTTTAAGTTCAAGAATATTTAAACTTATATAATATCAAAACAATGGATAATATTTATCTATGCATATTAAGCATAGCTCTTATGCTTTAGATTTTCAATCTATTTGAATCTGATTTAGCGACTAGCACAATTCCTGCTTTATCAAAATAAAGTGATATATGCATTATTATTATAATATAAATACATTATATGCTTTATCAGCATATAATAAAACCCATTGCCCCTTTTGCGGGTTGCAATGTGCGATCAGCCTTATGCACTCAAAAGAAGGGGTTGAAATAGAGCCTAGAGATTTTCCGACCAACAAGGGGCAAATATGCATCAAGGGCTTGAATGCCGGCAGACTGATCAACCATCCGGAACGGCTCAAAACTCCTCTTATCCGGCCCCGGAAAGATAAAGCTTTGAGAAAATCTTCTTGGGAAGAAGCCTTGGGATTTACCGCTAAATCATTGTCTAAAATCCGTTCCCGGTGGGGAAACGATTCCCTATTCGTTTACGGCAGCGGCAGTTTGTCCAACGAAAAAGCCTATCTTCTGGGAAAATTTTCCCGCGTTGTTCTAGGGACTTCTTCAATCGATTACAACGGAAGATACTGCATGTCTTCGGCTTCTAAAGCCTTAGAAATGGCTTTGGGCATAGATCGAGGCCTGCCCTTCCCTATCGACTCTATAGCGAAAACCGACCTGCTTTTGCTTGTGGGAGCCAATCCCCTTGAAACGATGCCTCCCCTAAAAACCCATCTTGACGAACTGAAAAAAAAGAGGAAAAAAATTATCGTTGTCGATCCCAGAACTACCCCTACGGCCCAATATGCCGATGAGCATCTCCAAGTCAAGCCAGGAAGCGATTACATCTTGGCAGCCGGATTGCTCTGGCTGCTCTTCCGTAAGAATAAAATCGATTGGTCTTTTATTGAAAATTACACCACCGGATTCGAAGAAGTATTGAACAGTATTTCTTCCTTTTGGCCCTCTCGGGTCGAAGCCCTTACGGGAATATCCCAAGATAGACTGCACAAAACCGCCGACCTTTTCGAAACCCATCCCCACGCCATTATTTTAACCGGTCGAGGTTGTGAACAGCAAGCCCACGGGGTAGATAACGTCCTTTCGTTCATAAACCTTTCTCTAGCTTTAGGCCTTGTCGGAAAACCAAACTGTGGGTTCGGCACCCTGACGGGGCAAGGCAATGGGCAGGGTGCAAGAGAAATGGGACTCAAGTCCAACCAACTTCCCGGTTGTCGAAACAATGCCGATCCCAATGACAGGAAATTCATCGCAGCTCTATGGCAAAGAGATGAAAAAGAACTTCCTCGGCCGGGGATAACCGTAACCGAAGCCCTCGGAAATCTCGGCAAACAAGACGCTGTCAAGGCGATGATCGTTTTTGGAGCCAATCCCCTCATCTCCTCCCCTAACCATTCAAAGCTAAAAGCTCTTTTTTCTTCATTGGAATTTCTGGCCGTTTGCGATCCTTTTCTTTCTGAAACGGCTGCGGTCGCCGACGTGGTTTTACCTTCGGCCCTGTGGGTTGAAGAAACGGCAACGGTGACAAACCTTGAAGGCCGCGTTTTGCTAAGGCCACAAATACTTTCTCCCCCTCCCCAGGTCAAGACCGATCTTGAAATTATTCGGTTGCTTGCCAAGCAGTTTGGTTTTACAGAGGGTTTTCCTTCGGATCCCCAAGCGGTCTTCGAAGAAATACGCAGGGCCACGGCGGGAGCTTTTGCAGATTATTACGGAATCACTTACCAAAGGCTTGCCCGGGGAGAAGAACTCTTCTGGCCCTGTCCTTCCCTCGAAAGCAATGGCCAAAAAGAGCTCTTCCTGTCCAAACGATTTCCCACCGAAAAGGGGAAAGCCCGGTTTCACCCCATCTTCTTCATCCCTCTTGCGGAAGAACCGGATGAAGAGTATCCCTTTTTCCTTACCACGGGAAGAACCTTTTACCACTACCAAACCGCCGTTCAAACAAGGCGGATCGAAAAACTCAAAGAAAAAGAACCTACTCCCATCGTGGAGATCCCTACAGCTGTGGGACAGAGGCTGGGAATCAAGACTGGGCAATATGTCAAGGTTGAAACAAGGAGGGGAAGCGGCTACTTCAAAGCAAAACTGACCGAGCAGGGGCGGATCGACACCCTCTTTATCCCTTTTTACCCCTCGGAAAATGCAGCGGCCAACGCGCTCACCCTTTCGGCTCATGACCCCCGGTCCCACATGCCGTCCTTTAAGCTTTGCGCGGCCCGAATTCAAGCCGCTGATGATCTTCAACAGAACCAATCGATCAACGGAAAGGAAAAGATAGGATGAAAAAGGAAAAACTCGTAGTTATCGGTGCAGGCATGGCCGCCGTTCGATTTCTTGATGAACTCGTCGAACGGGGAGGTAGCCAAAAATACGATATCACCCTGATCGGCAAGGAAACAAGGGTCGGCTATAACCGGATCTTGCTTTCGTCTCTTCTTGCCGGCGAAATCGATTTTTCCGGTTTAGAGCTCAAGAGTCCAGAGTGGTTTTCTAAACAAGGAATATCGGTAAGAGCCGGCTGCGAAGCTTTGCTGATCGATACGGCGAATCGAAAGGTGTGGACGGATAAAGAAAAAATACCCTACGACAAGCTTTTTATAGCCACGGGCAGCACCCCTTTTATACCCCCCCTTTCCGGGCTTTACGATTCTCATAACAACAGATTGGATGGCGTTTTCAGCTTTAGGGAAATCGAGGATTGCCAGTCCATCCTCAAGCAAATTCCCGGGGCGGAGCAAGCGGTGGTGATCGGTGGAGGACTTTTAGGCATAGAAGCGGCCTACGGGCTATACAAAAAGGGGATGCAGACGGTCCTTGTCCATCTCATGGGCCATTTGATGGAAAAACAGCTCGATACTCTTGCCGCAACCCTATTGAAAAGAGAACTTGAAAAACTCGGTATCCGGATCCTTCTCCGCACGAAAACGACCCGGCTTCAAAAGATCGGTCGAAGGATCAGGATAGAATTTGAAAACGGCAATGAAATTGCGGCCGATATCGTGGTCATAGCGACGGGCATAGTCCCTAACAGTTCCCTGGCTAAAAAATCGGGTATCGCCGTCAACAAGGGCATCATCGTTAACTCTCAAATGGAATCGGTTTCCCATCCGGGAATTTTTGCCGCAGGAGAATGCATTGAATTTGAAGGACAAACCTATGGACTTGTGAATGCGGCATGGCAACAGGCCTCAATAGCCGCAAGATCACTGCTCGACCCTTCCTGGCGTTCTTCCTATACGGGTACACTTCCCATTGCACGGCTAAAGGTTGCGGGCATCGATCTCCTTTCCTTTGGCCAGATAGAACCTGCAGGAAATGAAGATGTCGTCCTTTATACCCATTCCCAACAGGCCGTCTATAGGAAACTGTTCATCAAGGACAAAAAGCTTACCGGAGGCATTTTTCTTGGACCCTCTCATAGATCGTTAGAAGCCCTCCACTTCTACGAAAAAAACCTTCCCCTAAACTGCGAGCCTCAAGAGTTTCTTTTTGAAGCCCCAACGAAAACTAGGGAAGAAGCAATCGAAGATAAGCCCGATGACTTCCAAGTGTGCAACTGCAACGGGGTGACTAAAAGAGAAATCCTCGAGTCGATTAAAAAAGGTTGTTCTACCCTCAAAGAAGTCATGGCGATAAGCCGGGCAGCGACAGGTTGCGGAAGTTGTAAACCCCTCGTTCAAAGGTTGTGGGAAAAAACCGCAAAGGAGCCGGCTGCGGAGGATCCCACCGTCCACTACTATGTCCCCTGTATTCCCCTGACCAAAAGGGAACTGATCGAAGAAATTAAAAAAAGAGATCTCCGGGGGGTTTCCGCCGTCTTCGCCGCTCTTGCCGCAGGCAAGGAAGATGCACAGTCTAAGCCCGCCTTGGCCAGCCTTCTTAAGATGGTTTGGGGCAAAGACTATAAAGAGGAACCCGATTCGAGGTTCGTTAACGACCGCGTCCATGCCAATATCCAAAAAGATGGGACTTATTCGGTTGTTCCCCGCATGTATGGAGGAATCACCACGGCGGAGCAGTTGAGGAAGATCGCCGATGTAGCTGAAAAATACCAAGTAGGTATGATCAAGCTTACCGGCGGTCAACGGATCGATCTCCTCGGGATCAAAAAGGAGCAGTTGCCGGCCATTTGGAAAGAGCTAGGAATGAGTTGCGGGCATGCTTACACGAAAGCCTTTAGAACGTGTAAAAGTTGTGTGGGCACAGATTTTTGCCGGTTTGGAGTTGGGGATTCCACCACGCTGGCCATCGCTATCGAAAAGAAATTCCAGGGCATCGAATCACCGGCAAAAATGAAGCTTGCCGTGAGCGGCTGTTCGAGAAACTGCGCGGAGGCCACGACCAAAGACATAGGCGTTGTAGCCATAGGGACAGGGTGGGAAATCTACGTCGGCGGGGCGGCGGGTTCCAAGGTAAGGGCCGGCGATCTCTTGGCCGTAGCCAAGGATCAACCCGAGGTTCTCCGGTTAATAGGCCGATTTATTCAATATTACCGCGAAAACGCTAAATACGCGGAAAGAAGCTACAGTTTTGTAGAGCGGTTAGGAATAGAACATGTAAGAAAAGCCGTAGTTTCTCTCTCAGAGGAAGAGGCAAGACGGCTGGACCGGGAAGTAGAACAAGCCATAGAAGCTTACATCGATCCTTGGCAAGCCGCCCAGCAAGAACAGTATCCCCATCAATTCGAATCTTCATCCCCTATTCCCGGATCTTTTGCAAACCAATAACGGAGGAATCGAACATGGAACCTCAGGAAAATAAAAGAACAGGCTCTTACTTACTTTGCCCAATCGACGAACTTGTTGCTTGTGTCGGCAGAACTTTTAAAATCGGAAAGCTCAATATTGCGTTATTCAAAACCAGGTCGGGTAAAATTTGGGCGCTGGATGCTCGGTGTCCCCATCGCGGGGGACCCCTGGGAGAGGCTCTTTGCGATGATCAGGTCTTGATCTGTCCTCTTCACGGGTATGTCTTTAGCCTGGAAACGGGTCAATGCTTGATTTCAGATAAATACCAAGCAACAACCTACCCAACTTTTATAACCGGCGGTTGGATTTCCATCGAGCTGTCCCCAACCTCTAGCCGTAGCTTATCCCAGGAAGTCCCATGAAAAAATTCTTTTATTATCCTTGTAAAAAAGCGGTTTTAACCCTTTGTTGTGCCTTTCTTTATTTTGATATCAGCTTTGCTGTCTGGGTCATCCTGGGAGCAATAGGGACTTTTATTGCCGGAGAATTAAAACTGACCCCGGTCCAAAAGGGGATCATGGTTGCCCTACCCATCCTTTCCGGTAGCCTTTTGAGAATTTTATTTGGTCTAGCCGAATCTGTTTTTGGAGGGAAAAAAACGGCTCTTATCGGCATGGGAATAACCGCCGCTTGCTTGTTGTGGGGCGGCTTATCGGCCCACAGTCTCAAAGAAATTTACGGTATTGGGCTTCTTTTGGGTATCTCCGGGGCCAGTTTTGCCGTAGCCCTCCCGATGGCCAGCCGCTGGTTTTCTTCTCAAAACCAAGGGCTTGTCTTGGGTTTAACCGGCAGTGGAAATAGCGGAACCCTTCTTTGTACCCTGTTTGGGCCTATGATCGCCCATGCTTACGGGTGGCACTCGGTATTTATTTTTTTTCTCCTTCTTTTAGGCATCGTTTTCCTCGTCTTCTTATTGCTAGCCGAAGACGCTCCCCAAACCCAAAGAGAAAAATTAGATCTTTATGCCCTTTCTCTTAACCTTCGACAGCTTCTTCCCTGGTTATTAGCCTTTTTGTATAGCCTTTCCTTTGGTGGATTTGTGGGTCTTGCCAGCTACCTGGGATTTTTTCTCGTCGATGATTACCGAATAGATAAAGTCGAAGCGGGTAAAACCCAAACTCTTATCATCGCCGCAGGAAGCCTTTTAAGACCACTGGGTGGAGCCTTGGCCGATAAAGTAGGAGGAGCAAAGCTCCTTTTGGCGTTGCTCGCTACTTCTTCCCTGCTTGCCTTCTTGCCCTCTTTTTACTTCCCTTTCCTCGCCGAAATCATCCTTCTTTTTTGTTTGATGGGATGCCTGGGATTAGCCAATGGAGCGGTTTTTCAACTGGTGGGAAGTTCAATGTCTTCTTGCGTGGGTATCATTACGGGCGTTGTTGGAGCTGCCGGGGGTATAGGGGGATTTTTCTTGCCGATCTTGCTTGGGAAGGTCAAAGAGCATTTCGGATCCTGTGCCCTGGGATTCCTCTTTTTTTCCTTTTTTCTTTTCGTGGGAAGCTGCCTGGCTTTCGCCCTCGTTTTTTCGGAGAGATTAAACAAAAGCCTTCGTGTTGAAAATCCGACCAGGGCGACAGCATCCGCAAGTTTGATTCCCTTTTCTCCCCTTGCACGAAAAGAAGGCTCTGAAAAATGAAAGGGACTAAAAGCTTTCTCTACTGGACCCAACTCGGTTTAACCCTTTTGCTTTTTGTTGACAAGCTTTCTTTTGCCACGGCCCAAGAGGCTCAAGAGGGTTTTGAAAATTCCCTTCCCCCCTCTTCCCTGAAGGTCAAAGGAAAGCTCCCTACCGAAATAGAAGAAAACTCCTCTTTTTTGCTTTCTCCAACCAAAGAGTTCGGACCCATGGACGTTTTAGATACTCCAAGAACCGTTTTTATCATCGACAAGCCTCTGATTCAAGCTACGGGTATGGGGCTACAACCTTTTTTGGACCCTCTCAGTATGTCTTTCCTTGTCCCTTCAGCTTATTCTTCGGTCAACTACGGGCTAGGCATAGCTCCCTTTTCAAGGGGATATCCCGCCACCCCCTATATAAACGGCATCGAGATGAACATCCAGAATGGAGCTTTCCAAGGCATTCCCATGAACTGGAACATGATCGATTCTTTTGATTTCATAGAGGGTCCGGCCCAAGCGGTCTTTGGAGCTACGCAAACCAGTTCCGGGGTGTGCAATTACCTAACCAAGCAGCCTTATTTCGATTCTTTTCGCTCTTCAGCCCAGTTTACAACTGGAATGTACGAAAAATACATGTGGATGGTCGACATGGGAGGGCCCATACGTCCTGATCTAGCCTACAGGGTCAGCTACCAAGGGATGGAAAACGGAAACTACTACCAATACGTGCATAACGATCAACAAAACATCTATTTTACTCTTGGCTTTCATCCCTCGGATACTTACCAAGCAGATCTCATCGCCGACCTGGGAACTTACGATTATACCCCCCTTTTCATGTGGATGAATAGACCAACCGAAGCCTTGATCACAAACAACCTTTATCTGGGCGGATCGGTTCCTTCTTCTTCAATCAATGTAGGGACAGTTAACAATCCGGCTTTCTCTCTCTATGCCGGCCCCCTTGAACCGATCAGCCGAAGAATCCTCCTTCAAAACCCTGAAGGGGAAGGCCGGGCGATCCTTGGGTTACTGCAATATGTACAAAAATTCCAACCCAGCGAAAATCTCGCTATCCTGGACAATACCCTGGTATGGTACAACAGGGAAAGTCTTTTACAACCTCCCGTTTATTACAGCCTTAACAGTGCCGGCGATTATGAAATCGACCACCGGACGGAATGTCTTCTCCATTTCCACTTCGATCGGAATACTTTTCCTTTTTCCCTCAAGGGTCTCCTGGACGGTGGAATCGAATGGCGAATCCAGAGAAACTTGGATTACGTAGCCAGTTCTTTTTTGGGAGCGAACAGTTGGGATATGGTCTTCAGCCAACCCACGAGTTGGAACATGAACTTTTCTTCTTTTTTCCGGCAAAACTTAGCCAATCCTCATGCCAAATACGGCGGGCTTTGGCCGATTCCCGGAGCTCCCCCTGGCTTTTTCTTCAATCCATTAAACGGTTCTGCCGGCTCAACCGATAGTTTTTTTTACTCGATCGCTCCATTTATCCAGCAGACGTTTTCCTTTAACGATCATTTAGCCCTGGGCCTAGGACTAAGAGACACCAACTACTTTGTTCAAGCAGAAACTCCTCCCGGAACTCCGCCGATGCTTTTCAAAGCATTCAAAACCACGCAATCCGATCCTCTTTTTTCCATCAGTCCAAGCTACAAGCCTTTAGAGTGGCTAAGTATCTATTTAACCTATGTTCTGGAATATACCACGGATGCGGCAGTTCTTGGGGGATACTCCCCTTTGTTTAATTCCCAGTCCTTCCACCAGGAAGACGAACTGTACGAAGCGGGGTTTAAATGCAACCTTATTAAAAACAAGCTTTTTATTGAGGGGGACGGCTTTTCTCAGATTCTCTGGCTTGACAACGTTGGCCTAAAGCCCACGAAAACGACGGTCAACGGTTTTGAACTTAACATGTCCTATTCTCCTTTTAAAACCTTGCTCCTTAGGATCGGCTATGCCTATCAATACGGGACAGAAAACTGGTCAGCCGTTAGCCACGGGCCGTTCGAGACCCAAACTTACTCGACCGATTACGCCCAAATCTTTTCTTTGCCTCTCGACAACAACGGTTTTTTCCCCCCGGGCCTCTATCCCTTTATCGGCTGGCCCAAGGAGGTGATCGATGGCATGATCAACTATAGCCCTTCCCAGGGTTTGGGATTTACCCTAGGATTGAGCTGGTTCAGCTCACAATTTCTCGGGTATAACTATTCTACTTCTATTCCTCCCGAGTTCGTGATCCGCGGCCGCATCACTTATAGCCTTCCTCACTGCCAACTTGCTCTCTATTTCTATAATCTCACCGGCGAAAAATATTGGCTCCCTTTCGGTGTAGGTATACAGTCGGCAAGAATATTTGACTACGCGAACATCGTTCCTGGAATGCCCTTTTGGATCCAGGCTACCTTAAGCTATTTTTTCTAAGGCCTTCTTTAAACCAACGACTTAAAAATCCTCACAAATAATATTATAAAATAGAAAAATAAATATTAAGAACTGCCTTGAAGAAAATTAAGCGATCTTATATATCTTATCTGCAAAAATTATAAACCGATTTTAAACGTAGAGATCCTCTTTATATGACTCGCGAAGAAATCAAGATGATTCAGAAAAGTTGGCTGCGAGTTATCGATAAAATGGATGAAGCGGGTCTACTCTTTTATAGAAGACTTTTTGATGTGGAACCCAAGGTGCGGCCTCTCTTTAAGATCGATATTGAAAAGCAGGGAAGAAAATTGATGGACGTCCTTAACTGGATCGTTTTGAATCTTCAAGATATCGATGCGGCCTTGGACGCAGCGAGGGAATTGGCAAGGCGGCATGTCAAATACGGGGTTAAAGCCGAGCATTACCCTGTAGTCGGTCACACTCTTATCTGGACGCTGCGCAAGATGATCGGCTCGGAATGGACAAAGCAACTAGAGCAACTCTGGACCCAAGCCTATGAAGCCTTGGCCCAGGTGATGATCGAAGAGCACAAAAAAATCCAATCCTTTGAGTATCTCATTCGCTACCTTGAACAGGAACTTTCCGAGGTGATAAACTCCGTGATTGCTGCATTCCCTGAAATTGTGGGTATCGCCATCTCTACAACCCAGGGTGCAACGGTAAGCCGATGCTCTTCTGAGAGTTATTCAAACATCATCGGTTCGGTTGTCAGTTCAACACTCGGGCATGCCCAGCGGTTATGCGAAGCGGCAGCAGCAGGCCGTCTTGAAGAGATAAAAATTACGGGGAGCATGCTCCACCTTTACATTCGTCAGGCCGGTTCCGATGCAGCCATAGGGGTATTGTATCCCTCTCAAACCGCCGAAGGGATTATTTCTCTTTTAATCCGAAGTGCCGCCCTAAAAATCCAATCTCTTTTATCCAGCTTCCGTCTAAAAGAAGTGAACCCTGGGTAAACCATCACTACCGTATGGAAAGGATCCGCGAAGAAGAACTCATGGTTGATCCCAACCAAGCTTTTGCTTATGCCCAAGCCGACTTTTCCATCCCTCATCAAGCCCTAGTCGATCGGTTTGAACGCCTTTTCCCTCATTTTAAGGAGGGATTAGTTTTGGATATGGGTTGTGGAACGGCAGACATCGCCATCCGGTTTGCCCGGAAATATCCTCGGGCAAAAATTATCGGGGTGGACGGCTCCCCGGCCATGCTCGCCTTGGCTCAACAAAGGATAGAAGAAAACCATCTCTTAGCTTCCATAGAACTCATAAAAGGAAGATTGCCTTACTGGAACTATCCCCGTTCATTTGACGTTCTCATTTCCAACAGCTTGCTCCATCATCTCCCCTCGGCAAAAGAATTATGGACCTCTTTAAGAAATCTCTCCAAGAATGGATCATTGGTCCTCGTTGTCGACTTGGTCAGGCCCGATTCCCTGGAAAAAGCGCGCCTCCTTACGGAAACATATACCCAGAACGGCCATCCCCTTTTAAAAAGAGACTTTTACAATTCCCTTCTTGCCTCTTTTACCGTTGAAGAAATTACGGAAGAAATCCAAGTCGAAAAACTTCCTTTGAGGGTCGAGCAGGTTTCAGATCGACATCTCATGATTTATGGAGTTATCGAAAAGTAAGGACCAACTAGGCATCGAGCCTTTCCTTCTAATAGGAAGAATACTTCACTACCTTTAATTCCACCGGGACGATACCCGCATCCACCATCTGGAGTTTTTCGGCTGCGGGTTTCGACAAGTCAATAATCCTACCCCGCACAAAAGGACCTCGATCATCGATGCAAACGAGCACTTTTTTTTGGTTTTTTAAATTTTGGACTTCCACGTAAGTCCCAAAAGGGAGGGTCCGGTGCGCAGCCGTAAAACGATGTTCCTTTACAAATCTCTTACCCAAATGCCCCGTTTCAGCATACCAAGAAGCAAACCCCCTTTGCTTCATCCCGATTGGACTCAAAGTTCCCCCTTTTTTGGGATAAGAAAAAGGAAAAAGGGCAAAAAGTAAGTAGAAAAAAAACATGGTTAATTCTTCTCTAAATGAAGTTTTTCCTCCTAACATAAAAGAAAAGGATAGTCAATACTTTTTCTGAAAAATAGGAAACATCATCATGTTATTACTTTTATTTATACAATTAAAAATATTAAATTTACTTAATAATTTTTAATTTATTTTCTTTCCCTTTTTTTATAAAAAATGTTGAATATCTATATCTCTTTAATCACCAAGGAGATAATCAAGCATTTTTCCTCCTGATCGATTTTTATAAGAATCCGAGGCAAGGAAAGCTTCACGAGGATTTCTTTTTTTCGGTCGTCAAAAACGATTTGATGAAATTGTGAATTCTGGTATTGTAATGACATGCATCCGCTGCCCCATCATTACAAAGTGGTTAGTTCGGGAGGTCCTTTCGGCAATCTCATCGTTAAGGGGATTGACGAAGAGTTTCCTCCCATCGAACTGAACGCTCCGGTTCAATACGGTGGGCCTAAAAATACATGGTCACCGGAGACGCTGCTGCCGGCAGCCTTATCCAGTTGCTTAATCCTCACTTTTGATTCCGTTGCGGAGGCCAGTCGATTTCGCTGGCACAAAATAGAATGCGAAGCCGATGGAACTTTAGATAGGAAAGAAGGGATAAGATACTTCGTCTCTTTTTCACTCAAAGTCAAACTTTTCGTTCCCCAGGGAACCGACATACAAAAAGCTCAAAAACTTTTGCACAAGGCCGAAGAAAACTGCTTGATTACTCAATCCTTAAAAGGATCAGTCTTCCTGGAATCGGAAATCATTGAAGAATAAAAGCTAGTTTTAAATTTTATTTTTACGAAATCTTTCCCAACCCATTCCCTGGAGATTAAAAACATACTCCTACAGAGAGTTATCCATGGGAACAACCACAGCCGCCTCCGCAACCACACCCTGCAGAAGTTCTCGAGGGTAAAGTCTTGGCTTGATCTTTACTTGAAGTCAGTATTCCTATCCCTCCAGCAATGACTCTCTGGATGGGTTCTCCAGTCTGGGGATGGTGGGTCAAGGGAGCGTCATGGATACTCTGCTCAATTTCATAACGCTTGATTTCTTCTCCTTCTTTAGAAGGTATGGTTTCATAGACATAGGTAATCATACTCTCTTTCCTTCCTTTGTGTTATTAAACTTCCTTATGCCTCGTTCTGTTCATTATCATAACGGAGTTTTTGAAAGTTGCAACAACACATCCTGAGCTTGAGGAAATGAACTCATGGTTCCCCTGCGCGTGCAAGCCAATGAACCGGAAACCGTAGCCGCCCTGAGGGCTTCTTCCAGAGTCTTACCCGATTCTATCCAGGCAGCAAAGGTTCCTAAAAAGGCATCACCTGCTCCAGAGCTGTCCACTACCTGTACAACCGGGGGCAAAATATGGTTAATGCTCCCCCCCTGTTCAAAGACAAAGGCTCCCGACGCTCCCGTCGTAACCACCAAGACAGAAATTCCCCATTGAAAAAAAAAGGACTTTGCTTTTTCCTTTTCATCGAAAAAAGAAGAGACTGCCGCCAACTTGCAACATTCCCTCTCGTTGAGAACAAGGTAATCGGTCAGAGAAAAAAGCCTGTTTAATCTCCCCACGCAGGGAGAAGGATTTAAAAGGGTTTTAGCTCCTTTATCCTTGGCATATTCAAAAGCAGATTCAACCGTTTGAAGGGGAACCTCGAGTTGGCTCAAAAGGTAATCTCTAGATGTCAATCCCGCTAGGTTCCCAAGGACTTGATCAGCCGAAAGATCAAAATTTGCCCCGGCAGCGACGGTGATCCGGTTATTTCCCTTTTCGTCAATTTCTATCCAAGCTATTCCCGTAGGATGGCTTTCTGAAACAGTGATAAGCGAAACATCTAGACCATAACGGCTGAGTTCTTGACAAACCCTTTTACCCCAAGGATCGTTACCGACACAACCGATAAATCTAGGCTTTACGTTCCAAAGAGCAGCGGCCACAGCTTGGTTTGCGCCTTTCCCTCCAATGGATAAGGAAGATTCCCTAGCCAGGACCGTTTCTCCGGCAGCGGGGAAACTCTCTACATTTACCGTCAGATCCACATTGCAGCTTCCCACAATCCAAAGCATAAACCAGGTTTTTTAGCTAAAGGGAATAAAAGAAAGCTGGATTTTTCTTGTCCTTGGACCATCAAATTCACAGAGAAAAACCCCTTGCCACGTTCCCAGTTTCAGTCTTCCCCCAACGATGTTGCAATGCAAGGAATTTCCTAGAAGTGCCGATTTGACATGGGCTGCCGAATTCCCTTCGGTGTGCGCATAACTGTAATCCTCCCAAGGTATTATTTTGTCTAAAACATAAAGAATGTCCTTTTGGACATCTGGATCGGCATCCTCTTGGATGGTCACCGCCGCCGTGGTATGGGGAACAAAAACATGCAAGAGGCCATCGCTCCATCCCTTCCTTTGAATTTCTTTCTCTATGAGATCACTTACGCCCAGGAGTTGAGAATGCTTGGTGGTTCTTATTTCAATTTCAGTGAAAAATTTCGATGTTTGGGATTCCATCTTCTTTCTTTATCCTCCGCTTTCTCTAGCATACTTTTGGCATAACTTTTGCTTTAAACAAGTCACAACCCTTTTGAGCTTTCTCTTTTTATATGGATTCCTTCTTCAAAATTGAAGCGATCGTCAAGCCTTTTAAACTCGGTGAAATAAGAAAAAATTTATGTACAGAAGATATCCTTGCCATGTCCATATACAGGGTAAAAGGATTGGATGAAGAAGAAAATAGAATCGAAAAATACAGAGGAGATGAATATTTCCCCGTTTTGAAAACCCATTATAAAATAGAAATTTTTGTTCAAAAAATAAACCTCTCTAAGACCCTTTCCGCCCTGAGACGGTCCATGACTAACGATAAACACTCCTCAAGCCAGGTATCCATCATCGCTGTCGCCTCCGTCCAACAGCTCTCTTCGTATGACTATCCTACATCCTACAGCAAACCCCGGCTAACTCCTGCTTTTCTTTTATTTTAAAATGGAAAGAAACTTTTTAAAAATCTCTCCTTCAGCCTTTACAATCATTTCCCAACCGACCGCTTCCACCGAACTAATCAATACCCTATCTTGTCTCATCTCTTCAATCCCCAATTGGTGATCCAGCCTATTCCTTGAACTGACCGCATCCCCTAGAACATACAGGACTTTTTCCCTCATCCTTAAATCATAAACCGTTTGCCGAACGCAAACATGGGTTTCTATTCCGCCAATGAGAATGGTTTTGGGAAGATCTGAAGGCAAGACGGAAGCCGCTGAGAAGGTGTTTTTCCAGATTCTAGGCGTATCTCCCACCTCTTCAAGAACTTCCTTGCAGGTCAGCCCTAATTTTTCCGGGACCTGCTCCGTAATATATAAAGGCAAAGAAAAGAGCTTGGCCAGTTTTACCAGTTGCACGGCTTTCTGGACCACTCTATCCCGATCCTCGATAACGGAGAGAAGTTTTTCCTGGAGATCGATCAATAAAACAGCCGTTTTTTGGGTATCAATGCGCCAATTCATTGTTTATCTTATCCTTAGCCGCTCTGCCAGAATTAGCCGGTGCTGTCCCCTTAGCTACAAAGCAAGCTTGATGATTTATCAAAGATTCTTTGCCTCTGCATAGGATGCAAGCCCAGAACTTAGGGCCTACTGACTTCAATGTATTGTCAAAATTATCTCTCTTTTATTTTTTAGTACCGCAGCAGGGCATTTTATACAGCAATGGGCGAAAAGGCACAACTTATTCTTTAATCGTTCAAATCCTCCTTTAATAACCTTTTTATGACAACTGTTCTTCCAGGGCAACCAAATCTTGATAGCTTTCTCTTTTTCGAACTAATTGTACTTGATTTCCCCAAACAAGCACCTCTGCGGGTTTGAGCCGGGAGTTATAATTGGAAGCCATAGAAAAGCCATAAGCCCCCGCGCTCAATAGGGCCAAGTAATCGCCTGCCCTAACTTCAGGTAAAAGTCTATCGATCGCAAAACAATCCGAAGATTCGCAAACGGGTCCAACAACGTCTACCACTTCAAGGGGTCCATGAGCAGTTTCTTTCAAAGGAACGATCTGGTGGTAAGCTTCATAAAAGGCCGGTCTAACCAGATCATTCATAGCGGCATCAATAATCACAAACTTCTTGGCAATTCCCTTCTTGACATAAATCACCCTGCTCACCAAGATACCCGCATTGCCTACGAGCACCCTGCCGGGTTCAACCAGTATTTTCATCCCCAAGGGCTTGACCAATGGAACGATCTGTTCGGCATAGCGGTTCAGGGTCAGAAGCTCATTTCTTTCCTGCCACCATGCTTCTGTTCCACTTTCCATCGCTTTTTCATAGACTATTCCAATGCCTCCTCCAATATCGAAAAATTCCGCTCCATATTTTTTCTTTGCTTTCTCAACCCAAGGAATGACTTTTTGTATCGCTTCTAAAAAAGGATCTATCGATTGAATCTGGGAACCTATGTGCATCTGCACGCCTCTACAATGAATATTTTCAAGCCTTGAACACTTTTCAAAAACATCATCGATTAAATCCAAGGAGATGCCAAATTTGTTGAGATCGGTTCCTGTTGTAATCTTCGCATGGGTCAAGGCTGAAACATCCGGGTTTAACCGAAAAGCCACGGGGGCTTTAGTCGACCGCTTCGCAGCTATTTTATCGATTTCCAAAAGCTCTTCTTCACTTTCTACAATAAAACTATAAATACCTGCTTGAAGCGCTTCTTCTATTTCGCTTTGGGTTTTTCCCACGCCGGCAAAAGTGCATTTTTGAGGATCAGCTCCTGCCCGAAGAACTCGGTAGAGCTCTCCGCCACTCACCAGATCAAAACCGCTCCCTAGGTCAACCAAGAGTTTTAAAATCCTCTGGTTGGAATTGGCTTTGACCGCATAACAGATGAAATGATCAATGTCTCGAAGTGAACGGTCAAACCGCTTGTAATGATCAATGATCGTTTGTGCCGAATACACATAGAGGGGAGTCCCGTAGCGTTCGACAAGATTTCTTAGCGGAACATCTTCAACGTAAAGCTCAGAATCTTTGTAATAGAAATGATGCATATATTTTTTTTTTTGAAGCTATCAAAACTTGCCCCTTCTTATGAAAATAAAAAGGAAAGATACAAAAAGAAAGGGAATAAGAAGAGACGTAAGTTTACCAATTCAAAACCGCTCCGGACTGGTATTCGGTTACCCGAGTTTCAAAGAAATTTTTCTCTTTGACCAGGTCCATGACTTCGCTCATCCAGGGAAATGGATTTTTTGAACCGTACTTGGCTTTAAAGCCGATTCTTTCCAGCCTACGGTCGGCTATATACTCGACATAATCTTTAAAAAGGGCACTGTTCAACCCGAGTATTCCCCTGGGCAAGCAATCCCTTGCATAGGCATATTCAAGTCGGACGGATTCATCAATCATTTCCTCGATTTCCTTTTGAAACCCAGCAGTCCATATCTCGGGGTTTTCTTCCCTAATCCCATTAATCAAGTCTATTCCAAAATTAAGGTGGATGGTTTCATCTCTTAAAATATACTGGAACTGCTCCCCAATGCCCGTCATCTTGTTTTGCCTGTGGAAAGATAAAATCATGGCAAAACCGCTGTAGAAGAAAATGCCCTCCATGATGACATAAAAGCCGACCAAGTTTTTTACAAATTTCTGGATATTTTCCACACTTTCCGTGTTAAAACCCTCGCGCAAGATATCCTCGGTCAAAGTCATCTCAAACTGGTCTTTGTTTGAAATGGAGTTAACCTCGTGATACATGTTGAAGACCTCTCTTTCATCAAGCCCAAGGGATTCCACAATGTAAAGGAAAGCGTGCGTGTGGACGGCTTCTTCGTAAGCTTGTCTAAGAAGATATTGCCTGGCCTCGGCATTCGTGACGAATTTAAATATGGCTAGAACAATGTTGTTGCCTACAAGACTCTCCCCCGTGGCAAAAAAACCTAAGTTTCTCATGATCACCAACCTTTCGTCATTCGAAAGCCGGTTGGATTTCCAAAGCTCGACATCTCTTTGCATGGGAACTTCAGAGGGGAGCCAGTTGTTTGCACAGCCGTTGAGATAATGTTCCCATGCCCACTTGTATTTCAAGGGCATCAGTTGATTGACGTCAACGGCCTTGCAGTTGATGAGTCTCTTTTCCTCCACATTGATTCTCTTTTTAAGATCGTAGGGTTTACCCCCTCCAGAACAACAGCTCATAAAGTTTCTCCTCTTTTCTCTTTTAAAATTCACTCTTACTGGCAGCTTTCACATTCAGGGTCAAGCGAGCAGGCATTTTTTTCTTTTTCATTTCTCTCTACCCTAATGTTCGCCGAAGGACTTTTGCTTTTCATCCACCGAGGCTGAATACCGCGCGCATTGACGTCCAAAGTCGATTTTTCAACAGTTGTTGCCGCCCTTGACCTCAAGTAATAAGTGGTCTTTAATCCTTTTTTCCAACATAAAATGTACATCTGGGATATCTTCCAACCGCTGGGTTCATCGACATAAAGGTTGAGGGACTGTCCCATATCGATCCATTTCTGTCTGCGACTCGCACATTCGATGATAAAGTAGGGATCAATTTCAAAAGCGGTGGCATAAAGCTCCTTCAGTTCCTGGGGAATCCGTTCAATGGGTTTGACCGATCCATCATAATACTTTAAGTCATCAATCATTTCCTGGTCCCAAAGGTTTAATTTTTTAAGATCCGCAACCAAGTAGGGATTAATGCTGATAAAATCTCCCGAAAGATTCGATTTCACGTAGAGGTTTTTGTAACTCGGTTCTATCGATTGACAAACACCCGTAATGTTTGAAATTGTCGCCGTAGGCGCTATAGCCAACAGACAGCTATTTCTTAGACCCTGTTCCTTGATCTTCTTCCTTACATAGTCCCAATCTTTTGTCTGACTCCTATCCACCTCTACAAACCCCTCTCTTTGTTCTTCCAAAAGATCTATGGTATCTATGGGAAGGAGTCCCCTGTCCCACTTCGACCCCTTGAAAGTAGAATAACTCCCTCTTTCTTTTGCCAGCTCACAAGAAGAAAGAATCGCGTGGTAGGAAACCATTTCCATGAGACGATCGGCAACTTCCACCGCTTTTTCGCTCCCGTAAGGGATTTTCTTGATATAAAGCACATCTTGGAAACCCATAATACCCAAGCCTACCGGCCTATGCCTTAGATTGGCATTCCGGGCCTCGGGTATAGGATAAAAATTGATATCAATGACGTTGTCCAACATCCGCACGGCGATACGAATCGTTTCTTGCAATTTTTTCTCGTCTATTTCTCCAGATTCATCAAGATGAGCAGCCAGATTAATCGAACCCAGGTTACAGACGGCGACTTCCTCAGGGCTCGTGTTGAGAAGGATCTCGGTGCAAAGATTGGAACTGTTGATCACCCCTACATGATCCTGGGGGGATCGGATGTTGGAGGGATCTTTGAAAGTAATCCAGGGATGACCGGTCTCAAAAAGCAGGGTAAGCATTTTCCTCCAAAGATCTACGGCGGAAACCCTCTTAAAGAGCTTAATTTCTCCCCGATCCGCCATCTGTTCATATTCTACGTATCTTTTTTCAAAATCCTTTCCGTAGAGATGATGAAGATCAGGCACATCACTTGGGCTAAACAGCGTCCAGCTTCCGTTTTGCAAGACCCTTTTCATGAACAGATCGGGGATCCAGTTAGCGGTATTCATGTCATGCGTTCGCCGCCTTTCATCCCCGGTGTTCTTCCGCAACTCAAGAAAATCTTCGATGTCTAAATGCCACGTCTCCAAGTAAGCACACAAAGCACCTTTCCTTTTTCCTCCTTGATTGACCGCCACGGCCGTGTCATTAGCCACTTTCAAAAAGGGAATCACTCCCTGGCTTTTCCCATTCGTCCCGCGAATCAAAGAACCGGTGGCCCTCACGTTAGTCCAGTCGTTTCCTAGCCCTCCAGCCCACTTGGAAAGCCGGGCATTATCGGAGATAACTTTAAAGATGCCATCCAAGTCGTCTTCAACGGTAAGCAAATAGCAGGAACTGAGCTGAGGATGGATCGTTGCCGAATTAAAAAGAGTGGGTGTAGAAGCCATAAAAAGAAACCGCGAAAGGGTATCGTAAAAACGGATCGCCCACAACTCCCTGTCCTCCTTTTCATTGAGCGCAAGGCCCATGGCTACACGCATCCAAAAGTATTGCGGGGTTTCAATTCTTCTTTCTTCATGATGGAGAAGATACCTGTCGTAGAGAATCTGCAGGCCAAGGTAGCTAAATTGCCTGTCTCTTTCTAGTCTTAGAGCCTGGGCCAGTTTTTCCAGGTTAAACTCAAGCAAACGGGGACTAAGCCTTCCAATCTTTACTCCAAAATCTATGTAGGAAGGAAAGTAAGCTTTATGGTATTCAGCCGTTTCATGGATGCTCGGAACAAGAGAAAGAGCTTCCTCATAAATCTTCCCCAACATGAGCCGAGCGGCAACGTAGGTATAAGCAGGTTCCTTTTCTACCCAGCTCCTTGCCGTCAGGATCATTGCCTGGACCACGTCCTCTTCCTTGATTTCGTCATAAAGTCCACGCACCGTCTCCTCGGCCAGTTCTCTCCAAGAGCAGCTTTCTTCAAGCCCGCGACAAGCCTCCATGAGCGTGCGGTGAATCCAAGCCAAATCCAGGGGAACCTTCCTTCCCTGCTTATCGATCATGTGGATAGATACCCCTTCTCTGTTCTTAATAGTCCTGGCTCTGCCCCGATCCGCCCGGTAAAGAATATAACGCTTGGCTACGGTATGGTAGCCAAGCTCCATGAGAGTAAGTTCAACAAGGTCTTGAATCCGTTCTACTTCAAGTCTTTCGCCGCGACCCGCCAAAGCTGCCGATTTGGAAACGACAGCCGAAGTGATCTCTTCAATTGCCGCCCGATCTTCACTAGAAAGAG
The DNA here is from genome assembly GCF_000019665.1 of Methylacidiphilum infernorum V4. Classification (NCBI taxonomy): domain Bacteria; kingdom Pseudomonadati; phylum Verrucomicrobiota; class Methylacidiphilae; order Methylacidiphilales; family Methylacidiphilaceae; genus Methylacidiphilum (ex Ratnadevi et al. 2023); species Candidatus Methylacidiphilum infernorum. The sequence continues at coordinate 1,021,222 of NC_010794.1, read as the reverse complement.
CTTCTCCAACGTTTTTTCCTCTATCAGCCCGAAAAGCCTTCTCAACAGCCGCCCTTATCCTATGGGGATCGAAAGGAACAACGCGACCATCCCTTTTAACGATGGACAGCGCAGAAAGATGAGCATCAAATTCCAAAAAATAGAGTTGCCGAGGATTCATATTCTTCTTTAGCCTCCTCCAAATACCTACAACATAATAACACGTACAATATAATGTATAATACCTACAACATAATGTATATAATAAGTATATTGATTACTACTAATAGTGTTCTACAGATTTTAAAATGGGAAAGCAACACAAAAAAGGCTTTTTTTTTTATCGCTTAAAGAAACGGAAAAATCAACGATAGATTCACATTGTTGGCATAATATTTGCTTATATCTTATTGATGAAAAATCCAACTTCTACTGTTCTTATCGATCGAAGTCGTCCAAAATTGGAAGCTTTTATTTTTTTAGCGATACTTGCGGCCATCGTGCTTATTGCTCTTGGAATATCTTTTTCAAACAAGCAGCCGTCAGGAGCTTTAGCCCAATCCTCCTCTGCTTCCCCTCCTCCTCCGTCCTTAGAGCAACGGGTTGCAGGTCTCGAAGCTTATATCACCAATAGCGATCCTTCGGGAAGCAAAATCGCGGGAAGTCCTGGTCCAGGGCATAATGCCTGGCTCTTGACCTCCACGGCCTTAGTTCTTTTTATGACCCTTCCCGGTCTCGCCCTTTTCTACGGGGGGCTCGTTCGGTCGAAAAACATCCTTTCGGTCCTTGCCCAATGTTTCGGGATCACGGGACTTGTAGCCGTGCTTTGGTGGGCTGTAGGCTATAGTCTTGTTTTTGGGACAAACCTTTCGGGTAGTCCCCTTGGTTACTTCCTAGGAGGAACGGAATACTTTTTCCTCAAGGGAGTGGATTCGATGCCCAATACGAACTATTCCTTTTGGGTTTCCCAAAATGTCTTTTGCATGTTCCAGATGATGTTCGCCGTTATAACCCCGGCATTGATCATGGGAGGAATAGCCGAAAGGATGAAATATTCAGCCGTTTTAATTTTTATTACCCTTTGGATGCTTTTTGTCTATTTTCCCCAAGCGCACATGGTTTGGGGAGCAAGCGGCCTTATGAACGGGGTCTTTAATGCAGGAGCGAAAATTCCGGCAATCGATTTCGCCGGAGGTACCGTAGTGCACATGACTTCGGGCTGGTCTGCCCTCATATTAGCTCTTCTCCTTGGTAAGAGAAAAGGCTATGGGACAGAACCGATGATTCCCAACAACATGGCCTATTGTATGACGGGAGCTGCAATACTCTGGATCGGATGGTATGGATTTAACGCGGGCAGTGCCGTAGCCGCAGATGGGATTGCCGCTAATGCTTTTTTGACTACAACGATGGCCACGGCAGTGGCTTCTCTCACCTGGCCCATGCTCGAATACACTATAAAAGGTACACCGACCGTTCTAGGCTTTTCAACAGGAGCTGTAGCCGGCCTTGTGGCTATTACTCCTGCTTGCGGCTTTGTCAACACCACTGGAGCAGTTGTTATCGGCCTGGCTGCAGGTATAATCCCCTATTTTGCTTGCTCTGTGCTTAAACCCCTTCTCAAGTACGATGATGCACTCGATGCCTTTGGAGTTCATGGAGTGGGAGGAATGCTTGGAGCTTTTTTAACCGGTGTTTTTGCCACGGCGACGGTCAACGGCAATTTACTCAGCGAGGCGGTAGCCAAGAAAAACGGCCTAGCCGCAGCGGTAACCGGTGGCACCCTATGGCTTGCCCAGCTTAAGGCTATACTCATAACCATCGTTATCGCTACCTTGGCTTCGTTGATTATTGGCTTTATCGTGAAATCCCTGGTGGGACTAAGGGTAGAGGAAGAAGTTGAACAACAGGGTTTGGACATTGTGGAACATGGGGAACAGGGCTACTCGATCTGATCTGGTTTACCTCCTGTTTGAAAGAAAAAAGCTTCAGAATTTCTCTGAAGCTTTTTTTTTCTCGTATTTAAAAAAATATTGAACCCCTCCCTTCACTGAGGTTAACCTGTATCACCATACTCCTTTAAAATTTAACAACCTAAGAAAGGAAATAACATTATGCCTAGATATGTAATCGAAAGAGAAATTCCCGGAGCGGGAAACTTAACGGTTGATCAACTCGCCCAAATATCTGCAAAGTCCTGCTCGATTCTTGATAAGATGGGCCCTCAAATTCAATGGATAGAAAGCTATGTTACCGGAGATAAAATCTACTGCATTTACATCGCTCCGGATGAAAAAGCGATCCGCGAACACGCCGAAAAAGGAGGATTTCCCGCTAACCGGATAGCGGAAATTAAAAATATCATCTCTCCTTTTACGGCTAAAAAATAAGACCTTCTGGGATAGGCAAGTTCAAAGTAAATATTAATTGGCACAACAAAGCCTGTAAACCTGCTCTTCCTTGGCTTTAGCCGCATATTTATGGCTCTTTGAGACCGAGCTTGCCACCTTTTGTTTTTGAATATCGGGCAAGGGCAATAAAGCTACCTCCTTTACGTGTACCCTGCCATTGGGAACGACTACCTTTTCTGCACCAAGCACAGGCAGAATCGTCAGCCGATAGCCCTTAGTCGTAAGCATTACATCCGCCCTTAGGGAAGCAGAGCCAAAAAATACGGCACTAGCCACGATCAAAGAAAACGTTACTTCCCGTTTTTTCATGAATAGAAAGTAATGCAAAAGAGAATCTTCTTCAACAAGAAATAATGGCAACCTATCCTTCGGTCGTTCACATTCCTTTTTCTACGGGATAACCTTTCCGGATCCAATCCTGGGCAAAATCATGGGGAATAAATAAAATTTTAAGGTTTTGAAATCCTTCCTCTTTAAGGGCATTAAAGGCTGGACGAATATTGGGACACTGATGCCACGGACAACAACCGCAATAGATAACGATGAGACTTTCTTTAGAAAATTGTAGGGATTTTTCCTTTAAAGACAGTATTCCTTCAGGATCTTTAGCTGATCCAACGTAGATAGACCCGGGAATATGACCTGCCTTATAAAGGAAAGAAAAGCCTACGTGGAGCAGAATTAATTTATCTTTTTTTGCTTCTTGTCTCAAAACTTCTGCAAGAGCTTGAGTGCTCAAAAGATCCTCCTTTTTCCAAGGATCGCTTGGCGCGATCTCCGGTTCTTCACTCTCCGTGCCGAAAACATCCTTTTTTACGTTTTCTCCATAAAAAGAAGGGTTCAATGGAACAAAAAAAAGGACGAAAAAAAAGATAAAAAGGATTTTATTCTTTAAAGAAATACTTCTTTTCAACTTTCTTTCTCCATCCCCATTCTATATAAGCTTGTTGATTTTCCAACCGTAAAAGGTTATAAATGACCATGACCCTTAAGTGGTTATTTCTTTTTTCTCTTCTTTTTTTCTTTATCAATATAAACAGAGGGCTATCTATGAAGTTGTCATCTCCAGATTTTGAAAACGGCAAACCCCTGCCTCAGTTTTGTGCTTACCATGGAGCGAACCGCTCCCCCGAACTCAAATTTGAAGACATCCCTCAGAACACAAAGTCCTTGGCCTTGATCATGGACGATCCCGATGCCCCACGGGGAACATGGGTACACTGGGTTCTATGGAACATCCCTGCAGAGACTCGAATAATCAAGAAAGGAGAAACTCCTCCCGGCGCTGTTGCAGGCAGGAACGATTTTGGCAACACCCAGTTCGATGGACCCGCTCCCCCTTCCGGAATACATCGGTATTATTTTCGGGCCTATGCCCTAGACAGTTCCCTGGCTCTGCCAAAAGGATCGACCAAGGCGGAGTTGCTCAAGAAAATGCATGGCCATGTATTAGCCTCGGCTGAATTAATGGGAACATTTGCCGCTTCCCGGTAATTGTGATCAAAATAATCTCCAAGGTCATGAAGGATAACAGGGAAAAAATACAGGCTGTTTTCTTTCTTCTTCTTCTTTTGTGGACTAGCCCTTCCTTCTGCAAGGTTTACGTGGAAAAGTTGCTTCCCAAAAAGATCGAAATTGAGTTAGAAAAACTCCCCCAAGCCGAGGTTAAAGGGTCAGACAACTGGCCTCAAATTCTTCCACCGCCTACGAAGGCGGTCCTCAATCTTCCCGAAGGTTTCACGGTCAACCTATTCGCCAAGGGATTAGACAACCCTCGGTGGTTTGCCTTGACTCCTTCTGGAGATGTTCTTGTTGCCGAATCTTATTCAGGTCGAATCAAGCTGCTTAAAGATACCGACAAAGATGGACAAGCCGATGAAATCACCCTTTTTGGGGATGTTTCCAACGGGTTGCATTTGCCTTTTGGCATGGCCTTTAGCAAAGATAGTTTTTATGTAGCTAATACCGATGGAGTTCTAGAATTTGCCTATAAAGAGGGGCAAACAAAGCTCGAAGGTCGAGGGAGAAAAATTCTTTCTCTTCCCGGAGGAGGAAATCATTGGAGCCGCAGCTTAGCTTTTTCTCCAGACGGTCAATCCCTGTTTATAACGGTAGGTTCAAAAACCAACGTGGATGAAGATCCTCCTCCCCGGGCTTCGATTCTTCACTATAAGCTTAAATCGAAAAACTATGAACTCTACGCTACCGGTCTCAGGAATCCCGTGGGTCTAGCTTTCCATCCGATAACAGCCGCCTTGTATACCACGGTAAACGAAAGGGATTGGCTCGGCGACGATCTTGTGCCCGATTACTTGACTCGGGTCGAAAAAGGAGATTTCTTCGGCTGGCCCTACTGTTATTTCAGCCCGCAGTTTATCGATCCGCGGTGGAAAAAGAAAATCGGAGGGACAAAAGCCGAAGAGCTGATCAAAAAGACCAAAAAGCCCGACGTTTTTTTTGAAAGCCACTCTGCAGCCCTAGGGTTAGCCTTTGCTCCCCCGGATGCTCCATTACCCGAGCATTACAGGAAGGGGGCTTTTGTAGCCCTTCATGGTTCCTGGAACAGGAAACAAGCCACAGGCTACAAGATCGTCTACGTCCCCTTTGGAGAAGATAACAAGCCCAAGGGTTACTACGAGGACTTCATGACAGGATTCCTGCTCAATCCCAATCCCTCAAAAACTTGGGGAAGGCCTGCTGGGCTGATCTTTCTTCCCGACGGCAGCCTTCTGCTCGCCGACGACGGCAACAATGTTATCTATAGGATCAGCTATGAGGGTCGATAATTCTAGGGCTTACCCTTCTCAAGCTCCCCAAACCAAAGTGAAAACACCCCTCTTCAATAGAACATGAGGAAGGCAGGCTCGGAATTAACATCAAGCCTTGACTTATAGGCTATGTCAATTTTGTTTAGTTTCCGGTAAAGACCTTTTTTAGTTTCTTAACCGTCAAGTTTTAAACGGGAATAAAACATCTATCATTTCTTTTTTCTTGATCTCTTCTTAATCTCGTTAACCTAGCCCCTAGAAACTATTAGCCCTGTTTGGCTTCCATTCCAGTCAAATCTTAATATGAGAAACAAAAATCATAACCTCTTCCTCTTGGCACCGTCAGATAAACTAACAAGGGAAAATAAAAGATAAGTCATGTATTGACATGACCTTTTTCTGCCTACTTATTTTCTTATGAAGAAAATATTGAAAATACTCCTTGCAGTGTTGGCCTTTATCCTTCTTTTTTTTGCTCCCCATCTTACCCATCTTTTCGAGAGGACGCAACGTCAAGCTGTAGAATCTAAAGCTATAGAAAAGGGATTAGAAAGGATCCAAAAAGAACAAGCTGCTCAAAGTACCCATTCTCCTTGAAGCTTTCTTGGACGAGTTTCCTTTTGTTATTTCATCCCCGTAACGCTTTCAACTCGGTGCAATGGGTCGTGGTTTAGCGTCTCCTTTACTCTCTTTTTTTTCCCTGGTTTTCTTGAAAAGGAAAACTCAAGTTTGCAAGGCATAGATCATGCTGGATTGTTCGCTTATGTCTTTTCTTTTCACTACGTAGCCTTTCTTAGTTAAAAACATTTGCAGGGTTTCAGCCGTATGACCGGGTTTTTCCCCCCTATGGGCTTCTATGCTGAGTCGATGTATCGTTTTGAACAGGGATCCGGGGCAGTTATAAAGAATTTCATACTCAGCGCCTTCACAGTCCAGTTTAATCCAATCACAACGGTCGATTTTTTCCTCTTCGAAAATGTCGACCAGGGTTTTCGTGGGAACCGGAATTTTACGATCGGTAACGGATAGGATGGAACTAAAAATGGGAAAATGTCCTTCTTCGTGTAGGTAAAGATCTACAAAGCCGCGCTGCGAACTCAAGGCGCACTGTCTTAAGCTCACAAGAGAACTTAACTTGTTGGCTTCGATTGTATCCTTAAGCCATGAAAAATTTTCTTCTATCGGCTCTATAGCGATGATACGGGCACCGGGAAAAAGGCATAAAGCAAAGAATGAAAAAAGACCTATATTTGCTCCAATATCGATGACAATGGGGTTTTTATTGTCCAACGGCTTTCCCCAAAAGCTTGGCCAATAGATGTGACAGGCAAATATTTCTTCAAAAAGATGCATTCGATATACCGGAACCCCCAATATAAAACGGTTCCTGGTTCTAAAATGAAGAACGGTAGAATAATCTCTTTCTTGGCCTTTTTTTACACTTCTGCGGTAATTAAAATAAAGAGGCCAGTTTTCAAAATATCGCATTATTCTCTGATACCTTAAAAATCGTTGCCAGAACTTCATCTCGTTGAAATTTCTTTTTGGCATATAAAAGTTAAAAAAGCAAAGACCATCGACTTTCTTTTTCGTGCCGCTGCCCTGTGGTTACCTAGAGTAATACTTGTAGAACACAAACGGTTTACCCCGGTTTTTGCTCGCGTGGACCAGGAATTGCTTTTTTTCTAGAATGCCGCTTGGAAAAGCTCGGACCAGCAGGGATGAGGCCCTTAGGGCCTTCTCTCCATTCTATCGATCTCCTCCCCTTGTTATCATTTTGAATAAATACATAATCTTCTTTAGCAGGAAATTTAGGGCGAATCCAAAACATTGTTCCAATCTTTTTTTTCTTTATCGCTCCTTTTACTTCTTATACATAACGACTTGGAAAAGGAAACAGGCTTTGAGCTTTATGCTGGCTAAAAAAACAGTTTCCAGAGAGGATTGCTGTGAAGGCAAGCCTCAGAAGATGAGCGTGTTTCAAAGGAATGACAAAGTCAGCCTTGTTTTCTAAACCAATCGATGAAGCGACTTTGACTAGCCCGACATCCGGCAAGAAGATCTCTTTGCAAAGATGAATAGGTGCAAAGCCCAACTGTTTTCATAAAACGGCCGCAAGGGAGTTCAAAGAGACCTTCTCTTTGATTAGGGCGAAATACCTAGGGAATTATCGCTCAAGGAATTTTATCCAGCGAAAGAAACAACCGAAAAACATTGCAAGGTCATTGATTTTGTATTATTCAGTTAGGGGTTTCCCACTATTTTCCCAAAGTCATTCCTTTCTTTTATGCGGGTAAAAACAAGTTTTCTATGAGTCTTTTATGCATTTTCCCCTAGTTTCTATCGGCATTCCGGTTTATAACGGTGAAAGATTTTTAAAAGCAGCCATTGAAAGTGCCCTGGGTCAAACTTATCCCTCAAAAGAAATTATCGTGGTCGACAACGGTTCTATTGACCAAACAGCCCAGATCATCAAATCCTACAGCCAAGATATCAAAGCTTTTTTTATTGACCAGCGAAACGTATCTAAAGCGCGAAACACCATTCTTTATGAAAGCCAAGGAGAATGGATCCAATATCTTGATGCGGATGACTTCCTCGATAAGGAAAAAATCTTCAACCATTTTAAAGAAGATCAACAATGTCACGAAAAAATTGATGTTTATTTTGGTTCGATTATCGAGGAACAATGGAATGAATCTCAAGACATAGCCTACATCGCCCCCAAAGATATTTCCTTTCCCGATGTTTTTGTAAGATGGTACAAGAGAAAAAATCCCAACGTAGGATGCTGCCTGTTCAGGAAAGATTTTCTTATCGAGCTTGGGGGATGGAATGAAAACCTCCTTTACGGCAGTGAAGACAACGAACTCTACATGCGGATTTTTCAACACGGCTTTAATTGCCGTTCTACTCCCTCAGCCAAAATTTATTATAGGGCGAACTGGTCATCTACTACGTTTTCCAAGCGTCATCCCCTGGAAGTGATGAGAACAGAAATTTCTCTTTTTGATACCATGACCAATTGGCTGCATCAACAGAAGATCTTAAATGAAGAAAGAAAAAATGCGGCTTGCGAAGCCTACTACAAGGTATTAAAAATCATCGCCCTAAAACGGCCTTTTGAAGCAATAAGCCATTACGAAAGAATAAACAAGGAAGGCCTTCTTCCTCTTGCACACTGGGTAAAGCAAAATGAAAAGAAATTCCCCTACAACATCTTAGGTTTTTCTGGCAGTAGCATTTTAAGAAGCAAGCTTTCACGCTTAAGAGAAATAGAAAAATTTATAAGAAAAAAAATCGTGAGTAGACCATAGGTTTATAACTTTCTTTTTCGTTTTTATGCAAAAAAAAAAGCTTTGGCGCTTAAAAAAGTTCGAGCCGATGAAAAAAGGATGGTCAACTCTTTGTCTTTTCCTCTATTTAATCTGTAAAAGTATGGGAGAACAACCTGTTTTGCCGGCTATTCATTCCTCTTGGGAAAAGATCAAAGGCAGGGATGGAAGCTTTTTTGAAGCTTACCGAAGCCAACCCCAGGAACCTAAAGGTGGTATCTTGTTGTTCATGGAAGCTTTTGGGGTCAATGCCCACATACAGAGCGTGGCCCGAAGACTAGCGGCCCAAGGCTACTTAGTTCTTGCTCCGGATCTCTACCACAGGGTTCGTCCCCGGTGGGAAGGCAAATACGACGAGTTTCCCCTGGCTCGCCAATTTTTAAAAACTTTGACGATATCCGGACTTCAGTCCGATATTTACGGCTGCTACGAGTGGCTGAGTACAAAAGGGAACTTTCCATCCAGCCGTATTGGAGCCGTTGGATTCTGTCTTGGAGGGAAAGTCGCATTTCTTGCCGCCGAATCTCTTCCTATTGCAGCAGCCGTTTGTTATTACGGGGGAGGTATTGGAGAGCTCTTAAACCAAGCCCAACAGATTAGAGGCGGTCTTTTGTTTTTCTGGGGCAGCCAAGACCCTCATATCCCCCTTGAAGAAAGATTGAAAACGGCAACTCGGCTCAATAAAGAGAACAAGTCCTTTATCCAGGTCGAATTCTCGAGAGCAACGCATGGTTTCTTTTGTGAGGAAAGGGAAAGTTACAACAAAGACGCAGCCCAGCTTTCCTGGATGATCACCTTGGCATTTTTGCAAGATCAATTGGGTCTCAAAAAGCAAGAAGATTAACTCTTCTTTGATCTTTAAAGTTGAGAGAAAGTAAAAGGCTTACGCCCCATGAACAAAAAAGAAAGCTCTTTGATCCCTTTTCCATTACACAAAAACTCTTGGCAAAGGAAGGAAGCCAAAGCTCTTTTAAATAACAAACCGCAAACAAACTCCCGCCAACCTGGAGATCTCTAGATTAAAACATCTTAGATCTTCCAATTTATCTATCCACACCCTCAAGGAGCTCTACAAAGGAGATAGGCTCTAGTATTGCACACCATCCCCATTAATATATAACGGTGATTATGGAAAGGGCGATGAACACAGAACGGCTGGCAACCCTAACTTCCCTACCCCTAGCGAGTCCGTCCAGCAATGGCGTCGGTGCGACAGAGAGAGCCTGTGCCTTAGCCGGGAAAGTCAAGCCCGCCCAAGCTACGAATGTGGTCGGTAAGACCCATCAGGGCAGGAAGAAAACGGTGCGTATATGTGCGCACGTTTTTGAAAGCAGAAGGATCCTGGTCCAACAAAAGAAAAGGCCCTTCGAATTTTCTATGAGTCGGCAACACCACTGCCTTCTCTCTTCCCCTAAAAATACCTTCCCCGTTGACTGGACACCGATTTTTTTTGTTAGAAATTATAACGGATTCCCCCAAGGGCCATGTTAAAAGACTGGGGATACTTGATCAACATAGAATTGCCGCTAAACATGAGATAAGAAAACTCGGTTTCCTTGATCCAAAGGATCTTATATTCAATGAATGCACTCCAATGATCGGTAAAATTGTACTGAACTCCTGCAAGTCCTTGCCCTACAAAGGCTCCCTGGGAATAACTATGCCCGAATAAGAGATTGGCTCCATTGGGTGCTATCATGTTGGTCCCCGAAGAGGCTAAGTAAGCTCCTCCAATTCCTCCACCCAGATAGGGAACGATTTTGGTAGGATTCACAAAGCGAATCAAACCATCGGCAACGAATATCCCCATGTTCAACTCGGTATTAAAGGCATAAGGCGTATGGGTCATCGGGGTCCCCGCTACCCCGCCAACCAGGGTTGAAGAAATATTTTCTTGCCCGATATAATAGGCTTCAAATTGAGCTGCAGGCTGCAGCCAATATTTCCCTTGGGAATCCAATTTGTAACCGGAAAAATTATATCCCACCTGGACCCCACCAACCCCGGCGGTATCCCCATGGGTCTGACCTCCTGCAGAAAAAAGAGGGGGTGAATTCAAGGCACTGATCCCATTGCTCATGGGGAAAGCGGCTCCTCCAAAAACCCCAAAGTAAATACCTGTTTTAGGACCTAAAACTTCTTCTTTACTGATTTCTTTAGGATTCTTACTCCCCGGTTGTTCCTTGGTCTCTACATTCGGCGTGCTCTCCGCTTGGGAGGGTTGGGCTACGTAAGGATTGGCAACCCCTCCTTGAGCCTGGGCCTGGGCCTGGGTGTCTGAAGAAGAGGAGGATGAAGAATCATTAGGCGAAGAGACAGTTGATGGACTGGAAGAAGAATCGGTCGTCGAGGAAGAGCTCCCCTGCGTCGCTGTGGAATCTCCTTCAGATTGAGCTAAAGCCTGGGGATTGGAATCGATAACGGGTATTTCCTGCCCATTGAGGCAAAAACAACAAATAAAAGAAGCAACACTCATGAATAAAGATCTTACAAGGGTCTGCCACAGGCACTTCCCTCTGAGCTGTGCATAAAAAGAATTCATAATAACCTCTGGTGTGCGTTTGACTTTCTTTTGAACCTCTTTCAAGCAAAATCTTTTTCTCCTCTTTATTAAAGTAAAGCAAAATTCAGGCCTCCTTATTCCCGGTTTTTTCCAATAAAATCCAGTTTTTCGTTTTTTCTCATAACAGATTTTGTAAATCGGTGCACGTTACATTTTTGTTACAATTTTTTTCTTTCGCAGTTCCGATCCTCAAAGGAATAAGCCGACCTTTTGCTTTGCATCTTCCTCCAACTAAAACATCTTCCCAAAACAAAAAGATCCAAAGTTTATATTTTTAAGACAAGGGAAAAAATAAATAGCCCTTTCTCTAGGTTCCAAAGACAGGACAGAAATGATTGTGGACCCCGCTTTTAAAACCCTTGGAAGGGAGGAGCAGTAAGCTTCGGAGGAAGATGGGTAAGCAAAAAAGGACCGTAAACCAAGCCGATCAAGATAAAGGAAAGCAAAACCCAATAGGAGAGCTTATCGAGAACAAGTTGCCATCCTGAAGGAGCTGCACCTAAATAAGTTTCACCAAAAGGGATGTCTTCCTGGGTTTCCCTTGGTTTGCCCAAGATAAGGGTAAAGAAAATGACGAGGAAAAAAAGAACGCAGGCTATAAACATGATCGTCCCCCCTATTCCCGTCAGCGCCCCGGCCAATTTCCATCCCGGCAAGGGGTCATAGTTGATGATCGCCATAGCCGTCCTCCTGGGCATTCCAAGAATTCCACCGGAGATCTCCCCGCGGGCAAATATCAAGATTCCAAGAAAATAGATCCAAGGTTGCCATCTGGCTAGTCCTTTCAGGACCAGCTCCTTACCTGTTAAATAAGGGATAAGCCAGTAGGCGATACCAAAGTAAGAAAGGGTTACGGCTGAACCTAATGTCAGGTGAAAGTGTCCCGGGACAAAAGTCGTATTATGGATTAAAAGGTTCATGTTGTAGCTAGCGTTCATAATGCCGGTGATTCCGCCGGGCAGAAAGGCGATCATCGCCAGCACCTGGGCGCTTACTGCAGGATTAGACCAAGGCAGTTTCCAAAACCACCCCAAGATTCCCTTCCCCCCATTGGCCCGTCCTCCAATTTCAAGGGCGTACATGATGGAAAATGCCGTAAGAAGACTGGGAAAAGCGATTCCAAAGGTCAAGAAGAGCACCGCTATCTTGTAATAATTACCTACACCCGGATCGGTGTATTGGTGATGGAAACCCACGGGAACCAGGACAACGAACATAATAAAGGCGATCCGTGCGAGAGAATCGCTAAAGAGTTTTCCTCCAACCAGCCGTGGAATGCATATGTACCAAGAAACATAAGCGGGAAGAAGCCAATAATAAACGATCTGGTGGCCCGTGTACCAGAACAGGACCCTGCTCAAGAGGGGATCCGATCCGGGCAGGAGATTCAAAGACCAGGGAAGCAAAAGAAACAGATCCTCTGCTGCAGCTCCAAGTGAAGAAATATCCCACATGATATAGGTCATGATCGAAACATAAGCCATAAGGGGGATCCTCTCCCCTTTATGCTCTTTTCTCCATGCCGAAAGGGCCAAAAGCTGGGCGGCAGAAATAATCCAGGTACTGACAACGGCCAAGGCAATGCCGAAATAAAAAGCCCAATGGGCACGGAGAGGAGGATAAAAGGTATAAAGCACACTGGCTTTACCCGCAAAAATGGGAATACCCGCAAAAACGGTGCCCAGCAGGAGAAAAATAAAAGACAAAGCTAAGAGCTTGGAGTTGAGGTTCTGACCCAAGCCCCTGGCCGTCGTCAAGGAAAGCCACCCGTTTGCTTCAGCAAAGGTAAATATAAAAGCGTTAAGGACCCCATGGGCCGTCAGTCCTTCATAATAAGTTTTCATCCCGGGTAGCATGGTAAAAAGGCTGATGCCCGCGTAATTGAGTCCCTGGACAAATCCCTGGAAAACACCAAAGGCCAGGGCTGCAAAGCCCAAAAGAATGGACCAGAGTATCCACCTGCGGTTGCCGGGAGAGAGTTGAAATCCTTTGGGATCGGTTACAACCTGGGTTTGGGCTTGGACGATAGCGCTCATGGATTGTTTCCTTTGTTATTTTACCGTTATTGTTCCCGTCATGAGATGATGAAGAGTACCGCAATATTCATGGCAGATGATCCGGTAGAGTCCCGGCTTATCAAACTTATGGCTGAGAACGGAAACCTGTCCGGGCAGGAGCATCATGTTGATGTCGGTCCCGGCAACATAAAACCCATGATCTATATCCAGGCTTGTCCCATAAAAGGTGACATCGGCTCCCACAGGCAACTCGATGGCAGGAGGGTTGAACATCCAGGCCTGGCCGAGGACGACAACCTTGTACTTGCCGGGAGCTATTTCTTGGACACCGGGTTGATTAAAGGGAGAAGTGCGCATGACGGCTGACACCAAGGACTCCCCGGGATTGGGAACGATCTGTCCGGCGTCGGTAGGGACCCTGACGGCAAGGACCACCGAGGCATAAACAAGAGCAACTATAAAAGCTAAAAGAATACTTATGGACAGCCAAACGTAGATCTTTTCGAGTTTTTCCATCGGTTACCTCCTTTGGAGCATCTCAAAATACATAAACAGCCACATGCCCGCGAGTATAGCCAAGTAAAGAATCAAGAGAAAAAGGGTCCCCACCGGGGGAGGAAGTTTTTTTTCGGTCTTCTCTTGCTCCTTTTGAGGTCGGAGTTGGGCTTCACTCATAACTTCCTCCAGGGTGTCACGCTTTTTATTTAACTTTCTTCACGTAAAGAACAACGAAGCTGGTGAGAAAAAAACAGGGAAACCACAAAAAAAACGCCTAGCCAGAGCAAGGAAAGCAAGCCATCTACGGGTCTTCCTAATCCTTCAAGAAAAAGATTCAATGAACCCCATCCCAAAAAAGCGATAAGGGTAAGGGATAAAAAATAAAAAAGGACCGTTGCCGTTAACCCTTGTTGGCATCCCTTTTCCGAGGAAGGAAGAGTATCCTGGCTTGTCATGATATGTCCTTTTCTCTCCTTGTTTTATAATAAAATAGGAAAAGGAAAAGACAATGGTAAAGTTAACCTAAAAATAACAACGGGTTTTCTCCTATACCCGTATTGGATATTCCATTGGAGGCCTAACTATCCTGCCCATGGGGGCAGTACAGCTCTAGGGTCGGATCGTCCTCTTTAGGAAAATAACCCACAAACAATTGCCCTCTTCTCCAGGGTCCCAAGGGGAAAAGGGATTATTGAAAAAAAACTAGCTGGCTTTCTTTTTGGATTCACCGGGTCGATAGTCTTCCTCGGCTTTGCTAAAAGCATCCTCCAGGGAACCCAACTCTTCAGTAGGCCTGCTAAACTCCATTCTTTCTCTTTCTTTTTCAAGCTGTTCAGGAGTGTAGTGCAGGGCTTTTATAGAAAGACCGATGCGGCGTTCCTCCTTGTCAATTTTAATTATTCTTGCGCTTACTTCCTGCCCCACTTTAAAACGTTTTAACCTTGGCACTCGATCCGTATTATCTGCGAGATATGAACAAGGCCGTCGATCTCGTCGGCAAGCTGTATAAAAGCACCAAAACTGGCTATTTTACTTACTTTTCCACTCACCCACTTCTCCCACCTTGTATTTCTTTTCAATTTCTTTCCAGGGATCCTCGGTTAACTGCTTAATCCCAAGAAGAATCTTCTGGTTGGTTTTATCTATCTCTAATACCTTTGCTTCTATCTGTTCTCCCTTTTTCAACACCTCCGAAGGATGATTAATTTTTCTCGTCCAGGAAAGGTCGTTAACGTGTATAAATCCATCAAGTCCATTTTCCAACTCGACATAAGCCCCATAAGCGGAAAAGTTCTTGACCTTGCCTTTGATGAGGGAGCCTGGAGGATAAGTTTCAGAAGCTTTTTCCCAGGGATTGACTTCCAAGGCTTTCAAACTCAAGGACAGTTTCTGTTCTTCCTTGTTTAAGTCGAGAACTATCGCTTCGACTTCCTGTCCCATGGAAAGAACCTCGCTAGGCTTGGTAATTTTTTGGGTCCAGGATATCTCGGAGATATGAATCAATCCCTCAATGCCAGGCTCCAGTTCTATAAAAGCCCCATAAGGAGCGAGATTGACGACTTTCCCCTTGACCTTTGTCCCTATAGGATATTTTTCTTCTATATTTTCCCAGGGATTGGGGGTCTTTTGTTTCAGCCCAAGAGATACCCTTTCCTTTTCTCTATCAACATCGATAACAACGACTTCGATCTCTTGCCCCACCTTCAGAATTTCAGAAGGATGATTTATTCTTCCCCAACTCATGTCGGTAATGTGGATAAGACCGTCTATGCCATCCAGATCAATAAAAGCTCCAAAATCGGTAACATTTTTAACCACTCCCTTGACGAGATCCCCAACATGAACCTTTTCGAGGAATTGAAGTCTTTTTTGATTTCTTTCCGCTTCTACAATCTCTCTTCTCGATAATACAACGTTTTTCCTTTCTTCACTGATTTTTACAATCTTACAGGTAAGCGTTGCCCCTTCGTATTCCTTTAAATTTTTCGGTGGAACAATATCAATCTGTGAAGCGGGTAAGAAGGCTTCCACTCCAATGTTCAACATTAACCCTCCCTTGACCACTTGCTTCACTTTGCCGGTAATCGTTCCCCCTTCTTCAAAAGTCTTAAGAATTTTGTCCCAATTCTGCTTCTGGGCTGCCTTTTGCCTAGAAAGAACGACCATCCCCTCTTCATTTTCCAAGCTCTCAACTAAAACTTCTACTTCTTGCCCGATTTGGATGGAATCGGGTTCTTCGAACTCGCTCAAAGGAATAATCCCTTCCGATTTATATCCAATATCGACAACAACTTCCTTGGGTGTTTTATCCACCACTATACCCTTGACGATGTTCCCCTCGACAAAATCGGGGATCGATACTAAAGCCATTTCCGCCATTTTTTCTCTCCAATTGTACTTTCTTAAATCTTCTTTTAGTTTTGATATTGTTGTTACTTAATAAAAAGAAATAACGCTCAGAGTTCCTTCGTCGAACGCGAAAACAAGGTAAAAATTAAGGGAAAGGATCCGCCTTTTTATCCCTCATGCATTTATCACATCCGCAACTTCCAGATCCCTTATTTTTAAAAACCCTTATTAAATACACTAAAGACATAAATACGATGATAGCCGCTACAACGCTTTGCCAGTTCATTTAAAATTGTTACTCAAACCGTCCTTTCTATCTAAAACCTAATAATAAACCCATTTGGTAAAATAGAAAAGAGCAAATATATGCAAAGGAAGTCATGTAGGCAAATTGAAATGCTGCCCATTTCCAAGAACCGGTCTCCCTTCTAACGACGGCAACCGTACTTAAACATTGCAAGGAAAAAGCGAAATAAATCATCAGAGAAAGACAGCTCAAGGGGCTGAATACCTTTCTGCCGTCAGGCCACTTGTCATTGCTCATGGCTTGGGCTAAGGGAAGGATATCCTCGTTGGTTTCCTCTCCTGTATAGATTATTCCCATAGTGCTGACAAACATTTCTCTGGCCGCTTGGGCACTTAATAATCCAACTCCAATCTTCCAATTGAATCCCAAGGGCTTGATCGCTGGTTCTATAAAATGACCTATGCTCGCTGCAAAACTATGAGAAAGGGTCTGGGAGGAAGATTCTCCCTGAAACTTCGGATGGGTACTAAAAAACCACAACAGGATAGAAACAGCAACGATAATCGTTCCCGCCCTTTTAAGAAAAGCCAAAGATCTCTCATACATCTGCAAGCCAATAGACTTAATAGAAGGCCTGCGGTAGGGTGGAAGTTCCAAAAGCAAAAAAGGTTGCCTGCCTTTAAAAAGGGTATTTTTAAAAACCCATGCGAAGAAAAAGGCTCCTCCAATCCCCATAAAATAGAGGAAAAAAATGGTTAGAGTGCTCCAGAGTACAGAATGCGAACTCTGAGAAAAGAGTACTCCACACATGAGCACGTAAACCGGCAAACGGGCTGAACAACTGGCGAAAGGGGCTATAAGTATGGTCAGCAACCTATCCTTGGGACTATCAATAGTTCGAGTAGATAGAATTCCGGGTATTGCACAAGCATGACTGCTGAGCAGGGGCAAAAATGATTTTCCATGAAGACCTACGGCATTCATCAACTTGTCCATCAAAAAAGCAGCCCTTGCCATGTATCCCGTATCTTCTAAAAGACCGATAAAGAAAAACAACACGAGTATCTGGGGTAAAAAAACAACAACATTACCGGCTCCTCCAATCACCCCTTGGCATATAAGATCCCTCAGTTCTCCCGGGGGAAAAAAGTCTTGGATTTTCTCAGAGATTTTTCTTATACCCTCATCTATCCAATCTTTAGGATAAGAACCCATGCCAAAGACGGCCAAAAACATCAGCCCCATGGCAAAAGAAAATATCAACCATCCCCAGAATGGATGGGCAACATAGCGGTCAATCCTATCACTTAACCCCCTGGAGAGTTGAACTCCTTTCTTCACCGTCCCTTTGAGCAAGTTTTGAAGAGTGGTAAACCTTTTCCTTACAACAACATCCCTCCAGGCCGGGTTGATTTTGCCGATTTTTTCTTGAGAGGATTTTACAGCTTGGGCCATGAAACCGAGCTGAAATAACTTGGCCGTTTCATCCGGATCAGGAGAAGTCAAAAGTAACAAGAGCACGATCCTTTCGACCGGTCGCCGGTTATGGGCTCGAATAAGCTCTTCCAATGCTGCGATTTCTTTTTCGATGAAATCGGGATAATTCAAAATAAAGGACCGGGAGTAAACGAGCTCTTTAGTCAATAGGACTTTTAAGGGAACAATCCCACTCTTTTTATTGGCCTGGCAGGGCACTACAGGACAGTTGAATTTCTGGGAAAGAGCCTTGAAATCAATTTCCCATCCTTTAGCTGCAAGTTCATCGATCATGTTCAAAGCAACGACAACGGGAAGCTCAAGCTCAAGAATCTGGCTGACCAGGTAAAGACTTCTCTCCAAATTCGAAGCATCGACGATGCAGATGACCGCATCGGGTTTAGGGGTGTCTTCTCTCAGTCCCAAAAGGACTTCGGTAGTTATTTTTTCGTCCGGTGAGTGGGGAAGAAGACTATAGGTGCCCGGAAGGTCGATAATTTGGCACTTCTCTCCATGCAGGTTGTAAAAAACCCCTACTTTTTTTTCAACGGTGACTCCGGGATAATTGGCAATCTTCTGTCTTAACCCTGTTAGGGCATTAAAAAGGGTTGTTTTGCCGCTATTGGGATTGCCGACAAGAGCAAAGGTGAAAAGCTTACTTACAGGTTCAGTTTTAAAAGCGCGCTCGTCTTTTTTCAACAAGGCCATAAAGAGAAATCACCAATTAAAAAATAAAATTTTTTCACTGGTTGCCTATTACGGTATAAACTGGGCACGGAGCTTTACCAACGACTAAAGTGCCGAATCCTTCTTTGCCGAAGTCACAAAGATCCTTTTCGCTAATCCTTTGTTCAATCCCAATTTTGAACCACAAACCAGGCATACAGTCATAGCCCCATGAGCTAGCTTTACTACTTCAGCCTTTTCACAAAAGCCCAACTCCCTCAACCGGTGGCATTCTACAGCACTTCCTTCTATCGAATGGACATAAAAGATGGAACCGATACCCGCTTCGGCTAATGAAATAGCTGTTTTACGTTCGGCTCTTCCTTTTTTCTCCTCGGTCATGAATTATAGTTACTAATACAGCAAATTTTCTTTTACACAAGCAAATCCTTTTGGACCCATCCCAATTTGTGATCAAATTGCAGAGCGGCGATCTTGCTCATCATTTCATCAGCCACAATCTGATAGTAGGCTTTTTTTGAAAGCCCCGCCGTATTTTCTGTCGGCCTATACGCCCTACCCACAACGACTCTAATGGGATAGGGTCGAGGAAACTTAGCGGTTCTTGGGAATGCTTCAAAAGAACCGAATATTCTTAAAGGTAGTATCGGGACTTTAGCTTTAGCAGCGATATAGCCTACCCCAGGAGCCGCTTTCTGTAATGATCCCGAGGGACTTCTTGTCCCTTCGGGAAAAACAAGAATAGACTTGCCGTTTTCAAAAAGATCTAGAATAAGCTTAAAAGAACCAACTTCGGGTTTATCCCTGTCTAAGGGTATTGTATTTAAATAACGGAGCAGCGTTCCAAAAAGAGGGTTATCAAATAGGGTTTTCCTGCCAACAAAATAGATTTCTTTTTCAAATGTACAACCTACGATTGGAGGGTCAAGATAGCTACAATGATTGGCCACGATCAGCACGGGTTCGGCAGGAATGTTTTGCCGTCCATAAACTTTAAAATCAAAAAAAAGTTTTAAGATCCCAAGCGTCAGCGCCCTGGCAATGGCATAACCTTTTTTCACAAGATGACAACCCTTGTCAAAAAATAGGGAAAGCTAAAGAAAAAAAATCCAGAAAAAATTAACTTTTTGCAGCCGTTTTTAATCCAGCAACGGGTAAACCTTTTTTCCAAAGGATATCGAGAATTTTTTCCACAACTTTGTCTATTGGCAGCTTCGTGGTATCTAGCTTCACCGCATCAACAGGACAGCAAAGTGGAGCCGAGCTCCTCGATTGATCCAACTTATCTCTTTGTTCTACATTGTCCCTTTCCCCCTGTCTTTCCCTTCTTTTTTCCCTTTCCTCCAACTGGGCATCCAGGAAAAACTTATAGGGGCTTTCGGGAAAAACGACCGAGCCTATGTCCCTGCCTTCGACAACCAAAGGAGCTTCATGGGCTAGCTCTCTTTGAAAAGGGAGCAACCACTCTCTAACCCGTGGATAAGAAGCGATGATCGAAACCGCTGCATTGACTTCGGCTGACCGCAGGTCGGTTTTTTCATCCGGTTCCTTCTCATCGATGAGGATCTTGGCCCTGGAAAAACGATCTGTTTTCTGAACAATGCACCTGAGTTTTAATTTTCTACAGGCTTCAACGACCTTTTCTTCATCGTGAATATCGTAGCCCATGGATAAGATTCTCCAGGTCACCGAACGGTAAAGAGCTCCCGTATTAAAGTAGGTAAATCCCAACGCCTCGGCAACTTTTTGGGCCACGGTACTTTTTCCAGAGGCCGTAGGGCCATCAATAGTAATGACAGGATAGAGGATCTCTTTTTTCTTTACCTCCTCCGCCCTCTCGGCTTTGGTTAAAGCTTGGATAAAGCCCTTGATTTTCTTGGGCTCATCCATCCACTCCTTGGAAAAAGACTGGGTTAATGCATACAGGTCTTGCTCGAATCCCGGATAGGAAGTAGCAATGCAGTCAACATCCTCTATTCTTGAAGCTTTATTGGCTTTGAGAGCCAGTATAGAGAAAGCCATGGCGATACGATGATCTCCAAAACTTTCAACTCGCGCGGGCTGTACGCTCTCCATTCCTTGAATTCTCATCCCATCGACAAGCTCTTCCACCTCGACTCCAAAGGCCCTCAAGTTGGTTACGATGGCCTTGATCCTGTCGGATTCCTTGACCCTCAGCTCCTGGGCATTCCTTATCTCGGTAATGCCTTCGGCTAAGGCTCCGATAACGGCTAAAATAGGAAGCTCATCAATGACTCCCACTATCTCATCTCCTTGGATAACCGTTCCTTTTAATTTATTTCCACGAATCCAAAGACTCCCTATAGGCTCCCCTCTCGCATGGGATTCTACGGATTCCTCGATGTGGGCTCCCATTCTCAGCAGGATTTTAAGTAGACCTGTACGCGTAGGATTTAGACCTACAGAGCGCACCCGGAGTTCCGAATTAGGTAAAGCGGCCGCCGCTCCGATCCAAAAAGCGGCCGATGAAAAATCTCCGGGAACATCTACATCGCTAGCTTCCAATTTCATCCCTCCATGCAGAACTATACATCCATTTTCTTCTCTTAAAGTGCGTACTCCAAACTGCTCAAAAAGCCTTTCTGTGTGATCACGACTGGGTACAGGTTCAATAATGCGGGTGATCCCCGGGGCAAAAAGGCCGGCAAAAAGAATACAGGATTTGACCTGTGCGCTCGGAATGGGTAGCCTATAATCTATACCTTTAAGGGTGGAGGGTTCGATGAAAAGAGGAGGGGTGTTTTCCTTGCCCTCTGCCCGGATCTTTGCTCCCATTAAACGTAGCGGCTCAATGATTCTATTCATTGGCCTGCGGGAGAGGGATCGATCTCCTATGAGCTTGGAATAAAAAGGCTGAGCGGATAAAATTCCAGCCATCAACCGCATCATTGTTCCCGAATTTCCACAATCAATGGCTTCAAAAGGCGGGTCCAGTTGTCCTCCCTTCCCTTCTATAATGAGGGTAGTTTTACCCTCCTTTTCCACCCTGACTCCCATGGCTTCAAAAGCCCTTAGCGTACAAAGGCAATCCGCCGAAGGAAGGAAATGGCGAATTTTGCTTCTTCCCCTAGCCAGAGAAGCAAGCATGACGGCCCTATGGCTGATACTTTTATCCCCAGGGACCGATATTTCACCTTTTATAAGGGGACAGGGTTCTACAATCAGATAGGAATGTGGACGCGCCATCTTTAATTTCTATTTTTTATATACATATGCTTCTATGAGAGAGTTGGCAATAAAGGGTAAAGTTACCAAACCATTTTTTTTCTGTTCCACTGGTCTATCGCCTCGCCAACTCCTTTACCAATTTCAGAAACAGAATGGATGACTTTAATGCCCGCCTCCCTGAATGCTTCAAGTTTAGCAGCAACTGTTCCGGATTGTCCAAGAATAATCGCCCCGGCATGTCCCATCCTTTTACCCAAGGGCGCGGTCAGGCCTGCAACAAAGGCAGCTACAGGTTTCTTGGGATTTTCCTTAATCCATTGTGCCGCTTCCTGTTCTTCCCCACCTCCAATCTCCCCAATAATAAGAACGGCTTCCGTTTGGGGATCCTCCCAGAACATTTCAATCACTTCTCTAAGAGATAACCCATGAATGGGATCCCCACCTATCCCTACACAGCTACTCTGGCCTAATCCCAAGCGGGTAATCTGCCAAACCGCTTCATAAGTCAAGGTGCCACTACGGGATACTATTCCCACTTTTCCCGGTTTATGGATATAGCCCGGCATAATCCCCGCTTTCGATTCTCCAGGGGTAATGACCCCGGGACAATTGGGACCTACAAGCTTAATTCCTTGCTGGACAATCTTCCTTTTGATCTTAGCCATGTCTAAAATGGGAATGCCTTCTGTGATGCAAATAACAAGATCCATTTGACAGCTGACCGCCTCCATAATTGCATCAACCGCAAAAGGAGCGGGTACAAAAATGAGAGAAACATTACAACCTGTCTTTTCTTTCGCCTCCTTGAGAGTATCAAAAAGGGGAATAGTTTCATCAAAAACTCCTCCTCCTTTGCCAGGAGTGACTCCCGCCGTAATCTTTGTTCCGTATTCCCTGCAAAGCCTCGCATGAAAACTGCCATATTTCCCTGTTATGCCTTGAACGGCCACTCTATCTGTTTTTTTAAGTAAAATAGCCATTGGAATTACCTTTTAAGAAAATAAACCGCTTGTTTAGCCGCTTCTTCCAGGTCTCCTGCAAAAACATATTGGAGAGCAGACCCTTTTAGTATCTTTTTTCCTTCCTCCACCCTAGTCCCTTCTAGCCTAATGATTATGGGAACCTTAGGGGGGTGATTTTTGGCCGCTTCTACAATAGCTTCCGCAATGAGATCACAACGCATAATGCCGCCAAAAATATTGATCAAAATAACTTTTAAGTTCGGATTGGATAACAAAACCCGAAAAGCATTTTGCAGCTGGCTTTGATCGGCCCCGCCCCCAACATCCAGAAAATTTGCCGGTTTTCCCCCGAAACGCTCGAGGATATCCATCGTGGCCATGGCTAGCCCTGCTCCATTAACCATGCAACCGATCTGTCCTTCCAGACCCACGTAATTTACCCCGTAGCGCAGTGCTTCCAGTTCTTGAGGATCATAAACCGTCTCAAACCGATAACCGAGCAACTCATTTCGTCGAAAAAGGCTATTATCATCTATGGTTATCTTGGCATCCAAAGCCCAAAAACGATTTTCTTTATCCAGGGCTAACGGGTTAATTTCGCAAAGGGTAGCATCATGATTGATAAAAGCATAAAAAAGAGATTTGAGGATCTTGGAGAAATCGACAAGAGGCTTTCCCTTAAAACCAAGCTGAGCGGCGAATTCCCTCAATTGAAAATCCCATAGGGGCTCTTCGGGATAAAAATATTTTTTTACCAAAGCTTGCGGATTCTCCAGGGCGATCCTTTCAATGTTAACTCCACCGGCAAGGCTCCCCATAGCCAGTATAGCCGCTTCAGCATAACTATAAGTCAGAGAAAGATAGAGCTCTTTGGCCACATCTATAGATTCACTAACAATGACTTTTCTCACCGGCTGGCCGGTCGTACCCGTTTGGGCGGTGACAAGTAGCCCACCAATCATTTTCTCAGCTACTTGCTTAACTTCTTCAGGACTATTGCATATTTTTACTCCACCTTCAAAGCCGTTGACAAATTTCCCTTTTGCCCTTCCCCCAGCGGATATCTGGGCCTTGACAACCAGTGGAGTCGTATTGAGCTTTATAGCGATATCAAAAGCTTCCTGGGGAGTTTCCGCAACTCCATACCGGGGTATCGCTACTCCTTCCTTGGCTAATATCTCTTTGGCAACGTATTCTAACAAGTTCATCAAGGTTTCCTTATCTTACTTCTAAAACTTCATTCCACTCTTCTTTTTTCCTCTCCTCGGGTTTAGCTAACGCCCCGGGGACAAGAATAGCTTCTTTCATTCCATGGATGATTTTTTTGTCCGCAGGACAGATCGTGACAAGAACGCCACAGAGGTGCACCTGCGAATCATAGACAAAGTAATAAGGAGAAATACGCGTCCTGCCTATCATCTCTTCCATTTTTTGTCCTTCGACATAGGGATGTTTAATGAGCTTGCCTCGGACAAATCTTTGCATGATCCAAGGATGATGAGGAAAATCGGCTAGGGCCATGGCAAGCTTTTCCTGCCACTCGGAAGAAGACATATCCGAACCGATATAAACCCCTCTTGAACCCCAAGCTAAAGGACTAAAGCCGGAAACTTTTAACACCAATTCTCTTTGGGATTGACTAAAGGCCCCTACCTCTTTCCAGCTTTGGACTTCGAGGCCTGGAATCACCGCATTATAAGGAAGGGGAGTGGGATCGACGACCCATGTGTAAGGGATAAGCTTTCGCAAAAACTGCATTCCCTTTTCGCTCAAATACCTTTTCCAAAAGTCTGTTAAAGATTTTAACCAAAAAAAGGCCAAAAGAAGCTTTTCTTCCAGGTAGGGTTTTAAAGGAGGGGTAATTGAACATCTATCCGGCGAATAGCTCTTGCGCAGAGTACTTAATTTTTCCCAATCAAAACATTCGAAAAACCGGTAAACGGGTTCGCAGTCAAAAGTATAACTTTCAGCATGACGCATTCTTTCTAAACCAACTAGGTATTCAAACTCCGGCCAGTATGTCATCGCCTCTTCGGAAACGACAACCACCCCTTCAGGAAAAATAGCCTTAAAGCCCTGTTTCATCCCTTCCCTACCCCCAATTAAGGATTCACCCCACTGCCCATAAGTCTCTTGTAACCATGCAGTTAATCCTATGCCTCCGGGTACGCTATCCAACTCGCATAAAGCAAACCCCTCCTCAGTTAAAATGAGATCGGGACGGATAACGCGTGGAAGATCATTCTTCAGCTTTTCGCTTCGGGAGATTTCAATAAGCTCTCGAGGCTTTCCTCTATCTAAAAGCTCATAAACAAACGAAGGTTGTTTGCCTCGGACACTCAACCTGTAAAGAAGGTCAGCCGCTTCATAGAATTTCTGCAGATAGATGCCGAGCCGGTTAAGAATTTCTACATACCGTTCTTCCAAAACAAAACTAAACGGACTTACCCTCCACTCTTTATCCTTAAACAGCCCCGAAGGGGGTACATGATTCCGAATAAACTGTACTTTTTGAAAAATGGAGTTCAATGGAACATTATCTTTTAATGAGAAGTTTAAATTCAAATGAAAGATCAATCAAAGTCAATAAATTTTTTTAAAAATCATAACAAAAATTTCAATTTTATTAGAACTTAAAAAAAGCTTTATTAAAAAAATTATTCCTGTAATGAAAATACAGCTCCTCTTAGTTCTTTTTCATAATAAATAGAAAGAAAAGCTTGTCTATGGAAGAAACGATTATCATTGGTTCGGGATGTGCAGGTTGGACGGCAGCAATTTATCTTGCCCGTGCCAAGCTCTCTCCCCTACTTGTCACCGGCACCGAACCTGGGGGTTTATTAACGACCACGACGATTGTAGAAAATTACCCCGGTTTTCCCATGGGGATCCAAGGACCGGAGCTCATGGAGGCGATGCGCAAACAAGCCGAACGGTTTGGGACACGCGTCCGGTATTTGTCGGTGGTTACCGAAGTGGAGTTTACTCAAAAGATAAAAAGGGTGAAGATCGACGAGGAATGGATTGAAACAAAGAGCGTTGTTATCGCCGTGGGAGCCCGCCCAAGGAAGCTTTCTGTTCCCGGCGAAGCAGAGCTTGAAACCAAAGGGGTAAGCTATTGTGCTACCTGTGATGGGGCATTACCTGTATTTAGGAATCAACCTCTCGTCGTTGTGGGCGGGGGAGATTCGGCATGCGAAGAAGCCCTTTATTTGACTCGATTTGCCTCTAGCGTTTATCTCGTTCACCGTCGGGATACCCTTAGGGCTTCTCCTATCATGGCTGAAAGAGTGTTTAATGAGCCAAGAATAAAACCCATTTGGAACAGTGCCGTGGAGGAAATTTTAGATCACAAACAAAATAAGGTTACCGGTGTTTGGCTAAGAAACCTAAAAGATGGAAGCAAAAATTTCTTGGAATGCCGGGGAGTCTTTGTCGCCATAGGTCATGTCCCTAACACGCAAATATTCGAAGGGAAATTAGAAATGGACGAAAGAAAGCTGATTAAAGTTTTCCAAGGCACAAAAACGACTGTTCCCGGTGTATTCGCTTGCGGAGATTGTGTAGATGGCCTTTATAGGCAAGCTGTTACCGCTGCCGGAATGGGTTGCATGGCCGCCCTTGATGCGGAAAGGTATCTCAGAGGGATAGAGGCTTAATTCTACAATACGAATGGAGTATGAATAGCTCTTTGAAATTGACGAATTTTATAGGGGATCTTGCCCACTCTGTCCTTATTCCCACTCTTTTAGCCTGCGAAAAAGAACTCCCTGGCATAGGCTTTAAAAGGGAGCGCAAAAGGCCTCCGGAAAGAAACCGGTAATCCGCGAGCTGCTGATCCGGTAATGGTTGGCTTTGCATTGGTCTTGAAGAAGGATTTTAGCTTGAGCTCATGGATAAAAAACGGCGTTTTATTTAACAAGGGAAAAATTTTTTGAACAGCTTGAAATTCATTGGACAGCGAGAAAAGAAAGCTATTATTTTAAATAAAAGCCTGTCCCAGAAGAATCATCGATGAGACTCATTGCCCCGAAGCCGTCGAAGCCGACAAGGATTTCTGCCTTGTGTTTTTGCAGGACGCAAGGAAGCTATTGCTCTAAAGAAAGAGGTCCTTGGGGAGATATAAAGCTTTATTGGTCGGCTAAAGCTGAAGTTGACTAATTCTAATAAGGGGAAGGGGAAGTTGAGAAAGGATTAGAGGGGTGTAGGTAAAGAACATTCCAATGATCAAATGAACATAAAAATGGGTTCCCCAATTTTCGCAATCAGAGGGACAATAAAAAGGGGTGCAAGAAAACATTCAATTTTTCTTGCTATAATGATCAAAGGATAAATGGAGGTAATGACAGAATGACCGAAAATTTTCCAGGGTTGAATTCTTTGAGCTGTGCCGTTGAAAATATCGAGGGATGCAGAAAAAGGCTCAAAATCGAAATGCCTTTTGAAGAAACCCTCCCTGAAAGGGAAAAAATAGTCCGGGATTTTGTGAATAAAGCTAAAATTGCAGGATTTAGGGTGGGTAAAGCTCCAAGAGAAATCGTTGAGAAAATGTATAAAAAGGAAATTGAAAAAGAAACAGAAAGACATCTTTTAAAACACGTTTACGAGAGGGCTATTAAGGAAAATGCTTTAGAGATCGTTAATTTAATAGAAGTAGAAGCTCTGCATTACAGCCATGGTGAACCTTTTTCATTGTCGGTGGTTGTCGATACCAAGCCCCAATTTTCATTACCTCCCTACACAGCAATCCCCGTCCCCAAGGGAGATGTGGCGATAAAGCCTGAAGAGATCAATCAAACTATAGAATCGATCCTGGAATCGAAGGCTTCTTTTGTGGATGTAAAAGGAAGAACCGTAGCTTACGGGGATTTCGTCGTAGTGAGCTATTCGGGCAGCCTCGAAAACAAGCCTCTTTTAGAACTGGTTCCTACGGCTGGGGTCATGGCTAAAGGAGAAAACCAATGGATCCTCATCAAAGAGGGGGTTTTCTTGCCCGGTTTTATAGACCAACTCATAGGGATGGAAGCCGGTCAAAGCAAAACATTCACTGTTGTTTTCCCACAAAACTGGTTTTTAGAGCCCTTGAGAGGGAAAGAAGTCAGTTACACGGTAAGCCTTCAAGCTATAAAATCTAAAATCCTGCCCGTAATCACCGACGAGCTGACGAAGGAAATTTCCGGTCTCGATAAACAGCAGTTCATGGAAGCAGTGGAAAAATCACTGAAAGAAAACAAAGAGGCCCACGCCCGTAATATCCAAAAACTTAAAATCATAGACTATTTACTTGCCTCTGTTGATTTTCCCCTTCCAGAATCCGAAGTGGAAAAAGAAGCCGAATGGATTTTCAGAAAAGCGGTAGTTGAAAGCCAAGAAAAAGGAACTCCCATAGCCATACTTGAAGAGAAAAAAGAAGAGATTTATGAAAAATCCCTGATCCAGGCGAGGAAAAAAACCAAGTTGCATTTTATTCTTGAAGAAATAGCTAAAAAAGAAAACATTTCGGTAACAAAAGAAGATTTATCCGTGGAAATCAACAAAATGGCACTCAGAGAGAGAATGGAGCCTCGGAAGTTATTAAAAAAACTTTCTTCCGAAGATATCAACAATCTCATGAATCAAGTTTTTTTTCAGAAAATTTTGGATTTTCTTTTAGAAAAAGCGAAAATTGAAGATTATGAATAGCCCGATTATTTCACAGGTTATCCCCATGGTTGTCGAACAAACAGGACGTGGGGAAAGAGGTTACGATATATTCTCAAGGCTGCTGAAGGACAGGATCGTTTTTATCGGTACTCCCATCGACGACAACATGGCCAACCTTGTCATCGCCCAGTTGCTATTTCTTCAAATGGAAGATCCCAAAAAAGACATCAACCTCTATATCCATTCTCCGGGAGGTTATGTCACGGCAGGAATGGCGATTTACGACACGATGCAGTTTTTAAGCTGTGATGTCAACACCTACTGCATTGGACAAGCTGCAAGCATGGCCGCAGTTCTCCTTGCCGCAGGAACAAAAGGCAAGCGGTTTGCTTTACCCAACGCTCGCATCATGATTCATCAGCCCCTTGGTGGTGCCCAAGGTCAAGCTTCCGATATTAGTATACAGGCCCAAGAGATCTTAAGGACAAAGAGACTCTTGAATGAAATTCTATCCTATCACACCAAGCAACCCTTAGAGAGGATAGAAAAAGATACCGATAGGGACTTCTTTATGTCCGCAGAAGATGCAAAGGCCTACGGAATCATTGATGAAGTGGTGAAAACGAAAATTATGCTTCGTCCCGTACCCCAACCACAGATTATTATGGGCAACGGCAATTAAAGACAATGAATTATGGCTAGGTCTGTCCACATTACCATGTGCTCGTTTTGCGGAAGGAGCCAAGCTGAGGTACGCAAACTTATATCTGGCCCCGGGGTTTACATATGCGATGCTTGCGTCGAAGTTTGCCATAGCATCCTTGAAAGAGAACTGCGGGAAGAACCGGTCAAAAATCGAGTAAAGCCCAAGATCCCCAAGCCCGCTGAAATTTTTGCACAACTTGAAGATTACGTCATAGGGCAAAACAAGGCTAAAAAGGTCTTATCCGTCGCCGTTCACAATCATTACAAAAGAATTTTCAGCAGTGAATTGACCGATCTTTCCTCTTTGAATCAGCTAAAAGATGTCGAGATCGAAAAAACCAATATCCTGCTTGTCGGGCCCACGGGATCGGGCAAGACGCTTCTGGCAAAAACCATCGCCCGGCTCCTGGATGTTCCATTTTGTATTGCTGATGCTACTTCTCTCACCGAGGCAGGATATGTTGGAGAGGATGTGGAAAGCATTCTTCTTCGTCTTCTCCAAAATGCGAATTTTGATGTCAAAAAAGCGGAAATGGGAATCGTTTACATCGATGAAATCGATAAAATCTCCCGGAAATCGGATAGCCCATCCATTACAAGGGATGTTTCCGGCGAAGGAGTACAACAAGCCCTTCTTAAGATGCTTGAAGGCTCGGTTTGCAATGTTCCCCCACAAGGAGGAAGAAAGCATCCGCACCAGGAGTTCATAAGGATTAACACCGAAAACATTCTCTTTATTTGTGGCGGGGCATTTATAGGTCTTGATAAAATTATTGCTCGACGGAGAGGTAAACAGGTCCTTGGATTTAAACAAAGTTTGGAAGGAGAAGATGCTGCCAGCGAAGAATTCACTGAAATTGAGCCAGAAGATCTTATCGCCTACGGGATGATACCGGAATTCGTAGGGAGGTTTCCCGTGATCACTTCCCTTTCTGAACTATCCGAAGAGGAGCTGGTAAAGATTCTTACCGAACCGAAAAATGCTATTATAAAACAGTACGTCAAGCTCTTTGCACTAGATCATATCAAGCTTAATTTTGCAAAAGAGGCCATACGCTTTTTTGCCCAGGAGGCAAAAAAGAAAAAAACGGGAGCACGGGCACTAAAAAACATGATAGAAAAAGTCATGCTGGAGGTCATGTTCGATCTCCCCTCTCGAACAGACATCGAAGAAGTGATCATTTCGCGACCCGTTGCCGAAGGGAAAAAAGCCCCCATCTTGAAAAGAAGACAAGAAAAAGAAGCGGCTTAAAACCGCCTTCCCGCCTCGGGATAGGATTTTTTAAATAAAAAGACCTTTTTCCCATTTGCCGATGAATGTTGCACCCATAAAAAAGAATACCCGCATTGTCGTGGGAATGAGTGGTGGGGTAGATTCCACCGTCGCCGCTTACCTTTTAAAAAGGGAAGGCTTTGATGTCGTAGGCATTACTCTAAAAATTTGGACGGATCGCTGTATGCATATTTCTTCAGAAAAATGCTGCGGTCCCGATGCCATCAATGACGCTCGAAATATGGCCGCTCAGATCGGCATACCCCATTATGTTCTCGACGAAGCGGATTGTTTTGAAAAGGAGGTAATTAGTTACTTTCTCAGGGAATATAGCTTGGGACGAACGCCTAATCCCTGTGTAAAGTGCAACGAAAAAATAAAATTCGGCAGGCTCTGGACAAGGGTCCAATCTTGGGGTGTCGAATATCTGGCCACAGGCCATTATGCTCTCGTCGAAAACCAAGACCATATCCCAAGACTTAAAAAAGCTAAAGATAAAAGGAGGGATCAATCCTACTTTCTTTTTTCTCTATCCGCCGGCCAGCTATCGCGAATGATCACTCCTCTTGGCAACCTTGAAAAAAAGGAAGTGCGAGCCATTGCCAAGGAAGCAGGATTAAACGTCTGGAACAAGGAAGAAAGCCGAGATATTTGTTTTGTCCCCGGTAAAAACTACAAGGAGTTCATTCAAGGAAAAAAAACTCCTTCAAATACCCACAGCGGTTTTATCATCGATGAAGAAGGAAAGGTCATAGGCGAACACCAAGGAATTGAAGGTTACACGGTGGGGCAAAGAAAAGGCCTTCCTGGTGGCCAAGGCCGCCCTTTGTATGTTGTCGATATCGACCCCGAATCAAAAACAATTCGAGCCGGTAGCTTGAAAAGTCTTTTTAAAACCCATTGTTATGCTTCCCAGGCTCATTGGATTGAAAAGGACATCGAAAGTCCTCGGCCCGTCACAGTCAAACTTCGTTATAATTACCCCGAAGTCGAAGCTCTCCTCACCCTTTTGGGAAAGGACCGTTTTCGGTTGGATTTTAGTAGTCCACAAATGGGTATTTCTCCGGGACAAGCCGCTGTCTGTTATGATGGAGATATCGTTCTGGGAGGAGGATGGATAGAAAGAGAAAGGGCTTGAACAGTTGATTAATGAGTTGATCTTTTCCAGACTTTCTTTTATATTTTGCCTTGAGTTGGCCGTCTTGAACGGCCCTAAGGTGAGTTCCACCGGAAGGCAGGCCTGTGGAGAGGAGGGCTCTGGCTGGAGTTGTAATACTCCGGCTGCATCCGCCTCGACGAGTAAGTCTGTCAGCTTTGTTCCTCTTTGAGCGGTAATGAGTAAGTCAGACGGAACCCCTTAATCATTCCAAAGAAAAATTTTTCATGGAACCTCAAATAGTTCTCATTAGCTGTTCGAATAGAGAGGAAGGAGAAAAAATAGCCAAAAAACTGCTCCAGAATAGAGTTGCCAGTTGCATAAATATCATTCCCCAGGTCCATTCCTTCTATTGGTGGGAAGGTAATCTAGAACAAGCTCAAGAAGCACTGCTGCTCGTAAAATCTTCTAAAGAAAAATGGGATCAACTCGTAACGGTCATAAAAGAAAGCCACAGCTATCAATGCCCAGAAATAATCAGCCTGGATCCTTCCCATGTTTTTCCTCCCTACTTGGCATGGTGGCAAAACGAACTCAAGTAAGAAAAGGGCTTTTGCGTGTTCAACATCTTTCAAGGGGCTCTACTTGTCCTTGGATTTAATTTCCATCCCTGGATCTTCTTCTCCAAGCAATTGGGGATCGATAAGTTTTGGAGTGACCTTGGTAGATAGGTATCTTTCTAGTTCAACCTCGTCTTTGGGAAGCAGCGGAGGAGGCTTGTAATTCTTGGGAAGGAGCTTGAGCTTCTTTGCCGCTTCGATGAATTCCGGAGTATAAAAATAGATATTCCTATGCTTGGTTATATTCTCCATGACCCATTTTGAAGTATTCCTCATGCCCATGGCATTGACTTTATGGAGGAGATTGACTTTTTCTATCTTCACCGCTGTATCCCAAGGTATTCCCATGTTGATTAAGGGAGGAGGAGGCTGTTCTGCATGGGTATCTTCCTTGTAAAGAAGATAGATTTTGTCCTGCACCCGCTTTAAATAATAGCTTACCGCGGAGTGGGGATCCTTGGGATCCTCAAATTTTTCCAAGATGTAATAAAGTGAACCGTCTGCTGCCTTCTGTTTTTGAAGCAGGGCAACCGGTTTATTATCAAACAGGACATGCCAAATTTTGGAACCGAATTCAAAAGGGCCGGTAATGTATTCGACATCGGCAGGCTCGTTGCCCTTCAATTCAAAGGGAATAAACAACAAAATCATCCAATAAAGGTTTAACAATAACTTGAACATGGATTTAAAGACCCTTTTCCACGGTTACCTTCTCAGGCAGCTGTTCGGCAAATGGTGTTTCTCCAAATAATCTTGATGGTATTCTTCAGCAGGATAAAAAGGAGCTGCCGGCAAAATAGCCGTAAGCACTTTTCTCCCCTTGAGTTCTTTTTCTAAGCTCTCTTTAGATCGAAGAGCCTCTTTATGCTGTTCTTCATCGTAATAAAATATGATCGGCCGGTATTGGGGGCCAACATCCGGTCCTTGCCTGTCAGCACTGGTCGGGTCATGTACCTGCCAAAAAAGAGATAGAAGCTTGCTGTAACTCACCACGGTGGGATCGTAGAGAAGGTAAACGGTCTCAGCATGACCCGTTTTTCCGCTACAAACCTCTTCATAAGTAGGAAACGGGACCGTTCCCCCGGCATAACCCGAAACCGTCCACACCACTCCCTCCACTTTTTTGAAAAAATCCTGAATTCCCCAAAAACATCCTCCAGCAAAGGCTGCCCTCTGAAGTTTTCGACCATCGGGAGTGGTTTTATCGAAAACCCATTGCGGAACAAAAACTAAGGAAGCCGAATTTACGCAATAACGGAGCCCAGTAGGTCTAGGCCCATCTTCAAAAAGATGGCCAAGATGAGCCCCGCATCGTGTGCAGAGTATTTCAGTACGAATCATTCCAAAAGAGAGATCGACTCTTTGGGTAATATTTTCTTTTGCAAGGGGAGCAAAAAAACTCGGCCAGCCCGTACCCGAATGAAACTTGGTGGAGGAAGAAAAAAGGGGAAGGCCGCAAGAAGAACATTTATAAATACCCTTTTGCTTATGATCGACTAAATCTCCACAAAAGGGAGCTTCTGTGCCCGCCCTCCTTGTAATACGGAAGGTTTCCGCTCCCAGTAAATACCTCCAGCGCATGTCATCAATCTGGATTCTTTGGGATGGCAAAGGACCTACAAGCTTCCCATCGACATCAATAAAATAAAGTTGCACTTTTTGCTCCTTTTTATCTTTCAAAAATACCTTAAAGCCAAAAACTGTTCCCCCTAAAAAAATTAAAAAAATCAATAGACTTTTTCCCATTTTCCCGTATTGAAAAGAATTCATTAAAAACATTTTATTTAAAATTTTTCATTCCTATCCATGTATAAATAACATACACAAGGTGGATACATGTAACAGTTTCTATTTTTTACGTTGACGATGATAGCCATTATTTATATCTATATCCTATTAAGGCAAATGGAGGTCATAAAATGCCAAAAGTCGCAATCAATGGATTTGGAAGAATCGGCCGGTTAATTTTAAGAGCAATGGCTGAGCAAGGTTTGCTTAAGGAATTGCCTGTAGTTGCGGTTAATGACATCGTTTCAGCGGACAACCTTGCTTACCTTTTAAAATATGACACAAACTACGGGCGAATTCCCGTCGAAGTTAAAAGCGCAAAATCGAAAGATTCTTTAGAAGAAGACGACCTTCTTATCGTCGATGGGCAAACGATCCAATGCTTGGCCATAAAAGAAGGACCGGCTGCAATGCCCTGGAAAGAACTTGGGGTGGACATCGTTTTTGAATCAACCGGCCTCTTTACAGCGGCAAATAAGGCCCTTGGCCATATTAAATCCGGTGCTAAAAAAGTCATCATCACGGCCCCAGGAAAAGACGCGGACATAACCGTCGTCATGGGAGTCAATCACACCGAGCTCGACTTAGCCAAGCATTCTATTATTTCTAATGCCAGCTGTACAACCAACTGTCTTACCCCCCTAGTCCATGTGCTTTTAAAAGAAGGATTAGGAATCGAAGAAGGATTAATGACGACCGTTCATAGTTATACCGCATCCCAAAGGCTTCAAGATGGACCTTCAAAAAAAGATTGGAAAGGCGGTAGGGCTGCCGAAGGCAACATCATTCCCGCCACAACGGGTGCAGCCAAAGCAACGGCCTTAGTTATTCCTGAACTTAAAGGGAAGCTCACAGGCATGTCTTTCAGAGTGCCAACTCCCACCGTTTCTGTGGTTGACCTCACCGTGAGAACGGAGAAGGAAACAAGCTATTCAGAAATTTGCGGTTTGATGAAGAAAGCCAGTGAAAGCTATCTTAGCGGAATCCTTGGATACACTGATGAACAGGTCGTTTCTAGAGATTTTCTCAAGGATTCCCATTCAAGCATTTTCGATGCTTCGTCAGGCATCGGTTTAAACAGCCGTTTTTACAAGCTCATTGCATGGTACGATAACGAATGGGGATATTCCTGCAGGTGCGTCGATCTTGCCCGCTATGTGGCTAGTAGGCTCTAAATAATATCAGCAGTCTTTGACGAAAGAAAACAGCGGTCTTTCTATGCACAAGGAAGGAAAGGATTCATTGTGAAAATTACCCTTCGTGACATACCCTTAAAAGGCAAAAGAGTGTTGGTCAGGGTCGATTACAACGTCCCGATGGAATTGGACACCTCTACAAACAGCTATGTGATCACCGACCGTACCCGCATTCTTGAAACTCTTGATACCTTAAAATATTTGATCGATCAAAAAGCAAAGATCGTCTTGATAAGCCATCTTGGCAGACCAAAAGGTAAAAGAAACCCTAAAGAAAGCTTGGCTTCGGTTGCCCCCATTCTGAGCGAGCTTCTAGGAACAAAAGTAAAATTTGTCGGGGATTGTATTGGACCTGAGGTTGACAAAGAAAAAGAAAATCTCCAGGAAGGAGAAGTGCTGCTTTTAGAAAATACGAGGTTTTATCCTGGAGAAGAAAAAAATGATCCTGAGTTTGCCAAGGCCTTGGCTTCCCATATTGATGTGTACATTAATGATGCTTTCGGCTCAGCCCACAGGGCTCATGCTTCAACGGAAGGGGTTTGTCATTTTATACAACAAAAAGCAATCGGTTTTTT
The DNA here is from genome assembly GCF_000019665.1 of Methylacidiphilum infernorum V4. Taxonomy (NCBI): domain Bacteria; kingdom Pseudomonadati; phylum Verrucomicrobiota; class Methylacidiphilae; order Methylacidiphilales; family Methylacidiphilaceae; genus Methylacidiphilum (ex Ratnadevi et al. 2023); species Candidatus Methylacidiphilum infernorum. Next base: position 985,844 of record NC_010794.1, on the reverse strand, counting down.
GATGGAAAAAGAGCTGAAATACTTGGGAGAAGAATTGAAAGATCCAAAAAGGCCTTTTGTAGTCATTCTAGGGGGAGCCAAGGTTTCAGATAAGATTGAAGTGATAAATAGGCTTCTCGAAAAAGCTGATGCCCTGCTTATCGGGGGAGCGATGGCCTATACCTTTCTATTGACCAAAGGATGTAAAGTGGGAAAATCTCTCATCGAGCCCGATAAAACGGATGTTGCCCAAAAAGCTTTAGAGAAAGCCAAAGAAGAAAAGGTCAAGTTTTTGCTGCCTGTCGATCACCTCGTCGCCCAGTCCATCGACTTTGAGAAGAGAATTGTCCAAGGGGTCGAACAAACCCCCGGGATCGATATTCCTGAAGAAAAGCTCGGGGTGGATATCGGTCCCAAAACCATGGCCCTTTATGCAGAAGAAATCAAGGCCGCTCGCACTATCTTATGGAACGGTCCGATGGGTGTATTCGAAATTCCAGGATGCGAAAAAGGTACTTTTTCTATAGCTCAAAGCATTGCCGAAAATCCCTCGGCTGTAAGCATTGTTGCAGGGGGGGATTCCATTAAAGCCTTGCACCGTAGCGGCCTGGCTGAAAAGGTCAGTTTTATATCCACTGGAGGTGGGGCCACTCTTGATTTCCTTAAAGGGAAAGTTCTTCCCGGAATAGATTCAATTCCCGACAAGTAATGAGACCCGTGAACATCCGCAAAAAGATAATAGCCGGAAACTGGAAAATGAACAAAACGGTTTCCGAGGCAAAAGCTTTTATGCAGGTCCTCTTAAAAGAGTTAGAGGAATATTCTGCTTCAGATGTTGTCGTTTGTCCTCCTTTTACGGCTCTTCAATCGGTAAGTGATCTGCTTAACCAATCCGCCTCCCAGGTTCGATTAGGGGCCCAAAATCTCTTCCCGGCTTCTCATGGTGCCTATACAGGAGAAATATCCCCTTGGATGCTGAGAGAATTTTTTTGTCATTATGTTATCGTCGGTCACTCCGAAAGAAGGATCCATCTTGGAGAAACCGATATATTCATCAACAAGAAAGTCAAAGCCGCCCTCTCTGCTTCACTTCATCCTATCCTTTGTATTGGAGAAAATTTTGATGAACGCCAACAGGGACTATGGAAAGAAAAGATAAGCACCCAGCTCCAGCTCGGATTAAAAGAAGTAGAAGAACAGAAACTTGCCGATTGTATCATTGCCTATGAACCTATCTGGGCTATCGGCACAGGTAAAAATGCTACACCGGAACAGGCCCAGGAAGTTCATCATTTTATTAGGGAAGAAATAACGAGGCTTTTTTCTTTTCAATCCGCCCAGAAAGTACGCATTCAATATGGCGGAAGTGTAACGGCCGAAAATGCCCAAGATCTTCTTCTCTGTCCTGATGTTGATGGGTTGCTTATTGGAGGAGCAAGTCTTGACGTTCGTTCTTTTTGTTCAATAATATTAAACAGCAAGTTTTAAAAGTTGATTATTCTATGCTTAATTTCATTATAGGCTTTTTTCTTTTCTTTTATATTCTAGTCTGCATCTTACTTGTTTTTGTTATCCTGATGCAAAGGAGCAAGCAGGAAGGCTTGGGGGCAGCTTTTGGCAGTGCGGTAACCGATACTCTCTTTGGAGCTCATACTTCTTCCATATTGATCAAAATAACGGTGTGGCTTGCAGCCTTATTCTTTTTCCTTTCTCTTTTGCTTGATTTTTTAAACGCACACCGGGTCAATAAGCAAACCCTCATCCAACAAAAGCTGCATAAGGCTGATGTGGAGCAAAAACAACTGCCTCCGGCACGAAAGTGAACCTGAAGGCGATTCTTTCTTAAATGGCAAAAAGCATCTGTTTTTTTTTCTTTCAATAGTAGCGTTGATCAGTTTTCCTTTTCTTCCGGGTTGCCGATCTCAATCCTCGGCCTCCCGCATAGTTATCGTCAACGGGCCTGAGCCCGAATCATTGGATCCCCAAGTCATTACCGGCCAACTGGAGGGAAGAATAGTCAAAGCCCTGTTTGAGGGACTGACGGCGTGGAATGCCAAAGGAGAGATCATCCCCGGAGTCGCAGAAAAGTGGGACTGTTTGGAAAATGGCACCTTGTACCGGTTTTATTTAAGAAAGACTTTTTGGAGTAACGGCAAACCGGTAGTAGCCGATGACTTTGTCCTTTCCTGGAAAAGAGCCCTTGATCCTATGCAGGGATCAAGATATGCCGATCTATTGTTTTGGATCAGGGGAGCTAAAGAGTACAACGAGGGAAAAATCAAAGATTTTTCTTCCGTGGGCATCAAGGCCGCTGGAGATTCTATATTGGAAATAAAACTCAACTGCCCAATCCCCTTTTTTCCCCAGCTGGTTGCCCAGCCGGTCTTCTTTCCCTTACCCATAGATACTATCAAAATCCATGGAGAAAATTGGATAAAGGCCGGCAACATGGTTTGCAATGGGCCCTATCTTCTCGAAGAATGGAAAATCAATGACCGGATCATCCTGAAAAAAAACCCCAACTACTGGAGCCAAGCCACGATCAAAACCAAGGAGTTGGTTTTGCTGACCACCTCGAAAGCCTCGACAGCTTTCAACCTTTTCTTTTGCGGCATTGCCGATATCATCCTTGACAAGGGCCTTGTTCCCACTTTTTTCATCGATACGATCAGCCATAAGCCCTATTTTCACAGTTCCCCTATTTTGGCTACCTATTTCTATAGAATTAACACCCAGCGAAAACCTCTCAATGACAGCCGCATCCGTCGTGCCCTAGCCATGGCCATTGATAAATCTCGGATTGTAAAAATCATTACCCGGGGAGGAGAGCTTCCCGCCGGATCTATTACTCCTCCCGGGATTGCCGGTTACATATCCCCTCCTGGACTACCTTACAATCCCGATCAGGCCCGTAGCCTTTTTTCCGAAGCAGGATATCCTGGCGGTAAAGGGTTCCCTCCCCTTTCGATCCTCTATAATTCAGGTGAATTAAATGAACAGATCGCCACGGAAATTCAAGCCATGTGGCGGCAAAATTTAGGGATCCAGGTGGGCTTGAGAAACCAAGAATGGAAGGTCTATCTTAACTCCCTTGCTTCGCTAGATTTTGATATTGCCCGATCGAGTTGGGTAGGTGACTATGCTGATCCGACAACTTTTCTTAATCTTTTTACAAAATCTTCCCCAAATAACGAGACGGGATGGTCTAATGATCGCTACGAAGCTCTTCTGCATAAAGCCGAGGAAACAGTCGATCCGGTGGTGCGATTCCAAGTCCTCCATGAAGGGGAAACAATCCTGGTCGAAGAGGAACTTCCTATCATTCCTATCTACTTTTATTCAGGTATTCTCCTCTACGATCCAGACAAGATCGGAGGGATAGAGCCTAATCTTCTTGATGAACATCCCCTTTCAAAGTTATTTCTTAAAAATCACCCCACCCCATGAAAATCGGTTTTTATGGACTTGGGCCAGCCTCTTTTCCCTATGTCAATTATAGCCTTGTTCAGTTAAATGACTTCAAGCTGGCTGCCGTCTTTCCTCCGGTATCTTTACTTGGTCTTTTTTCTATTGCCCGTAGCATTGAAAAAAGGAACAATCCGCTTGTTGTATTTGGCTATAGCCGAGGGGCTATTGCCGCACTGAGGCTATGTAGAATACTTTTACAGAGACAAATTAAAATTCGTTTTCTTTACCTCATAGATCCAATCTCTTATTATGGGCAGCTGCTTCGGATTCCAAGTAATGTAGAACAAGGCTTTGCTTGTTTCCAAAGGAACGGAGCAAGAACCCCAATTCTTTTCGGTCGATTTGGTAAGGGTATTGCAAAATATGTCTTCACAAATACCCACCAGGCAAATCGCTTTATTACAGAACAAGTCAACTTACTTAAAAATTCCCGACCGGCATTGCATGAAGACATGGTTTATTATTCTTTTTTTGAGGCCACAATCCCTCTCCTTTCAGTGCTCAGGGAGATTGTGTAAGAACCGGTCCAATATGTAAGGTAAAATACCGCCATGAACGTAATAATTATATTCAGCTTCATTATCTATCCGGCATAGCAAGAAAACCTTCTCAACTGAACCATCCGTTCTTTTTATCTCCAGCGATACTCTCTGTCCAGGTCTAATCCAATCCGTCGTCTGCGGTATTGAAAATAGCTCCGTTCCGTCTATTCGCAAGGTGGCAACATTTTGCCCTTTTTCAAACTCAAGGGGCAACACTCCCATCCCAATCAAATTACTTCTATGAATCCTTTCAAAGCTCTCCGCAATAACCGCCCTTACTCCCAAAAGCCTTGTTCCTTTAGCCGCCCAATCTCTGGAACTTCCCGAACCATACTCCTTGCCGGCAAGCACGATCAACGGGACTTTCTCTTCTTGATAAAGCATAGCGGCATCATAGATAGACATCTCTTTCCCATCGGGCATATGTCGGGTATAGCCCCCTTCTTTACCTTTAACCATCAAGTTTTTCAGCCGTACATTACCAAAAGTTCCCCTAATCATAACGTGGTGGTTGCCTCTACGGGAACCGTAACTGTTGAAGTCCTTAAAGGGAACCCCCAAGCTGGAAAGATAACTCCCCGCAGGAGATTTTAGAGGTATTGTCCCGGCTGGCGAAATATGATCGGTGGTGATGGAATCACCTAAAATACACAAAGCTCTAGCCCCTAATATAGGGACAGGCTGGCGAAGGTCGCCCTTGAGGCTTTCCTCGAAAAAGGGGGGATACTGGATATAGGTATTAGAAGGATCCCAAGCGTAGAGAACGGCTGTTTGATAATCTATGGCCTCCCAGAACAGGTTCTTTTCGATAAATTCGGAGTATAGCCTTTTGAAAGCTTCAGGACTAACCGCACAGGCCAAAACCTCGCGTATCTCCTCGGATGAAGGCCAAATATCTTTTAAGAAAACCTCTTTCCCTTCCCGATCTATACCCAACGGTTCTGCCCAAAGGTTTTTAAGCACTGTTCCAGCAAGGGCAAAAGCAACAACGAGCGGGGGAGACATAAGGAAGTTCGCCTTGACAAACGGATGAATCCGGGCTTCAAAATTTCTATTTCCTGAAAGAACACTGGCAACAACAAGCTCTTTATCCTTGATCAGTTGTTCAATCTCTTCCGAGAGTGGACCGCTATTACCAATGCAAGTTGTACATCCAAAACCAACGATTTGGAAGCCCAACCGATCAAGATATTCTTGAAGTCCGCTTTTTAACAGATAATCTTCTACAACCCTAGAACCCGGGGCCAGGGAGGTCTTCACGTATCCGGGGACTTTTAATCCCCTAAGCACGGCTTTTTTGGCCAATAAGCCGGCTCCAATCATAGCCAACGGATTGGATGTATTCGTGCAACTCGTAATAGCCGCTATGACCACGGAGCCGTCTCCAATTTCTTCCCATCGGCCTTTTGGCTCTTTTAAAAAGGGATAAGGACTCACTCGATATCTTTTTTCAATTTTTTCCGGTTCTCTCCCATATCCCTGTTCAGAAGGGGGTTGAGTAAGCAAGGAGACAAATTTTTGCGGTAGTTCTGGCAGGGAAAGCCGATCTTGGGGTCTTCTGGGACCAGCCACAGAAGGTTCGATAGTATCCAAGTGAAGTTCAACTACCTGCGAATAGAGTCTATCGTCAAGTTCTGTTGAAAACCCAAAAAGATGCTGAGCTTTATAAAAATGTTCAACTAAGGAAACTAAATTTTTTTCCCTTCCCGTTTGTTGAAAGTATAAAAGCACCTGATCATCTACTGGGAAAAAGCCCATTGTTGCCCCATACTCCGGAGCCATGTTTGCTACGGTGGCTCTATCGGGAACGGACAATGAACGGACCGCTGGTCCAAAAAACTCGACGATCTTGCCCACTACTCCTTCTTTTCTTAATTTCTCTGTCAACGTAAGAACCAAATCTGTAGCCATTACCCCTTCCCGAAGGGATCCGAGCAACCTCACCCCGACCACTTCAGGTATGGACATATAATAGGCCTCTCCAAGCATGGCCGCCTCGGCTTCTATGCCCCCTACTCCCCAACCCACGATTCCAAGACCATTGATCATTGTCGTATGAGAGTCTGTGCCAAGGACAGAATCAGGATAAAGCAAGAGGGAGTTATCCCTTTGTTGGCTTAATATTCCCTGCGCTAAATATTCAAGGTTTACTTGATGACATATCCCTACTCCGGGAGGGAAAATTCTTAGACGAGAAAAAGCCGATTGCGCCCATTTTAAAAAAGAATATCTTTGGATATTTCTTTCGAGTTCCTTTTTTAAATTATACTCAAGGGCTTTGTCTAACCCAAAGACATCGACTTGGACAGAATGATCAACAACAAGATCGACAGGAATAAGCGGTTCCACCTGTTTGGGATCTTTTCCTCCCTTATGGACCGCATCCCGGAGTGCCGCCAAATCCACTAAAAGAGGTACACCGGTAAAATCTTGAAGCAATATTCTTCCTACATAAAAAGGAATCTCTTCTTTGGAAACCCGTGGCCAGGAAAAAAACTTTTCAACATCTTCTTTGCTCGCTTTTTTTTCAAAGTAATTACGCAAAACGGATTCAAAAATAATCCGCAACGAAATAGGCAGCCTCTCCAATTGAGGGAAAAAAAGTTTTCCAAACTCGGGAAGACTAACATAGGAAAAAGAGGTTCTGGATCCGGGAAGAGAAAAAGTTTTTAAAACTGAAGAAAGATTAAAAAAAGAATTCATAGATTTATAAATATATTCAATGGTATAGGGTTAATGCTCAATTTATAACTTTTTTCAAGAAAATCATTTTTATTTTTCAAAATTAGGATAGTCTAAATTATACGCAAAGTTCATGCATGAAGAAAACAAATCAATATGAATCCATCGAACTCAGTGCATCTCAAGAAGATTACATAAAAGAAATCTTTCTCTTAACCGAGCAAGGTCAACCTGTAACCACCCTGTCTCTTGCACAGAAAATCGGGGTAAAATCCGCCTCTGTCACGGAAATGATAAAAAAACTCGTAAAACTGGGACTGGTTCAAAGAAAGCCCTACCATGACATTTCCCTTACCGAAACTGGGTTGCGGATCGCCATGGAAATTTTGAGGCATCATCGGCTCCTGGAAACTTTCCTAGCCAAACAACTGGGTTACCGGTGGGATGAAGTGCATGGAGAGGCTGAGCAACTCGAACATGTCATCAGCGAGCAGTTTGAAGAAGCAATCGCCAAGCTTCTCGGTCACCCCCTTAGGGACCCGCATGGGGATCCCATTCCTTCCCAGGACCTGGTTATGCCGATTGACGAAAATGAAAAAGAGCTTTTTAGCTTGAATAAGGGAGATAAGGCGGAAATCAGAAGGATCATAGCCCAGGATAAACAATCTCTAAGGCAGTTTTACATTATTGGACTCGTTCCCGGAACCCTTGTCGAAGTGTTGGAAATTTCTACGGAAGAAATCACCTTGGATATTCCGGCAAAAGGCCATAAAAAAGTAGTCATCCCCTTTGCAACAGGGGGGAAAATCAAAGTCGTCCCTCTTTTGCAGCTGTCCCGTAGGGATTCTCCATAAGAGTTCTCATCGACTCTTCCCTACGTTTTTCTTTTTAAGAGAAATATGAAAACCACCCAAAGAGGACTACCCGTTAAACGTTCCACAATCGATTCTTGGGTCATTCAAAGAGCAAAAGAAATCCTCGAAGGTAAAGAGCCAAAAATCATAAACAGGCTTTTCCCTTTTATCGGGCCTGCCTTCATAGCGGCCATAGCCTATATTGATCCGGGCAATTACGCGACAAACATTGAGAGCGGATCGAAATTTGGATACAACCTCCTTTGGGTAGTCTTATTATCAAACCTGATGGCCATGTTTATCCAGTGGCTTTCCGCCAGGCTCGGCATGATCACGGGGAAAAATCTACCCGAATGGATCAGAGACTGGGCCCCTTCCCCTCTATTCCGTTATTTTTATTGGATTCAAGCCGAAGTCATGGCCATGGCTACAGATCTTGCAGAGTTCATAGGAGCGGTTATCGGTTTTAAAATTCTTTTTGGTTTTCCTTTAATTGGTGGAGCTCTACTTACAGCCGTTCTGACTTCCCTTATTCTTTATCTTCAAAAACAGGGATTCCGGTTGCTGGAAATCACCGTAGGCTCCTTTGTCGGTATCGTAGCCTTATGTTATCTCTTGGAAATCTTCATTGCCCATCCCGATACCACGGCCATTCTTCAAGGAATTTTTATTCCTCAGTTTAAATCTGGAGATAGCGTCTACCTTGCAGCCGGCATTCTGGGTGCTACTGTTATGCCCCATGCCATATATCTTCACTCCGCTTTAACCCAGGATAGAATAGTTATAACAGACTCCTTAAGCAAAAAAAAATTACTCCAATATTCCCTCATTGACGTTTTTTTAGCCATGAGCATTGCAGGGATGATCAACATGGCCATGCTGATCGTCTCCGCAGCAACCTTTCATCAAGGAAACGTCAGCCCCAACGGGTTAGAAACGGCTTACCGTACCCTGATCCCGATCCTGGGACAGTTTGCTTCAGCGGTTTTTGGACTTTCTTTGTTAGCCTCTGGAATCTCTTCATCGGCCGTGGGCACGCTCGCCGGACAGATCATTATGCAAGGATTTATCCATTTTAGTTTTCCTTTATGGTTTCGTAGACTTTTTACAATGTTGCCGGCTATCGTTGCAATCCTCTTGGGCATAGATTGCACAAAGCTGATGATATTTTCCCAAGTAGTTTTGAGTTTTGGAATCGGATTTGCCTTAATCCCTCTCCTTCTCCTAAGCCAAAGTAAGGAAGCCATGGGCGGTTTTGCCATAGGTCCTCTCAGTTCTGTTCTTGGTTGGACTATCGCCTTGAGCATCATTCTTCTTAACTTATTTCTTTTAGTAGATTCAGTTTTGAAAATTTCCTAAAATAGCCATCTATGGATTTAGCCTCCAACGAGGATAACACGGTCAATCTTCAAGCCCAAGGTTCAAAAAAAACAATGATGAAAAAATTAACAACACCCCTTTTGGCTCCTTATAAAGCAACTCCCATTAGCCTTTTTAGCGATTACGATATTTATCTTTTTAAAAAAGGAACCCATTACAACCTTTATGACAAGTTAGGATGCCATCTTCTCAAGTGGAAAGGCAAAAAGGGGGCCTATTTTGCCGTATGGGCTCCTAATGCTCAATCTGTTTCCGTCATAGGAAGCTTTAACGGCTGGAATCCCAAGACAAACCCCATGTCGCTTAGGGAAGATCAGAGCGGCATCTGGGAAACATTTATTCCCGGGGTGGCGAAGGGAGATCTCTACAAATACCATATCGTGTCAAAAGCCGATGGCGGTGTTCATGTTAAAGGCGATCCCTTTGCCTTTTTATGGGAAGTACCACCCAAAAGTGCTTCAATGGTGTGGAACTTGGAATACACTTGGCTCGACAAAGAATGGATGGACAACAAAACAAAACGCAACGGTTTAAATTCTCCTTGGAACATCTACGAAGTACACCTGGGATCGTGGAAAAGAAAGCTCGAAGAAAATAACCGGTTTCTTAATTACAGGGAAATCGCACTACTCTTAGCCAGCTACGTAAAGGAGATGGGATATACTCATGTCGAGTTTCTCCCCGTTATGGAACATCCCTATTACGGTTCATGGGGTTACCAAACCCTAGGATATTTTGCTCCGACAAGCCGTTACGGCTTTCCCCAAGATTTCATGTTTTTAATCGATTATTTACACCGTAATGGTATTGGAGTCATCCTCGATTGGGTGCCCTCCCATTTTGCAACCGATGGGCATGGACTAGGGGTTTTTGACGGCACACACCTTTACGAACACGCTGATCCTAGGCAAGGTTATCATCCCGATTGGGGGAGTTACATTTTCAACTACGGTCGGTATGAAGTAAAAGAGTTTCTGATCAGCAGCGCTCGATTCTGGTTTGAAAAATATCACGTTGATGGATTGAGAATAGACGCCGTTGCTTCGATGCTTTACCTCGATTATTCAAGAAAACCCGGGGAATGGATACCCAATAAATATGGGGGTAATGAAAACCTGGAAGCTATCGACTTTTTGCGGACGCTCAATGAAACCCTGTATAAAGAATTTCGTGGAATACAGCTTATTGCCGAAGAATCGACGGCCTACCCCATGGTTACCCGACCTACATATGTTGGAGGACTAGGCTTTGGATTCAAATGGAACATGGGATGGATGCATGATAGTCTTTTTTACTTCTCTCTGGATCCCATTTTTAGGAAATACCACCAAAACCGGCTTACTTTTAGTGCCTGGTACGCGTTCCAGGAAAACTTCATTTTGTCTCTTTCTCATGATGAAGTGGTCTACGGCAAAGGTTCTCTGCTAAGGAAAATGCCGGGAGACAACTGGCAAAAATTTGCAAACTTAAGAGCCCTTTTCTCCTATCAATTCTTTTTCCCCGGCCATAAGCTCCTTTTCATGGGGGGGGAATTCGGCCAATGGGATGAATGGTACCACGAAAAGAGTCTTGACTGGCATTTGGCTTCAGAAGGGCTCCACGGTCAACTTTGTTCCATGGTAAAATACCTTAACTTTCTCTACAAATCGGAAAAAGCTCTTTACGGAAACAATTTTTCCCCTAAAGGCTTTTGCTGGATCGATTTTTCGGACTACGAGAAAAGCATCATCAGCTTTATGCGCCGCTCTGCCGATGGCAAGGAACACATCCTCTGCGTTTTTAATTTTACTCCTGTTCCCAGGGAAAACTACATCGTAGGTGCTCCCTTTAAAGGGTATTGGAAAATGATTTTCAACAGCGATGCTCCCGAATACGGCGGTAGCGGTATAGGAAATAGCTTAGGAAAAGAAGCGGTTAGCCTTGCATGGCAAGGGCAACCCTATTCTCTTTCTTTAACTCTTCCTCCTTTAGCTTGTTTGGCATTTAAGAAAATCCATGAAGATCAGCCTGAGAATTAAAATAGCCACCTTTTTCCTATTTATCATAGTGGTCATTTTAGGGCTTGAAATGGCCTGGATAGCCACCTTTTCTTTAAACAACATCCGGCAAATACAGATGCATTGGGAAAAAATTCACCGCCTCAACGAAGTCAAGCTTCTCGGCTATAAGCTGCTCAAGGAAATTGCCGATTATATCGATGGGCAGAATCCTTATGACAAGGCGGATTTTTTTCAAATTCACCACCAGGTTGAAAACAAACTTTACTCTACATCGCCTTTATTTTCTGACAAAGAGGAAAAGGATTCATTTCTTGCGGTTAAAAACCAATGGGCAAAATTAGAAGAATCCAGCTTGGTCTTGTTGCAATCCTTTGATGAAGAAAAAAATAGAGAAAGCTTAAAAGCTAAAAAGGAAGAGCTAGAAAAAGTAGCTTACTTCAATTTCGACAAAACCATTGGAGATTTTCAAAACAAGGTCTATCTCAAGGCCATAGAAACCATAGAAACTAAAGAGGGACAGTTAGTCCAATTTACGCGGATATTGATTCCCCTGAGTTTTTTTTTCAGCGCTGCTGCACTATGGCTTGTGTACAAGTGGCAAAACCAGGGCATTTCTCTGCCTTTACAAAAACTGATCAAAAGCATAGAGCAAGCAAAGACAGATCCCAAAAAAATTCTTCTGCCCTCTTTTCCTGGTGAAATCGGAAAACTCTCGGAAGCTTTTTCCCATCTTTTTGAAAAAATTGACTCCTTTCAAGCAAAGCTTATAGAATCTGAAAAAACGGCTTCCATTGAAGCAACAGCCGCCGCGGTTGCCCACGGCATAAAAAACCCTCTTTCAAGCATCAGGGCTCTTGCAGAAGTTTCCCTGCTTGAAGAAAACCTCGAGCAATCCACAAGGGCGACCTTTAAAGAAATCCTTATAGAGACCGATATTCTCAATAAAAGGATAAATCATCTTCTTTCTTATACCAAGCCTTCTGTACCCTATAGCTCTCCTACAAATCTTAACGAGCTTTTAAATTCTCTTCTCCCTAGCATCGCTCGCACTTTACCAAAGATCATACGCCTCAAAGCCTGTCTAGATCCCTCCATCCCAATGATTTCTGTTGACCCTTCACAAATTGAACAGGTGGTCCTAGAGCTCATTTCCAATGCGATTCAGGCTTCGGAACAGGGTGGACCCATAGAAGTATCCACCCGGTACTTTCCTTCTCCTTCTGAAAAGGTCGTCCTGGAAATCACCGATCAAGGCAGGGGCATTCCTTCTTATGCCTTTGGCAAGCTCTTTCAACCTTTTTTTACCACCTCGGTTCAAGGTACAGGGCTGGGACTGGCGATAGCCAAAAGGTATACGGAGCAAAATGGGGGAACGTTAACGTTAGAAAGCCAGGAGGGTAAAGGCACAACGGCAAGAATTGAATTTAGAGTAGCCGGAAGCTAACAGAAAGCAAAGCTTATGGGTCTTTCCATACTTCTTGTTGAAGACGAAAAAAATCTTGCTCTTTCCTTGAAGCGTTTTTTGGAAAGCAAAGGTCACGAAGCCTATGTCTGCTTTGATGGATACCAAGGCCTCGATCAATGTTTATCAACAAATCCAGAGGTCCTTCTCGTGGATTGTCGCCTTCCTGGAATAGGAGGCGTTGAACTGCTAAAAAAAGCCAAAGCCCATAATCCCGATCTTTATTCTATTGTTTTCACCGCTTTTGGATCCATTGAAGATGCCGTAGAAGTAATGAAATTGGGTTCTTTTGATTACATCCAAAAACCGATCGATCTGCAGAGACTAGGGCAACTCATCTCGAAAATCGAAGAAAACATAAGGCTAAAAAGAGAAATTGATTACTATAGGAACAGAGAACAAACCGTCCTTATAGGCTCCTCGCCGGCCATTGTTCAAGTCAGAGAGTCGATCCAAAAACTGGTTTCTGTGTCTATCGATAAAACCCCACCCACGGTTTTGATCATGGGAGAAACAGGCACCGGCAAAGACGTGGTTGCCCGCTTGCTCCACCGGAATAGTTCACGCTGCAACAAGCCTTTTATCCACATCAATTGTATTTCATTGCCTGAAAATCTCGTTGAAGATGAGCTTTTTGGACATGATCAAGGCGCTTTTACAGGAGCAAAAACCGCCAAACCCGGCTTAATGGAGGCAGCGGATGGAGGTACTCTATTTCTCGATGAGATAGGAGATCTTCCCTATAATTTGCAAGGTAAATTATTAACAGCTATAGAAACCAAAAAAATTCGTCGGCTTGGAAGTATCAAAGATCGCAAAACGGACCCTTGGATCATTGCGGCAACAAATAGAAATCTTTTCGAAAAAGTAAACCAGGGGAGCTTCCGTCAAGATCTTCTTTATCGGCTCAACGTCTTTTCCATTTATCTTCCTCCTCTCCGCGAAAGAAAAGAGGATATACCCGATCTTTGCCATCACTTTACCAAAAAATTTTCCCTGCATTACGGAAGAACCATTCAAGGAATTAAAGAAGAGGTGATCGCTATTTTTCTTCGTTACAGTTGGCCTGGGAACATCCGTGAGCTCGCTCACGAAATCGAGCAGGCTGTTTTATGGTGCGAGGGCGATACAATCGACCTCAAACATATTCGCTCAGGTATAAAAAACGACTTTAAAGAAAACACCCTCGAAAGGCAACTGGCCTTGGATAAAGGAGTGCTTGTAGAACAACTGCTCCAATCCTCAATTTCTTTAAAAGAACTTGAAGCTGAACTCATACAAAAAACTCTTGAAAAGACCAGGGGCAATCTTTCCCAGGCTGCAAAACTCTTGGGGGTGACGCGGGATTGGTTGAGATATAGGATGGAAAAGAATAGGCACGATGTTTAAAAAAGTCCTTTTTTGACTTGCTTTTACCCTCCATTTTTTACAATAATTAGGATCTGCTAAAAAATGCAAATTTAGACCTTGTTAGCCTTTTAATCTTTAAAGAAAAGTCTATTTTTATTTAAAGAAGAAATTTTTCAGAGAAAACATTTTCAAAAGAAAGAAGATTCATGTATGCACTCGTGGCGGAATAGGCAGACGCGCAAGCTTGAGGTGCTTGTGGGTTTACCCGTGGGAGTTCGAGTCTCCCCGAGTGCACTTTTTATTTCTCCCTTTCATTCTATTGGGCTTCCTTTTTCCCTTTTCCAGGGTTCTCTTCTTCTCATAAATCCCCATGGATAATCAACCGGTGGAAGAAAAAAAGAAAACCCAGCTTCAGGAAAAAACAAAATACGCCCCACCCCCACTATGGTGGAAAGAAGCGATCATTTATGAAGTACACGTAAAATCTTTTTTTGATGGAAATAATGACGGTATAGGGGACTTTGTAGGAATTACTCAAAAACTGGATTACATCAAGGCCCTTGGAGTCAATGCAATCTGGTTATTGCCTTTTTATCCCTCCCCCCTAAAGGATGATGGATATGATATCGCCGACTATTGTTCTATTCATCCGGACTATGGAGATCTTCAAGATTTTAAGACCTTTTTAAAGGAGGCCCATAAACGGGGTTTAAGGGTGATCACCGAACTGGTGATCAACCATACTTCTGATCAACATCCCTGGTTCCAAAGAGCAAGGGTGTCCCCCCCTGGCAGCCTATACAGAAACTATTACGTATGGAGCGACACTCCTCAAAAATACAAGGAAGCTCGGATCATCTTCAAAGATTTCGAGTCTTCAAACTGGACTTGGGACCCTGTAGCTAAGGCTTACTTTTGGCACCGGTTTTATTCTCATCAACCTGACTTAAACTTCGACAACCCGGAAGTAAAGAAAGAGATTTTTAAAATTATCGATTTTTGGCTCGGAATGGGTGTTGATGGATTAAGATTAGATGCCGTTCCCTATCTTTTCGAAAGAGAGGGGACAAGTTGTGAAAACCTTCCTGAAACCCACAACTTTCTCAAAGAACTACGCGCTTACATCGATAGGCATTATGAAAATCGAATGCTTCTTGCCGAAGCCAACCAATGGCCTGAAGATGCTGTTGCTTATTTTGGCAATGGAGATGAATGCCACATGGCTTTCCACTTCCCCTTGATGCCAAGAATATTCATGGCGATGAGAATGGAAGATAATTATCCCATTGTGGATATCCTCGACCTTACTCCCCCCATACCCGATAATTGCCAATGGGCGACCTTTTTACGCAACCATGATGAGTTGACCCTGGAAATGGTCACCGACGAGGAAAGAGATTACATGTATAGGGTCTATGCGAAAGAGTCCCGAGCGCGCCTTAACCTGGGGATTCGCAGAAGGCTTGCTCCCCTTCTCGACAATAACAGAAAAAAAAGGGAGCTCATTTTTATGATTCTCTTCTCCCTGATGGGTTCTCCAATCATTTATTACGGGGATGAGATAGGCATGGGAGACAACATTTACCTTGGAGACCGTAATGGGGTAAGGACTCCCATGCAATGGTCGGAGGAAAAAAACGGGGGGTTTTCAAAGGCGAACCCTCAACAGCTTTATCTTCCGCTCGTCATCGATCCAGAATACCACTACGCTGCTGTCAACGTGGAGTTACAGCAAAACAACCTCTCTTCATTTCTTTGGTGGATCAGGCGTGTAATCGCCATGCGTAAAAAATACCTGGCCTTTAGTCGAGGAACCATTGAGATCCTTAATCAAAATAATCCGAAGGTGCTCGCTTTTATCCGAAAATACAGGCAGGAGATCATCCTTGTGGTTATCAACCTTTCCCGTTTTACCCAGGTAACAGAAATTACACTTGGAGGCTATCTTGGATATATTCCCACGGAAATATTCGGTAAGGCCACTCTGCCTAAAATATCAGAAAATCCTCTTTTGTTTGTACTCTCTCCCTATGCTTATTTCTGGTTTTCCCTCGATCCTTCCCATGAATCTTCTCAAAACCGGCTTCAACGGCTCTCGACTCTATCGTTGGAGAATATTCCTTCTGCCTCGTTCTGGTTAAGTGCTGAAGGCGAAAAGGTTGCATCCCAAATCATCCCTTTTTATCTCTCTTTCTTTAAGTGGTTCAATTACCTCGGCAAAACGCTTCTTAGGGTTGAAATCAAGGACACAATCGAACTCAAGACTCTCCGGTTTTTAGGCGAAGATATTCAATGTGTGCTCTTTAGTTTTTATTATGACACGGGCAACCCCGAACCTTTTATCCTCTTCTTGAAATTAGTTCATGAAGGGGAAGCCGAAGCTTTAGAAAAGAAAAAACCCGAATGGATCTTTTGTAAGTTCAAGGAACATGATCGGGAGGGAATCCTTATCGATGCGATGCATGAATCCACTTTTAGGTCCTGGATCCTTGACTGGATAGCATCGGCCAGAGAGATCAATTTAACCGACGGAAAACTCATAGCCAAACCCTCTCCCAGGCTCGAGGAAATCTCTAGAAAAGGAGAATTGCCTATCCAATCCCTGGTCTTTCCCGAAATACAAAGGAATTTTTTGATTAACTTTGAAAATAAAATAATCTGTAAATTTTACAGACCCTTGAATGAAGGGATAAACCCGGAAATTGAAGTCCTAGAATACCTGGAGAAAACAAGTTCGACTTCTTTCTTTCCCCGATACCTAGGAAGGGCGGAATTTCTTTCCAAGGATAAAACGACCTACTCTTTTTGCCTTGTCCAGGAATACGTGCCGAACCAAGGAGATGGATGGCAACTTTCGATCGATTCTCTAATCCGTTTTTTTGAAAGAGTAGTGGAAGCTAAAGCTATGTTTTTCTCTCCAAGGGAGTTGCTTAAACAAAGTCCCTTGCGTTGGCCGGCCGAATGCAAGGAAATCTTGGAAGGAACATACTTTGAGAAACTCAGACTTATAGCTGAAAAAACGGCCTTAATGCATAATTGTCTTTCAACTCAAACCGATAATCCCGACTTCTGCCCCGAACCCATTACTCTTTGGTACCAACGGAGTCTCTTTCAATCAGCGATGGAATACCTCCTGCGGATCCAAAGACGGTTGTCAAAAACCGATAAGGAAATGAATAACGGGGAAGTAACTCAGCTTTTCGAAAAATTAAGCCAGATCGAATCCCAACTGTACCAGGTCCTCATTCCCGGAAATTACGGTTTAAAAATCCGTATTCATGGAGACTTTCATTTGCAACAACTCCTTTATACAGGAAAGGATTTCATTATTATCGACTTTGAGGGAGAAACCGAACTTCCCTCAAGCCAAAGAAAACTCAAGAAAACACCGTTTAAGGATGTCGCCAGCATGATATTTTCTCTTTATCTTGCCGCTTTTATTGCTCTCGACAACTCCATGCTGGTTTCTCAAGATAGGCTGTGGCTTGAAGAAGTCGCTCTTTGCTGGCATCGGTACGCTTCCTTGGTTTTTATAAACCGTTACCTAGAAGTGATAGATCCTCATCTATTACCCCTTGAAATGGAAGGCAAACAACGCTTGCTTTATTTTTGCCTGCTGGAAAGAGTTCTTTACGAGATAGAATATTCCCTGAAAAGATCTTTGAGCAAAGAAGTTGCGACCTTGTGCAAAGCCATTCTTTCCTTTATGAATTATCCCTTCAACCTTATGGGATAAAAGGGGAAAGCCTAACGAAAAATGATCCGTAGAAAAGACAATGTCTCCGAAAAGTGGATGGAAACAGGACTCATTAAAACTACCTTTTTGAAGCGATTCTTTCATGGCTAATCCTTAATTTTATGCTTTTTTTCTTATGTATGCTTCTCTCCTTCAATCAGTCATTCCTGTTGGAGCGATTCCCACTTCCGACAGCGTTCTTTTCACCGCATGGGGACCCTTCCTTGAGGATTGCAAGGTTCATGTTTATGAGCCTGAAGATTTAGTTATCCCCATGGAAAAAGACAAGGCGGGCTATTGGCGCGCTTTTTTTAAAGGGAGTAATAAAAGCAAGGTAGTAACGTACAAGTACTTGATTAATGAGAAGGAAGAATATCCTGATCCCGCTTCCAGATACCAACCTTTCGGAGTCCACGGCCGTTCCGCGGTCGTCCACTTCGATGAACGGTCAATCCAGGGTACCCTTGAGCCAAGACCTATACTCGCAGATTATGTTATTTATGAGCTCCATGTAGGGACATTTACTCCGCAGGGGACATTCGAGGCGATAATCCCAAGATTACCTGAATTAAAACAACTAGGAATAAACTGTATAGAAATCATGCCCGTAGCCCAGTTTCCGGGAAAAAGAAACTGGGGCTATGATGGAGTTTATCCTTTTGCTGTCCAAAATAGTTATGGAGGTCCATGGGGATTGAGAAAACTTGTGGATAGTTGTCATCAACTGGGCATGGCGGTAATACTTGATGTTGTTTACAACCATCTTGGGCCCGAAGGAAATTATCTATCGAAGTTTGGTCCCTATTTCACCTCCAAGTATAAAACACCCTGGGGGGAAGCGATTAATTTCGATGATGCTTTTTGCGATGCAGTCAGGAATTACTTCATATACAATGCTCTTTTCTGGTTTTCCGAGTACGACATAGATGCTTTGAGGCTAGATGCCGTTCATGCCATATACGATGAAAGCGCTTATCCCTTCCTCGAGGAATTGGCAGACAAAACAACGGAATACTGCAATAAATTCCAAAAAACCCATTTTTTGATTATTGAAAGCGATAGAAACGATCCTCGGTTCATTTATCCTAAATCGGTCGGAGGGTATGCCCTTCATGCCCAATGGTGCGACGACTTTCACCATGCCCTTCATGCTTATGTTACAGGGGAAAACAAGGGTTATTACGCTGATTTCGGTTCTCTTGAACAACTCGCAAAGGCATTGCAACAAGGCTACGTCATCGACGGCTGCTATTCCTCTTTTCGGAAGCGCAAGCACGGGCGAAAACCCTTGCAAGCTAACAGAACCCAACTGATTGTTTTTTCTCAAAATCACG
The DNA here is from genome assembly GCF_000019665.1 of Methylacidiphilum infernorum V4. Classification (NCBI taxonomy): domain Bacteria; kingdom Pseudomonadati; phylum Verrucomicrobiota; class Methylacidiphilae; order Methylacidiphilales; family Methylacidiphilaceae; genus Methylacidiphilum (ex Ratnadevi et al. 2023); species Candidatus Methylacidiphilum infernorum. Next base: position 967,057 of record NC_010794.1, on the reverse strand, counting down.
ACCAGGTTGGGAACAGGTTCATGGGAGAAAGGCTTTCTACTCTTGTCGGTTTTGAAGAACTGAAGATCATCGCCGCCTTGACCCTTCTCTCGGGCTTCGTGGTCCTTCTTTTCATGGGTGAAGAGTATGGGGAAAAAAATCCTTTCTACTATTTTGTGGACCATGGGGATCCTGCCCTGCTCGAAGCGGTCCGCGAAGGGAGAAAAAGGGAGTTCCAAGCCTTTCATGGTGGTAGAGAAGGATACGATCCCACCACAGAGGAAGCATGGCAAAAATGCATATTGCAATGGGATCTCCGTAATACGGGAAAACATGGAGTACTCTGGAAACTCTACAAAGAATGCCTTGGCTTGCGCAAACAGCTTCAATCCCTCAAACCCTCGTCAAATAGTTCTCCAAAGGTTTATTTCGATGAAAAAACTAAACTGTTCTCCTTCCTCTTCGAAAACTCCATGGAAAAGGTTGTCGGTATAACCAATTTCGACTCCGAGCAGAGGACTTTTTTCTTAGAAAAAGGGACAGGTCCACTGGAAAAAATCCTCGATCTTGCCGAAGAAAGATGGCATGGCCCTGGCTCTCTTTCACCTATTCGACTGGCTGAGGAAAGCTTGTCTTTTGCGATCAATCCCAAGAATTTCGTGCTTTACCGCAATCCCAACTAAAGGCTAAGCCTAAAGCCGAGCTTTAAATTTTTTTTCCTTCCCCGTACCATAAGCCTACGGGCAACCTGCTTAAGGCTTCTGCTACGCTCACCTTTCTTTCCCATTTTCTTTGCCCTTCCTCGCCAATCAAAGAAACCCAATACAGGGGAGCATCTTGGGGTAAAAGGATAAAAGTGTCTTGCCAAGGCTCGGTTCCCAAGGGAAACTCTCCTTCTTTACAAAGTTCTGTACTAAATTTCGGCACAATAGCCATGATCCAGCGGTTTTCAAACCGCCTGATAAAAGCAAATCCATTTCTCGATCTTATGCCTTGAAAAATTAAAGGAATATAAGACTTGGACCAGAAAACCTCAGGAAATTTTTTCCTCGCCTGCAAACCCTTGTAAGTAATCCAGAATTTAATTCGGCCATCAGCACTATTTTGAAGCAATTCTTGAACAAATAAAGGCTCATCTTTAACGGTTAAAAAGCGTTCAAGGACTTTCTTCCTGAGATCGAAATCTACAGGCCGGCGATTGTCAGGATCAACAAAAGAAAAGTCCCAGAGTTCACATCCTTGATAAAAATCGGGAATTCCCGGAGAGGCAATCTTTAGAATAAGCTGGGAAAGGGAGTTTATTATTCCAAAATGAGCAACTTTCTTCTGGAAAGGAAGAAAGGAATCCCAAAACGGAGTATTATTAAGGTTCAATAAAGATTCAATAAACCGACAACACTTTTCCTCATAGACCGTATTCGGATTTTGCCATCCAGAAAAGCTCGTGGCTTCCCTGCTCGCTTTGATAAAATACTCCTTAAATCGGGACAAAAATTGATCGATTTGACTCAAATCAAAAGGCAAATGCCCGATCAAACATTGGTAGATGAAGTATTCGGCATTGGCATCGGGAACAAGGATGTTGCCCAGCCTGGACTTTTCTTGCTTATTAATTGTTCTCCATTGATACAAGACCCTTTCCCATTCCAGGGGAATTTCTGAAAGAACGTTTATCCTGGCCCGGGCATCCTCTCCCCTTTTTGTATCATGGGTAGCGGTCGCATTAAAGGTAAACGGCCACCAAGTCGCCCTTTCATTCAAAAAAGTATGAAAGGTTTCGGAGGATACGCCAAATATCGAGGGATCGTTTCCTACCTCGTTAAGGGAAAGCAGTCTATTGTAAACGTAAAAAAGGCAATCTTCAAGCCCTTTAGCCATGAGAGGACAGCTGAGTTGTTGAAAACGCTTAATGAAATTTTCCCTATCCCTCTCTTCGCTTTCAGAAAAAGAATGCTCGATCTCCCGCAAAAAAAACTTAAGGATAAAATCCAATTCTACAGAGAGTTCAGGTAATGTTTGTTTGGCAATGCCGACCGCTTCCTCTAAAAACATCTTGTCCTGTTTGCTCATCTGTCCGTTCGAAATATACGTCCGATACACCGGGAAACAGGAAAGAACTTCTACAAGGGCTCTACGGATTCCATAAATGGTTACATCGGGACCAAACCAGAGTCGAGAGCAAAGGGAATGGAGTATAAGCGCTATACGATCAAGATCACCGGCAAGTCTTCTGCCGATAACAAATCTTTTCTTTTCTCGCAGGAGGGCCTCGTAATCCTGGTCAATTCCCGTAAATTGACAATATATCCTATCTAAAACAGGGCCGTTTTCCTGGTTACAAAAAAGTTGGGTCAGGAGAGCTAAAAAATCATATCCGGTTGTTCCTTCTGCTTGCCATCCAATAGGAAGAGTTTCTTTTAAGGGACGAAGGATCTTTTCAACAACCGTGTAGGTTCCAGGAACTCTACGGCGCAGCCTGCTTAAATATTTTTCAGGATCGAGCAATCCATCAATGTGATCGATGCGCAATCCGGTGATTTCACCGCCTTCAATTAATCGGCATATAAGACTGTGCGCTTCTTCAAAAACCTCCTCCTTCTCCATGCGCAGAGAAATAAGATCGTTGATAGTAAAAAACCTTCTATAATTTATTTCTTCGGAAGCCACCCTCCAGTGAGAAAAGCGAAAGTATTGTTCGCTCAACAGCTTGTCCATGAGAAGAAAGTGCTCGGGCTCTGTTTTATCTTTAGAATTGTAAAGCTCGATCGTCCGATCCATGCAAACCCTAATAAGGGAATTCTTGGTATAGAGTTCGTTCAACACGTACTTAATGAAAGAAACCTGTTCTAAGCGTTCTTCCGTCGATTCAGAGGAGCCGATATTTTTAATGGTATAGACGACACCCAGAAGCTTGAGATAATCAGGATCTTTAGTTTCTACCCTCTTGCGGATCGCATCAAGGACAGAAGTAAGAATGGTGGCATAACTTTCTATTTTGAGCGGAAATTGAATATCATAGTAGCGGACGTAAAAAGAACCCGATTCAAATACCAGGTTTATTTCACCCTTGAGCAAAGCTTCTCCATAATGAGGGCCAAGAAAGGGAGCCAGGACTCTCCCTTTTAAAGATTCATAAGGATGATTCCATTCAATATCAAAAAATTCGTAATAACGAGAATGGGGGCCATGTTCGAATATATCTATGAGCAGGTTGTTTTCCTTGCTGTAGGCCATGTGGTTAGGGACGAAGTCTTGAATCCACCCCATAGCCTTCTCTTTTACCGCAGAGATAAGACTTTCAAATGCTGTGAAACCCCCTAAATCGGGATTAATCACGGTATGGTCAACGACATCATAACCATGGGTACTGCCAGGCTTGGCCTTGGTAATGGGAGAGGCATAAATATCGGTGATTCCTAAAAGAGCGATATACTCGATAATAGCCTGCAGTTTTTGAAAGTTAAATTCACTGTTCAATTGAATTCTATAGGTAGAAAGGGGAATTCTCATTGTTGATTTTCTTCCTTTCAACTATGATTTTAAAGAGAAACATTATAGTTTATCTTCCATTTTAAAAAGAGGAAAAACAACGGAGATTCATGAAGGGGACTTAAGATATTATTCTAAAGGTATTAAAGGTTGATCGAGTTGCTTTTTTTCCTTTTGCACCCAAGGTCTTAAAAAAAAAATTTAACAGGTGGCTTTATCCACGGACGGATCGTTCTTGTCCTCCTTCCATGAGAAACTTCTCGCTTGAGGGGGAGTTTTAAATAACAAAAGAGACCATGTCGGCCAGGATAGCATTACCAAGGGTTTTAAGGGAATGGGAACTAACAATCAACAACCTGGCTCATGCCTTCTCTTCGAATAAAAACAAAAAGCTTGTTAGCTTTAAAAAAGGAAACTTTAAAAAAAAGGATTTGTTATGAATATCCCCTTAAGTCCCCGTTTAGCGAACGCCTTGGAAGAACACTACAAGAGCCTTTCCCCGGTTCATTTACGAACTCTTTTTCAGTCCGATCCCCATAGGTTTGAAAAATTTTCAATTTGTTGGAATGAGTTTCTCTTTGACTATTCGAAAAACAGAATCACCGAAGAAACAATTTCGTTGCTCTTGCAACTAACCACGGAAGTCAATCTTTCCGAAAACATTGAAAAGATGTTCATGGGGCAGAGAATCAATTTCACCGAAAACAGGCCCGTGCTTCACATAGCCTTAAGGAACAGACCAGAGCAGCCAATTTATGTAGATGGCCACAACGTGATGGAGGATGTCAAAAAAGTTCTTGAAAAAATGAAAGCCTTTTCGGAGGACATAAGATCCCAAAGGTGGAGAGGACACAGCGGTAAACCCATAAAGCACATCGTAAACATCGGGATAGGAGGTTCAGATCTTGGGCCGCGAATGGTCACCCGAGCCCTTACACCCTACGGCAATAAAGAAATCAAAGTGCATTTTGTTTCGAATATTGACGGCACCGACATAGAAGAAGTATTAAAAGCGGTAGAACTAGACTCGACTCTATTTATCGTTTCCTCCAAAACATTTACAACCAAAGAAACCCTGACGAATGCCCAAACCGCTAGAAAAAAATTGGTTGACTATTTTGGCGGAGAGACCAAAGCCGTCGAAAAACATTTCGTTGCTGTTTCCACAAATGAAAAAGCGGTTAAGGATTTCGGCATCGATCCGAAGAACATGTTCGAATTTTGGGATTGGGTTGGGGGCAGATTTTCCCTTTGGTCGGCAATTGGCCTGTCTATCGTTCTTTACATTGGAATGGATAATTTTGAAGAGCTTTTATACGGAGCCTATCTTGCCGATTCCCATTTCCGGAACACCCCTTATGAAAAAAATATCCCCGTGATCATGGCTTTGCTGGGATTCTGGTACGGAAACTATTTCGGAGCAGAAACCTACGGGATCTTTCCCTACGATCAATACCTGGAACTTTTACCCAACTACCTGCAACAACTCTACATGGAAAGCAATGGGAAAAGGATAAATAAAGAAGGCAAAGCAGTAAATTACCAAACCGGTCCCATTTTATGGGGAAATCCCGGAACAAATGGACAACATTCCTTTTTCCAGCTTCTCCACCAGGGCACGCACCTTGTTCCCGCCGATTTTATCGCCCCCATTGAGACGCACAACCCTATAGGAAATCATCATCTTATCCTTCTTGCCAACTTTTTTGCTCAAACAGAAGCCTTGATGAAAGGGAAAACAGAGCAAGAAGCAATGGAAGAAATGCAAAAAGAAAATTTGACTCCCGAAACGATCGCAAGGCTCTTACCCCACAAAACATTTCCAGGCAATAGACCATCCAACTCCTTTCTCATTAAAAAAATTACCCCCAGGACCCTGGGTTCATTGATCGCTTTTTACGAACACAGCATCTTTGTCCAAGGGTTACTGTGGAATATCAATTCGTTTGATCAATGGGGAGTTGAGCTGGGCAAGCAGCTGGCTGTCAAGGTAGAAAAAGAGCTTTCTCAGGGATCCTTGCTTTTCGAGCATGACTGTTCAACAAAAGGTTTAATCGAATATTACATGAAAGAAGCCCGACAAAATTTTTAAAAAAATTAATCACATCCAAATTTTTATCAGTTGCCTAAGAAAAAAAAGAAAATAATCTTTAATCTAAAAAATCTGCGTCTATCGTGGAATAACCAAAAAAAGAAGATGAGCATTAAAAAGAAAAAAACAAAAGGACCGGTTGAAGGGAAAAAAACAGAGGAAAAAAAGGAACCTGTTTTAAATTCAGCTCCCATGACTCATTCAAGCGAGCCCATAGAGAAGGATAAGGCTAACAATAAGGTTAGCGAAAAGATTGACATGTCTAATCCTAACCTTACAATTATGGATCTTCCCGAAGAAGAGAGAAAAGAGTTTTTAAGGGTTCAAAAAGAAAGACTGTTAGACCTACGTGAGCAGATCATAGAACAGATGGAAGGAGTTTCTTCCGACGTATTAAAATCTCGGCCCGAAGGGGGTGAATCTACCGGCTTCGGTGTTCATCAGGCCGATGCGGGAACCGATGTTTATGATCGAGACTTTGCTCTTAGCTTGCTTTCCCAGGAAAACGACTCCCTGATAGAAATCGACGACAGCCTAAAAAGAATCGAGGATAATACCTATGGCATTTGTCAAATGTGTGGTAAACCTATCCCGATTATCCGTCTTCAAGCTATTCCCTATGCCCGTTTCACCGTAGATTGCCAAAGGCAGTTGGAGAAAGAAAAGATGTATCAGCTACGGAAAAGATGGGAGTCAATTCCTCAATTCGCAGACAGCGAGGAACTCCTCGAAGAAGAACATGGAGAAGAGGAAGAGGAAAAAAAAGAAAAAAGCGAATAAACTCAACGACAAAAGGTTAGTATATGGGAAGAAATAAGAGTAATCTTAAGGAAAAAAAAAGGAAAAAAAGATTTTTGTCTCCTCCAAAAACCGTTAAGAAAAGAGTGGATATAGATGCAGAAGCCATCGATTTTCGGAATGTTGAACTTTTAAAAAGATACGTTACGGAAAATGGAAGAATTCTTCCGAGAAGGATAACGGGGCTGCCTGCAAAACTCCACCGGCTTTTGAGTAAAGAAATTAAAAAAGCAAGAAATGTTTTACTGATGAAATAAAGGAGGGCTTATGCCTAGAATCTGTCCCATTCTCGATAAGCGTCCTACTCGAGGCAGAAAAATAATTAGAAAAGGTAAGGCCAAGAAAAAGGGGGGCATCGGCTTACATACAACGGGAAACACTCCTCGGCTCTTTCTGCCTAACTTGAGAAACAAAAAAGTGTATGTTCCCGAATTAGCTAAAAAGGTCAGTTTAAGGATTTCTGCAAGGGCTTTAAAAACCTTGATGAAAAAAGGGACTTATACTATTCTAAAAGAAAAAGGTCTGATTTAACCCAACCATTTAAAGAGAAGGTGCATTTATGGCCTATCAAGTTGTCAGTAAAAAGTCGGGTAAAACCTATTATCTCCATTCCAGGGAACAGGTCCTGAGAAATGGGCATAAGGTAACATTATACTATTTTTCTACTCAAATTGGAGATGGGGCTCTTGATGCTTTACCCAATGGTTACGTGGTTACCGAAAGCGAACGTACGGGCCTTCCCATTCTAAAGAAAAAAAGGTAAAGATTTTATCTCTTGTTTCCTATGGATACTAAAACCAACGAGCAACCTATCATTCAATTTGACGCAGAAAGTTGGGAGGCTGAGTTTACCCAGGAAATCCAGGATAAAGCGATTGAAGGGCTCGAAAGCGGTTCCGTTCTCTTTTTCCCAAAACTGAATTTTCCCCTGCTTACTGAGGAATTGAAGTTTCTTGATCCCACCTGGGTAAGTGGAGCAAAGAACATCAGCTATGATCCAAGGAGCGCCACCCTTAAAGGTGTAGAAGGAAAGTCTGAAGATCTCAGGTTGCTCAGCGGCCTGTTGAAACGTTACGCCGAGAAAACGGCTGCTTTTCTCCATCTGCTCTTTCCTTTTTACGGTTCTTCTTTAAAGATAGCCCGAACGAGCTTCCGGCCCGTGGAAATATCAGGTCGTGCGACATCAGCTCGAAAAGATGATACAAGACTCCATGTCGATGCTTTCCCTTCAAGCCCTACGGGTGGAGAAAGAATTTTAAGGGTTTTTTCTAACATAAACCCCCAAGGTAAACCAAGAAGCTGGAGAATAGGGGAACCTTTCCAAAACTATCTCAACCATCTCCTTCCCCAGTTGTCTCCTCCTGCACCGGGAAAGCGTTTTTTGCTCTATCTTTTTGGAATTACAAAAGGCTACAGAAGCCTATACGATCATTACATGCTTGAGTTGCACGATAAAGGCAAGCTTGACCTGGAATACCAGAAGAATTCTCCTCAGGTTGCTTTTGATTTCCCGGCAGGAAGTACATGGATTGTTTTCACAGACCAGGTCCTTCATGCTGTGGATAAAGGACAATTCCTCCTGGAACAAACTTTTCACCTTAAAGTAAATGCCTTGAAGCACCCGGAGAAATCGCCACTAAAGCTTCTTGAGACCGCTCTGAACAAAAAACTCGTTAGTTCTGAATCCTTCTAATTGAAATCTAAAACCGTTGCGGATTCTTCTGTTTTTTTATAAAAGGCCTAAAAGACTCTCTTCCTTCCTATTTCTTGCGACACCACAAGCTTGGTTTTGGCCTTGAGCCCCTGCAATTCACTTCCGCAACCTTCGTTTCGCTTTATAACAGGTGGGGTTGTTCATCCAGTCTCTTGCTAAGCACCTGCTTAAAACGGCTATAGGCTAATGGAGCATTCTCTTTTCTGCCAGCTCTTACACCAAGAAGGCACCAGGGTGCGGTCAATCCCATCTCCTTCTCCTTCCGGTTAACCGTCGTAAATTTGAGAGGTTGACAGCGGACATTCTTTTGCGGACATTCCTTCATTTACCCCAGGAGGTGCTCCACGGTAGCTCCCATCCGCCTCGTTTGATCCCGATCTGAAACCTATCTTTCCGCCATCAGAACAGTGGCATTAGGTAGGTGCTTTTTCTTTGCTGTCCCGATTGCTTGATACAATCATCCCAGGCAGGTGTGACTTTCCCGGCTAGGGCAGAGACTCTCCCTGCCGCAGTGCCGCCGCTACTGGCCGTACTTGCCACGGATAGAGCAGTTGGGGTTGCCAGCCGTTTGAAAATCTTCGCCGCAGCCGGATCAAGGTCCTGCTGTATCCCCCCATGCCGGGCTCAGACACCGCCAATCCTTGAGAGGGAGAGAGTCGTTTTCACGACCACGGAACGGGCTCAGGAAGGCTGCTTGGTTACCGGCGATCAGCAACGGCCGGTTTTCGGCACTCCCAACGCTATAGCCTGCTCTTGCCCGATAAGCGGCTCAGCCGCATTGGCTGTGCTCACGGTGCTTTCAATCAGGCAATAATACATCAATGCGCCTGTTTTGCAATGCCAGGGCCAAGCTTCCACAAACAGTCTTGTCCATCCCCATGGATGGCGATTGGCTATTGCTTGCAAAAATTTTTCCGCTAACAGAGAAAAACGGGTTATTGAGCTGGTTCACCCTTCTATCCCAGATCAGGAAAGTCTCATTCCAATCCAAGCCAACGATTTATCCTTTGAAATAGGCGATAATGAAAAACTCCCTCGAATGGCCAAGGGATCTTATTGAAGAACAGCGGGGAGTAGAGAAATAATGTTAAATCAATAATTAGGGTCGAGCGATACATTCACATTTGCCTACAAGGGTAGCGCCCTCCTCCACCCTTAGCTTTTTTGTTTTAACATCTCCTACGACTTCCGAACCGACTTTCAGTTCAGTCAAATTCGAAACACAAATATTACCGGAAAACTGCCCATAAATAAGAATATTGTCTACCTCGACTTTGGCGCGAACCACGGCTTTTTGTCCAATAATAAGCGTACCCTCTTTTGAATAGATTTCCCCTTCGAAAACACCGTTTAGAACTAATTGCTTTTGAAACGCTAACAGGCCGGAAAGTCGGGTTTCATACGCCAGAATATTCCCCTGTTTATCCGCTGGCTGTTCAGCTTGAGAATCTTTTTTTTGTTCGTTCAATAAAGCTGTTTTTTGAGTTAAAATAGGCTTCTCTTTTTGTTTATCTTCTTCTTTTTCAAAAAGAGCTTTTTCCATCGATGGAGTTGGAGGAGGAGGAGGAGGAGGAGTTCCCAAAGGCTCAGGAGGGATAATTTTAGTTTGCTGGGGTTTATTGGAATCGCTTTTCCTGAGAAAATTTCCGATCATAGACAACTTTCCTTTGCTTCTAAAGAAAATAAAGAACTTAAAAGCCTTTGCCAACTTTTTTCTCTTTTTAAAAGAGAGTTTTTTGACTTTATTATATACACCAAGATAAATAAAATGCACCCTTTATGATCCATCACATCTGTCTTTTGTCTTCTCCGAAAGCGGCTTCACCCGAACAAATCGATAACCTTATGATTGAAACTCGGCTCAGGCTTTTAAAGATACCCGAAGTGATGAATTTAAGGGTTGGGAAAAGCGTCAATTCGAATAACTCCTATTTTTTCTTTTTTTCATTTGATGTCGATTCTTTAGAAAAATTGGAATTGGTTAAACAAACCGCTTACTACTATCAATTTGAAAAGCAAGTCCTCTCTTCTCTTTCTGCTCTCAAGACAGAATATGATTTTGAAATGGAACCCAAGAAAGAGACCGATTAGTTTTTCTTCAATGCTTTTTCCATTACCTGTTCCAGGGTTTGACCAACCCAGGCTATCTGTTTAAAAGTAATGGTTAAAGGGGGAGTAAAACATAAAACATTTCTCTCTGGGCCTTCTGTAAGAATAATAATTCCTTTTTCAAGCATCAAAGCCATTATTCTTGAAGCCAGTGCAGGGGCAGGTTGGCCTAATTCATCTACCACTTCAATTCCCAAAAACAACCCTTTGCCGCGAGGGTTCCTGAGGCAACCCCATCGATCAGCCAACTTCTGAAGTAGGGATAACAAAAATTCCCCTTTTTGCCCAATGCATAATTGCTCGTTTGTTTCCTCCAATTCTTTAATTTGTTCGAGGGCCATACAACAGCCTATGGGATTACCTAAAAAAGTGGATGTATGGATAGCCTCTCCTCGATTCTCCGGCCAGCTATCCATGACCTCTTCTTTTGCTATACAGGCGGATATAGGGAATCCACCCGCCATCGACTTCCCCAAGCAGACAATATCGGGAACAACTTGAGCCCAATCACATCCAAACCTTTTGGCTGTTCGATAAAGCCCCGTGAAGATCTCGTCCGCTATGAGCAAAACCCCTCTTTCTTGGCTTACTTTTCTCAAAAGGGGAATAAACCACTCCGGAGGTTCTATCATACCTCCCCTGCCTTGAATGGGTTCAAAGAGAATAGCCGCGCAATCCTTTCCAATTGCATTGTTTAACAACTCTAAAAAAAGAGCCTTGCAACGGGAACAGCCTTGAGCTCCACCTTTATTTTTCCAAGGACAACGGAAACAATGAGGATAGGGAATAAATGTCGCCAACTGGCTATACAATCCTTCATAAGGCGTTTGGAAATAAGAGAGCCCGCTCACTCCGATAGCTCCCAGGGAAAGGCCATGGTAAGCCCCGCTAAAAGCGATAAATTTCTTCTTTCGAGTATAAAAAAAAGCGGTCTTTAAGGCTGCTTCTATAGCATCAGCTCCCGTGCAACCCAAGATCACTTTTCCTCTTTGATTTTCCCAGTTCTCAAAAGTAATCTCTGAAAGAAGTCGGCAAAGATCAACTTTCTCCCTTGAAGGATAGACATCCCCTAAAACATGCCAAAGTTCTTTGAGTTGCTTTAAAACGGAGCGATACACCCGGGAAGGCCTATGCCCCAAGGCGGCCACTCCAAACCCGGCTGTTAAATCTAGATATTTATTGCCATCAACATCCCATAAATATGTCCCCTTTGCTTTACTCAAGAAAATGGAGGTCTGTGCAGAAAGAGGAGTAATGTTATGACATTCGTATTGAGCGAGTTCATGAGAAAGAACTTGAGATTGTTTTTTTGATCGCGGTTTTTCTTTTCTCATTGATGAAAATTTATAAAAAATCGATAAAAATGGAGTGGAATAGATACTGCTTTCAAGCTAATAGAAACATTTATTATTTAAAATTTTTATAGTATAATAATTTAAAAAAAGGAATCTTTATGGTAGAAGCAAACAGATCCCTATCGACGGCATTACTTGATGAAGAAATCTCTGAAAGCGGACAGCTTGAATTATCTTCTGAAACAAGGCTGGAGCTTTATAAGAAAATGGTCTTGATTAGGCGCTTTGAAGAGAAATCCGCCCAATCTTTTATGCAAGCGAAAATCAAAGGATTCTGTCATCTTTATATTGGTCAAGAAGCTTTAGCGGTAGGGATCTGTTCTTCGTTAAAACCTGAGGACGTGGTGATTACAGCCTATAGGGATCACGGCATAGCCTTAGCGCGAGGGCTGTCCCCCAAAAAATGCATGGCGGAACTTTATGGAAAAGCTACGGGAACGTCCAAGGGATTGGGTGGTTCCATGCATCTTTTTGACAAAGAAAAAAGGTTTTTCGGTGGACATGCGATCGTTGCTGCCCAATGCCCTCTAGCCGCAGGCATAGCCTTCGCTCAAAAGTATCGAAAAGAAAAAAATGTAACCCTTTGTCTTCTTGGAGATGGAGCGGTCAATCAAGGGGTGTTTCATGAATCTTTGAATCTTGTTTCCCTATGGAAACTTCCCGTAGTATACGTCATTGAAAATAATGAATATGCCATGGGTACGGAAATTCATAGGTCAACTGCGGGCCTGCCCCTGGTAAAGAAATCCGCTGCTTATGATATGGCAGGAATGGTTACCGATGGAATGGATTTAGAAGAAGTCAGAAGCAAGGTCCTTGAAGCGGTCAACCTTGCCCGAAATGAAAATTGTCCCGTTTTAATTGAAGCGAGAACTTACCGATTCAGAGGGCATTCGATGTCAGATCCTGATACTTATCGGACAAAAGAGGAAATTGCAGAAGCCAAAAGAAGAGATCCTCTACTTCTTTACAGCCAAAAGCTTCAGCAACTCGGCATTCTGAATCCTGATCTCATAGCCCGCATAGATAAAGAAGTAAAGAAAATCATTCAAGAAGCCGTCCAATTTGCAGAGTCTAGTCCCGAACCCGATCTTTCTCTTGCCAGGGAAGCTTGTTTTGCAAAAGAAGATCAGATTGAACCTATAGAAAGACCTTTTTATGGGTTTTATAATTAGCCCAGGGGGTGTCTCATTCAGTTTAAAGCTTGATTCCTTGTAAGACAAAACTCGAAAAACGAAGGTGAAAAATGGCTACCCTTACTTATAGACAAGCTCTTAACGAAGCATTGGCTGAGGAACTTGAAAGGGATAACTCGGTATTTCTCATTGGAGAAGAAGTAGGAGAATACGAAGGAGCCTTTAAAGTTTCCCAGGGGCTTTTAAAAAAATTCGGAGCCGAGCGGGTAATTGATACCCCCATATCAGAGGCGGGATTTGTAGGACTCGCCGTAGGAGCGGCAATGTATGGCCTGAGGCCTATTGTTGAATTCATGAATTGGAGCTTCGCATTGGTTGCTTTTGATCAAATTGTAAACAATGCAGGTTCCATTAGGTTCATGTCCGGCGGACAATTTTCTTTGCCCATTGTATTTCGAGGGCCTTCGGGTGGTGGAACTCAAATTGGAGCCACCCACTCTCATTCTTTGGAAAGCTGGCTCGCTCATGTTCCCACTTTTACGGTTATCAACCCCGCCTTCCCGGCGGATGCAAAAGGATTGTTAAAGAGCGCAATCCGATCCAATAACCCGGTTTGTTTCTTTGAAGGGGAAAGACTCTATGGAATCCAAGGGGAAGTCCCCGAAGAAAAAGATTTTCTTCTCCCCATTGGGAAAGCTCGGTTAGTCACGGAGGGTAACGATGTTACCATTGTTACAAGTGGATTTTCAACCCATGTTGCGCTCAAAGCCATTGAAGAACTTTCCAAGGAGAACATTTCTGTGGAACTCGTTGATCTACGGACAATAAAACCCTATGATTTCGATCTTTTGGCTTCTTCATTAAAAAAGACGAACAGGCTTGTCATCGTTGAAGAGGGAAAACCATTTGCCGGATGGGGGGCTCAAATAGCTTATGACGTCCAAAGGCTGCTCTTTGACGAGCTTGATGCCCCGATTTATAGAGTATCGAATTTAGATCTTCCCAATCCCTATAATGGGAAACTTGAACAAGAGGTTCTTCCGAATCCCACCCGGGTTGTTAAAGCCGTAAAAGAAGTCTTGCGCTAAAAGGGAAGGAATTAGCAAGCAATTCAAAATCATCTTTGAGAAGAGGAATAACCCATTTTTTGCTCGAGGCGTTCATCTTTAGGAATACCTAAAGAAAGGGCATTTTTATAATGCTGTTTAGCCTGGGCTAACAGGGGAGGTTTACAAGAAATGTAAACCAGGGCTAGATCAAAATGAGCCATTCCATCATAAGGATTTAATTCTATAGCTTTTTTTAACTCTCTTGCAGCAAGTATCTCTAATCCTCTTGCCTTATATATTTCTCCCAATTCCTTTCTTAACTTGGCATTTTGAGGATCTAATTTAACGGCTTTTTCTACAACATCCGTTGCCGCTGTATAGGCCCCGCTCTGAAAATAGAGCTGACCTAAAAGAGCATAAGGCATGGGATCCCTGGGAAGATATTCAACAGCTTTTTTTAAATAAATAGAAGCTTCAGAATTTCTTTCTTTTGCCATCGCTACAAGACCTAAATTAAGCCAACCTATTCCATTCGATGGATCAAGCTCCAAGACCTTCTTGTAAATCTCGTAAGCCTCGTCGTACCTTCTTTCGCTGTAAAGTCTGGCTCCCCGATCAAAGAGTTCGTGCATTTCATCAAGAATAGATCCTTTTCGCACGGCCGTTGTGAGCTGGCTTGGGGAAGATTTCTCATGCTGAAAAGAAAACGAATGGTGCTCTCTATGTTGGGTTAAAGGAGAAGCCTTTTGAGCCGTATTATCAAGCCCTGGCTGTTCTTTCTCTCCAACAAAAGCCAACAAGTCGTTGGCTTTTGTCAATTGTTGACTCAAAGCCTCCTTTTCTTGTAAAATCCGTTTTTGTTTGTCAAGGAGCTCAGAAACCGTCTTTTTTAGCACTTCATTTTCCCTAGCCAGTATGGCCAGCTGTCCGTATTCAGCCTTTGGCGTGCGTTCCCTGGGATTTTGAAATGTACTTTGAATTTCTTGAAGTTCTTTCTTCAGGCGATCATTTTCTTCTCTGAGGAGTTGTGCTGTTTTCTTTGCTTCGGTAAGCGCCTTTTCCAATTGATGAGTCAGATTCTGCTTATTTTTGTTTTGATCCTTGACTTCGGGCAGTTGGGAGATTTCCTTGGTGGTCATCCCTCGGAAGGGATGGTTTTCGGCCGGTCCCATTTTTGATGCTTCCATTTTCGACCTGGGCTGATTGTACGGGAGAGTTTGCAATAGAGCCTCTTTTTCTTTTCTTAGCGCCTCTAGTTGAACGGACAATTCCGCTATTTTGTTTTTGAGAGCTTGCAATTCTTGAAGATCCACCGATTGTTGGGGACTTATGAGGGGAGCCAAGGTGTCGTTCTCTAGGGAATCCTCCTCTGGATACTTTTTTTTTACACCGTTATTCTGAGCACTTAAACGCATGAGATGATCCAGCTTTTCCTTGACATATTTAGTCCGGTAACGAACTATGGCCGATTCCCAGTCAGGATAATTACTTTTTATGCTCCCGAGAAGACTGTAAGCAATTTTATACTTTTTCTCGGCTTCCGGGTAATTTTTTGAAACAAAAAAACCATCCCCTTCTCTAGTCAACACGTAAGCTTCTAAAAACCAGTCCTGGGGGGTTGATACTCCCTCTGCCCTTTTTTGTTGTCCGGAATGGATGCTTTTTGTCCTGCATTGACCCTTATCTATGCAAAAGGGAAAAAAGAGAAAAATCCCAACCCAAAGAATAGCAACAAGATGAAAAAAAAATTCGATCTTAAGCCACAAGGCTTTAAGCTTTTTATTATGATCTGGCATTTTTGTTATAACCCAAACCCGAGTCGGTAATAAAATATCTTTAGAAAAAGAAAAAGCCTCAAGCTCATTTCTTCTTAAAACCGAAAGTTTCTCCCGCAATTCTCTTCCTTTGCAACAAAATGGAACAACTTACGGTTGACTTGGTTTCATTCGGGTATACAACATTCAATGACTTATTATCGATAGGTTGCTTTTTTATGAGATTAAATTATTATTTTAATCTTTTAATAAAAATAAATGATGCTATTTTGAAAAGAATCTTATAAACTGACCCAACTTTCAATGAAACAGATTACAATGCCTTTGTTAAGTCCATCAATGACGGAAGGACAGATTGTCAGGTGGTTGAAAAAAGAAGGAGAACCTATTCAAGAAGGAGAAGTGATCGCTGAAGTAGAAACGGATAAGGCGGTAATGGATCTCGAGGCTTTCGAATCGGGTATTTTAAAGCAGATTCTACTTCCCGAAGGAAGCAGGGCCCCTGTAAATACTCCCATCGCCTTAATTGAAACCGAATCCGAGGAAACAGGGCAGCTTTCAACTGCCCATGAACCTGTAATGGAAGCCAAGGAAAAGTCCGAGACACCGTCTCTACCTAAGCCTTCGGTACAGCTTAAACAAGGCCCGGTTGAAGAAAAGCCGCAAAGAATCAAGTCTTCTCCACTGGCTAGAAAAATTGCCGGCGAAGAAGGAATTGACCTTTCCGCTGTCCAAGGAACAGGTCCGGGAGGACGCATTGTGAAAAGGGATGTCTTGGAAAAAGTAGAACAAAAGAAAAAAATGCTCCCGGTTCAAGAGCCTGGTGTCATTTCTCCCCGTCCTTCTCCAGGAGTGACAAAAATCCCCTTGTCTTTAATGCGGGAAAAAATTGCCAAGCGGCTCTTAGAAAGCAAAACCACCATTCCCCATTTTTATCTTGAAACCGAAATAGTCGTTACTGCACTCTCTCAGCTCAGAAACGAACTCAACCAATACTATTCTCAACACGAACAACCGTGGAAATTTACCTATAATGATTTCATTTTAAAAGCAACGATAGAGGCTATAAAAAGAGTCCCCGCGGTGAATGCTTCATGGAATGGAGACTCCATATTACATCACGATGCTATTCACCTTGCTTTTGCGGTCGCTATTGAAGATGGCCTTATTACTCCCGTCATAAAAGATGCTCAAAATAAATCCTTGATGGTTTTATCGAAGGAAGCCAAGGAGCTTATCCAAAAGGCTCAGGAAAGAAAGTTATCCCCTGAAGAGTATTCCGGAGGAACAATTACCGTTTCCAATTTAGGAATGTTTGGGATAGAAAGTTTTTATGCCATTATTGATCCCCCCCAAGACATGATACTGGCTATAGGATCCATCATGAAAAAACCCCTCGTCGATGGTCAAAACAACATCGTCATCGGAGAAGTGATGAAAGTCAACGCTTCTTGTGACCATAGAGTGATTGACGGTGCAACAGGGGCGAAGTTTTTAAAAGAATTTAAACAGATCATGGAGAATCCCCTTTCCATGCTCGTATAAAAACCAACCTTATGAATGATTTGGATCTCATTGTTATCGGCGGAGGCCCCGCCGGGTATGTCGCCGCTTTACGGGCCGCCCAATTGGGGAAAAAAGTAGCTCTCATCGAGGAAAACAAACTAGGAGGCGTATGTTCTAACTGGGGATGTATTCCGACTAAAGCCCTGCTGAAGACAGCGGAGCTTCTAGAAACATGCCGAAAAGCGGACTTTTTTGGAATAGAAATTTCAGGGTTAAAATTCGATTATGCTAAAGTGATTGCTCGAAGTCGGCAGTCGGCAAATCGAATGTCGGCGGGAGTAGAATATCTCTTGAAATCCAGGGGAGTGAGGTGGATTAAGGCCAGGGCCAAGATCGGCAAGAACAAACAAATAAAGGTCTTTTACCCGGACGAAAAAACAGAGGAATTAGGATCCCCTTATATCCTTATCTGCACGGGTTGTAGACCTAAAACCATCCCTTCAATCAAGGTTGATGGCAAGATGATATTGACCAGCAGGGAGGCCCTGGAATCTACAAGGTTACCCAAAAAAATTATTATCGTTGGTGGGGGAGCTATAGGCATTGAATTTGCTTACTTCTATAAATGCATGGGATCGGATGTCGTTGTGGTCGAAATGACTCCCACCATTCTTCCCGGAACGGATAGCGAAATTTCCATGGCCTTGCATAAAAGCTTAACCAAGAAAGGAATTACCCTGTTGAACTCCACCTCGGTGGAAAAATGCTGGGTTATCAAGGATAAACTCCATGTCCGACTCAAGGGAGCTGTAAACGACTCGATAGAATCCGATGCCATGCTTATAGCCATTGGCGTGGCAGCACAACCCAATGAAATACTGGAGGCCGGATTAGATCTTAAAACTATAAATGGTTTCATTGCTGTAGATAATCGATACCAAACCTCTATAGAAGGAGTCTACGCAGCAGGAGACGTCATTGGTCCACCCCTACTTGCTCATGCTGCTTTTAGGGAAGGATGGGAAGCGGTTGAATGCATGTTCCTGGGGAAAAAATCCACAAGACCCCATTTTGTACCCAGCTGTGTTTATTGCCAACCTCAAGTCGCTATGGTGGGAATAACAGAAGAAGAAGCTAAAAAAGAAAACATTCCTTATAAGAGCGCCAAATACCCTTACAATGCCAATGGGAAAGCCGTGGCGTCAGGAGAGATTGACGGTTTCGTAAAGTTGATCGTCAGTAGCCTTGATGGAGAAATCCTCGGAGCGCACATTATTGGGCAGGATGCAAGCGAACTGATCGGAGAGTTTTCTCTGGCAAAAACCTTGGAGAGCACCGCCCTAGAATTGCACCTTGCTATTCATCCTCATCCCACTCTGTCTGAAATGATCGGTGAAGTAGCCCTCCAAGTTGAAGGAATCGGACTTCATTTATAATCTTTACCGTTTCTCTATTGGGTAATCGTCTTGCCTCCCTGCTCACTAAGATAAAAGGAACAACAGTGCTTTTCTTTCTTCCCCCTGTTCTCCACGCGGCTTAAGGGGGGCTCAAACGGTTTAAAACCAGCTGCCTGGAACAAGGGCCCAAAGCTAAAGTCGCCCTTTTGTTGTTTTTTCAACCCGTTTAATACCAAGTTCCGGCAACTTAAAACAGCAAAGCAAGAGCTTTACGCTCAAAGATACCCTTGAGAAATCCTCTTGACTTCAAACTAAAAAATTCTTTTTACTAAGAAAAAGAGAGATTCTTGGTAAGAATAGATAATAATTATCTTTAAATAGGAATAAAAAAAGGAGCAAAGATATGAGCAAAAGAATCGGATTTGTAGGCGTAGGAAGAATGGGTGCAAACATGGCGCGCCGTCTTCATGATTTAAAATATCCGGTGACCGTTGTCTATGACATTAATGAAAAAGCAGCTCAGGAGTTAGCCAAAGAAATAGGAGCTGAAGCCACGAATAAACTGGCAAGGGTAACCGAGCTCTCCGATGTGATTTTCACCGTGGTTTCCGATGATGCTGCCATGCATAAAATATTTGCAAAAAATGGGGACAGCCTTTTGATCAATGCGAAGGGTAAAATATTTATCAATACCGCCACGATTTCACCTCAAACCCATATTGAAGTGGGCAAACTCTGTGAAGAAGTCGGAGCCGAAGCCATAGAAGCTTGCATGGCCTCCAGTATTCCCCAGGCCAGAAACGGCACCCTTTATTTTATGCTTGGAGGCAAAAAACAGGTCGTTGATGAAGTTGAACCCATTCTCAAAGACATGTCCTCATCCAGAAGATATTGCGGGGAACTGGGTTCGGCGGCAAAGGTAAAAGCTCTAGTCAATATGGTGATGAATATCAACACCGCGGCCCTAGCCGAGGGACTTGGACTTGCAAAAGCTTTGAACTTGGACTTAAACATGATAAGGGAGGTTTTTTCCCAGACAGGAGCCGATTCAAGGGTACTCCATACCGATGGAGAAGATATGCAAAACAGAGAACATAGTTGCTTTTTCTCTGCTGAACATGCCCTAAAAGATAGCGGCATAGCTCTGAATTTGGCAAAAGCAACGGGACTCAATCTTCCTCTTGCTCAAGCGACCTACAATCAATACCAAAGACTCGTCAAAAAAGGGTTTGGTCAGCTAGATAAGTCCGCAATTTCCGAATTAACTTTCCCCGACCGTCACGGGTTGGATAAAGACTAAATAACCGTTCCTTTCTAAAAAAAAAGGGAAGGAAAAAATTTCCTTCCCTTTTTTTATGGGATAGTACCGAGTTTCAAGATCCAAGGATCTTAAGACTCAACGTAATCTTTTAAAATGGGGGTATATAAACTGTCTGTTTTTGCTGCCATTATAAAATCATTACGATGAAGTCCCTTAATTTTATGCGTCCACCACCAAACCGTTACTTTACCCCATTCCACTAAAAGGGAAGGATGATGTTTTTCCTGTTCCGCCAGCCTTCCCACTTTATCGGTAAAGATCAAAGCCGAAGCAAAATCAGGAAAATCGTACTTTCTTTCGAGCATCTCCACTCCCTCTTTTTCGACAATTCGCCACTGGGGGATCTGCTTGATGAGTTCTTCCTTTTCTTGGGGGCTGACCCTGGGGGCATCTCCTCGGCAAGCTACACACTTCTCTTCTACAAGACTATTTTCTGTCATATCCAAAAAATATCCAATGGCGAAGAGGGCGCAACTTTATTGAATGATTCCGAAAGGATACCCTTTAGAGAGAGGCAAAGAACGGAGCTCATCCTAACAACAATTCCACATAGACTTATTTAGGAGCTACATTATAGACTTTAAGCACATTGAGCAAAGCATCTGCACATTTCGTCACGTAGACCATGGAACTCTGCTCTTGGCCTTCAAATCCCTTAGGAACGGAATAAGACTTGGTAAAAGGAAGCATTTTTAGCTTTCGGGATGAATCCAACTCCATGGCATAAAAAGCGGCAAGAGGACTCCATAAAATCGCCGCTTCTACTTTACCGGCTAAAAGATCTTCCAGGGGCTTTCCCAATTCCCTTTCATGATCAGGATAGACTTTGGGTTTGGCATGCACGGAAAGGGCAATTTCCTTGCCGGCACTGTTGTCCAACACGGCAATGGTTAACCCCGAAAGCTTGGCGTCTTCAGCAGAGGAGAAATTTTTTGCAGACCCGTCGAAAACCAAAACATACTGGGCTTGATAACCGCTCAGCCGGGGTAAAACAGCTTTTAACCAATGCGGGTCGGCTTCAACGATTGCACAGCTTTTTTTGTCAATACTGATTTGCCCTGCAGCCGTCCCTCCTTGCCCGGCGGCTGCAACTTTACAATATCTCACAAAAGTGATCAATTTCCATATTTCGTCGTCGGTCAGCACCCCTCCAAACATCCGAGGCATGGTCTGCTGGGGTATTTGCCCTTTTATGAGTTTAAAAAGGGTCTGATCATCACTTCCAAATACCCAGACATCATCAATAAAAGAAGGACACATTCCCCCTCCTCCTCCGGCTCCATGACAACCGTTGCAACCCATCTTGAAATAAAGCTCTTTACCTTGGGAAACAACCTGTTTGTCCGAGGGAGAATAGGGATTATTTTGTTGGGCAAAAACACTACCCCATGACATTATAGACAATGCTAAAGTAAGAACGGTGATTTTTTTCATTTTTTGTTGAAGTAAAGTCCAATGTTAGTGGTTTATTATTTGTTATTGTTTATCCATGGAGACTAACGATCTTCCTGGACAGTATGGAGCTCTTTTCCTTGGCCAACCGTGGTTTTCAGTAGGGGAACACCATACTCTTCAAGGATCTGGAGGATTTCTCCATGTTTCATATCGATGACTTGATCAAGCTTGCTTTTGAGTTCTTGATTTCCTTTCTTTACCCCCATGGAAATATCAAAAACGACGGGAATTCTTGGATTATCGCTTGTTAGGGGGATCATGACCAAGGGAGAGTTTTTCTTTTTAATGTAATACCCGGCCACCGGGCCCCATACCAGGGCAACATCAATTTTTCCACTCAAAACATCTTCCACGACTCTTCCCGGAGATTCTTCAGGATGAAAAACAGGATCAAAAAACGGTGAATAACCCACTACATTCTCAATAATTCCCCTCCCTGCAAGCAGTTGATGGGGAGGACTATTGATCAACACCCCGATTTTGAGGGTTTTTAAAAGGGGATCATCGAGCGATTGAATAGACAAGGCTTTATCCTTCTTGTAAACCATGACATAAGAAGTCCTATAATAGGGTTTGGTCGTAAGGACCTGCCCCCAATTTGAGGGAACTCCTATGATCACGTTGCATTTATCCATTTTTAAGGTGTTTCTTACCAGTCCCCTTTGATGGGCAAACCAATAGTAAGACAGGGGCAGATGAAGAGTATCGGCAACAAGCTGTGCAATTTTATTTTCAAACCCCTCTAATTTCTGGTTTGAAAACGGGAGGTTTCCCGGATCCGCACAAGAACAGATATCTTCGGCCCTGGACTGCATTCCCATGAAAGAAAGAAAAAAAAGTCCAGACAAAAGGATTTTCCATCTTTTCTTGGGTAAACCCCCAAGGAGTCCAAGTATCGAGCCATGCATGATGTTGTTTTCCCTTCTAAGAAAATTTTATACCCGCCAACCCATGAGGAGGATTATTCGGTGAATAACAAAAACCATACCCAAGAGCCTAACATTCTCTTTGGGAGAAGAAGCCGGTTTGCCTTTCACCACATCTTCCTTATTTTATTTCATCATATCCATCACCACTCCGCTAATTTCTTTCTAGAACGCCTATAAGCTCGTTAGCCGCTACCCAACTGAATTCGGGCGGGGTAGCGGCTAGAGTTTTCAATAAGAGGGCAAACTTATTCCAAGGAAAACACGTAAAGTTCACCGCCAATGGTCGTGGCTTTAGGAAGACCGGCTTGATAAGCAACACCCACAGCCCCAAGACCTGCATAGGGATCGTCAGGAGGCAGGTTTTGAGCCACGGCGATACCAAACCATCCACCCACGCCCGAATAGACGGCAACATACTGTTTTTTATCCGGACCTAAAAAGGTTATAGGATTGCCGATAATTCCCGATCCTAACTTTTGTTGCCACAGCACTTTTCCTGTTTTGATATCCACAGCCTTAAACCATCCGTCCATTGTCCCGTAAAAAGCAAGTCCTCCAGCCGTTACCACTGGACCACTCCAAACAGGGAAATGCTCATGGATTTCCCATACTCTTTTCCCTTTAAGGGCATCGTAGCAAATGAATGCTCCGTAATAATCGTCTTTGCCTTCATGACCCGAATACATCAGCACGTTGGCACCGACATAGGGAGCTCCAGCAGTATAGGTGGCTTCTACCCCTTCATAATTCATGCACATATTATTGGTGGGAACATAAAACAACCCGGTCTGAGGATTATAAGCTGCAGGCTGTTGGTCTTTACCCCCCATGGAATTGGGACAAATGCCCTTGGTATCCACCCCCTGCTTGGTCCTTTTTTCAGGAATTTCAACAGGCCTGTCATTTTCCTTGCTAATCTCCTTTGCCCAATTCTCATAGACAAAGGGATGGGCTTCTATTAACTGTCCCGTTCTTCTATCCAACACGTAGCCAAAGCCATTACGATCGAAATGGACAAGGCAGGGAGTCTTCTTTCCCTTGACCGTCAAATCGGGCAGGATCATCTCGTTGATTCCATCATAGTCCCAAGCATCCCATGGAGTCATCTGGTAGGCCCAGCGCGCTTTCCCCGTGTCAGGTCTTCTTGCAATAATAGAACAGGACCACTTGTTATCCCCTCCTTTTCTCTGCTCCGCATTCCACGTACCCGGGTTTCCCGTACCATAATAGAAAAGATCAAGGGCAGGATCATAGCTATACCATCCCCAAGTGGTTCCTCCTCCAAGTTTCCACTGTTCTCCGGGCCAAGTCTTCGTTCCATCCCCGGGTCCCCCATGCTGGGGAAATTCCTTGTTGAAATCGGAATCCAACAATACTTCTTCATCCGGCCCTTGGCTGTAAGCCAACCACACCCTGTTGCCCGTATTGATATCGTAGGCTCCCACTCTTCCCCTGACCCCGAATTCCCCTCCAGATACCCCAACGAGCACCTTGTCTTTTACTACCAAAGGAGCCCCTGTAATGGTCTCTCCTTTAGTCACATCCGCATGCTTGGCTTTCCAAAGCTCCTTGCCCGTATTCGCATCAAGAGCGATAATCTGTCCATCCAAGGTAGCTAAAAACAGCTTTCCGTTGGCATAGGCAAGTCCCCTGTTCACCACGTCGCAACAGGCTACCGCTACCGCCTGGCTGTTCTGAACAGGTGTATATTGCCATTTAATCGCATAAGGTTTCTGGGTTAAATCCAGGGCATAAACATGGTTGGGATAAGCCGAATGAACATACATCGTCGAACCCACAACCAGGGGTCCTCCTTCATGCCCACGCAAGGCCCCCGTTGAAAAGCTCCAAGCAAGACGCAGCCGAGATACATTCTTGGTATTAATCTGGGTCAGCTCACTAAAACGCGTATTGGCGTAATTTTTGTTTTGCATGACCCATTGGGCAGGATCTTTTTCGAGTTTAATTAATTCATCATTCGCTTTTGCAAGGGGTAAGGAACCCATTAAACCGAATGCCGCCAACACGGTAGCTTTCTTGGCTACCGTATATTTTTTAGGCTTTTTTAATTTCATTGTCATCGCTTCCTCCTGTTAATTATTCTATGGTGCCTTCCATTTACCACTCTTGTGATCTAAGTCAATAACAAATGTAAGATTTTCATTGACAGACAACAAAAAAAAGATTGTCTAGCCGTTTCCATTGCTCTTATTCACTTGAGTGTTTTTGTTAGCATTATCACTTATATAATTTTTGTCTTAAAATGAAGCTTTTTTTTCGAACAGGCTTATTTAATTATCCTTCCTTTAAAATCGCCTTTTGGGGCCAATCCGTTTCTTTTATCGGCAGTTGGATTTACCTGGTGGGACTGAGTTGGCTTGCTTTCCAGATTACCCGTTCTCCCTTTGGCCTGGGTTTGGTCGGTTTTTCATCCACTCTTCCCTCTTTATTCTTTTCTTTTTTCTCAGGGCTAACCGCGGATAAATTTCCAAGGCTTAAGATCGTCGTCGCAAGCCAATTTGCAAATTGCCTCCTCTCTTTATTGCTGGGATTGCTCAGCTCTCTAAAAATGGTCAATCTCTATGAACTGCTTATTCTTTCCATGGCAATGGGTATTTTCAGCAATATAGAACTTCCTTCAAGACAGGCTCTCTTTCTTTCCTTTCTCCCCAATACCGAAATCAAAAGGGCCATCGCGATAAACGGATTGCAATTTAATTTGGCAAAAATGATCGGTCCGGCGGCCGCCGCTATGCTTATACCTCTTTACGGCTTATCCTCATGCTTTTTTATCAACAGCCTTTCTTACCTCGTTTCTATCCTCTCTTTCATTATGGCTTGTTCAAAAAATCGGAAGATTGAGCCCTCCTCTTCAAAAACATCTTTAAAAAAAAGCTTTCTTTCCCTTATTTCTAATCCCTGCATCTCTTATCCTGCCCTCCTGCTTGGTGTTGTTACCCTTTGTGGCTGGTCGTATGCCATCCTCCTTCCTTATATCTCTTCTCATGTTTATAACAAAGGATCGCAAGGGCTATCCATGTTTTACAGCGCAAGCGGACTCGGAGCCGTTGTATCTACCCTGATTATCAGTTTTTTCCCCAATATGTTTAGCTCTTTAACATTAAGGCAACTCTCCTTGATTATTTTCTGCTCCTCTCTCTTTCTTTTTTCTTTTTTTCCCCCCTTTTTGATCGCCCTCTTTTTGATCGCCTTGTTAGGCTTTGGCCTTAGTCTTTTTGTGTCGGCTACAACGATGATTCTCCAGGAAAGAATCCCCGGGGAGTCAAGAGGAATGGCTTTTGGCCTGAGTACTTTTTTTTTCCAAGGTTTTTTTGCATTGGGAAATCTCTTTATGGGAACATTGGCTCAATTTGTAGGTGTAAGATTGAGCCTGGTGATAGGGGTGATCAGTTGTGCGATGGCCTTTATTTTTTTAAGCACCCAACCTAAACCCTAAAATCGCTCTTTGCCTTCCAAAACAAGACCACAACCTTTTCAGTTCACTTTACTTTTTACTTTTAGCGACTTTCATTTTGTTATGTCCACTCTTCAAATAAATACCTTGTTCCTTGATGTTGGAGGAGTCCTTTTAACCAACGGGTGGGATACGGAAGGAAGGAAAAAAGCCGCCGAGGTTTTTGGTTTGGATCCTAGAGAATTTGAAGATAGGCATCACTTGACCTTCGACACGTATGAGCAAGGAAAACTTACCCTTCATGAATATTTAAAAAGGACGGTCTTTTACCAAAATCGAGCTTTTAGCATGGATGATTTCAGACAATTTATGTTTAGCCTTTCCCGTCCCATTCCTGAAATGATTGAACTGATCAAAACGTTGAAAAAAAAATACAACTTAAGAATTGCTGTTCTCAGTAACGAAGGCAGAGAACTGCAGATTCATAGGATTCAATCTTTCAATCTTCACAGCTTCATTGACTACTTTATCGTTTCTTCATTTGTCCACTTAAGAAAACCCGATGTAGACATTTTTCAATTAGCCCTTGATGTAGCCCAATCTCCACCCAATTCAGTTCTCTACATCGAGGACAGGCCCATGTTCGTGGACATAGCTCGAAGTCTTGGCATTGAAGCTATAAGGCATGAATGTTACGAAAAAACAAAGGCAGCCTTGATTTCTTACGGGCTGGTCCCCTAACCCCTATCCGCAAAGCCGGCTGCCGGTCCTGAGCACTCCATTTCCATTTTTGTCCCGTTGAGCAAAAGAAAAGAATGACTATTCAGATCTATGAAAAAATATCGGCTTTCGTTTACAAGAAACTAAAATCAAGTATTTTTAAATACGCACCGAGGGGTATGCCGCCGCTCGACTCCCTATTCTTATCGAAGTCGAGAGGAAAGTCCGGACTCTTTAAGGCAGCGATCCACTGGAAACAGTGGGCTTGAATAGGCGCAAGCCTTTCAAGACGGAGAGTGTCACAGAAAATATACCGCTCAACAATCTTTGTTGAGTAAGGGTGAAAAGGCGGGGTAAAAGCCCACCGCATGAATGGTAACATTCATGGCAGGAAAAACCCATCGCAGAGCAAGGCCAAGCGGGGACAAGGGTCGCCTTACCCATCTCAAATAGCCTTGAGAAGTCCCAGGTAGGCCGCACCGCTTGCCTAAGCGGATCTCTGAATATAAAGAGATAGACAGATGGCGGCAGGTCCTATGTTGGATCACAGAATCCGGCTTATTCCCCTCGGTGCCTTTTTTTAAAGGCCCCCAGGAATGAAATACCCTCAAAAGTCTCTTTCCATCATATGAATAGCTCCCGCTTTGATCATTAAATAGAGGAAATCCCCTTCCCTAATGTTCATTTCGGCAAGAGAGCTTTGACTAATGAGAGCGTTAAGAATGACTCCACAGTCGATGGAAAGTTGGGCGACCCCTCCGCTACCTTTTACTTTTCTTACAATGCCCCCGTAGCGATTTCTTATGCTGAGGATACCCTTTTTTGCCCCCTCATTATTGTCTAAAAGGTTTCCATCCCTAGAGATAGCGATATCTTCTGCTCGAAAAAGACAAAATATCTTTTTTCCTTGGGAAAATTCATTCTTGTTGTCTTTCAGCACCGTTTCCATTACCCCCAAGGGCGTTTGGACCAAGACTTTCCCTCCTTCTATGCAAAGAATTTCTCCAGGGATAATGTTTTCCAAGCCGATAATCTGGGCTACCTCGAGTGTTTCCGGCGCAGAAAGAACGTGGCTGGTTTCACCGAACTGGAGAAGTTTGCCGCAACTGATGATCCCTACATATCGGGCCATCTGGATGACTTCAGCCTTCTCATGGCTAATCATGATCGTTAAACAGCTGCCTTCATAAGCGATCTCTTCTATGAGTTGCCTTATTTCCTCTTTCGCCTTAAAGTCTAAACCATTTAAAGGTTCATCCAGCAAAAGCAACCGAGGTTGCCTTGCTATGGCCCTAGCCAAAGCCACCCTTCTTTTTTCCCCCCCTGAAAGTGTTTCCGGCCACCTTGAAGCCAGCTTTTCTATGCCCGTTTTTTGAAGAACATGGCTAATCCTCGTCTTTATCTCTCTTCGACTTATCCCTAATTTTTTTTTCAGAGCATACGCCACGTTTTCCTCTACTCTAAGATGGGGGAAAAGCGCATCTTCTTGAACAACGTAGCCAATATTTCGCCGGTAGGGAGGAAGGTTGAGTTTTCTTTGGGTGTCCACCCATATTTCTTCCCCCATGGAGATCATCCCGCTATCCGGGAAATCTAACCCTGAAATGCAACGAAGGAGTGTTGTTTTTCCACTGCCTGAAGGACCATAAAATGCCGTTAAAGAAGAGGGAAAAAGCGGAATAGAAAATTCAGCTTGGATTTGGAGCTCCTCTGAAATTTTTTTTTCTATTTTGAGATAAAATTTCCTTTCCTGGTCCATCGGCTATCGGCTGTCGAATATACGATAAAAAGAACAAAAAAAGAAAACAGAAGAAGCACAAGCGCAGTTTGATTTGCGGCTTCATAATCAAGCCCCTCAACTTGATCATACAAGGCTATGGAAAGCGTTCTTGTTTTTCCAGGCAAATCTCCTCCTACCATGAGCACGATGCCAAATTCTCCTAAAGTATGAGTAAAACTCAAAACCGTTCCCCGCAAAATCCCCTGGAGGGAAAGGGGCACTATAATCTTAAAAAAAGTAGTCAACCTGTTTTCTCCACAACATAACGAAGCTTCAATAAGCTTGCTGTCAACAAGACTAAAAGAGGCGGCCATGTTCTGGACCATAAAAGGCAAGCTATAAAGGATGGAAGCGATAAGCAACCCCTCGAAAGAAAATACGAGGGATTTTCCAAAAACTTTTGTATAAATGGCTCCAAGAGGGCCAGAATTACCAAGAACGATAAGCAGATAGAAACCTAAGACGGTGGGGGGTAACACCAATGGAAGACTGACAAGAGAATCAATAATCGCATGTATGCGGCTTTTTTTCCCAAAGGAAAGCCAATAAGCAAGGGGAAAGGAAATAAAATACAAAAATAGCGTTGTCCAAAACGATAGTTTAAAACTGAGGAAAAATGCTGTCCAATCCAAGTTCAATATCCTCTTATGGATAAAGCCCATATTTTTTCAACTCAACCCTGCTTTCTTCGGATACAAGAAAATCTTTAAATTTCTGTGCTATGACGGGATTGAGCGTTTTCTTCAAAATGATTCCGTATTGCTCGATTTTTGAATAGAACGATTGAGGAACTTCTACAAAGTCTCCTTCATTTTTAGCCTTGGCAGACAGGGCCAATGACATCGGTATAAAAGCGACTTCGGCATTTTTTTCTTCGGCAAATTGAAAGGCTTGAATGACATTTTCGCCAAAGACGAACTTTTCTTTTAACCTGTCCCATAAAAGCGCTTTAACCAAGGCACTCTTAGCCGCTTTCCCATAAGGAGCCCTTTCAGGATTGGCTAAGGCTATTTTCAAAACCTTATCCTCTAACAATAACTCTTTCCACTGGGCTCGCTTTTCTTCTGTAAACAATCCCTTACGCATCCAAAGCACCAATTTGCCCTCGGCATACTTGAATGGTTCACCCAGGGAATAACCTTTTGAAAAAAGCAACGAAGGATATTCTTTATCCGCGGAAAGAAAAAGATCAAAAGGAGCTCCTCGGATAACCTGCTCATAAAATTTACCCGAAGCGCCATAAATGACACCTATTTTAATACCGAGATTTTTCTTTTGGAAGATCTTAACGAGTTCGGGCATTACAAATCTCAAGTCCGCTGCCGCCGCTACGGTTAGAGTAGTTGTTTGTTTATTGGACCGTTCATCCTTGCCCCGGACAAAAGAGGACGGAGCTAAGAGCAAAAAAGAAAGAAATGTAAAATATAATAAACGCATAGCTACTTTTAAGTAACTCAAAAGTCTTTGTCAATTCCCTTTACAGCTCCTTTTGATGCACTCTTTTGCACAACTCTTAAAATCTTTAGTTTCCTTTCCTCTATATTTAAGACATGCTTTTCTTAGGGAATGAGTTAAAAAGATGGTTTTTTGAATTTTCTTATTCTTTACTCATTTGTCTGTTGCTAAAAATGTCTTAGAGAAATTCAAGAATTAAAAATGGAGCACAGAGCTAAATCTAAAGTTGCCCTACCCGTGTGGGAATTTAGTGGCAGGGATAAGAAAAACCAAACCGACTATGTAGTTGCCGAAGAGCCCTTGGAGATCCGTCTTAGGGCTGGAAACGAAGAAAAAATCCTGGCCCTGACGATGAGAACTCCTGGTGCTGACTTTGATTTGACCCTGGGCTTTCTCTTTTGCGAAGGTATAATTTCAGACCTCAGTACCGTGCGCTCCATTTCTTATTGCATTCGCAAAGACCTAGGAGAAGAACAACGCTACAATAGTCTTCTAGTCATCCTCAACCAATCTCAATTGCCTGAAATCGGAATGTTTGAAAGGCATTTTATGACATCCAGCGCTTGCGGGGTGTGCGGCCGAGTCGCCGTCGACCTATGGGTAGCAAAGAAAAAGGAAAACAGAAGTTTTCCCTTTAATTGGAAAATTCCCTTGGACATACTTTATAAGCTCCCCGAGGAATTCCAAGCCAAACAAAGGTTGTTTAAAATTACCGGGGGGTTACATGCTGCAGCCATTTTTGATCTCAAGGGAAACCTTATCGAGATCAAGGAAGATGTGGGCAGGCACAACGCCATGGATAAAATCGTAGGTTATGCTTTACGGGAAGGTCTTCTTCCCTTAGATCAGCATATCGTCATGGTCAGTGGCAGAGCAAGCTATGAACTTCTCCAAAAAGCCTATATGGCCGGCCTGAGATTTTTTTGCTCGGTGTCCGCCCCAAGTAGTCTTGCCCTTCTTGTGGCTCAAAAATTTTCTATTACCCTCGTTGGTTTCCTACGCCAAAAAAGATTTAATGTTTACCACGGCATCGAGAGAATCGCCTAAGATTCTGCTATCAAAAACGTGCGCAAAGGTGCGCACTGTTCTCTTCCTGCCCCGATTCCTCAACGGAATCGTCTCTGACAGGCGTAACTTTCCCGACTACGGCAGAGACCATCTCTGCCGCAGCGCCGCTGTTACCAGACGGACTCGCCACGGGTAGGGCAGTTGCGGTTGCCAGCCGTTTGAGGTTGAGCGCCGCGTTGAAGTCGCGGTCGTGGCGCGTGCCGCACTCGGGACACGTCCAGCTCCGATCCTTGAGCGTCAGCGCCTCGTTCTTCCTCCCGCAAACCGAACACAGGCGACTGCTCGGATACCAGCGATCGGCGATGATGAGCCGCGTGCCGTAGCGCCTCGCCTTGTACTCGATCTGCGCGCGAAACATCCCCAAGCCCACGTCGTTGATGGCACGGGCCAGTCGGTCGTTTGCCAACATGCCTTTGACGCGCAAATCCTCGATCACCACCGCTTGGTTTTTACGGCAGAGCCGGGTCGTGAGCTTGTGGGTGAAATCCGCTCTGACATTGGCAACGCGGGCGTGCAGCCTTGCCAATGTCGCAGCAGACTTCCTGCGGTTGTTGGAGACGGGAAGTTTGGTGCCTTTGGGCAGACGAGCTTGAGGAGCAAATCCGGCGGCAACCTTGGCGGCTTCGATCTTGCGGCTTAAGCGGCGGCGATGGAATATGCGGTCTGGCACTTCGACGACGGCTCGCCACAAACCAGCGATCCGCCGTGCGAGAGACGGTGGTGCCGAGAATCTTGCCCTCAAAGCGCAGCGCCTCGGCCATGGCGACTTCGCCCACTTTGGGCAGGCAAATCGTCTTACCGCTGACCCGAAACTTGTCGTTGGCTCAGGCGAAGCTGTCGCGGCAGCGGCCTTTCTTCTTGAATTGCGGTTCAAACGCCGGTTTGCCCGCTTTGCGGTCGGCAAAGTAGCGCTTCCAGGCTTTTCCCAGGTACGCAAAGGGCTGCGCGTGGGCGTCCCGATGGATGGTCTTGAGCCACGGCTGCCCGTCCTCGTCGAGCCACTGCGGGTCGCGGTACTTGATGGCGCCCAACTGCTTTTTGAGCGCCATCGCGTTGGGTTTACACCCGGCGGCATACTGGCGCTTCCACTCGTCCAGCGCCCAGTTCCAGACGCGCCGCGCGGTGACGCAGGCGCGGGCAAAGTAGTCTGCCTGCTCGGGCGTCGGACGAAGGGCGATTTTGTGGGTCAGTTGCACGGCTTCACACCTGTGTCGCGTTGGTCGCGTCCAGCTTCAGCGCTTCGTTGAGCTTTTTTCGGTAGTTGCGCAAACCGTAGAGCCTGGACGAGAAGCAATTCACGATGGTCATCAGGTCCTGCACCATTTCCTGTTCGGGCGACAGCCGCTCCTGGTTGAGCACGAGAAGTTCGCACCCATTCCTACTGGCGAAATGCTCGAACCACTCGAAGCCAAACCGGGTGAGCCGGTCGCGGTGGGCAAGGATCAGGGTTTTGACCTCTCGCCGTCCAATGGCGTCCATGAGTTCCAAAAAGCGCTTGCGCTTGAAGTTCAGTCCGCCACCGACCTCTTCGATGAACTCGACGTTCGCCAGTCCCTTTGCCACCACGAACTCTTCCAGCACCTTGCGCTGATTAACAAGATCGGGCTTCTGTGCGGCGCTGGAGACGCGGCAGTACGCGATGAGCCGCGTCGGCTCGGACACCGCATGGCGCAGGCCGAGAAAATCACGAAGCTGTGATTCGGTGTAAAGCCTTCGGTTGCTGTCGGTCCGCACCGCAGGAATTAGTCGGCCTTCACGCTCCCATCGCTGCATGGTCTTGACCGAGACCCCCAGCAGCTTGGCCGCCCGGCCCGTGCTCATGGTGCTTTCCATGCCCTACATAATACACCATTACGCACTATTTGCAATACTAGAGTTTAGCTCCTCCGGGCTCCTCATTGCTACCCGTTGCTCAAACGATAACCCCCCGAAGCTAAATAGCTATCGCAATCCAATAAGAAACTTGGGCTCAAAAAAGGAACATTTTTTTAATAAATTCAGATTTTTTTGATCGTCTCAAAACCTTGGGCATTGCTCACCGTTTATTTTTTCGTTGGACCTGGTTTCGTTGGATGGGGAAAAAAAATGAGAAATTCATAAAAATAGGGAGGAAAAATACAGCGAGCTTTACAGCCAAGCATTGTTGCGACCAAAATCCTGGATATATTTAAAACAGAAAATGTTTGCTTTTAAGAAAACAATTTTAATTCTTCTTTTAACTTTGCTTTCTCTTTCCCTTTTCTGGGGAATGAGCCAGTGGCTTGGAGGATCGCATCCTCCCAAGGATGGACTAACCCAGTTTCGTTCCGAGTTAGCCCGACAGATGGAGAGCTTAACCCCGATCATTGATAGGCTTGACCAAGAAAAAAAACAATTTGAGAGTCTTTACCAAAAAGCCTTGATGAGCTCCTTCCCCTATCAAGTCCCTGTTTCCTTGATGGAATCTTCCCTTTTTAATTACCAATCCCTTCTTGACGAGCTCACAACAAAAATTTCCAAGATCCAATCCGATATTGCTTCTCGTGTTGCCCAATGGGGCCTTTCTTCGCAATCCGATCTTTTGGATGCCACCCTATTAAACAGGTGGGTAAATTTAAATACGCAAGCGGATAATTTTTCTTCCTCCCTTCGTTTGCTTCAAACAGATCTCCAGCTTGCTTACCAAAGACGCAATGAACTCCTTGCGGCGGAAACCCAAAAGAAAGAGGAGGAAAAAAGACAAGAGGATTTAGCCGCTTCCAAGGCCGCAGCCTACTCGACAACAACTGCCTCCACCCTATCCAACGTTATTGCTCCTTCTGCCCAAACTTTCGTAGGCAGCGAAGAAAACAATACTCAACTGACTTACTCGGGCAACCCTTGGGGAGGCTACGGCTATGGTTGGGGATGGGGATGGCCATGGTGGTGGTGGGGGTGGGGTTTTGGTTTTGGCTTTGGATGGGGTTTGTGGTGGCCGTTTCTATGGGGTCCTTTTGGATTTTTCCCCTTCGTCATTGAAAAAAACGTCTTTATTACGAAAACCACTCCCACTCATCAACAGGGGATAGCCCACCATGGAGGCGGAGGCATGAATCCCCATGGTCTTGCTGCTGGACATCCTTTTAATCACCCCGGGTCTTTCCACGCAACTCAACATTCCCTTGCCCATACCATGTCCCCATCCCATGCTACGCACTCCCTAGCCCAAGGATCTCTCCATAACGACTTTCACAACCTTCTCCACCAGGACCATCAAAATCTTGCTTCTCTGCATCAAGCCAACCTAGCTCAGGCCCACACCGCAGGTTCTCTTTCTCCTGTTCATCCCCAGCATCTCACTTTTCATGGCATTCACGACATCGCCGGGCGCTCCCTCAGTTCTCCCGCCACCGGTCATCTTGCCTCTCATTTCAGCGGAGGAAATTCAGCTTCTCACTTTTCAGGGCATATTATGGGAAACCCTGCCTTGCATTCTTTTTCGGGTAATGTCTTTCACGGCAGTAGCGGATTTTCTCACGGATTTATTTTTCATGGCGCAACCGGCCTAGGTCATGGAGGATTTTACGGACATCAAGGCTTTATTGGACACCAGGGTTTCATAGGTCATCCTGGAGGTTTTTATGGAGGGATGAGAGGCTTTCACGGGGGCATGGGAGGATTCCATGGTGGCTTTGGAGGATTCCATGGTGGCTTTGGAGGATTCCATGGAGGGATGATGGGAGGATTCCACGGAGGTGGGTTCCACCACTAACAAACCATTTTGTGCTTTATCGTTACTGTTCAGCCGCTTTGTTCATCTCTCCTTGGATTTTTCCCGCCTCGTCCCCTATCGCCTTTTCAGCTTTTTTTAAGTGGGCTTGCATTTCTTTTTCCCAACTCTTCCACTTTTTTTGGAACTCCTGCTGCTCCTTGAGATATTCCTGATGAAGGGCCGCAGCGGTTTTTTGGTTTTCTTTAGCCACAGCCTGCTGCCAATCCTCAAAGATTTTTACAATCCTGTTATGCTTTTTCTTTAATTCTGCAACTTTTTGATCTTTTAAGCCATTTTTATTCTGAGCCGTGTTCTTTTGAGTAAATGAATCGGTCGGTTTATCTTTACCGGCCCATGATTCAAAGGGGAAAGCAAAACAAGCTCCAAGAAAAAACAAAGCGAACGGAAATAAATTTATTTTCATCATGAATGAAAGATTAAAGTTTGTCGCAAAGGGATAAAATAAAAAATGGAGTTTTTTAGACTTTTACGAATTTTCCTTTTTTCATTTTCTTTTTTCTCCATCCATTTATATGGTAATGGTATGAAACCCCTCTCTCCTTTGGAAGTAGGAGCTCCCATTCCAGATGTCTCCGGGGTAGACCAAGATGGCCAGAGCGTTCAACTTAAAGAGATCGGCCAAAAAGGCATTGTTTTATTTTATTTTTATCCCAAGGCAGATACTCCCGGATGTACCAGGGAAGCCTGTAACTTTAGAGATCATTATCAGATGTTAATCAACCATGGTATAAAAATATTCGGCATAAGCATGGATAACCAAGAAGCTCAAAAAAGGTTCAAAGAAAAATACCACCTTCCTTTTCCCCTCCTAGCCGATCCCGAAGGGAAAATCGTTGATCAATTCGGTGTAACCAAAAGAAATGGACATGCTTCAAGACAGTCTTTCTTGGCCAAAGATGGCAAAATCGTATGGCGCAATTTGAAAGTCAACCCTGATAATCATGTCCAGGAAGTGTTAGAAGAACTGAAAAAACTCAAAGAGAATACTCCTCAAAATCCCTAGTTATCCTATCCAACAGACCAAGAACCGGAGAAACATACCCTTATGTAAAGGAAGATTTTGATCATGATTGACGCCAACCTAAGGATTATTATTCAGGCTGCTTTTTCATTGCTCTTTGGATTGATTCTTTTCATCAAGCCCCATCTTCTTTATTTCCTCATCGCCTCTTATCTTCTTTTTTTCTCTATTCTCGGATTTTTTTTTCATTTTAACCTCATATTTTGCCTCCTGACAGCCCTAAGTGGCCTCTTAATCCTTTTATTTCCTAACCTGATTCCCTACCTCGTCGCCTTCCATTTCATCTTCTTTGGAATCTTAAGTCTAATGGCTATAGGCCCTTCCTTTTTTAGCATTTTCCCTGTAATCATAGCCATTTTGCTCTTCGTTTTCCCCGATTCCATTGCTTATCTTATTGCTTCTTACCTGGTTGTGAGCGGCATGGGTAGTCTCTTAGCCCTTTTTTTTCAACAGAAAGGAAGATTCATGATATGAAAAGGATCCAGGCCACGATTCATGGAGGTGCTTTCTTGTTTTTGATCATGGTCTTTATTCCCTTTTTTGCTGCGCGTTCTCAGCAGGAACCCGTTACAAGCATAGCCTCTTTGGAAAAACGTCAGTCTATAGAAAAAATTGCTGAACCCGTTGCGCAAGAGCTACAGGCATCGCTTAAAAATATCTTGGAAACAAAAATTAAAGAGCTTGGACCTACTGGAGCCTTGGAATATTGTAGCCTCAATGCATTAGCCCTAACCGAAAAAATTAAGCAAAAACAGGGCGAAAAGATAACTCTTCTCAAAAGAACTTCGGATAAAGTAAGAAATCCACTCAACAAACCCGATTATGCCGAAAAAGAGGCCTTGGAGATATTCTTGGAAGCCCAGCGCAGCCGTGAGCCTTTACCGGCAAATTATATTCAAAAAGTGGAACAAGACTGGACCGTAAAATACAGGTACTATAAACCTATTTTTACCGGTAATCTCTGTCTTAATTGTCACGGTTCACCCAGCCAAATGAGCCCAGAGCTTAAAGAAGCCTTGAAGAAAAGATATCCCCTTGACGAAGCCACTGGCTACAAACAGGGTGATTTTAGAGGGCTGATCACTGTAGAAGTAGTCCTATCCAAGGAAGAATAAATTTAAAAAAATGAGAAGATTTTGTTCCATTAAACTCTAGGGAAAGCTACGGTCCGTAGTCATGAAAAAAGGAAGTCCATGCAAAGCCCTTTAGAGTTTTCAAAACAAAGCAAATCATTGAATTGTTCAATTACCATTCTTTTGACAATGAAAAATCCTCGAGACGGTGAGGTTCATTAATTTTATGCTTTTGCTTTGCTTTTTTATCTTAGCAGTCGTTATTTTACCGAGTACCCTTCTCGGCTTAGGGCTGTTTTTTTTTGGCAAGGTTCTGTCTAATCTTGCCGTAAGCGTTCCTCCTTCGGCAAGTCCTAATCTCAATCCTAGTCTTATAGGCTTGGATTACCAAACCGTAAAGATCCTTTCTTACGATAACATAGAACTGGCCGGATGGCTTGTTTACTCGAAACCAGGTTCCGAAAAGGTTAAAACCCCACTCATTGTCATCCACGGACTGGGAGCAAACAAGCAATTTATGATGAGTTATATCCAACTTGCACACGAATTAGGATTTCCTGTTCTAGCCATAGACCTACGAGGGCACGGGGAAAGCGGTCCTTCTTTGGTAACTTTAGGACTCAAGGAAAGCATGGACCTTGAAAGATGGATTGAAGAGCTTATAAACAATGGATACTCTTATCCCGTTCTCTGGGGGACGTCTCTCGGGGCCGTGACCGCGCTTCTTGCCGGATCGCGGCTAAAAGGAAAACTGAAGGCTATTATAGCAGATGCCCCCTTCGATAATCTTTACAATGCTTTAATTACACATGCCCAGGTTTTTTTCAAAATCAGTCCCTTTCCCATGGTTCATATCGTCGCCTGGCATCTTAAAAAAAGCTTTGGAATCGATCCTCTCAAAGTAGACTGCGTTCGGGCAGCCGAAAATATCGATTGTCCCCTGCTGATCCTCGCCGCTGAAAAGGATGTAAGGATGCCCATTCCAATGGTTAGAAAAGTCTTCGATGCGGCAAAATGTCCAAAATCTTGGTGGATTATCCCTAATGCCAATCATGAACTAAGAACTTTCGATCCCCATTTCAAAAAAACAATTGCCCAATTTTTGTACGACCTATAACTTTAACCGTTCATTCTCAAGCCCACTACAGTCCTTCCCGTTCATTTCCTTTTTCCCATCGAAATGATCAATCTCCCCCCTCTTCTGGAGCCTCGAGTAAACGACTCCCCATTGTTGGCCGGCTGTCCAAATCGCAGAATCAAGCACCGCTGCCAACCAATCTATCCCGGATTTCCTCCCCTCGGCAACAGCCTACAACCCTAACGGCTTGTCCCAGGGCTTCTTCGCTTCAGCGGGTTGGGAAAGTTAATACAACCAGATGCAGTCTACCAGCATGTCTTTGGGAATAGAAGTTGAGCCTGCAGGCAACCTTAAAAGAGCATCGGCTCTTGAAGCAGAGAAAGCTCCCGCAGGATCGGTCAACGATATGGGCTCAACGAGGAGTCGAGATTGCTCCTCTTTTACTTTTCCAAAATAAAATTCTACCCTTCCCGACTTCTTCATCATATCGATTGCCACATGGGCCATGAATTCAAGGAAAGGATGGGTGGACCATCCCATGCGTTTTGCCAACGCTTTCCTAACAAAAGCATAAAAACAAACAAGAACGGCTGCAGGATTCCCGGGTAAAGAGAGAAAAGGTATCCCTTCAAAAGATGAAAATGAGAAAGGACGGCCGGGTTTAATGGCGACTTTCTTAAAATATACCGAACAGCTCTTTTCGATAAACCGGGCTACGTAGTCTTTTTCTCCAACGGATAGGCCTCCGGTAGAAAGAATAAGATGGGCTTGGCTTCTTTTAGCCTCCTCCATTTCCTTTTCAAGGGCATTGAAATCATCCTCAACGATGTGGCCGCCGGCTACAAGGACATCCATCTGCTTCAAGGCACTTTGCAAAAAGACCCTGTTACTATCGTACACCTGTCCAAAGCTGAGGGTTTTTCCCAGGGATTTGAGCTCCTGGCCTGTACTGAACAAATAAACGAGGGGTGTTTGTTTAACTTTAAGCTGATGTATGCCCAGGGTCGCCAAGAGATTTATCAATCGAGCATCTACTTTTCGACCTTTCCGGCATAAAAGCTGTCCCCTTTGGATTTCTTCTCCAGCTTTCTTGATATTTTCCCCTTTTTTATATTTCCCCTTTATTTTAACCCGTCCTTCCTTGACACTCACCTCTTCTTGAACGACGACAAGGTCAAAAGGCTTGGGAACAGCCGCTCCCGTAGCTACTTTTACACACTGGCTTTTATTAAAAGTTTCATCAACCGCCCCACCCGCATAGACTTCAGAGGCAACCACAAATTCCTTTTCCCCTTCAGAGTCAATCGCTTCAGAACAAAAGGCATATCCATCCATCAAAGAAACATCAAAAGGAGGAAACTCCGCAAAAGAATAAATATCCTCGGCAAGAATTTTGCCTAAAGATTGTTCCAAAGGAACTATCTCCGATCCATTAATTTCTTCTATGTTTTGGTTGAGAATATCCAGGGCTTGGTCAAGGGTAACGTAAACAAGGGGGGATAAACTCATAATCATTTTTTTCTTAATGGGACTGTCGGACCCAATGCCTAATAAAAGAGCCTAAGGCAGCTACATCATCTCTGAAAAAAACAGGCCTGCATTCCCAAAAATCTTTTGTCTCCTTGGTTTTCGTTATCACTCCCACACAATTGACCAGTCCCTCTAAAATTTTACCGGCTTCTTCCAGTCTCTCCACAAAACAGAATTTAGGCAAAAGATCCCATTGCTTAAGTCCCTCAACGAAAATAAAATCATATCCCAAAGGTTTCATGAACTCAAAAAACTTCTGAAAAACCATTTCCTCTGAAAGCTGATTGTCGATGATCATCGCCGATTGAGTAGGGGAAATAAGACAGACAGCCGCAGCTCCCGAGTCCTTGAACCTATAGCTGTCCTTTCCCGGGTAATCGAGTTGAAATCCTTTATGGGCATGCTTGAATGTCCCTATTTTAAAGCCCTCGGTTGAAAAATACCTTACAAGCTTACAGATAAGAGTGGTTTTCCCGCACCCACTTTTGCCCACAAAACCAAAAGCGTTCATAAAACTTCTTTTTCTTTTCCAAAAACCTGAGCACTCCCTTCAGCTTCCTCTAATTCGGCTACAGTGTTGATGTTGTAAAATCTTTCGGGACATGCACTCATATCGACCCTTGCCGCTTGTACGATTCGATAAAAAGAGCCGACTTTTCTTTCTCCCGCCATCAAGTATTTTTCAAGCTCGGCTAGAATCGTCTTTTTAAAAAGGGCAAAAAGATATTGCTCCCTTTTCCCATCCCAAACATAAACGAGCGGAGCAGACGTGGAAAGGAGTTTTTCCTTAAGCCTAATATCGATCGTTTCTTCGAAAAATGGACAGTCACAGGGAACAGACAACAATAAAGAAGAGCTCATCTGCTTAAGGATGGTATATATCCCTCCCAAAGGACCACAGCCTTTAATACTATCTGGAACAACTGGCCAACCATAACAGCGGTATTTTTCTAAGAAACGGTTAGCGCTTATCCACAAGGTTTTTACCCTTGGAGAAAGTTTTTCTGCACTATAAAGGAAAAGAGGTTTTTCTTTAAACAATAAAAGTCCTTTTTCGATGCCTCCCATCCGCGTTGCTTTTCCACCACAGAGAACTACCCCATCTATATCCATATCCATTTGACTTACAAAGGGAAAACAACCTTCTTTCTCGACCTAAAAAGGGTTAATTCTCTGTATCCAACCTCCCGGATAAGATCCAGGGCAATGTCAAAATCAGACCCCACTTCAGAAGGGCTATGGGCATCTGAACTAATTAAAATAGGGATGCGTTTTTTGAAAGCCATTTCTAGGAACCGTTTCTCTGGGTAGATCTCCTTTACCGGTTTCCTTAACCCGGCCGTGTTGATTTCAAAAGCAAGCTTATGGTCAGCCATGGCCGTCAGGGATTCTTTATAAAACGAAGAAAGATCTTGATGGGGTTTGTGGTTAAATTTTTTTACTAAATCGGGATGAGCGAGAAAATCGAAAAGTCCTGAACAAGCCATTTTTGTATACAAAGAAAAATACTCAGTCCACACTTCTTCTACATCGCTTTCTTTCCACCTATCCAGCTTTGCAGGATTGTCTATATCCCAGTCCTTGGAAATATAATGAACAGCGCCAATAAGGTAATCCCAAGGTGCCAGAGTCGTTAAGTATCTGATATGTTCTTCATGACCGAGCAGAAAGTCGCACTCCAAGCCAAGCCGGATAGGAAAATGTGGGAATTCTGCTCGCGTTTCTTCAATGAGTTCTAAATATTCATCGAGCTGATCCAGTCGCATTCTCCAGTCATCGAAATAAAAAGCCGTAGGATTATGATCTGAAAACCCGACTTCGATTAAACCCCTTTCTATGGCTTTCATAACATATTCCCGGGGTTGACCTACAGCATGGCCACAAAGTGGAGTATGAAGATGATAGTCGAAAATCATAGATCAATAAGGGATAGATCAGTCCTTATGGGCTAATATTTCAATGACTTTATCGATCTCCTCTTCGGTATTATAAAAATGGGGAGAAAATCGAAAATACCAATTTTTATTCCTATCCATTCGAAAAGATACGACTACTCCTTGGGATTTTAACTTGGCTAGGAGTCCTTGGGGATCGACTCCCAAAACTGAAGCAGAAATGATCCCAGAGCGCCTTTCAAGCGGAAAGCTATCTGAGAGACACCTCCATCCCATTCGGCAAAGTTTCTCCCAAAGATATTGATGAAGATAAAGAATTCTTTCCCGGATCTTGTTGATTCCAACGGAGAGCAATAGTTTCATCGAGGTTTCCATCCCCACTATGCCTAAAGCATAGAGAGCTCCACTTTCATACCTCCGAGCACCTTTCTCAACCTCCAGCTTTTCCTGTGCTATAAAGTCCGGAGACTTTATATTCCATGCTCCTAGAAGAGTTGGGCTCAAGTAATCCTGCAGGGATTCCTTGCAATAAAATATTCCTGCACCAAGAGGGCCTAAAAGCCATTTATGGGAATCTGCACTAAGAAAATCAAAATATCTTGAATCCATTGAAGATGCCCCTAGGGATTGAATCCCATCTAAACTAAATAATACGCCTCTTCTGTGGAGTTCTTCTCCTATTTCCTCGTAATCAAGAAGATAGCCAGAAAGATAATGACAGCTAGCCAAAGCCACGAGCCTGGTTCTTGGACTCAATGCCTTAAGGACCAAGGGTAAAGTAATTTTTCCGGGTTCCTCTGGATACAAGGGAACCGCTTTGACACCAAATTTTTCAAGGTTTTTCCATGGATAAACATTGGTTGGATAGTCGTCGGGATAATAGATAACTTCGTCTCCGGGTTTCCAGGGTAACCCATTGGCAACCAAGTTCAGACCGAGGGCTGTTGGACCCAAAAGGGCGATTTCCGAAGGTTGAGCTCCTATTAATTGTGCGGCCGTTTCTCTTGCCTGGGCAATAGTTTGAAAAAAAGATTCTGTTTCTTGACTCCAATCCGAAGCTTCGAAAGCCGCAGTGGAGATTTTTTCAGCTGAGGGGGCGGGCAAGGGAGAAACCGCCGCATGCGCCATGAACACTCTATTTCTTGTCACCGGGAAAAGAGTGTTCCTTATATTTTCCCTGGAAAGGATATCTTCAAGCGAACAGTTCATCACTATGGACTTATATATATTTTACAGCATTTTTCCCAACCTAGAAGAGCTTTCCTCCTTTTTGAAAAATTGCTCCCTAGAGCTTTATTCCTCTTGAACTCCAGGCTGACTTCTTGAAAACAATATCGACTACGGAAAGGGTGAAAATAAGCCAAGTCCCTTCCCTTTGTATAGCCTCAAAGTTAGTGACGGGGTATTTTTCCCCTGATTTTTTCTACAGATTTCACAATTTCATCGGCTGCAAACTGGATTTCTTCTTCAGTATTATGTCTTCCCAAGGAAAACCGCACACTTGATTTCGCCTCCAAGGGATCTAACCCCATTGCCGTAAGGACCTTGGAAGGTTTTAATGAACCTGTTGTACAGGCTGATCCGCCTGAAGCGCATATCCCCTTCTGGTCCAAGTCAAAAAGCAGGGTTTCTGCATCAAGCCCTTTAAAACAGATATTTGTTGTATTGGGAATTCTGTTGAGCTTATCCCCATTAAGCTTCGTCAAGGGGACTTCACTTAATATCCTTGTTTCCAAAAGATCCCTCAGAGCCCGTATCTTTTTGTTTTCTTCGTCCATGCGATGCGAAAGAATTTCTATAGCCTTACCCATACCCACGATGGCGGGCACATTTTCGGTCCCCGCTCTCCGTCGCATCTCCTGAGAACCACCACGAATGAAAGGCTCAAAGGGTCTTCCCTTGCGGACAAACAGAACTCCAATCCCTTTTGGAGCATAAAATTTATGGCCCGTTAA
The DNA here is from genome assembly GCF_000019665.1 of Methylacidiphilum infernorum V4. NCBI lineage: Bacteria > Pseudomonadati > Verrucomicrobiota > Methylacidiphilae > Methylacidiphilales > Methylacidiphilaceae > Methylacidiphilum (ex Ratnadevi et al. 2023) > Candidatus Methylacidiphilum infernorum. The sequence goes on along the minus strand of NC_010794.1, from coordinate 924,212 downwards.
CGAAAGAAAATCGACGGGTACTTTAGAAAGGTCGATGGGAATTTTCCCCGCCGCCTGTACCGCATCCGTATGAAAATAAACTCCTCTTTTTCTACAAATTTCGGCTATCTGTTCGACGGGAAATATTACTCCGGTCTCGTTATTCGCCCACATCACTGAAACAAGGGCCGTTTGTTCGCTGATACGCTTTTCTACTTCCTCAAGATCGATTAATCCCAAAGAATCTACAGGAATCCTATCTACATCGAATCCTCGCTTTTCCAAGTCCAAGCACAATTCCTGGATAGCCGAATGTTCGGTAACCGTAGTTACAATTCTTTTTTTCCCCGTGGTCCGAAGGGCGGAAAGAATGGCCGCATTGTTCGATTCGGTGCCACAACTTGTAAAAACAATCTCGTCCTCTTCGCAATTCAGAAACCGACAAATAGCAATCCTCGCTTTTTTTAGGTGTTGCTTGGCTTCTTGTCCCAGCCGATAAGGACTGGAGGGATTCCCATAATAAACTGAAAAAAAAGGAACCATTTCCTTAAGCACCAAAGGATCGACAGGAGTAGTCGCATTGTTATCAAGGTATATCAACCGCATGATGAAAATTATATTCTTCTAACATTTTTGAAATACAACATAAAACTTTATCCACTGGAACGGTAACTTTTTCTTCTCCATTCCATAGTACCGAGCACCTCCTTTTATCTAGTTTTCTATACAGCCAAACATGGGGATCGGTAGGACCGAACAACGCAATTGAAGGGCATCCCACCGCTAGGGCCAGCTGCGTGATACCACTATCATGACCGCAATAAACAGTACTTCTTTTAAGTATCGCGGCAACAGTGGGAAGTTCTTGATCGACTATCCTCAGATCAGCAGCTAGTCCATTCAACTCTATCCTGTTCATTTCTGCAGGGCCTAGAATTAAAACGACTTGGCAAGCTTTTTCTTTCAATTTTTGACACAAGGAGATCCAACTGTCGGCAGGCCAATTCTTTTTTGGACTACCACTTCCCGGATGAACAGCGATGATTGGTTGGCGGCTTTCCAGGCCATCTAATAAAGCCGATGCGTTCTTCTCATCTTGTGGAGTGAGATATATGAAAGGAGGGGGAATGTGCTCTGTGGAATCGATCATTCCTAGTTCAACTACCGGCAAAGCGAGCCATTCTAAAACGTTTCCCCGGCCAGGAAAAGGAGGACAATAGAGGATTTTTCTCACTCCATAAAATTTGAGATTGTTTCTTAATACACCATGATTATCGGGTGAGTAACAGAGCACTAAATCAACAGGGGAAAAAATATTTTCCAGTTTTGGTCGGAAAATTCTTTCTTCAGAAAAAAGAGGAGTGAAAAGAGAACTCCCTATATCATAAACCTTGTCAAAATAGTATCTTTTTTCTCCCAGTATCCCATAACGAGGAGTTCCAAGAAAATCTATTTTGGCGGATTGGCAATGATTCCTCAAGATCGATAAAGCCGGTAGGGTATGAATAAAATCTCCCAATCCTCCTCCCCTAATGACCACGATCCTCTTCATGTTTGAGTCTTTTAGGAATCGACCAACCCGAGTGTAAATAAGACAAGTCCAAGAATCATGGGAAAAAGAGCAGCCATTTTGATCTTCTTATCTGAAGTACAAACCCAAGCTATCTTGTCTCGAGCCAAGTAGGGCATGCTTACGAAAAACATTCCCATAACGATCCATCCATAAGCAAGGAGGACAAGCAAGATACGCCAACTTCTGTCGCTTAAAAAAGCACCATCCAAAATCACATCGGCACCCAATAAAAGAAGGAGGGCTAAAGCTCTAACAGCGATAAAATCTTCAATAGCCAGGATAACCAAGGAGCCGAAAATAAAGGCAAAAAGGACAAACCATATCCGCTGGGGGGTATATTCTCCCAGGTCTATCGTGGCCAACAAAATGACCGTCCATAAAACGGCAATGCCCATCATAACCCTCCCCAGCCAGTCATTTCGGGAAAAATCCTTAAGAAATTTTCCAAAAAAAGAGGGATAAAAAAAACCAACCGCCCCGACTAATAAATGGAGCAACCCCGTTCCAAATGAAACCGCTTTTAATGAAAGATGGTAAATCATAATAGAGTTACACGGCTAAGTTCTAATCCCATTCCGGCTCCTGCTGCGTTATACAATGCACGGCTCCTAGGCCCCAAACCAGGTCACAAGCTGGGACTGGACAAACTTTTCTTTGCGGAGAAAAACTCTGCAATATCTCCAGGGCTTTTTCGTCCATAGGATCGTTAAAGACAGGAACCAACAGGGAACGGTTCGTGAAATAAAAATTAAGATAAGAAGCGGGCAATCTCAGGCCTTCCCGGACTAAGGGTGCAGGCATAGGAATTTCCACAATTTCAAAGCCTTTCCCCTGGTTATCTTTTGCTTTGGACAACTGCTTTAAATTTTCACAAAGGCTGTTGTAATTACTATCCGATCTGTTGCTTTCGAAAGCGGCTGCAATGGTTTTCGTATTCAAAAACCTGCTATACTGGTCCACGTGCCCGTCGGTGTCATCTCCGGCAACCTCCGCCTTAAGCCAGATCACTTTTTCCGTCCCGAGAAATTTATGGAATATTTCTTCTATTGTTTTCAAAGAAATACCCGGATTCCTATTGGGGTTTGCTATGCTCTTTAAAGAAGCTAAAAGAATACCCTGGCCGTTAGAATCAATTGCCCCTCCTTCAACTATAATTCCAGGAGAAAAAACGCGCATCCCCAAATACCTGCCTATTTGTTGAGGGACACGGTCGTCAAGCTCATAGGGAGGATATTTTCCCCCCCATGCATTGTAACCAAAATCGACTATCGCTATTTCTTTTTCATTTTTAATAAAAATAGGTCCATGGTCCCTGCACCAAGGCTCATAAGCTGGGTTTTCATACAAAAAAATCTTCTGGTTTATTTCCCCTCCTCTTTCTTTGATGAACCGCTCAACCTCTTCGTATTGTTTTTGGTCAAACACGTTTATCCTTACCTGTTCATCTCTTGAAATAGTCCGAACGAGTTTTATCCAGGTTTCTTCAATTTCTCCATAAATACCAGGAAAACTGATACTTTCTTTTCTTGGCCATGTAAGCCAGGTTGCCCTATGCCTTTCCCATTCGGCAGGTAGACGAAATCCTGGGCTGGGGTAGGAATAGCCGTTTTTTACTCTACACTCAGGCAGTATTCTATTCATGGAACTAAGAAAGGAACCTTTCGGTTATCTTCCGGTAAAGATCAATGCGCCGGTCACGCAAAAAAGGCCAATTTATTCTTGTTTTTTCTATAAGAGCAAAATCTATCTCCGCGAGGAGAATTTCTTCTTTTTCTCCCGCCTCTTTGATTATTCTTCCAAAAGGATCGGCAAAAAAACTCCTCCCCCAGAATTCTATGCATCGGCTCCGTTCGTCTCCTTCGATACCAACACGGTTCACAGAGGCTACATAAATTCCATTAGCCAGAGCATGGGAGCGCTGTATGGACTGCCAAGCGGACAACTGATCCTGACCAAAGGATTGTTTTTCTTCCAAAAGCCATCCTATAGCCGTAGGATAAAAAATAATCTGTGCTCCCCTTAATGCAAGAATTCTTGCCGGCTCAGGGAACCACTGGTCCCAGCAAATCAAGACCCCAATCTTGGCAAAACGGGTCTGAAAGACAGGAAATTCCATTTCTCCAGGGGTAAAATAATATTTTTCAAAATACCCCGGGTCATCAGGAATGTGGGCCTTTCTATAACAACCCAAGTACTTTCCATCCGCATCGATCACTATAGCGGTGTTGTGGTATAAGCCGGGGGTTCTTTTTTCAAAGATAGAACCGATCAACACAATGTTAAGCTTGTGGGCAATTTCTATAAAGCTCTGAAAAGTAGGACCATTAATTTCTTCTGCCCATTCAAAGAAACGGGGATCGATCCGATTACAAAAATAACGGGTCCTAAAAAGTTCCTGGGTACAGACAATTTGAGCTCCTTGCTCTTTGGCTTTATAGATCAATTCTATCTGTTTATTAAGTCCTTCTTTTGGGTCGCAAGCCCCATAACTTTGAATAAGAGCTACTTTTAACATTTCCTATTCTTTTTTCTTTTTTAAAACATTTTGCTAGCTTTTTTCAAAACAAGGAAATTGTTAATCGTTGTCAAATTGAATTTGAGGGCGCCGGATTCTATGACGAAGAAAATCTTGCTTCTGTTTCTATTTCTGAATGCTGCAATGGGTTGTTCCATTAGTCCCATTACAAGCTCACAACGGTTTAAAGCCAAAAAACAGCCTTCTTTTTCCCTCCTGGCTACAAGACCAAGTGCCTTTATTGGGCAACACGTTCTTTTAGGAGGGATAATCCAACGGTGCATGACCCAGGAAGGAGAAAGCTTGATGCTCATCATTCAAAAACCATTAGACCGGGCAACAGACAAACCGATCATGAAATCTCCTTCTCAAGGTAAATTTTATTTCTGGTATAAAGGAAAGCTTGATCCCAAGGTTTACTCCACGGGCAAAATGATCACGATCAGCGGCCAAGTCGTTTCTCCCTTCAAAATGAAAATGGACAGTTCCCATTTTCTCATTGTAGAGGGAGAAGAATTTTTTCTCTGGCCCAAGGAATCTCTTCCTGCCTATGCACAAAAAATTCCCACGCGATCTATCCTGGAAAACTTGTGGGAGCCCGTAGGATTCGAGCCCTGGACGACGGGCTGGGGAGAAGGATGGTGGTAGTCCCCTTTCAAAATCTTTCATACATTGAAGGTTTCTCTCACCGGATAGGAACCCAAAGATTTAAGCCAAAGAGAATACCTTTGTGCTTTCCGTAAAGCGTTTTCCAACCGTAAAGACTCCTTCCCGGCTTGTATCGAAAAAAGGAACAGATAGGTGTTTAATTTGCCGGGGATGGGGCGAGAAACGATTCTTTTAATATTCAACTTCTCATCTCTAAAAGGCTCCAAAAAAGAACACAAACTACCGGGTTCATCTTTTACAGAAAAAACAAGGGTTGTTTCCGCGGTATCTCCTAAATAGGGGGACCGCCCCAATACAAAGAATTGGGTGAGATTGAGACTTCCCTCGAGCACGGGAAATTCCAAAATGTCCAGCTTATAAATTTCTGAAGCAAGGCGAGTCGACAGCGCTGCTGAATCAGGAGTTTGGGAAACGATTTGGGCTGCCTCCGAAGTGCTTGAGGTCCTTATGACTTTAGCCAGGGGATATCTTGCTTTAAGCCATTTCCTGCAATAGAATAGCGGGGTAGGATGGGAAAATATCTCTTTAATCTCTTCCCCTTTTCTCCCAATTAAGGCTAGCTCAACGTTTAACGAAAGCTCTTCCTGGATGTAGAGATGAAAATCTTCTTCTAAAAGGAGATCCACTGATTCGAGAATCATCCCCCCAGTGGAATTTTCGATGGGTATCAAGCCGATTCTTTCTTCATCCTCGGTATGTTCTTTAACAAAATCGATAATGGCTTCTATCGAATCAAGGGATTGATGGAGGTCCTTGGGAAATCTCTTTTTAACGACCAGGTGCGAAAAAGTAGCTTCCGGACCTAAAAAGCCTATCCTTTTTTTTAAAAGTTTTTTTTCTTTTTCTTCCGTATTCATCTAGTTATAAAAATTTATAAGTTCCAGCAATGAACAGCCAAGGAATATACGATAAAAAATGACTTTTGGCTTTCCAAAACATATCCTTTTCTACGATCTCCCTTGTTATGATCTTTTCCTCTGAATACATAGATCACTTTTTAGAGCGATTTAAAAACCTCAAAGTATTGGTGATAGGCGATCTTATGCTGGACGAGTTCCTCTGGGGAAAAGTCACCAGGCTTTCCCCTGAAGCTCCCGTTCCCGTTGTCGAAGTGCAAAAATATTCCTATTTTCCCGGTGGAGCAGCTAATGTGGCTAGGAATTTGCTTGAGTTTACAAAAGAGGTATCCATTTTAGGGGTTATCGGCAAAGATGAAGCGGGAAGAAAATTGTCGGAAATTCTTGAAAAGTTTGGATGCAACACCCAAGGCATTCTTACCGTGCCCAACAGGCCAACAACCCAAAAAACTCGGATCTTTGGCAGGCAACAACAGGTTGTCAGGGTGGATAGAGAAACCAAAGAACCTATCCCTGAGGGCATAAAAAAAGAGGTTCTTTTTTATCTTGAAAAAGAAATTGCTTCCAAGGACCTAATAATCATTGAAGATTATGCCAAGGGATTGCTCGATCAAGCCTTAATCGACTTTATTCTTAAGCGTGCTCAAGGTAAAATTGTAGCTGTCGATCCTCATTCAAACAATCGGCTCGATTGGAAAGGAGTCACCCTGGTTAAACCCAATAAAAAAGAAGCCATAGCACTGGCCGGTTTTCCTGATATTCATGAAGAGGATCTGCAAAAGGTTACCGAAGCAGCCATGGTGTTGCGAGATAAATGGGATTGCACTTATATTCTTGTCACCTTGGGAGAAGAAGGCATGCTTCTGCTCGAAAGAGATGGGAAAACCAAAAAGATCTCTTCGGTCTGTAGGGAAGTTTTCGACGTTTCCGGTGCTGGAGACACAGCCATAAGCCTCTTTTCTTTAGCCCTATCTTGCGGTTTCTCCGGATATGAGGCAGCACTGATTGCCAATCACGGTGCAGGCATTGTTGTCGGTAAGCTAGGAACGGCAACATGTAGCCCTTTAGAACTTAAAAGAAGCCTTTTATCCTATTGCGATCCATGGTTTTCTTAATCTATGTATAGGGCAGTTTTCTTTGACCGAGATGACACGCTCATCAAAAATATTCCCTATTTAAAAAATGAAGAACTCATTGAAGTCCCCCCGGGAACAAAAGAATACATGTCCAGGCTAAAAAAGGCGGGCTTTCTTCTTTTCATTGTTTCCAACCAATCTGGGGTAGCTCGAGGGCTCTTGACCCCTACAGATGTTGCAAAAGTCAATAGAATTCTGCTTGAAAAGCTGGGAAGAACTTTTTTTGAAAAAATCTATCTCTCTTTTGAAGGGCCTTCCCAAGAAATCAATTGGGATAGGAAACCTCAACCGACAATGCTATGGACTGCCGCACAAGAATATAACCTCGACCTTAAAAAATCTTTTTTTATCGGGGACAGGCTGGCCGATGTGTTGTGTGGAAGAAACGGGGGATGTAAAACTATTTTCATCGATTGGGGAAGGAAAGACCTTGATGCTTTCATTTCAAGAAGACTGGCTACTTTCATAGCCGGTTCCTTGTTCGAAGCGATAGAAACGATCCTTGCCCCCTTAAACCGATAAGCTCTTGAAGGCTTTTTTTAGCATAGACGAACCCGATCAATTTGATATTAATTATCCATGACGAGCATCATAGTCATCCCGGCACGGTGGGGATCAAGCCGGTTTCCGGGAAAGCCATTGGCCATGCTTGGTGGTAAGCCCTTAATCCAGTGGGCTTGGGAAAGAGCCATGGAATGTGAAAAAGCAAGCAAAGTAGTTATAGCGACGGATGACAAGAGAATTGCCGATGCGGTAAAAAAATTTGGGGCAGAGGTGGTCATGACCAAGCCCAGTCATCCTTCTGGTACAGATCGCGTTGCCGAGGTCGCCACCCTTTATCAGGCTGACACCTTCGTCAATTTTCAAGGGGATGAACCCTTTTTACCGGGAAAAGAAATTGATAGACTCCTCGATGCCATGGATAGCGCTCCCATTGCGACATTATCCCGAAAAATACAGGATCGTTCTGAAGAAAACGATCCCAACGTCGTAAAAGTCGTTTGCGATTTAGACGGTTTTGCTCTTTATTTTAGCAGGTCTCATATACCCTTTCTAAAAAATAAAAACTTGAATTATTCTATTCAGGCACATGTAGGGATATACGCTTTTTGCTCCTGGGCTTTACAAAAATTTGTATCCTTACCCTGTGGAATTTTAGAACAAGTGGAATCGTTGGAACAACTTAGAGCTTTAGAAAACCGAATTCCCATAAAAGTCATTTCCACTCCCTATCAAACGCTTGCTATTGATTGCCCGGGGGACTTGTCAAAAGCCGAGCAAAAATTAAAACTAATGAAAGAACCATCATGAGGTACATATTCGTTACAGGCGGTGTTATTAGTTCCTTGGGTAAAGGGATCACCGCAGCCGCTTTGGGCACGCTCTTGGAAAGAAGGGGTCTTAAAATTTCATTACAAAAGCTCGATCCCTATCTTAACGTTGACCCTGGGACGATGAATCCTTACCAGCATGGAGAGGTCTACGTACTAGAAGATGGGGCTGAAACCGATCTCGATCTTGGACATTACGAAAGGTTTACCCGTGTAAAGCTTTCAAAAATTAATAACACCACCACAGGCCAGATATACGAGGCGGTCATTCAACAGGAACGGCAAGGGAAATACTTAGGTAAGACAGTCCAGGTCATTCCTCATGTGACAAACGAGATAAAAAGTCGGATTATGCGCGTCGCACAAAGCAGTGGCTGTGACGTTCTCATCACGGAAATTGGGGGCACAACAGGAGACATAGAAGGGCTTCCTTTTCTTGAAGCAATAAGACAAATGGCTTTAGAAGTAGGCCCTGAAAGAGCACTCTTTGTCCATGTAACCTACGTTCCCTTTATCAAGTCGGCGGGTGAATTAAAGACCAAGCCTACACAACAAAGTGTGGCCAAACTCAGAGAAATAGGCATACAGCCGCATGTCCTTGTTTGTCGTTCAGATCATCCCCTTACCAATGAAGTTAGAGCCAAGCTTTCTCTCTATTGCAACGTTCCTATAGAAGGGGTGATTGAAGAGCTGGATGTTCAACATACCATCTATGAGGTTCCACTCATGTTGCAAAAAGAAAAACTTGATGAGCTGGTATGTAGACATCTTAAATTAGAGCTTCCAGAAGCTGATCTTTCCGACTGGAAAAGTTTTGTCGAAAAAATCATCCATCCCTCCCATCGGCTGAGCATCGCTGTGGTTGGAAAATACATTGGGCACCAAGATGCTTATAAAAGCATCTATGAGGCATTAACTCATGCTGGAGCCTTTCTCTCGTGTGGAGTGGAAGTCAAAAAAGTAGATGCTGAAGAGATCGAAGCCAAAGGGGCGGAGTCCCTTCTCCAAGGTGTAGATGGCATACTGGTGCCGGGGGGTTTTGGGAGCCGGGGTATTGAAGGCAAAATAGAAACGGCCAAATATGCAAGAGTCAATAAGATCCCCTATCTTGGATTGTGTTTAGGAATGCAAACCGCAATCATTGAGTTTAGCAGGAATGTTGTTGGGCTGAGCGATGCTCATAGTACGGAATTTGAGCCCAAAACTGTCCATCCAGTTATTTGCTTGCTAGAAGAACAAAAGAATCTTTCTCAACTTGGTGGCTCAATGCGGTTGGGCAGCTTGTTATGTAAACTTATTCCACATACCAAGGCTTACGAGGCTTATGGGAGAGAGAGTTCAAAAGAACGCCACCGGCACCGCTATGAGGTCAATAATTCCTATAAACCCATTCTTGAAAAATTTGGCTTGAAAGTTTCTGGAACTACCGAACAAGGAGAACTGGTAGAACTCGTTGAACTAGAAAATCACCCCTGGTTTTTAGGTTGCCAGTTTCATCCCGAATTCCAGTCAAGGCCTAATTTCCCCCATCCTTTATTCGTCGCTTTCCTTAAAGCTTCCCTGGAGCACCGTTACCAAAAACGTTGACGGCCGCATGGAAAAATTTTTATGAACATTAAAAAGCCCTTTTTTCTCATCGCCGGTCCCTGTGTAATCGAATCGCTAGAGCTGGTCATTGATATTGCTTTAGAACTTAAAAAAATTACGAGCAAGCACCAGATCCCTTTTTATTTCAAATCCTCTTTCGATAAGGCAAACCGCAGTTCAATCGATTCTTTTCGCGGTCCAGGACTGAAAGAAGGCTTGAGAATATTGACCAAGATAAAAGAAAAAACAGGGTGTGCTTTAACCACTGATGTGCACTCGGCAGACCAGGTAAAACCCGTAGCGCAAGTCGTTGACCTTGTTCAAATCCCTGCTTTTTTATGCCGACAGACAGACCTTATTCTTGCTTGCGGAGAAAGCGGCAAGGCTGTAAATGTCAAAAAAGGACAATTTTTGGCCCCTGAAGACGTGGACTTGATCGCTGAAAAGCTCAAGCGGGTTGGATGCCATCATTATTTTTTTACCGAGCGGGGAAGTTGTTTTGGATATCACGACCTGATTGTCGATATGAGGGCGATTTACCTCATGCGGTCTCGACAACATAAGGTAATCTTTGACGCTACCCATTCGGTTCAGAGACCCTCAGCACTGGGAAGAGTGACGGGAGGAGACAGTTCTCTTGCCTTTCCCTTGGCCCGAGCCGCCGTTGCGGTAGGAATAGACGGGCTTTTTTTTGAAACTCATCCTTGCCCTGAAAACGCCCTTTCAGATTCTTCAACAATGATCCCCTTGGATAAAGTCGATCCCATGCTGGAATGCCTTTTAAAAATACATGAAGCTACTTCCTAGCCTTTTATTGTACTGCTTTATTTTCCCTTTACTCTTCACTTTTAGCGTTTATGCCGACTCTCCTTCCTTGCCGTTAGGAGCGGTAGTGAAAAATTTCGTTTTACCTCAAAGAAATGCCAATGGAAAGTTACAGGCAACCATACAGGGTGAAGAAGCGGTTGCAGTCAGTGTAAATAGAATTGAAATCAGAAAGATGAAAATCGAGCTCTTTGACAACGACCAACCGACTACCACCATTCTCTCTCCTCGGTGCGATCTCTGGAAACTAGACAACAGGCTTTCTACCAAAAATGGAGCGGAAATCGAAAGAAAAGACTTAAAGCTTACCTCGAAGATCATGGACTGGGAAATAGACAACAGGAAAGGAATTTTTCGAGAAAACGTGCGCATGGTCCTTTACAGCCTTCCCTTGGGGAAATCATCCCCCCATAAAGAGAGGCGGCAAAGCCCTCATCCCTCTACTCCTTCTCTCCGCACAGGGGAACTTCCTCTCCTGCGCAACAACATTGAAACCCAACATTAAAATGAAAAGGGTCATAAGAAAATTTTTAATTTCCTATTACCTTCTTTTCGGATTCAATTTATTCGGTCAATTTCCGGAAGAAAATCCCCCCGAACTTCTCACGAATCCAGATGCTACCGTGGTCACTTCTAATACCTTCAAACTGGATCAAAATATCCACCAAGGATTCTTTAGTGGAAACGTCATAACCATTGCCAACAATTTTAAAATGAGATCTAACGAAATGACCGTTTTTTTTGATGAAAGTGGTTCAGAAATAAAGAGGCTCATTGCCAAAGGAGAAGCTCTGCTTGTCCAAGAAAAAAGAACGGCGAAAGCTGCCCAAATGGAATATATTGTTGCTGAAGATAAATTGATATTAACGGGAAATCCCGAGGTTATCGAAGAAAACAAAGATCACGTAACCGGAAATGTGATTACTATTTTTCGCAACTCAAACCAAATGTTCGTCGACGGCCATAGCCGTGTTATTCTATTGAGAACCAGTCAAGCTCCCCAAGACCAACAACAGAAAAAATAAGAGCAATGTCAATTTTTTCGAGGGAAAGTAAAAATGCCGGAGAAAATAAGGGTATTGATTCTTTCGACCAGTGCTGGCACCGGACATATTCGTGCGGCTGAAGCGTTGGAGAAAGTCTTTCTGGAAGATAGTCGAGTAGGACAGGTTGAATGCGTCGATGCCCTGAAATTTACAAACAAGATATTCAGAGATTTTTACTCTAAGCTTTATATCCAGCTTGTAGATACCGCTCCATCTTTTCTCGGCTGGTGGTATCGGACGACGGACGAGCCCTGGAAAACGGACAAAATGAGACTTATGCTCGACCGGCTCAATACTCAACCCCTTATAGACTTTATTTCCGCCTACCGTCCCCAGGTCACCGTTTGTACTCACTTTCTTCCCGCTGAGATTATTTCTTATTTAATTTCTCAAAAGAAAATAGATTGCCGGTTATCCATTGTTGTAACCGATTTCCATTGCCATGCTATGTGGCTCTGCCGAGTATTTCATAGGTATTTTGTTGCCAATGAAGAAAGCCGAATCCATCTTGTCAATCTAGGCATTCCGGCAGAAAGAATTGTATTCAGCGGCATACCTATAGATCCCCTCTTCAAGCCGTCGAAAAACAAAAAGGAAATGAAAAAAAACATGGGTTTTGATCCCGACGTTCCGGTTATATTAGTTTCAGCGGGCGCTCTTGGGGTGAGTCCCGCAGAAATTATTCTTGAATCTCTTGAATCGTTAAAAATCTCCCTTCAAATTGTTGTGGTTTGTGGGAAAAATGTCCAAATGGAAGAAAAAATCCGCAAACAAATTCCAAAACTCTCCAACCATGCTATTCGAGTTTACGGCTTCAGCACCGAAATACACAAACTCATGGATGCTGCAGATATCTTGATAGGCAAACCCGGAGGACTTACCGCTTCGGAAGCCATGGCCATGGGGCTGCCCATGATCATTATCGCCCCTATTCCCGGCCAAGAAGAATTTAATAGTGATTTTCTGCTGGAAAAAGGAGTGGCCATAAAATGTAATGAATTTACAACTTTAGCTTACAAGGTAAATTATCTACTTACCCATCCTCAAATTTTACAACAAATGCGCAAAAATGCTTTTAAGCACAGCAAACCCGATGCCGCTTACAAAATCGTTCAAATCCTGTTGGATGATGAACTCAATCCTCCCATGCCTGTATGCTTAAACCCTGAGCAGAAGGAAAGGACATGATCTTTTTTTCCATCTACAACCCTTTTTGTCCCTTTTTACGGCTCTAACATGCATTTTCCATAAGCGGAGGTTATAATGCGCAAGGGATTCAAAAACTCGAAACCTAACCTTATAGATAAAGAAAACCAAGCTATTTTGAAACTCCCTCACGATGAGTTTTTATGGGGAGTGGCCACATCTCCGTATCAACATGAAGGAGGGCTGAATGGGGAGGGAGAACCTCTTAATAACTGGGCTTGGGCTGAAAAAGAACAGTTGGTCGAACCATCGGGGAAAAGCTGCAATTTTTGGAATCTTGCAGAAGAAGACCTAAAAAGAGCAAGTAATCTTGGTCTTAATGCATTCCGCCTTGGTTTGTGTTGGAGTCGAATACAGCCAACCTACACGTTGCCACATCCAGAGAAGCCCTTGCCCAGTCCTCCCCCTTTCGACACGAAAGCGCTGATGAGATACTGCAAGATTATTGCTTCTTGTAGGGCTCTGGGCATGGAACCGATCATCACTCTCCACCATTTTACCCATCCTGCATGGCTAGGGCTCGATGCCTGGCTTCATCGCGCTACTATAGATCATTACATCCAATATGTAGGTTACAGTTTAAAATTTCTTCTTGAACATTTACCCAAAGATTTCCAATGCGAGCCTCCTCAAATCTTTTTGACGGTTAACGAACCCAACATGCTCGCAACCTGCCACTATCTTTACGGTTATTTTCCTTCCGGATCAAACCGAGGAATCCATGCCGCAACCCTTTGCCTTATCCACCTCCTTGAAGCGCACACAAAAGCTTACTTCCTCATTCATTCCCTCTATAAATCCTATGGATTAAAACCCTATGTCAGTTTCAACAACTATGCGAGTAACCTTTACTGGTTGGATCTGGCTTGGTTAGATCTTCTTCATGCTTCCCATTTCGGAATCAAAAAACAAAAACTTTTTTCTTATCTTTGGGATAGAGCAAGGCAGTTAGACACGGCCTTTAATCAATGTCGGTTTTCATCCATATCGACCGTTCGCAAAATCCTGGGAATTATCCTTAAAAAAGCCCAGCATTTTCTTGCCTATGCTTGCTCTTTTGAAAGCTCTTGGAAAGAATTGCTCGAGGTCATTTATCATTCAAAACAAAGACCTTTTGACTTCATCGCTTTCGATTACTATGATCCCTTTGTCGAACACGCCCTGAGGTGGCCCAGGTGGAATGACGAACTGCCAAAACGCAACAAAGCCTTTCATGAATGGCTCTTGGAAGCTTTTACAAGCAAATGGTGGGATTGGAAGATGTTGCCTGAAGGGTTGGTTTTCATTACCCGTCAACTCGCTCATTATCGATTGGCTCTTTTGATTTCAGAGAATGGCCTAGCTTATCGCTATACCCCCATGGGAACAATGGAGAAAAGAAGAGACTCCGTTTTAAGGAGTCATTATATTCGAGCTCATGTTCGAACAGTACAAAAACTTCGGGCTGAAGGATCCCCCCTTTTTGGCTATCTTTATTGGTCCCTGGTTGACAATTATGAATGGGGATCTTTCTCTCCAAGATTCGGACTTTATTCTGTAGATTTTAAAAATGGACTTCATCGAAACGAAGTGGATGTTTTTGGTGAAAATCCTGCAAAAACCTATGCTGAAGAAATAAACAACGCCAAAATAAGCATGGCACACCGATAAAATCATTATGAGAGAACCCATAATCTATACTGGAGGAGATCTCCAGACTAACGCTTATCTTATAGCCGGAAAAAAATCTTATGTTTGTATCGATGCTCCTCAAGGAATCACCTCTTTTCTTGTTCAAAGAAAAATCGAAGTTGATGCCCTGTTACTTACCCATGGGCATTTTGATCACATATGGGAAGCCCACCTCATAGAAAAAACTTTTCAATGTCCGGTCTACATTCACCCCGCTGATTATAACCTGTTGTATAATTCAGGAGGGGTTGCTTACATGGGTTTGAAGATCGTCATTCCCGCTCCAAAAGAAATTATCCCCCTGCCGGTCCTTGCGGGAAGCAGCATCCATTGGGGATGCAGCGGAATAGAATTTATCCTCTTCCATATCCCCGGACATAGTCCCGGCAGTGTTGCTTTTTACGTCTCCCGTTTGCATGCCGTATTCTGTGGAGATATCCTATTCTCAGGTTCTATTGGTAGAACAGATTTGCCCGGGGGCAGCACCGCCTCTCTTGTCGAAGGCATCAAAAACTACCTGTTTTCCCTTCCCGATCAAACCCTGGTGTATCCCGGACACGGTCCCTCAACCACGATTTTAAAAGAAAAAGAAACCAATCCTTACTTCAATAGTCAAAAAGAAGGGAAATCTTCTTTTTTCGTTTAAGAAACAGGATATAAAAAATCTCTCTATTTTTTAATTTCTAATTAAGATAATAAAAAATAATAATTCGATGATAGGGGAATAAAGATAATGGATATAAAGAAACTTATAGAATCACGAATGGGAGAAAATTATTCTCTCCACCACCAATATGTGAATAGAACCCTTGTGCAGGTTCAAAAAATCATAGGTTTTGATAAAGTCTATACAAGGGCAAAAGGAGCTTACCTTTATGACAAAGAAGGAAACAAGTACCTGGACTTTCTTGGAGGGTTTGGGGTCTTTGCCGTTGGAAGAAATAACCAGTCGGTTAAAAAAGTCATCGAAGATGTGCTCGATATGGATCTGCCCAATATGGTGCAGATGGATTCAGCTCTTTTAAGCGGACTCCTTGCGGAGGCCCTTGTAAAAAGATTTTTGAACTGCGGCCAGCCCCATCTTAACGCCGTCTTCATCTGCAATAGTGGAACCGAGGCCGTTGAAGGAGCCATAAAATTTGCAAGGGCAGCCACAAGGCGCCCCCGCATTCTTTCCTTGGATAATTCTTTTCATGGATTAAGCATGGGTTCGCTGTCCGTTTCTGCAAATCCCTATTTTCACGAGGGTTTTGGTCCCTTTCTTCCCGGTTGCGAGCATGTTGCCATGGGCGATTTAAACGGCCTAGAACATGAGCTAAAAAAAGGGGATGTAGCCGCTTTCCTTTTCGAGCCCGTACAAGGAAAGGGAGTTCATTTTCCTCAAGATGATTATTTTATAGAAGCTCAAAAATTATGCAGAAAATTCGGCACTTTGCTTATCTGTGATGAAGTTCAAACAGGGCTTGGCAGAACGGGCAAATGGTTTGGATTCGAACATTGGCATATTGAGCCCGATATAGTGACATTGGCTAAAGCGCTGAGCGGGGGCTACGTCCCTTGCGGAGCCATTATCACCCGAAGAGAAATCTATCAAAAGGTCTTCAATCGGCTCGACCGGTGCATCGTGCACTCATCGACTTTTGGTCGAAACAACCTCGCCTGTGCCTGTGGCCTAGCAACCTTATCTATCCTTGAAGAAAACAAGCTCGTTGAAAATGCCAAAAACTGCGGTGAAAAAATTGAAACCGCTTTAATCGGCCTACAAAAAAAATACGAATGGATAAAAGAAGTCCGGGTCAAGGGACTGATGATCGGCATTGAATTTGGAGAACCAAAATCCATAACAGGGAAAATGGCTTGGAAGACCATCCATGCCATGGATAAAGGGCTTTTCCCCCAGTTGATCGTTTCCGCCCTCATGGCCAAGCATAGGATACTGAGCCAGGTGGCGGCAAACAACCAAGATATAGTCAAATGCTTACCTCCCCTGATCATTGGAGATGAGGAAATCAACTATTTTATCTCTTCTTTAGACGAGGTTCTAGCTGAATTGAAAAAATTCCCGGGTCCTTTATGGACACTGGGAACCAATTTCATGAAAGCCATGAAATCCCAAGCAGAAAATTAATGGAGTCAAAGCTTCATTTTCTTCTGCCGGTTCCTTTGTAAAGCTTGAGGCTCAAGGACCAAAACTCATATTTTAGCCCCATCCCTTTCATGGTATTCCCAAAGTCCCCCTTTTTTCCAGAAGGCCGTTCTGGCCCAATAAAAAAGATATTGCTGGGCATAGCCGGCAAAGGGACCAAAATAGGTTGAGGAAAATTCAAGAAGTTCTTTATGAGAGGGTTGCGCTCTTTTTAACAAGGGAGAATAGAAAGTCCGTAACACTCTTTCCATCCACCTGTCTATAGGGAAGACCTCTAATCTACCATATCCGAAAAGCAGGACGCAATCGGCGATTTTTCTTCCCACCCCAGGCAATTCCATAAGGATCTGCCTAATATCTCCTGTAGGAGCATCTTTAAGTTCAAGCAATAAATTGGGTTTTAACTTTGAAAGGATTGTCGATACTTTCCAGATAAAATTTGCCCGGAAACCAAGCCTTGCTTGTTTTAATCCCTCCGGACCCTTGACTATAATGTCTTCAGCCGAAGGAAAAGAAAAAAATCGAGGATAGATTTCTTTTCCATAAAAAGCCCGTAGCCGCCCACAGATTTTACGGATCTGAACTATGGGCTTTGCAGAAGAAGAGAGAAAACAGACCAGGGTTTCCCAGGGGTCTTGCTTTAATATCCTTAATCGAGGACAAGAACACCGAGCCCGTTCCAAAACTAAATCTCCTGGGGGAAAACTTTGGAATACTTTTTCAAGATCGAATTCCGTTTGGAAATACTCTTGAAAAGCACAAAAAGATCCCCGTGGACTGTAAACATTAAGGTTTTTTTCACCGGGAATCAGGGCATAAGGATCCGCCCCCACTTGTCCTATCCACGAGCCTTTGGCTATTCTTTGCCAAGAAAAGGCTTGGCCAGATCCCAGTGTAGCATCTACATCAACGAGATCTTTCCCATACTCTCCAATTAGAGACCAATCATGAACTACTTGCTCAAGGGAATACTCCGGCATATTTTTAAATACACTTAAAGCTCTCTTCAACTTATTTATATTTATGAAGTTCAGAAATTATTACGAAATATTGGGAGTGGATAAGAATGCAACCCAAGAAGAAATCCGTGCAGCTTTTAGGCGCCTTGCCCGCATCTACCATCCCGACGTGGCTAAAGATAAAAAAGCCGCTGAAGAGAAATTTAAAGATATAAACGAAGCTTACGAAGTCCTTAGCGATCCTGAAAAAAGACAAAAATATGACCAGATGTTTTCTTCTTGGGATAGTACACAAGAAGAATTCGTTCCTCCATTCTGGACACCTTCTCAAGGTTGGGAACAACAGGAAGGTTATGCCACCCAATTTGGAGGAACAGGCTTTAGCGATTTCTTTGAGATGTTTTTTGCAGAGCACGGTGGGCTCTTCTCCAATCTTTTCCATAAAAACGGCCAGGATGCTGTAAAAAAACAGAGGGGAAGGGATCTGACTGCTGAAATTTTGGTCAATCTCGACGAAGTCCTTCACGGGTCAGTGCGTCAAATCACCGTATCTCGACCAACGAACGGGGGAAATCGCAAAGATACTTATCAAATAACGATTCCCATCGGGATAGAAGAAGGACAAAGAATCCGGCTTGCTGGGTTAGGAGAGCCTTCAGCTTATGGAAAGGCTGGAGATTTATTTTTAAAAGTCAAATATGCCAAGCATCCCTTTTTCAGAGTCGAAGGAAAAGATCTTTATTATGACTTAGAAATTCCTCCTTGGGACGCAGCGCTAGGGTCAACAGCCCAGATTCCAACCTTAGAGGGTCATGTCAACTTGAAAATACCCCCTGGGTGTAAATCGGGAACCAAATTGAGACTTAAAGGCCTAGGTCTGCCTTACAGGGACGGAAAAACAAGGGGAGATCTCTATGCTGTCGTTTCTATAAACGTGCCTCAAGCTGTAAGCTCTGAAGAAAAAAAACTTTGGGAACAATTAAGCCAAAGGAAACGGAAATAAAGAGAAAATGAAAGTCCAAGAAAAAGAAAATAATCAAGCCCTTTCTATCCTTGTGGCAGGAGAAGGAAAAATAAGGGTTTATTCTCTTGAAACCTTATCAAGAGAAACGGGGATAGACACAGAAATTATCGCTATATACCTACGGATGGGATTGATAAGGCCTTGTGAATATTCCCATAATGATCTCCTTTTCAATGATGATACCGTGTTCCTTCTCAAACAGTTTGAAAGGTTAAGATTGGAATACAAGATGGGCTTTCAAGCCATCCGGAGATTTTATAGAATATTAAAAGCCCTGTAATAGAAAAAATTCGGAGCTCGGGGAAAACCCTTCTTTTCTAATAACGATGATCAATGCAAATAGGGTAGAATCTCCACTTTTAAAGGAACTGTTTTACCTTATCGATCAAAAAGGACCTATTCCTTTTGATGCCTACATGTCGATGCATCAAGGCCATCCCCAATTTGGGTATTATTCAAGGGGCACACAAAAAAAAATAGGCAAAAATGGGGATTTTTTCACGAGTGTTTCTGTAGGTTCTCTTTTTGGCGAGTGTCTTGCTAGGCAATGCTGCGAAGTCTGGAAGCAACTGGAAATGAACGGTTCGCTATGGATTCTGGAGGCAGGAGCGGGAGGCGGGGAGCTTGCCTGTGATATTGTTGATTGGCTGGATAAAAACGAACCCGGTTTATCGAAAAACTTATCCTATCTCTTTCTTGAGCCTTTTGCCGAAAATCAAGAAGAACAAAGAAAAGAAATTCAAAAACGCATGGGAAAAACCCACCGTTTTCATTGGTTTTTGGGATGGGAAGACCTACCGACTTTATCCTCTCCGGTTATCCTGATAGCCAATGAATTCCTAGACAGCCTCCCTTTTAAGCGCATCACCTTTCGTCATGGCCAATGGATGGAGCAATACCTGTATAGCAACAAAGAAAACAAACTCTGCTTTGTGGATTTGCCTATTACCAAGGGAAGCCTGCTTGAAGATCTTGTTCATAAAATAGCTCTGCCTGAAATTGACGGATATACCACTGAAATCCATACCGAGGCATGGAAATGGATTTTTCAAGCCGGTACAAAACTAGACTCCTCCTTGTTCTTCATCATAGACTATGGCTTGTCCGAAGGAGAATATTTTGCTCCCTGGCGTTCGAAAGGCACTCTTCGTTGTTACAAGGACCATAAAGTTTTTTCAGATCCCCTACTCTTTCCTGGAATCAGTGACATTACCGCCCATCTGAACTTCAGCCTTGTTGTGAAAGCAGCCGAAGAGAGTGGAATGGAAGCTATCGGATGGCTGGATCAGCATCATTTTTTCATGGGATGGTTAGACCAAATGCACTCCATGGATCCTCTTTTTCTCCTAAAAGATCCTCGTAGAGAAAGCTGGATAAGAAAATTTTTTATGCTTTCACACCCCCTCTTCATGGGAAAAAATTTCAAATTTTTACTGCTCTCTAAAAATCTTCCCCCTGGCTTAAGATTGTCCGGGCTAAAATTTTGCCGATTAAAAAAACCATGAAATACTACCCTTGCAAATTCTTTTGTTTACGGCCGCCAAGAAGAGTAAGATATCAAGCAAATTTGACTAAACCTTAATTTTTATTTTCCATCCCTCTATTGAGCTCAACCCTTGTTATGCATCGGATAATAAAAAACGAAAAAGAGACCGGCATTTTGGCTCCTGTCTTTGCTTTAAGAAGAAAAAACGATTTGGGCATTGGCGATACCAAAGCCGTCCTCTCTACGATCGATTTTTGCCACTCCCTCCATATCAACTATCTCCAAGTACTGCCCATAAACGAGACAAGCGAAGACAACAGTCCCTACAATGCCATGAGTTCCATCGCTTACGATCCTATGCTTCTCACCCTCGAGCCCGACGCTATTCCTGGGCTTTTAGAAGAAGATCTCAAGCTTACGGAATCCGAAAAACTTGCATTCAAAGAGAGGTTGATCGATTACCGGCTCGTTAAATCCATTAAGAAAAAACTTTTAGAAAAAGCCTATTCTCGGTTCACACTTTCTTCTTCTCCCTCTCAAAGAAAGGATTTTGCTCTTTTTTGTAAAAATAACAAAGATTGGCTTTCGAAATACACTCTTTTCAGGTTTCTTGTAGAAGCCAATGACGGCAATACGCGGTGGAACGATTGGCCGGAAGAAATTCAAAATTACAATAATGCTCTGAGTTGGTTTAAAAGGCAAAAGGATAAAAACCGCATTCTGGAAAAGCGGCGCTTTTATGCTTTTATTCAATGGATAGCTTACAAACAGTGGAAAAACGTAAGAAGATACGCGGAAGCGAAGATGGTCAAACTCATGGGGGATATTCCCTTTGGTATTAACAGGTATAGTTCCGATGTTTGGGCCAACCAAGAACTTTTTGATTGCCAATGGAGCTGTGGAGCACCTCCGGAAACTTTTTTCCAGGGTGATGAATTTGTAAAAAGATGGGGACAAAATTGGGGATTTCCCTTGTATCGCTGGGAAAATCATGAAGCGGAATCCTTCAGATGGTGGAGACGAAGAATTATATGGACTACAAAAATTTTCCATGCCTTTCGCATAGACCATGTTTTAGGCTTTTTCAGAATCTATGCCTTCCCATGGCTTCCTGAACAAAATAATGAATTTCTCCACCTGGATATGGAAGAAGTGAAAGCCAAAACAGGAGGCCTTACACCCCGATTCTTTCCCGGGCCGGATGAGCCAGAAGAATCGGCTCTCGTTAACAAAATTCAAGGAGAAAAGATCTTAAAAGTCATCCTCGAAACGGCAAAAAATGAAGTTGTTGTTGCCGAGGATCTTGGCCTTGTTCCCGGCTACGTAAGACCCGTTCTCCAAGCAATGGGCATTCCCGGTTTTACTATTCCCATGTTTGAAAGAAAACCCGATCTTTCTTACCGGCCGGTCAAGGATTATCCTTTCCTTACCGTTGCTACTTACGGCACACACGATCATCCTTCTTTAGCCAGTCGATATAACTTCCTTGTTCAAAAGGCAGCTCAAAACCCCCATGGCGAAGAGATGCGCGAACTGGGCCGCATCGCCCTTTTTATCGGCTTTCCCCCTTCTGAACTCCCTGATTATTTTGATGAACGGGTGCATCTTAGATTTGTTGAAGTGCTTCTCAACAGCCCCTGTTGGCTTGTGGTTTTTTCTATAAATGATCTTTTGGGTATAGAACTTCAATTTAACCATCCGGGATCAAACCCAAAAGATAATTGGAGAGATCGGTTAGACAAGCCCCTAATGGATTATCTTAAAGAACCCGAATTTGGTTCAAAACTAAAAAAAATAGGGCAATTTATTAAACAAGCTCAAAGATCGTCGTGCTTAAATGCCTAGAATCGAGGAAATGATTTCTTATTGACGAATAGAGAGAAACCTAGCTTTAACTTTTTGCTTTTTTTTTGGTTATATTTCATGAATAAACACTCTTAAGATTACTTTTTAGCATGAGACCACTATTTACACACCAGCGATATTTTTTGTTCGTTGCAGGGGTGCTATTGCTTCCCTTGATAATGGTTCTTGGAGGATGTGATCAAGCCGTCTATCTGTGGCAATACGGCTCGGTTACAGGTCCAGGGAAAAAGAATGCACGCACAGCTTTTGAACAGGATCTTTTTAATCCCGAAAATACTAAAAAACTCAATATTACCGGTCATCAAGTCGTCGTTAATTACGTCGATATGCCTTCAATCAATCCTTGGACTTCTCAAGAAGAAGCTGAAGTCCATGTAACCATACAGGTAAAATTTAAAAACGGCCGGGTTTTCCAACAAGCTTATGATGGGACCATTATTCATACCCATGGGAAAGAATGGCACCTCAGTCCTATCCTTGTTAAAGCCATAGACACCCAGCTTTCGGCCGTTAGCCGATCCAGTTAACTGCTGATTTCTTTTTTTGTCTAAACCGAGAAAACCAACATTAAAAGCGGCTGCGGAATAGACCCTTGTGAATAAAGGGATAAATCTTTTCTCCGGTACTGTTTTTCTCAAAGTTTATGTCGAACTAAGAATCTCCAAGCAGTGATCGTAGAGGTTCCTTAGGAAAATGTAAGGATCGTTACCCTTTATCCATTGGCTGCTTATTTCTAATAGGAATGTTGATTGAAAATTCGATTCTTTCAAGGCTTTTACAAAATCTTTCCAGCAAATGACACCCTTTGCCGGAGGCAGGTGATCATCATGTTCTCCAAGGGTGTCCTGGACATGAAGGGCTACCACTTTCCTTGCGATCTGTCTATACCGATTGATGAAATTATCCTTGTATCGTAAATAAACATGACCTGTATCAAAACATATTCCCACGCTGGGTGGATATTGGGAAACAAGCTGATAAAGGAAGACTAAATCCGAGCCAAGAAAGGAAGGTAAAAGTGTTTCTAAGGCTAAGACCAATCCTAGTTTAGCCGTGTGCTGATAAATAAGACTGATACTTTTCTCAATCCGGTTCAATCTTTCCTTTCTTTCTTCCAGGTCAAGAACTCGATCGCATTCAATGCCTGAAGGATGAACCACCAGGATATTTCCTTCTAATTCTTTAAGAGCGGCTGCCGCCGATAAAGTGATGTTTAGGGATGCTTCCTGGATCAGTCGGTCGGGATGAGAAAGATCGAAAGAGGGATAAAAGGGACTATGCAAACTTACAGCTTTCAATCCCAGGGAAGAAAGTTGCCGTTTAATCTGTTTTACTTCGTTTGTATTTTGGAAATCAAAATGGGTATAGCGACAGGATGAATCAGGAGAAGCCCAGATCTCAACGGCTTTGAATCCTCCTCTAGCAATGAGGGGTAGAGACTCGGTAAGGGGAACATCACAAAAAAGGCTGGTCGATAATCCAAGGTTCACTTTTTATCTTCATTTACACTGGCCTGCTTAAAGGCCAGGGGAAAAATGCTCCTATCAAAAACGTGCGTTCATATACGCACAATTTTCTTCTTGTCCCGACGGGTTTTACCGACCCCATTCGCATCTGACAGGTGTCAGTTTCCCGGCTATACCCGGAGCGATTCCGAAGGCAACGCTACAGTTGCTTGCTACGGACGCGCCACGGGTAGGGCGGTTGCGGTCGCCAGCCGCTTTTGGTTACGCGCAGAGTTCAGGTCACGGCCGTGGTGCGACCCGCATTGCAGGCACTTCCATTCCCTGTCCTTGAGCGTTCGCCGCCTTGCCTGTGCACATCGCACTTTCCACAATCACCATCATGCTTTAATGCGGATGATGTTCAATGCCAGAATTTAGCTCCTTTTTCTCTTCCAAGTCAATCACCCATTCCGTCAGACTTGCTCACTGCTGCTCAAACAGGAACAAAGCTGACTTCCTGCTTCCTTGAGGCGGATGCCGCCAGGCCTTGTGTGACCCAAGCCATATCCTTCCTCTCCACAGGCCTGCCTTCCTGCGGAACCCGCCGCAGGGCCGTTTAGGGCGGCCGATACGTATTAAAATATAAAAGAAAGATCAAAAAAGATCGACTAATTAATCAACTGTTCAAACCCTGTATTCCAAAAAGGGTGTTACTGGCTGCCCGGCATGGATTCGAACCATGACTAAAGGCTCCAAAGACCTCTGTGCTACCATTACACCACCGGGCAATACGCTCCTCTTTTCTTTTTATTCTCCCTGTCCTTTAGAATATCCCTCCACCCCATTAAAACTATACAATAATTCTGTTTTTGTGAACTCTAATCCTCTTTGTTGAATAACATCCAAAAGCCGAACGATATCGCCATGGTTAACTTTTATATCCTTTTCTCTTTCCGTGCAAACAAAACGGCATTGAAACGGTCCTGCAAGGAGAGACTCTCCATGAGAAAAAGGCCAAACAGCCATGCCCCGGTTTGCGATCATCTCAAGCTTGAAACGATGTTCGCAGCCTTGGAGCCGGCGAGCTAATTCTTGGGGAGAATCCTGAAAATCAATAAATACATCTACCCCAACCAATTCTTTCTGTTCTTGAGGAAGGACAATGTGGAAATCGGTTCTGGGTTTATCTTGAAAGCGGGATGAACAAAAGGGTTTTAAAATTTCTGGCATTTTTCCCAAGTTTTTAATCACATGCCGGGCGAATTCCCTGGTTCCCACTTTTACTTTGCTTACTCCTTCACGGAAAATGTCATAAGTATGGATCCCTTCTTCAATAGTTTTTAACCATGCATTGTAGACTCTATCTGCAACGGCATTTTGTCCTATGTGGATAAGCATTTGCACGGCAGCTAATAGGAGTCCAGAAGGGTTAGCCACATTCTGACCCGCCCGCCGAGGGGCCGAACCATGGATGGCTTCAAACATGGAATACTCATGTCCAATATTGGCGGAAGCCCCGAGACCAACTGAACCGGCAATCTGCACGGCAACATCAGAAAGAATGTCTCCGTAAAGATTGGCAAGAACAAGGACATCAAAAGATTGGGGGTTGTCTGCAAGTTTAGCCGAACCGATATCAATGATCCAATGTTCCTTTTCAATTTGAGGGTATTCTTTGGCGACTTCCTCAAATACCTTGTGAAACATCCCATCGGTAATTTTGAGTATGTTATCCTTGGTAAAGGAACTCACCTTTTTCCTTCCATAACAGCGTGCATATTCAAAGGCGTAACGGATAATTCTTTCCGTCCCCTGCCTGGTCATTATTTTTAAGGCTTGGAAAGAATCTACCCCCTGCCTGTGTTCTATTCCTCCATAAAGATCTTCTTCATTTTCTCGAATAATGACAAGATCAATCCCTGGATGTTTTGTATGGATAAACGGAGCATAGGATATACAGGGTCTTATATTGGCATAAAGCCCCAAGGCTTTGCGGACAGTTACGTTCAGGCTTTTGAATCCTCCGCCCTGGGGAGTTGTTATAGGAGCTTTTAAAAAAACTTTCGTCCGCTTTAAACTTTCCCATGAAGAAGGCTCTATCCCAGAAGGGTTTCCCATTGAATAAACCTTAAAACCAATTTCGATCTTTTCGATTTCGAGTTCTGCTCCAGCTTCCAGGATGACTTTTAAGGTCGCATCCATAATTTCCGGACCAATACCATCACCATAAGCAACCGTTATTGGAACTTTTTTCATGAGAAACTCCTTATATTATTTACATGGATAATCCATGGGTTCCTTTTTTCTTCACGAAATGAAAAAAAAAAATATTTTCCTTTTATACCTTGTCTTCCCTTTTTTAAGAAAGACTAATTAATTAGATTATTTCTTTTTTTAATGGAAACTACAATATATGAAATATTGTTCTAAAAATGACAAGAAAGAAATGGAATGGCTTGGCTAAAATAATTTTACAAGGACATCTCCTCTTTTTTTCTTTCCTTTTATTTTTCTGTTCCTGCACACATACCCATTTTTATCCTTACCAGGGGAAAAATACCCAGACCGGCAAAGGGGCAGCAAAACGCGTTATCGATGGGATAGATGTATGGAGCGATGGATTACCCAAAAAAAAATACACGGTCATTGGAGTTATTCATGACAACCGCAGTGGTCTTTTTTCTTCGGGTGTTCTTAAAAGCGTGGTCAAAAAAGCCAAACAGCATGGAGCCGATGGTGTGATTGAATACCAAGCTTATGCCGTCGCTGTGAACAACTTGGCCGCTTCGGCAAGCGGCTTTGCCTCTAATGCCGATCAGATGCCTTCGACTTTTGGGCCAACCATGAGTTCATGGTTGGCCTTTACCGGACCAGCTTCTGCTGGACTTGCAGGAGCCCAAAGCGGGCAATCCCGCTGGTGGGTTATAAAATATTTACCCGAAGAAAAAAAGTCCTCAACAGTGAGAATACCCAAAGAAGAACCGTTAAAAAAGCCGTAGTTTTTTATGAGTAACAAGCATAAGATAGACTTTCTCATCCTCCAAGTCCTTTTTCTTTGGCCACTTTTTTTACTGGGTCTTTTTGCTTTCTTGGGATGCTCTAAAACCACTTATATTCCCTTTGAAGATGGGGCTAAAACGGTGGGTAAAGGAGGAGCAATTCACAAGGTCAATGGTATTGAGGTGTGGACTGATGGAAATCCTGATCGCCCTTATAAAATTATCGGCGTGATTCATGATAGCCGCAGCGGCCTTCGAAAAGGAAGCATAGAAAAAAATGCCGCAAAGATAGCAAAAAAAATGGGTGGAGATGCCCTTTTGGAGTACCAAACTTTTGGGCTAACCCCCGGCGGAGTTACAGGTGCTATTGGAGGAGCGGCAGGAAACGTGATGTGGATTGCCGCTCAATATAGCTCTGCTGCTGCAGGACCCATAGCTATGGGTGCAGTGGCTGCAGCAGCCCTGGCATCCTCTGGAGGAGGAAAATCCAGGTGGTGGGTAGCCAAATACCTTCCCGAGGACAAAATCTCAAAAACAGAGGAAAAGAAAAAAACGACAAACAATAATTAAAATCCCCCCCTATTGGCCCTTGGGCAAACAGGGGGGGTATGATTCTGGCAACGCCCTACTCTCACGTACCCTATCGGTACACTACCATCGGCGAAGACACGTTTCACTTCCGTGTTCGGGATGGGAACGGGTGGTTCCATGTCTCTATGGTCACCAGACCTGTTGCTTTTATATCTTCTTTGAAAAAAAACAACAGGTCTAGTGACCACAAATTCTCAAAATCGTTCTTTGAAAACTGCAGGCAAATTGAGAATAAAAGATCCAAGCACTAAGAGAATTACAAGCCGATCGGGCTATTAGTACCGCTCCGCTACATGCATTACTGCACTTACACGCGCGGCCTATCAACGTGGTAGTCTACCACGGCCCTGGTGGGGAGATTTCATCTTGGGAATGGCTTGGCGCTTAGATGCTTTCAGCGCTTATCCTTTCCGGACATAGCTACCCGGCGCTGCGCCTGACGGCACAACCGGCACACCAGCGGTCCGTCACTCCCGGTCCTCTCGTACTAGGGAGTGAACCCCTCAAATCTCCAACGCCCACAGTGGATAAGGACCGAACTGTCTCACGACGTTCTGAACCCAGCTCGCGTACCGCTTTAACCGGCGAACAGACGGACCCTTGGGACCTTCTCCAGCCCCAGGATGCGATGAGCCGACATCGAGGTGCCAAACCGAGCCGTCGATATGGACTCTTGGGCTCGATCAGCCTGTTATCCCCGGCGTACCTTTTGTCCGATGAGCGATGGCGATTCCACATTCAACCACCGGATCACTTGGTCCTACTTTCGTACCTGTTCGACCCGTCGGTCTCACAGTTAAGCTCCCTTCTACCCATGCGCTCGACGCACGATTGCCAACCGTGCTGAGGGAACCTTAAGAACTCCTCCGTTACCCTTTAGGAGGAGACCGCCCCAGTCAAACTGACCAGCTGCCATTGTCCCAAATCTCGGTTCAGAGACTTTGGTTAGAACTCCCGCTACAGAAGAGTGGTGTTTCATTGGCGACTCCGCTTCCTCCGAAAAGGAAGCCTCACAGTCTCCCACTTACGCTAAGCAACTATAACAGAAGTCCAGTAACAGCGTACAGTAAAGGTGCACGGGGTCTTTCCGTCCTACTGTGGGTAGGCGGCATCTTCACCGCCACTATAATTTCACTGAGCATCTCTTCGAGACAGTCGCCAACTCGTTACACGATTCGTGCAGGTCGGAACTTACCCGACAAGGAATTTCGCTACCTTAGGACCGTCATAGTTACGGCCGACATTCGCTGGGACTTGGGTTCAAAGCTTCGCCTTTAGGGCTAACTTCTCCCCTTAATCTTCCAGCATTGGTCACGTGTCACTCCCTATACGTCGTCTTCACGACTTTGCAGAGAGCTGTGTTTTTGTTAAACAGTCGGTTGGCGCTTTTCACTGCGACCTCCCTTGCGGAAGGCACCCCTTCTCCCGAAGTTACGGGGCTAATTTGCCGAGTTCCTTAAAGAGATTTCACTCACGCGCCTGAGTATATTCTACCCACCCACCTGTGTCGGTTTCCGGTACGGGCACCTTAGTCTACCCGGAAGCTTTTCTTGGCATCCCATTTGAAAGATCCCCTCGGGATTTCTCCTTCAGGTCCCCTTGCGGGACAAGGACTTTCAGCACCTCGCCTTTCTCCTGGAATGCGTCCCTTCCGGTTAAATGTCGGTGGTGCTGGAATATTAACCAGCTTGACATCGTTTACGCCCTTCGGCCTCAACTTAGTCCCCGACTAACCCTGGGAGGACGAACCTTCCCCAGGAAACCTTGGGTTTACGGCGGGCCGGATTTTCACCGGCCTTATCGTTACTCATGTCTGCATTCTCACTTCCAAAAACTCCACGCTCGGTTACCCTCACGCTTCACAGTTTTTGGAACGCTCCTCTACCGTGTCATTAAGACACCCGCAGCTTCGGTATGCAACTTTATCGCCAATCATTTTCGGCGCGAAATTTCTCGGTGAGTCAGCTATTACGCACTGTTTAAATGGTGGCTGCCTCTAAGCCAACATCCTCACTGTCTAAGAAATTTCACATCCTTTCCACTTAGTTGCATTTTGGCACCTTAGCTGGCGATCTGGGTTGTTTCCCTCTCGACGATGAAGCTTATCCCCCACCGTCTTACTCCCATGTTCCACCCTGTGGTATTCAGAGTTTGATTGGATTCGGTACCCCGGTAAGGGCCCTAGTCCATTCAGTGCTTTACCCCCACAAGTCAGCACATGAGGCTAGACCTAAATCTATTTCGAGGAGAACCAGCTATCAGGGGGTTTGATTAGTCTTTCGCTCCTACCCACAGCTCATCGGAGACGTTTTCAACCGTCACCCGTTCGGACCTCCATCATCGGTTAAGATGACTTCATCCTGGCCATGGGTAGATCACCTCCCCTTCGGGTCTATTGCCTGCAGCTGTGACGCCCTATTCAGACTCGCTTTCGCTTCGCCTCCGTCCCAAAGGGACTTAGACTTGCCACAGACAATAACTCGCAGACTCATTAAGCAAAAGGCACGCCATCACCCTTTCGGGCTCTGACACCTTGTAGGCACACGGTTTCAGGTTCTATTTCACTCCCCTCATCGGGGTTCTTTTCACCTTTCCCTCACGGTACTGGTTCACTATCGGTCGCTAGGTAGTATTTAGCCTTACGCGGTGGTCCGCGTAGATTCACGCGAAGTTTCCCGTGCATCGCGTTACTCAGGATACCCCCAGACGTTGCATAAGCTTTAAGATACAGGCCTCTCACCTTCTTTGGGGCGACTTTCCATCCGCTTCTCCTAGCTCTGCAACTATCTATTTGGAGGTCCTACAACCCCAGGCAGCAAGCTGCCTGGTTTGGGCTGTTCCGCTTTCGCTCGCCACTACTAACGGAATCGCATTCGCTTTCTTTTCCTCCGCTTACTGAGATGTTTCACTTCAGCGGGTTTCGCCTAACCAGGTCTATGAATTCAACCCGGTAGGGTACGACATTACTCGTACCAGGTTACCCCATTCGGAAATCCCCGGATCAAAGCGTGCTTCCCACTCCCCGAGGCTTATCGCAGGTAGCCACGTCCTTCATCGCCTCCTAGCGCCAAGGCATCCACCCTGTGCCCTTTCTTACTTGTAACCCTCTTTAAGTACTCTAAAATATTTTACTCTCAATCACCTGCAGTTTTCAAAGAACAAGCAACCCTCAAAATCAATTCCCGTTCATTCCTTTAACGGAGGGCAAAACTGTCTCAACCAGGGAAAAAGGAAATCATTTATACGGACTACCTGGGCCTGACTGGGCTCGAACCAGTGACCCTGCGCTTATCAAGCGCATGCTCTGACCAACTGAGCTACAGGCCCAATCAACTCCCTACACTACAATCCATAATGACCTGGAGGCAAGGGGATTCGAACCCCTGACCTACAGCTTGCAAAGCTGCCGCTCTACCAACTGAGCTATGCCCCCGACAATCAGGAGGATTATCGTGTTCAGCTTAAATCAAGCCCTGTGTAGTCTTTCCATTCTCTTTTGCCTGATAGAGATTTTAGCCGCCCTTTCTCTCTATTGATTCTTAAAACCGAACCGAGTCGTTATTTCTCAATAGGCTGATCCAATAGAGTTATTTGAGGGCTGTGGTCGCCAGTTCAACAGAACTGAATTGTGCAGAATCCTTACCTAAGGCCGCAGCTTATAAACCTCATAAGGTTTACCTGCCTGTTTAAATACATATCCAGACAGGTAATCGACCTAAGCAACGATAATCTCTAAAGATACCGTTGCCTTACTCCTTAGAAAGGAGGTGATCCAGCCGCAGGTTCCCCTACGGCTACCTTGTTACGACTTCATCCCAATCACTAGCCATACCTTCGACAATCTTACGATTGGCTTCGGGTACAACCAGCTTTCAGGATGTGACGGGCGGTGTGTACAAGGCCCGGGAACGTATTCACGGCGCCGTAGCTGATGCGCCATTACTAGCGATTCCGGCTTCACGAAGGCGAGTTGCAGCCTTCGATCTGAACTGGGCCCGGTTTTTGGGATTTGCTCCACCTCGCGGTCTTGCTTCCCTCTGTACCGGGCATTGTAACACGTGTGCAGCCCAGGCCATAAGGGCCATCCTGACTTGACGTCGTCCCCACCTTCCTCCCCGTTGTACGAGGCAGTCTGTTCAGAGAGCCTTTCGGCAACTGGACATAGGGGTTGCGCTCGTTGCGGGACTTAACCCAACATCTCACGACACGAGCTGACGACAGCCATGCAGCACCTGTGCCGTTCGCCCTTGCGGGCCATTACCTTTCGGTAACTGAACACGGCATGTCAAGGCCTGGTAAGGTTCTTCGCGTTGCATCGAATTAAGCCACATGCTCCACCGCTTGTGCGGGCCCCCGTCAATTTCTTTGAGTTTTAGCCTTGCGGCCGTACTCCTCAGGCGGTGCGTTTAACGCGTTAGCTACGGCACTGGCGGGGTCGATTCCGCCAACGCCTAACGCACACCGTTTACGGCTAGGACTACCGGGGTATCTAATCCCGTTCGCTCCCCTAGCTTTCGTGTATCAGAGTCAGGTACCGTCCAGGAAGCCGCCTTCGCCACCGGTGTTCCTCTCGATATCCACGCATTTCACCGCTACACCGAGAGTTCCGCTTCCCCCTCCGGTCCTCTAGCTAGACAGTATCAAATGCAGTTCCTTCGTTGAGCAAAGGGATTTCACATCTGACTTATCTAACCTCCTACACACCCTTTACGCCCAGTAAATCCGAGCAACGCTCGGGACCTCTGTATTACCGCGGCTGCTGGCACAGAGTTTGCCGTCCCTTCCTCTCCCTGTACAATCAAGCTTCCAGGTTTATTCAACCTAAAAGCCTTGGTCCAGGGTGACAGGAGTTTACAACCCGAAGGCCTTCATCCTCCACGCGGCGTCGCTCCATCAGGCTTTCGCCCATTGTGAAAAATTCTCGACTGCTGCCACCCGTAGGTGTCTGGGCCGTGTCTCAGTCCCAGTGTGGCTGACCACCCTCTCAGGCCAGCTACCCGTCTTAGCCTTGGTGGGCCATTACCTCACCAACTAGCTGATGGGCCGCGGGCCTCTCCTGAAGCGTAAGGCCTTTTCAGGTCCCCTACTTTGATCTTTCGACCACATGCGGAATTACCCCACCTTTCGATGGGCTATTCCCCACTTCAGGGCAAGTTCCCACGTGTTACTCACCCGTTCGCCACTGAACTTGCCCCTTGTTGCCAAGGGACAAGCTGCGTTCGACTTGCATGTCTTATCCACGCCGCCAGCGTTCGCTCTGAGCCAGAATCAAACTCTCCGTAAAGAGAAAGATTCTTGGCTCGTTGTTCTACAGAAGTAGAACAAGGGCCACAAAACTACTGCATAACCTTAAATAAGGTTCTGCACAACTCAATCCTGTTTTCCGGCGACCAAAATTTTCAAAGAACAAATTTTTATCTGCTTTATCGCAGGGAATTTATCCTATTCAGTCTCTTTTTTAAGTCAACAATATTTTTTTAAAAAAGAAAATACATCTTCCAAAGAATATACTTTTCTTGGGAAGTTATTCAAACCTTCACTTTAAATTCTTCAATAAACCTTGTTAGAAGATCATTCTTTTGTATGCTTGTTTCTTTAAACATAACTCTTTCTCTGATGGATTCAATCAACAGTCCCTTTAAAAAAAAATTTCCTCAAAAACCACAAAATTTTGACAAGACCAAGAACCTTCTCCGTCTAACCAACACGAAGTTCAGCCCTTTTTTCCCTCTTCTTTTCGTTTTTCTCTTCTCCTTTGTTCTCCTCTCAGCAGGTTCTTTTTCTCTTCCCCTCATAGATCGTGACGAACCCCGGTTTGCACAGGCTGCAAGGGAAATGATGGAACGGAAAAACTTTGTTGTACCCTTTTTCAACGGTGAATTTAGGCTGGACAAACCCCCTCTTATATATTGGCTCATGGTTTTAAGTTATAAATTATTGGGAATAAATGAATTCTCTGCAAGGCTTCCTTCTATCCTCTCTTGCTCAATCCTTGCCGTTATTCTTTACTGCATTGCCTATCGTTATTCTCCTTCCGTGCGTTTAATTGTCCCCATAAGCTTCTGCTTTTCGCTTCAAACCCTTCTCCATGGAAGATTGGCAACAGCCGATATGGCTATGACTCTTTTCGTTACAACTGCCCAATGGGCTTTTTTGAACCTCCTTAATCAAAAATCGTGGTTCTGGTTCTCGATTTTCTGGATTTCCTTGGCCCTGGGTTTTCTTGCTAAAGGACCTATAAGTTGGCTCATTCCCCTTTTTACGTTTATTCTTTTCCGATTTGTTTTTTGGAGAAAACAAAAGGCTATTCCTTCTCTCCATCTTATTCCCGGGCTTTTATTATGCCTATCTATCATAAGCTTGTGGGCGCTACCCGCATTGATCGAAACAAAAGGGCTTTTTTGGAAAATAGGGATTGGTGAACACGTCATCCGAAGGGGAATGGAAGCCTTCGACAACAGGCCGTTTATTCCTTTCTATTATTTCATCTCTCCTTTTTTAAGTCTTTTCCCTTCTTCAGCATTCTTCGGCCTTTTCATTGAAACCTTGAGGAAAAAATGGTCTATGGAGAACGCCTTTTTCCTTTCCTGGTTTCTTGCTCCCATAATCATTTTCTCTTTCTATGCTACAGAATTACCCCATTATATCATGCCCGGCTTTCCTGCTTATTTCCTTGTGACCGGCCAAGGAATAAACGAGGCAAAAAAAACGAAATTTTCCCTTCTCTTTGCCCTTTTGCTTCTTGTCGTATTTTTTCTCTTTTCCCTGTTCCTTGTTTCCCTTTACCCCTTTTACGGGATCATCCTAAACCATCCCCTCAAGAACGTTCTTCTTTCCATAGGTCTCGTTATCCTTCTTTTATGCCTTTTTGGAGGGGCTATGATGCTCTACGGCCATAACCTCTCTTCAAGAACTGCTCCCTTTCTCATGATGGCTACGAACTACATCGCTTTAATCTATGTATTGAATTTCCTAGCCAAAGATCTCCGCTGTCTTTCCTTGACCGTCAAAATAGCCCCTCTTTTCAAAAATATGCCCCTTGCTTCCCAAAACTGTGCTTGGGGCTATACAGAACCGAGCCTTGTCTTTTATTCGAACAGGTTATGGACATGGGATCCCCCCCTAGCCCCGGTTCTCCCTCCCTATTTTTCTCTCCGGTTAGAAACAGAAACTTCTCTTTTCAAAACCTTGCCCTGGCCTCTTGATGAGAAAAACCATCCCCGGTCAACTTATAAAAATGATTCGGCCTTGGGGACTCCTCTTCCAGTTCAAGCAAGCCAAGGAGAAGGACGCATAGAAGGACTTAACCTGGGGAGAATGTCCTGGGTAAAAATTGATTTCTCCTACCACTACTAAGCCTGGCTTTCAGGCTAAAACCGGTAACGCTATTTCTCTAAAAAATTATTTTCCCATTCCCTTTCAAGGACCACGATCATGGATCTCTCTTTCAATACTCCCCAGGATAAACGGCTTCGTGATCCAACCCGGATAGATTTTTTTTTATTCCCTAGCTTTCGGTTAGAAGCCTTGAGCTTTTCTTCGAATAAAAAAATATTTCTTTGATTATCAACAAATAAAACCAAAAAGTAACTTTTATTCTCAATTGTGCCTACTTGTTATTTTTGGCGGGATAAGGCTTTTATCTCTTGATGAATTTGAAGCTAAGGTTAAATCGGTTTTTTAAAACTTCTTCGGCTTTTCTCCTTACTCTTTGGTTCCTTTTTTTATTCAGAAATTCTCTCCTTTGCGAATCCCGAAATTTTGAACTGACCATAGAAGATACAATCATCACGCTCGTTAAAGATCAAAAATTCCATACTTTTGCTTTTAACGGCCAGGTCCCCGGTCCTCTTATTCATGTTAAATATGGCGATGATGTAACGGTTAAAGTCACCAATCTCACAACCCTTCCCCATACTATCCATTGGCATGGGATTCTTCAAACAGGAACCTGGCAAATGGACGGGGTACCCAATACGACCCAGCCTGAGATAAAGCCCGGTGATACTTTTACCTATCATTTTAAAGCCGTCCCTGCGGGAACATACTGGTATCACTGTCATGTCAATGTCAACGAGCATGTATCGATGAGGGGCATGTGGGGACCTTTAATCGTTGATCCTCCTAAAGCCCATCCCTTAGAAAAAAAGGTAACTAAAGATTACATCCTCATGCTCAGCAGTTGGCCCTCACAGTGGGCAAGAAAACCCGGATACGGAGGGATTCCTGGAGACATAGAAGATTATTTTACAATTAACGGTAGAAGTTATCCGGAAACCCAACCCATTCGCGTCAAAAAAGGGGATTTCATACGCTTGAGGATTTTTGCCACAAGCGACACGGTTCATTCCCTTCACATTCATGGGCATGTGTTCTTGATTGGATGCAAAGATGGTCATTTCTTACCCAATCCCATAGAAGCGGATACTCTACTGATTTCTCCTGGAGAAAGATACGATCTCTTTATGCTTGCCGACAATCCCGGTCGATGGATGGTTCATGATCACGTGGACGTTCATACGACCAATGGGGGAAATCCCATGGGAGGAATAATGACGGTTATAGAGTATGAGGAAGTTGAAAAAAACGATTCCTGGTATGACTGGAAAGATAAAAAATATGCCCCCGATTTTTTTTATGAAGAATCGATCAAAAAGCCTTACGGCCTCTTTATAAATCCCCTGTTCAAAGGTGAACCTGCTCCCCAATAAGAAGATGAAACTCTTTTACTTATTTATCTTGTCGCTTTTGCTTTGCCTTGACAAGCTTTTTGCAGACGAGGGCATGGAAATTCTCCAAAGGCAATGCGCAAGCTGCCATGCATTAACTCGACCTGCCGACAGCTCTTTAGAAAGGCTATGGAATAGAAAAGGACCTGATCTCTATTATGCGGGGCTCAAATTCCAAAAAGATTGGCTCATCAAGTGGCTTGAGCAACCAACCGTTATCCGTCCTGCTGGGGAATTTTATTTCAAACATATTAAAGCCACTCCTAAAGGCGATGAAATCGATCCTGCTACACTTAGTCCCCATCCAAAGCTCTCCGCAAAAGAAGCGGAAGCTGTAGCGAACACTTTAATGAGCCTTAAACCCGAGGGACTAGTGACTGCAGGTCAGTTTAAAAATGAACCCATTAATCCAACTATAGGAGCCATGTTCTTTGGAAAATTACGGGGCTGTTCGTCCTGCCACGCTACAAAAGAAGGAGGAGGAGGGCTGTCAGGACCCCAATTGTATAATGCAGGGGACAGACTGCAAGCAGACTTTGTTTATTCCTTCATACAAGATCCCCAAAAATTCGAACCCCACATATGGATGCCCAAGCTGGATTTAGCAGAAGCGGATCTTCAGCGGCTTACTTCTTATCTAATGAGCCTGCGGGAATCTTCACAAAAAAAGGAGGGAAAATGACAAAGAAATCCTGCAGTTTTTCTTGCTTGGCTTGGATACGACCGCTTTATAGCGGTCCAATCCTCTTTGCATGCCTTTTAGCCCTATTCCTCCCTCTTTGGGCACAGGCAGAAGAACAAAAATGGGCAAAAATTGAGAAGATCTACAATACCTATTGCGTGCAATGCCATGGATTGCAAAGAAACGGCACCGGCATTAATGCCAAATTCATGACCGTTCAACCCCGAGATCATACCGATCCTAAAGAAATGGGAAAAATTCCAGACGATGAAATAATAAAAGCCATTACCAATGGAGGCATTTCCGTCCAAAAATCGATACTGATGCCCGCATGGGGAAAAGTGCTCACTCAAGAGGAAATTTTGGAATTAAAAGACTATCTTCGCCACATCTGCAATTGTGGGATGGAAGCTAAGAACAAATCATAAAAAAGGAGAGGAAAATCATGAAAATAAAAATGAGAGTGTTGATGGTCATACCCATGCTCTGGATAGGTATCAGCTCGGTTGGAACAGCTAAAACCGTTACAATCGAGTTTCATGGCAAAGAAGCCGAGTTAGTCATCGACAACAAGGGGACAAAATACCTGGCATGGACATTTAACGGCCAAGTTCCAGGTCCCCTGGTAAGGGTGACAGAAGGAGATGTTGTCGATTTTACCCTTGTCAATGAAATAACCAATAAAAAGTCTCATGCCATGGACTTTCATGCAGCCCAGCTCGACGCAGCCAAGGACTTTGGCCAAATAAGACCCGGGGAGACCAAGCATTACACCTTTAAAGCCAATTACCCGGGGGTCTTCTTTTATCATTGTGGAGCCGATCCGATGGTCCAACACATAGCAAGGGGAATGTTTGGAGTGATCATTGTAGATCCAAAGGACTCCAAGGCGATGCCTAAAGCGGATAGAGAATACGTCCTTGTGCAATCAGAAATCTATTCCAACCCCGATGACGAAAAAAGCTTGATGGAGGGTAAATGGGAATTCGCTGCTTTCAATTTTTGCAAGTTTAAATACGATCCTGTTCACGATGAGAGGGCGACGACATGGCTCCAGGCAAAGCCGGGTGAAAGAGTGCGCATTTATTTTGTCAATGCCGGTCCCAATGAATTTGCCTCCTTTCATCCCATAGCGGGCATTTGGGATCGGGTCTATGTAGGAGGCAATCCTAAAAATGTTTTGTATGGCCTACAATCTTTTACTGTGGGGCCCGGGGATGGGGCTATTTTTGATTTGATTTCACCGGTTGAAGGAGCCAATGCGATCGTTACCCACTCCATGAAACAAGCATTATCCGGAGCTATCGCTATAATCATGTTCACTAAAGATGCGGATCCCAAGATGGGTCATGGAGAACAAATTTTGGTCAGGTAAAAAAAGCTTTGAGCAGGCATTGGCTATGATCTAATCTTGATTAGTCCTCATGCCTGCTCATTCATCAAGCAAGCCCTCATCAAGCAGGCTAAAAAAAGGTTTTTCACCAGGACAGGGTCCCAATACCGTTCCGTCAGGCTTACTCACTGCTGCCCAAACAGGGGCAAAGCTGACAGACTTACTCATTGAGGCGCACGGGGCCGGCGCGTGCGCGTCAGGCCAGAGCCTTCCTCTCCACAGGCATGCCTTCCGGCGGAACTCGCCGCAGGGCCTTTCAAGACGGCCAATGTGAGCTAAAAAGTACAAGAAAGATTGAAAAAGATCAAATCATGAATCAACTGTTCAAACCCCTCCAACAAGGAAATGGGAAAGTTTTGTAAACCCTAGAAGGATCTTTTCCTCTATAGCAACCCAGAGCTCCACCTAAAGGAAAAGCGAGGGGAAGATGGCTTTAGATTCGATCAATTTAATTATTGAACTCATTTAGCCCCGTTATGAAAAGTGCAGAATGAATCCTCTTCCTCAACAACAACACCTCGGGCTTGGTTAAAATCTATTTCTTGCTGAAGTTCCTCCACGCTTTTTAAAACTTTCATAAATTTTTTCCCGAACAACGTCATTTGGTATTCTACTTTTGGAGGAACTACAGGATAAATAATTCTTTCAATAATGCCCCACTGGCAGAGCTTTTTTAAAAGATCACTGAGAACCTTGGTAGTAATACCAGGAATGTTTTTTTTCATTTGACCAGGCCTATAGATTCCTTGGCCAATCAATTCCAATACGGATACCGTCCACTTGCATTTGAAAACTTTTTCGACCAATCGCGCCGCTTCGGCATTCCTTGTAGGGATTACGACCTTCCGCTTAACCTTCCCATCCATATTCAAAATCTTAAATTGCTTCTTTAAAATAGTCAATGAGGATTAATCCTTCGCCTTATTTTATTATAAGCATAAATAAGTATTTTATTTTCAGCATAAATAAATCGGTTCTTATTCTGGTTGTCCTTTGTTTTTTTTAGAATCATACTGAAGAAGAAGCAAAAGAAATAAGGGTGTCCTTGGGAACATCCTGCTTCTGCGGGTAGTCGCTTACCCAATGGGCCCCCCTGCTTTCTTTTCTGCGTAAAGCACTTTCAACAACTATTGAAGCCGTCAAGGCTATATTTTGTGCTTCAAGTTGGAGCAGCGACATCGCTTCTTCTTTTTTTTGGCTCTTTAAAAAGTCGATTAGAAATTCAATTTCTTTTTGCGCTTTCTTAAGACCGGGAACACACCGCACTATGCCTACATTCTCCCACATAACCTCCCTTATTTTAGCTATTGCTTTTTTAATTTCAGCGTCTCTTTTGCAATCCCGTTCTAACACCAAATCCTTTTCTTTTATATTGAAAAGATCCCTGGAAGAATAACTCCGTTTTTCCTCAGCTGAAAGCCTAGCCGCCCTTCCCGCAACAATAACGGCTTCTAATAAGGAATTACTCGCCAGCCTATTGGCTCCATGAAAACCTGTACAAGCAACCTCTCCAGCAGCCCATAGCCCTGGAATAGAAGTTCTGCCCCAAGCATCGGTCGCCACTCCGCCACATTGATAATGAGCGGCGGGAGCGACAGGCACAAGATCTTTTGACATATCTATTCCCTGGCTTAAACAAAAGGAAAAAATGTAGGGAAATCTTTCTTCAAGCCATTTTCTTTGCCGTCCCCTTATATCGAGGAAGACATAAGGATAATGATGAGCTTTCATTTCCATGAAAATGGCCCGGCTTACAATATCCCGGGGGGCAAGTTCCGCCCTAGGATCAAAGGCTTGTAAAAAACTTTTTCCATCGGGATTAATAATTTTTGCTCCTTCTCCACGAACCGCTTCACTGATTAAAAACTTTTGAGTAGTTAATTGAAAAAAACAGGTGGGATGAAATTGAATCATTTCCATGTTTTTAAGAATGGCCCCTGCCCTATAGGCCATCGCAATTCCATCGCCCGTCGCACTGGAAGGGTTTGTGGTATGGAGATAAAGGGCGCCACACCCACCTGTAGATAAAAGAGTATGGGCAGAGAGAAAGGCTTTCAAACGGTTCGTTTCTTTGTCGTAAACGTAGGCTCCAAAACATCCATTTTGGGAAATAATAAGATCGACAGCCAAGTGATTTTCCCATAGGGTTATCCGACTTCTTTGTAACACTTCTTTCTTTAATGTCTCGATGATAGCCATCCCCGTATGGTCTTTGACATGATATATTCTTCGATGAGAATGACCGGCTTCTAGCCCTAAGTCATAATTTCCCTTTTCATCCTTGCTAAAGGGTACTCCATAACGGATTAAGTCGTTAATCCGCTGTGGTGCTTCCTCAACAAAAGACTTCACTACCTGGGCATCACACAAACCATCACCGGCTTTGAGAGTGTCAGAGATATGAGACTCAAATGTATCTTCGGAAGAACCGACACAGGAAATGCCACCCTGGGCATACCATGAACTGGAAGTATTGAATGTATTCTTAAGCAAAACAGCTACCTGGCCAAATCGAGATGCTTCCAGGGCAAAAAACAGACCTGCAATACCACCTCCAATGACCAGATAATCCGTTTCTATTTTTTCCATGAGGCCCCATTCACAACGAAAAAAGAACTTTATTTCATCATCGTTTTATCATCGAAATTTTATGAGAAGGCTTCTGCTTTTTCACTCGATGCAAGACGGGAAGAGGTTTTTTCAAGTTTCGATAAGTTTGCACGATAGTGACCAAGTTATTAACCGTCCAGTAAAGGGAAAGCGCCGAAGCAAAGTTATAGAAAAAAACCAGAAAGAAAACGGGCATCCATTGAAAAACCTTCAGTTGAGGATTATCTGAAGCTTGCGGAGTCATGCGGGACAAGAGAATTTGTGTTCCAACCATGATCAAGGGTAAGGGATTAATATCGAGACCGAGAGTGGGAATGTGGAAAATAGTATCAGGTTTGGTCAAATCCCTAATCCATAAAAACGATTGATTTCTTAACTCGACGGAACCTTGAAGCATCGTGTAAAAGCCGATAAAAATAGGAATTTGAACGAGCATAGGCAAGCAGCCGCCGAGAGGATTTACTCCATATTCCCGGTAGAGTTTCATCATTTCTGCTTGCATCTTATCCGGTTGATCCTTGTAGCGGGCTTGAAGTTCCTTGAGTTTTGGAGAAAGGGCCTGCATCGCCTTCATATTCCGGTTGGCTTTAGACTGCAAGGGCCAAAATATCCCCTTAAGAAGCAAGGTGAATAAAATGATATCTAGGCCATAATTAGGAATGAAAGAATGGAAATGAACCATGCACCATACCAATGGCTTAACCACCCATCCCCACATCCCGTATTCCATTACCCTGTCGATGTGATCGCCGAGCTTTTTGAGACGGGCATATTCTTTAGGTCCTCCATAAGTCTTGAACTGAACACTCAGGATAGAATTTGGCTGAAGGGAAAGCTCAGGAAAATACGCCCAAGCTTTAATGCCTACAGGGACTTGAGCTTGGCTACTTTGTTCGAGAGGAAATTGAGAAAGTTCAACCGGGACGGCTTCAATTTGAATAGGAGGAAGCGTTGAAGGGGGAGAAACCACGATGGCAAAATATTGGTTTTTTACAGCAACCCATCGCAAAGGTTCATTGGGGCTACTAATGACCGTCCGAGGCCCTCGCCAGTAAAACAGCCCCAAAAACCCAGCAGCATTAAAATCGGGAAGCCCGATGCGTCCAAATCGAGAACCTTTCAATGTAAGCCAATTGACAGCCAGATTTTGAATCGCCTCCTTGATGTGAATAGGGGAGGCCAATCCCATGTTTACTCTATAGCTGGGAAGGGTTACCGGCAAAGAGGATCTATTAATGAGCCGTTGTTCCATTATAACTTGATAGTCTTGACCTAAGGAAAAAATTCTTTCTACCGTTACTCCGCCTGGAAGATCCCTTCGAAAGAAAATTTTCCCTTCTTTGCTTTCAGATTGATAGCCGCTGAGGTTATACTTGGAATCCCAACCGGAAAGGTTAAGTAGAGGTTCCTCATCAAATCGATTAAGCAGGATATTTTCTTTGCCTTTCGGTCCCCGAAAAAAGTGTTCTTTAAGCTCTATATTTTGAATAGCCCCTCCCCAGGAAGTGAAGGCTACACGAATTTTATCATTTTCGAGGTAATGGACTATTTCTTTACCAAGATCTGGAGATTTCTCAAAGCTTTCTAGCGGACCAAGGGTTTGATTCTCTTGTTGATTATTTAATGGCTGTTGGCCGGAAGCAGTTTCCTCGGAGGAGTTAGGTAGGGCTGAGGGTGTTTGTTCAACTGGACTAGGCTGTTGCCTGACATAGCGATATTCCACGTAAATCTGCCATGCCAAAAGTAAAACGAGGGAAATTCCAAAACCTATCCAACCTTTTTTATCCATAACCACTAGATATGAATGTTACCGTCTAAAAACTCCAAAGATTTGTTTGTTCGCAAGACATTGTTGAGAAAAGAGTTTTCTATTTAAAAAATAAATGCATTACCCTCATCAATGAAACTTTCTTTTTCAAAGGATGATCCGCTTTTTTTGTCCTTTTTATCCCCAAGTTCGATTTTTCCGGAACAGGATCCCAGCCTGCTGCCCCCCAGGGATGACACCTCATCAACCTCCGCAAGCAAAGATACAAGCCATGGATGATGCCATGTTTTTGAACCGCTTCCCGGCAATACTGCGAACAGGTTGGATAATACCGGCATACCCCATACATCCCCAATGTCTGGCGAAAGGAACTCAAGCCGTACCTATAAAAATCTAAAAGAAAAAAAACAACTTTTTTCATATTTTAAGTTTATCCCCCTGCATCGCTTTCTCACCCAATTTGATCATATCTGTTTTCAATTCCTCAAAAGGGGCTTTCAAGGCTTTTTCCTTGGCGATCCAACCAAAGGCAAAAGGAGAAAGTTTAAAAAAAGGATGCTGCCTAAAAATCTCCCTCATTCTCCTCTTGATCAAGTTCCTTTGGCAGGCTCTATTCACTTTCTTAGAGACGGCAAAAAAGACTTTGGGGAAGGATTGATACTCCGTGGACAAAAGAAAAAGGAT
The DNA here is from genome assembly GCF_000019665.1 of Methylacidiphilum infernorum V4. Lineage (NCBI taxonomy): Bacteria > Pseudomonadati > Verrucomicrobiota > Methylacidiphilae > Methylacidiphilales > Methylacidiphilaceae > Methylacidiphilum (ex Ratnadevi et al. 2023) > Candidatus Methylacidiphilum infernorum. Next base: position 881,435 of record NC_010794.1, on the reverse strand, counting down.
AAAAAAAGAGGAGGAAAACTTTTTTCCCTTGGAGAAAAAAAGCGCTATTTCCTTTTTCTTTTTAGCAATAAGTTTACGGGAAAACTTGTTGTTCAAAACCGCCGGATTTCTAAAAGCCATTTCATCAGATAAGATCAGGGTACTGTAATCATGAAGGGGTATGACGATCAAATTTCCTATCGGTATTTTTTGGAACCAAGCGCCACCTCCCCTTTTTTCTTCTTCTTTTTAATATCAGCCGTCCATTGCTTGTCCGCGTACGGCTTAAAAAACCATATTGCCTTTTTCTCGTCCTTTTCGAAGGTTGAAACGTCCTTTTCATTTGACCCTCCACGTCCGGGTTAGAAAGTTAAAAAGAAAGGGAATGACTTTATAGAACCGAATTCTCCTTTACAAGCTCCAATAGATGGTTGGCCAGAATTTTGCCCACGTCGAGCAAGCAATCTTTTTCGTCGCTCTCCGGCAAAAGAGCCAGTTCCTTTTCCCCTTTTTCCAAGAAACTCATCGCGGTTTGAAATGTTTTTTTAAGAATTCCTTCTTTAACAATCCAAAATTGTATTTTTTTCCAGTCAGCAGATACGCCATTTTCGAAAATTTCCACCAATGTTCTCTTTATTTCTTCCGAGCCCTGTTGATAAAGATAAAGGATAGGCAAAGTGAGTTTTCCCCCTCCCAAATCCGTCCCCAGCGTCTTCCCTACATTTTCTTCACTGCCAAAAAGATCCAAACAGTCATCGTAGATTTGATAGGAAGAGCCTAAAGCTTGACCAAACCTTCCTAGAGCCTCGGATACGGTTCTAGAAGCAGAATTAAGTCTTGCAGCAAGTTCACAGGGAATGCGGAAAAGCTCCCCTGTTTTCATCTGGATAATTTTTAAATATTCCTCTTCCAACAAATTCCAATCAAATCTTCTCCGGGTTTGCAGGATTTCTCCACTGCAAACCACGCACACTCCGTTGGCCACACTTTGAATAATATCAGGATGGAGCCGACAGCAAACCTTCAAAGCTTGTGCAAACAAATTATCTCCCAGAAGAACTGAAATTTCGGAACCCCACCTTGATGTCACAGAAGGAATCCCCCTGCGCATGGAGGCTCCATCAAGGATATCATCGTGAACGAGTGTAGCCAAGTGGATCATCTCGACGACGACCGCCAGATAAAGATGATTTTCTCCTATGCCTCCGCTTCCCTTTGCAGAAAGCAACACAAGAAGAGGTCTAATCCTTTTGCCTTCGGATGCGAGAACATAACGGAAAAGAGGCACAATGCCCGCATCAAATTCCTCCGCTTGGTTCAAAATTTCCCTATCTATCCAAGCAAGATAATCTTTAAGTTGGCTAGTTAAGCTTTGAAAAATATCCGGTTTCAAAGCAACCGGTTTCTCACTATTCTTAAGTACCGTCATTTTGGCATCATTCTTGCTGTCATTATCCTTTCCTCCGGTCATAACCATTTCGCTATCCTCTATTATACACTCTTTTCGGCAAACTCTTCCCTTGGTTTTTCTCCTTAAAGATAGAAAAACCAAAAAAATAATTTCTCTTTCATGCAAAATTGGCCAAGAAAGCCTAATTTTAAAGCTTCCCTTGCCAACTCAATCCATCAAACCGTCGCATTGGAGGAATCTTTACAAGCATCGATCATAGCATCGAGCGCCTTTCTGAATTCTTCCAACCCAGGGGCAGGAATAATAATTGCATCCCTTCTTCCTCTCACATCTTCGGTAATTCGAAGAAACCTTCCCCTCCCATTCTCTTTCAGATCAAAGAAGAAGTTCTTTCTTTCTACAGTAATCTTTTCACTCTTAATGTTTTTTTGCTCACCATCCATTGCTAGAACTCCTCGCTGGTTTTAGAGTAACTTTTGAAAAGCCTATTTGTCAAATCCTCGTTTAACATCTATCGAATAAAACCGTTTATACTTTGCCTTTTCTGTTTGGTTGTGCAAAATATTTTTTATGTTTTAAGAAAAATCTATTCATTGTGACTAAACAAAAATCGAATTTAAGAGGTTTTCTCTTTATATCCTTTGTCATTCACTTGGCCTTTACCCTTTTTCTTGGATCGGGAGTCCTGCATCGGTTCTTCCCCGCAGCAACGCCCCATGATCCTCCTCCGCCCACTTTAACAATGCTTGAAATGGTCCAACCTGAAAGCTTTATTCCCACTGAAGAATGGCAAAAGACCGATCATCCCGATCCCAACGCTCTTCTTCAATCGGATAGATCGACCACTTTAAGAAGCCAAGAGACTCCCCAAAAAGAGAACTCTCCTCTTCCTCAGCTTTCTGGAGATCCCCGCTCTTCCATGAGTTACATCGATGTTCCCTCTTCAAGGCCCTCTCCCCCAAGGCCCAGTGGAAAGTCCACTCCAGCCCAAAGACAGTCTGCTTTAAGAAAGATGGAAAACGAAAATCAAAAACCTCCCACTCCCACTCTAACTCCAAAGACTGCAGTTCAAAAACAAAGTAAAACAGAGGAAACAAAAGAAAATCCACAGCCAAAAGAAACTGTCAAAGAGCCTTCCAAAACAACAAGGGATGAAAATTCCAAGGAAGAAAACCCTGCAAAGGCGCTAGAAAAACTCCTAAAAGAGATTAACAATCCCACGGAAGAATACCTGAAAAAAGAAGATCCCAATGGAGATCCCCTCATGCCTTTTCAAAACAAATCGCCCAAGGCACCGTCGCAGAAGGAAGGAAAAGAAGCCACAAACAATAGTTCTTCTCAATCTCCTACCCAAAACAACGCTGCAACTGCCTCGGATCGTCTCGAGCCGGTATCTCAACCTTCTCCTCCTCCAGCTCCACCTCCTTCTCCCGAATCTTTTGAAAGACATCGCATGCAAATTGCAGGAGGAAGAACGGCCGAACTAGGTCCTGTTTCTCCCTCAGCCCGAGAAACCGAACTCGGCCGATATAAGGCAAGGCTCTATCGGGCCATCGGATCAAGGTGGTATTTAGAGGTGGAACAAAGCATGGGGCTGCTGGCCATTGGCTCCGTAAGAATAAGGTTCTACGTCCAGTCTGATGGGACGGTGAGCAGCATACAGGTAATAAATGAAGAAGGAATAACCGAGGTGTTGCGATCAATTTCTCTTGATTCCATCAGGCTTTCGGCGCCTTTCGGGCCTTTTTCAGAAGAAATGAAAGGACAAATTGGAAACGGGTTTTGGGAAGAAATAACCTTTACCATTTACTAATAGAAGAACAATGGTATTTTTTTTAAATTAAGTCAGTATAAGGATAGGCACTATGGTTACCCTTGCTAGTATCAACTGGAACCAGCTTCCTTCATATTTTGCGATAAAGAACTTTGTAGAAGGCAGTGGTTTATTCATCTATCCGGTTATTCTTTGTTCTATTGTGGGCCTGGCCATTATCCTGGAAAGGTCCTTTTCTTTAAGAAGGTCTAAAATTATCCCCAAAAAACTGGTGAAGGCCATTGAAGAATTGGGTTGGGGGGAAAATCCTGAACCTATTGAAAAACTCTGCCAGGATCAGAAGTCTCCCTTGAGTCGGCTCGTTTATCTCTGTCTTCAAAACATGTCTTGGTCAAAATATGAAAATTCAGAAGCTTTGCAAGTAAAGGCACGTGCCGAAATAGCCCAACTGGAAAAGGGGTTAGTCATTCTTGAAATTATTGTAGGCATCGGCCCACTGCTCGGCTTGCTCGGAACACTCTCTGGACTCATTACCATCTTCGGCAACGTGGGAGTTCATGGGATGGCCACCCAAGGGGCAGCGATAGCTCACGGGATCTCCGAAGCCCTTCATACCACCTTTGCGGGCCTGGGCATAGCCGTCCCCTGTCTCATCGCTCATAGTCTTTTTACGCGAAAGGTAGAAGCTTACGCGGTTGAAATGGAAACTCTCTGTTCAGAGTTTCTTGCCAAAATTTATACTGAAGCCCCGGCTCCGGAAGATGTTAACTATTAGTCCACGATTAAAAGATTGCCTCTTCTAAAGCCTTGAAGAAAGCCAACTGTTATGGAATTTAAGCCTAAAAGCAATCGAAGGCCCTTAATTAATCTTGTTTCTCTAATTGATATCCTCTCTATAGTCTTGCTCTTTTTTGTAGTCACCACCACGTTCCAAAGAGAAGAGCCTGCAGTAAAAATAGAGCTCCCCAAGTCCGTCCGTTCAAAGCCCATCCGGTCGGATCTTCCAAAAATTATTTTCGTTACGGAAGATAAAAAGATCTTCCTAGACAACAACCCGGTAGAACCCGATAAGCTTGGAGAGATTTTAAAGAAAACAATATCGGAAAACCCCGATACTAAGATTGCTTTAAAGGCGAGTAAAAATGCTCCCTTTGAAATCATCATCCAGGTTATGGATGCGGTAAAATTTGCAGGAATACCAAACTTACCTACATTTACAGCAGAAGAAGACAAAAAACCTTAAACGCAATCCTATCTTTAGCTTTTATGATATTAAAGTTGGTTCTTTACGATAACCCCATCCTCAGAAAAAAAGGGATGCCTATAGATTCTTTCGATGACCGGTTAAAACGGCTGGTCCAAGACATGCTTGAAACAATGGCCTACTACAAAGGAGTGGGTTTAGCCGCCCAACAAGTCGGGCTAAACCTTCAATTAGCCGTAATCGATGTGAGTGGTTCTAAGCTATCCTCATCCCTGCTTATCGGGGGTAAACCCGCTATGGTGGAAGAACACATGCCCCTTTTTCTCATCAATCCGACCTTGAGTTATACTCAATCCAAAGAAATAAGCAACGAAGGATGTTTAAGTTTCCCCGGCCTAAGAATAGATGTGCCGCGTTCAAAGCGGGTAAAGGTCAAAACCTTTGACTTGGAGGGCCGTCCCTGGTATTTCGAAGCGGGAGGTTTTCTTTCCGTTGCCATCCAGCATGAATTTGATCATCTGCAAGGAAAGCTTTTCATCGATTACCTTTCTGCCGAACAGAAAAAAGCGATCAAAGAAGAACTTGAAAAAATCAAGCGAGGAGAAGCCATTCTTTCTGTTAAAGAAACGGATTAGCCTTTACTTTTTCCTGGCGGGCTAAACTCAAGGGGGGTTATTTCTCTTTTCCCCTTATCGTGAAGTTCCTTGGACAACAGCAAGCTTTTTGATTTTCTCTTTTATCGATCGATTGTTCAAATGAACCCTATTCTAAAGGCTCCTTTTTTTGCTCGCCTCTACAAAAGTCCATTAATCTTGGGTAGCCCCGGAAAAAGTCGAGTTGTCCAAGATGGGGATCCCTTAACGAGGAAAAGAAAAACTCAAGGCAAAAACCTTGTTGCATCCCGGCTAAAAATAAGATCGGCACACCACGGTTTGGGTCGGGTGATAGCTGTAACTCCTTAAAGCCGATCTCCCTTATCGTTTTTAAAGGAGAAGTTTTTTTCTCTTTAAAAATTCTAAAAGTTCTTTACCCCCAAAATCCGCTAAAATTTCATTCCCCCACTCCATGGTCGGGGCTCGGGATTGTCCGGAAATCTTTTTCATTCTTTGGTAAGCCGCCCTATCCTTTAATACGTCGATGCGTTCATAGGATATGTGAAGTTGCCTTAAGAGTTCTTCGGCCTCTTCACACCAAGGACAGCCTTCTTTAACGTAGAGAATGACTTTTTGTTCGCTCACAAGCTCCAAGATCTATTTGCTTCTGGTTAGCGGCTATCTTTCCCCTAGGCACCGAGGACTCTTTCCAATGCCTTGTTCAAAGGAAGCTGCAACCCGCAATAAAAAGGACCAAATTCGGCAAAATGAGCACTTACAGGATCAAACCGCATTTCGTAAACGATTGATTTAATATCATAGGGGTCTTTCGCATATAAGCTCACAGCCCATTCCCAATCATCCAACCCTGTAGAACCTGAAATATACTGGACAACTTTTCCACTATATCTTCTGCCCACCGCCGCATGCCCTTTCATCAACTCTTTTCTTTCTTTAAATCCGAGAGCATACCAATTCTGGCCGCTTTCTCTTTTTTTTCTCATAGGATAAAAAGAAAAAAAGGGGTAATCGGGTAATGTCGGGTAGAGCCTAACGGTCGTGTAGTATTCCCTGTTTTTCTCAAACGAACTCATCTTTTCTTTAAATTCTACGCTTTCAGGACCTATCCCTGCGGAGATCAATTCCTGTTCAAATTCCTCCTTTGTCGTGGTGTACTCGGATTTCTCGGTCATAGAAAAAAAAGAAAAATGAAGGTTCCATCCCTCCCTGCTGAATTTTCTTACCAGCTCCTTTTCAAATCCCTGCAACTGGTGCAATTCTGGGCCTAAGATCATAAAACCGATGTCGCAACGACAAAGCATGCATAAGGTAGCGATTTGGAACCCCGGCTCGTTTCTAATATGATCGACAAGAAAATTCACTTCCTTTTTGAAATGGACGTCATCAGATCGGTCTTTCCTTTTCCAATGATCAACAGCAAAAAAAAGATGGACGACAAAAAGACCTTCTTTGGGCTTTATCATTTCCATTTAAAATACTCCTTTAATATTTTCGATTAAAAAAGATAAATTGTATTACTTTTATTGAACAAAGACTATTTTTGAGCAAAAAATGTTTTCAAAAAGTATTATTTAATAAGTGCCAACGGGTAAATAAAGCCTAAAATGAATACAAAATTTAATGGCGGGGGCTCTTCTTCAAGTGAATTCTCGGGGAAAAACGGGAGGGAAACCGACCCAGGTCCTTCTCGTTCTTCCCTAAGCGAGGCGTTGAAAAACTTCAAACAAAAAACACAACTCCCCGCCCGTTCTTTCTCCTCCTCTTCTTCCCCCTCTTTTCAACTCCCTTCCCCATCTTCTACAAAACAACTCATTTCAAAGGGCCCCCCTCCAAAAGAGCCGACTAAAGAAGCCCTCATCAGGTCTATCCAACTGGTTAAGGAATATGGAGGAAGAAAAGTGGTCAACGGTATAGACCTGGTAGTGAATAGAGGAGAAATCGTTGGACTCCTAGGGCCAAACGGGGCGGGGAAAACGACCACCTTTTACATGCTCGTCGGTCTTGTTATGCCCACCAAGGGAAAAGTGTATCTCGACAACGAGGATGTGACAACCATGCCTATGTATAAAAGGGCCCGGAAAGGACTTGGCTATCTGCCCCAAGAAGATTCGGTGTTTAGAAAACTCACGGTTGAAGAAAACCTCATGGCTATTCTCGAATTTCTTGATATTTCTAAAGAAGAAAGATTGCGGCGGCTCGAAACCCTCATTCATGATTTCGGGTTGGAAAAAGTAAAAAAAACCTTGGCCATGTCTTTAAGCGGTGGAGAAAAAAGAAGGCTGTCCATCGCAAGGGCTTTAACCACTTCTCCATCAATCCTGCTCTTGGACGAACCTTTTAGCGGGGTCGATCCTTTGGCCGTTTACGATCTCCAACAACTTGTTCTGAGTTTAAAAGAAAGGGGAGTAAGCGTGCTCATAACGGATCATAACGTCAGAGAAACCCTTTCCATCGTTGACCGGGCCTATCTCATTTATGAAGGTAAAGTCATGAGCCATGGTACAAGCGAATTTTTAATCAACGACCCTGTAACCCGGGAGCTTTACTTAGGTCCTCGATTCAGCATGTAAGCTCTTTGTGAAGAGCTTTGTTCAGCTTAAAAAAGACTCCCCTTCGCATTGATCCAGAGTTTTGTCTTGTCTCTAAAAAACTTGGCTTGAACAGCTAAAGACGCATTTGAAAAATGACGTTGAAGATTTTCTGCAAGCATATTCCACGGAAATATTTTATTTTATAAAATCAGCCATCCCAAAGAAACGACAATGAACCGTTACGAAGTAGAGCTCAACGAAGAACAAAAAAAGGCCGTGACCGCCCCCTTGGGACCAATCCTTGTTATCGCCGGAGCGGGTAGCGGTAAAACGCGCACTTTGACCTACCGCGTTGCATACCTTATTGAAAAAGGCATTAACCCCGGACGCATACTTTTGGCTACCTTCACCAACAAGGCCGCCCGGGAGATGCTCAACCGCGTAGATCGATTGGTCAATACGGATACCTCTCAGATTTGGGGAGGGACTTTTCATCATCTTTGCCATAAAATTTTAAGAAACCATGCAAAAACGATCGGCTTTGAGCAAAATTTTACAATCATCGATCGAGAGGATTCGATCCAGCTGCTTACAGGGTGTATCGAAGAGCTCAATCTTAAAAGGGGCAACAAGCTTTTCCCCTCCCCCGAAGCTTTACTAGAAGTCTTTTCTCTCGTCGTAAACAAAGTAAAGCCCATTTGGAAAACCCTTGAAGAATCATTTTCTCATCTTGCCATCTTCAGCGACGAAATAACCAAACTAGAGTATTTTTACAGGGAACGTAAAAAAAAATTACTGGTTTTTGATTATGATGATCTTTTATTTTACACGGTAAAACTTTTTCAAGAAAAAGAGAACATCCTTAAGTTTTATCAAAGCTATTTCGAATATATTCTCGTCGACGAATACCAGGACACAAGCCGCATCCAAGCAGATTTTATCGACCTGCTCGGCCAGAGTTCTCAGCGGGTCATGGTAGTGGGTGATGATGCCCAAAGTATCTATTCATGGAGAGGAGCGGAAATTGAAAACATGCTTAACTTTCCAAAGAGATATCCTTCAACAGTAGTCATAAACATAAAGACAAACTACCGGAGCACGCCCGAGATTTTAGCTCTAGCTAATGCAGCAATCGAAGGAAATCAATTTCAGTTTCCCAAGGAATTAAGAGCCGCAAGGAAAAGCCTTCAAGAAATCAAACCCCAGCTCCTCCTCTGCTATTCAACTGCCGTCCAATCTCAAGTTATTGCCGAATTCATCGAAGATTTCAGAAAGCAGGGGATAGAAGCCAAGGAAATGGCTATCCTTTATAGGGCCCATTTCCATGCCCTAGAAATGCAACTTGAACTGACCCGAAGAAAAATCCCGTTCGAAATTACCAGCGGCATCCGCTTCTTCGAACAAGCCCATATCAAGGATATCTGTGCTTTCTTGCGTTTTTTCATCAACCCCTACGATGAAACTGCCTTCAAGAGAATTGTCAAAATGTTTAACGGGATCGGCCCCAAAACCCTATCCCAATTATGGGCTGAATACCTTGCTTCTTCAGGGTCAATAGAAAAGCTTCGTCCGCCCAAGGCAGCGGAAAAATCCTGGATGAGTTGGCTCGATATCCATAAGGAACTTTCTTCTCCAGGATATGCCCATCAACCTTCCAAGCAACTTGAAAGAATCCTTCACGGAGTTTATGCCGATCATTTAAAAATGCTTTACGAATGCTATCAAAGGAGGCTCGAAGATATCGAAGAACTCATCAATTTTGCCTCCTTGTATAATTCGACAGAAGATTTCCTTGCGCAAATTTCTTTACTTACAGGCGTAGATACGGTCCAGGAGCAACGGGGAGGAGTACGGCTCAGTACCATTCACCAGGCTAAGGGTTTGGAATGGAAAGTCGTATTTATAATCATGCTCTGTGAAGGGCTCTTCCCTTCCAATTATTCTTTAAACCATCCCACCCTGCTCGAAGAAGAAAGAAGATTGTTTTACGTTGCCGCTACCCGGGCAAAAGATCGACTCTTTCTTTGCTACCCTGCAAGGAGGTCTTTCAACAACCGCCAGTCGACTTACTTCCCATCCCGTTTTCTTGAGGAACTTCCCAAGCATCTTGTCATTAAAACAAAATTCGATAGATACTCATGAACGGCAACTTTGTTCATCTCCATCTCCATTCTGAATACAGTCTTCTTGACGCATCAGCGCGGATTAAAGACGTTGTCAGTAAAGCCAAACAGCTGGGCATGCCTGCCGTGGCCCTGACCGATCACGGCAATCTTTATGGAACAATTGATTTTTACAAGGCTTGTGTGAGTCAAAACATCAAGCCCATTATCGGATGCGAGGCTTATATCACATCGGGAAGCCGGTTTGACAGGAAAGGAAGCAGGTCCCACATCTATCACATGACCCTGCTCGCCAAAAACAACCAAGGTTATAAGAACCTTTTGAAGCTCATCTCCAAAGCTCACCTAGAGGGATTTTATTACAAGCCTAGAATAGACCTTGAACTGCTCAAAGAACACAAGGCCGGGTTAATCGGCACAAGCGGATGCATGAACGGAGAGATTCCCCAAAAAATACTTGAAGGAGATCTGAAGGGAGCAAAGAAATTGGCCGAAGAACTGAGCCGGTTATTTGATCCCAACTGTTTTTATCTTGAAATACAAAATCACGGCCTAAAGGAAGAAAAAGAAATAAGAGAGGTGCTTGCCGATTTCGCCCAAAGTCTTGGCCTGCCTTTGGTGGCCACCAACGACGTTCATTACGTAGAACAAGAGGATGCCCAGTTTCACGACGTTTTACTCTGCATAGGGACGGCAAGCCAAATCCATGATCCCAAGAGAAAAAAGTATCCATGCCCCGAGTTTTACTTCAAGACTCCTCAACAAATGGCCGAGTTGTTCAATGAATTTCCTCAAGCTGTGGAAAATACCGCGAATATCGCCCGCCTCTGTGATGTAACTATAGAACTGGGCAAAAACCATTTTCCTTCTTATACCCTTCCATCTCCTTATAAAACCCACGGAGAATATTTAAGAACGCTCTGTTATGAAGGTCTCCAGAAAAGGTACGACAATATCAGTGAGCAGATAAAAGAAAGGTTGGAATACGAGCTTTCTGTCATCGAGCAAACGGGTTTTTCGAGTTATTTCCTCATCGTTTGGGATTTCATCCATTATGCAAAAAAAGAAGGCATACCCGTCGGTCCAGGTAGAGGGAGTGCTGCAGGGAGTCTAACCGCCTATGTTCTAGGAATAACCGATATTGATCCAATCAAATATGGCTTGGTTTTCGAAAGATTCTTAAATCCTCAAAGAGTTTCTCCCCCGGATATCGATATTGACTTTTGTTATAACCGAAGATCGCAGGTCATCGATTATGTAAGGAAAAAATATGGAGAGCGTTCCGTGGCCCAAATCATCACCTTTGGCACACTGGGGGCAAAAATGGCTGTCAGGGATGTAGCCCGAGTTCTTGGGATGAGTTACCAAGAAGCCGATCGGATAGCCAAAATGATCCCTCCTGATCCTCAATTGACCTTGGAGAGAGCAAGAGAACTGAATCCACAGCTCGATCAACTTTGGGAAAACGATCCTCAAAGCAGGGAAGTTCTGACCATAGCTACCAAGCTTGAAGGGTTAACAAGACAAGCCGGAGTTCATGCTGCCGGAGTCGTGATTTCAGAAGGAGACCTGCTTGATTTCATTCCCCTGTCCCGGGGTGAACATAACGAGATCGTAACCCAGTGGTCCATGGAACCTATTGCCGAAATAGGGCTACTCAAAATGGATTTTTTGGGACTCAAAACCCTGACCGTTATTTCTGAATGTTTAGCCTTGATAAAAGAAAAAGAAAATATACTTCTCGATCCCAAACAATTTCCCCTTGATGACAAGAACACTTACGAGCTTTTGGGGCGAGGACAAACCATTGGAGTATTTCAACTGGAATCTTCGGGCATGGTGGAGCTCGTCAAAAAGCTCAAGCCCGGGAACATTGAAGACATTATCGCTTTAGTAGCCCTTTACAGACCGGGACCAATGGAAAACATCCCGGCCTATGCGGATAGGAAACTAGGAAAAGTGCCCATTACCTATGATCATCCTCTTCTAGAACCCATTCTCAAAGATACGTACGGGGTGATGATTTACCAAGAACAGGTTATGCAAGCAGCCAACGTTCTTGCAGGGTATTCCCTGGGAGAATCCGACCTGCTCAGGAGAGCTATGGGGAAGAAAAAGCCTGAAGAGATGCGCAAGCAAAGGGACCAGTTTATCAAAGGTTGCAAGGAAAAAAACAATATTCCCGAAGAAAAAGCGATTCAGATTTTTGAAACCCTAGAAAAGTTTGCTGGCTACGGTTTTAATAAAGCCCATAGCGCCTGTTACGGCTATCTTGCTTATGTTACCGCCTATTTAAAAGCCAATTACCCGGTTTTTTACCTGTGTACACTTCTTTCCTATGAATCCGGGGACACGGAAAAAATAGAACTGCTTGTATCCGAATGCCGGAGAATGGGCATCGGGGTATTGCCTCCGGATATTTCCAAAAGTGAAGTCCGTTTTTCGGTCGAAGGCGGCTCCATCCGGTGGGGACTATCGGCTATCAAAAATGTCGGAGAAGCAGCCGCTGAGGCCATAGTTGAATCGAGGAAAAAAAGGGGCTCCTACCATTCTCTCTTTGATTTATGCTTAAGGATAAGCGGTCGAACTTTAAACAAAAAAATCCTAGAGAGTTTAATTAAGTCGGGGGCTTGTGACAGCCTCGGGAGAAGTCGAAAGGAATTGTTAGAGAGTTTGCCTGCAGCTTTATCCGCAGGAAGCATAACCTCAAAGGAAAGATTAAGCGGTCAACAAAACCTTTTTGAAGAGCATAATTTCATTGATCCTACCGATCGGCAGTCCAGCGCAAAAGGTGAAGACTACCCATTGAACATCCGTCTTCACTGGGAAAAAGAACTCTTAGGAACTTACCTCAGCAGTCATCCCTTGGATGAATGGATGTCGTGGATAAGGCTTTTTCAAAACGAGCCTATCTCCTCCTTAAAAGAGCTTGCCGATAATAGCCGGCTTTATGTCCCCGGGATGATCACCCATATTGAAAAGAAAACATCCCAGAAATCCAAAAAGCCGTATTTTAAACTGATTCTCGAAGACCAAACGGGTCACATCGAAGTCATCCTTTTTAAGGATAATCTGTCGAGTTCCTTGATCGATCACTGGACAACAACAGCCTTTGTCGTGGATGGACAACTCAGCTGTAGGGAAAATGCGGTTTCGATCCGATCTGAACATCTTTACACCATTGAAGAAGCCCTGCAAAGCTTACCGACATCTCTTGTTATAACCGTAAAAGAAGGACAGGGGGGAGCTGATCCATGGAAAAAACTCTACGAGCTTTTCCTGGAAAACCGTGGCGACATCCCTGTCGTTTTTCGCTACGTTAAAAACGAGGGGATCATTTGCAACATCGAAGTGGGTAGAGAATTTTTTGTCAAGCTTTCCATTCCTTTTATGGAAAAGCTTTTCTCCCTGTTTACCCCCGGATCGATAAACCTGGAATTAAAGAAACCACAATACAACTCCTACTCGAGGAGAAAAAACGAACGCTCATCATGAACGCTGCAAGAATGAACATAAAAGTTTCTACACCAAGCAGAAATTACTTTGTACGTATAGGCAAAGGATTATTGCAGGAAGGCGGAAGTCTTGCCCGACAACTCAAGCTAGAAAAAAAAATAGCTCTTTTGTTTGATCAAGCCGTTGAAACTTACGCCACGACACTGATCGATTCTTTAAAAGCCCATGATTTCGAACCCCAAGCTTTAGCTATACCCTCTGGAGAGGGCTCAAAAAGCTTCAAAACTCTTGAAACAATCGTTACGGCCCTAGCCGAAATGAAACTCGATCGGAAAAGTACGATTATCGCCGTAGGCGGAGGTGTCTTGGGGGATGTAGCCGGATTCGCCGCTTCGATCTTTCTAAGAGGTATATCTTATGTTCTCGTTCCCACCACCCTCCTGTCCATGGTTGATAGTTCCATCGGGGGCAAAACGGGAATCAATCTCCCCCAAGGGAAAAATCTCGTCGGTTCTTTCTATCAACCTCTTGAAGTATGGATCGATCCGGAAGTTTTAGCTACCCTTTCCCCTAGGCTCATCAGTGCAGGCATGGCCGAAATCATCAAGTATGGCATGATCAGCGATCAAAAGCTGCTGGACGAAATTGAAAAAAAAGAGCAATCCGACTTGCTCTACCTCATAAAAAGGAGCGTCGAGATAAAAGCGGAGGTCGTAGGCGAAGATGAACGGGAACAGACCGGCCGAAGGGCTATTCTCAATTTTGGTCATACCCTTGGTCACGCTCTTGAGGCAGCCAACGGTTACAAAGATCTCCTCCATGGAGAAGCCGTAGCTATTGGGATGCACGCCAGCTGCCTGCTTTCTAACCGCCTGCTGTCTTTCCCCGATGAATCCACCCAAAGATTGAAAAAAATTTTACAACTCTATTCTCTTCCGCTCAAAGCCAGGGGTCTCTCCAAAAAAGATGTGCTCGAAGCCCTTCAATTGGACAAAAAAAGAGAGAGGGGAACAATCAGTTGGATACTTCTTCAAAAAATCGGCCTACCTATAACCAGTAAGGACATAACAAAAGAGGATATCGATTGGATCTTGAAAGAGGTTCTTGCCTAACCTAGAACTATCGGCCTTTATGGACGTATCAAAAATACGATTATACCTCCGGCTTTTACAGGCAGCAAGCATAGGATCAAAAACAGCCCTAAAAATGATCAAGGCCTTGGGAAACATCGAAAATGTTTTCCAGTCTTCCCCAAGGAACATATCTGAACGATGTGGGCTACCCACAAAAATGATCGAGAAAATCTTCAAGCCAGAAGAGAAAACCTGGATCGACCAGCAGATTAATCTTTGTCTCAAGCAGCAAATCGATATCGTTTGTTATGAAGAGGAGTTTTATCCTCCTTTACTCCGGGAAATCGACTCTCCTCCCCTCTTGCTTTTTATAAAAGGAAAAATTCCGAAACATTGGCAAAATGCCATTGCTCTAGTCGGGACGAGAAATCCTACCCCTTATGGAATACAAACGGCAAGAAAACTGGCTTACCAGATAGCCTATGCCGGGTTTCCCGTTATTTCCGGCTTTGCCCTAGGCATAGATACCCAAGCCCATCTCGGAGCCCTTGCCGCCAATGGAACCACATGGGCTGTCCTGGGATCGGGTATCGACCACTGTTATCCTGCGCAAAATTATGAACTTTCAGAAAGAATATCGGCCCAAGGCCTTCTTATAAGTGAATTTCCAATGGGAACAGCTCCAACCCGTTTTACTTTTCCGCTGAGAAATAGAATAATAAGCGGACTGTCTGTCGGAGTGGTTATTGTAGAAGCAGCTCAAGGAAGTGGAGCTCTTTTGACGGCTCAACTGGCCCTTGAACAAGGAAGGCTTGTTTTTGCCGTTCCCGGAAGAATCGATAATCCCTGTTCCTTTGGCCCCAATCAGCTCATTAAACAAGGGGCAAAGCTCGTTGACCAGTTGCAGGACATCCTAGAAGAAATCCACTACTTGCATCCCAAGGTCAAAGTTGACTCAAAAAAGATGAACAGAAAGGATCAAACCCCAATAGCGATAGAGCTTTCCAAGGATGAGCGTTTGGTTTATGAAGCTTTAAATGACCAAGAAATGTCGTTAGATGAACTTGCAGAAAAAACGGATTTGGCCGTCTCTGTGCTTTGTCCCCTTCTCATTCGCTTAGAGATGAAAAAAATCGTCCAACAGCTTCCCGGAAACCGTTATGCCAAGATCTAGAAAACTTAAAAAAAAATCAACACGAGATTGCCAGAGGCCTTGGGGTCGATGGATCAACTTGATAAAAATACTTTTGCAATCAACAGTAGCATAAACATAGATGATAATGGTGTAATTCTCCATGGGCAAAACATTAGTGATTGCTGAAAAACCGAGTGTAGCTCAAGATATAGCCGAAGCCTTAGGAGGTTTTCCTAAGGGAAGAAAAGACATTTATGAAAATGACCGGATGATCATCAGCTCGGCGGTAGGTCACGTCGTCGAGCTCTGTCTTCCCGCTGAAATGGACAGCCGTCATAGGCAGTGGTCTTTATCCAACCTCCCCATACTGCCTTCTTCCTTTTCTTTAAAACCTATTCAAAAACACAAGGACAGGCTCAATCTCCTCCTTTCACTGCTCCACAGAGAAGACGTCGACCTTATTATCAATGCCTGTGATGCTGGAAGAGAAGGAGAACTGGTTTTTCGCTATCTCATCCGTTTTGCACAAGTCAATAAGCCTATCCAAAGACTCTGGCTACAATCCATGACCAAGGATGCCATTATAGAGGCTTTTAAAAATTTAAGACCGCTTAGAGAAGTAGAAGGATTGGCTTGTGCTGCGGTCTCCAGGTCTGAAAGTGATTGGCTTATCGGGATCAATGGGACAAGGGCCCTCACAGCTCTTCACTCCAACTCCAAGGGCTTTAGACTCACTTCCGTAGGGAGGGTTCAAACTCCAACACTGGCACTCGTTGTCGAAAGAGACAAAGAAATCCTCTCTTTCCAACCAAAACCATACTGGGAAATCCTGGCCACCTTTAGATCCAAGCAGGGAGAGTACAAGGCGAAGTGGTTCTCAAGGAATTCCCAACATGAAGGAGAAGATAACCATCCCGAACGGATAGAAAATGAGGATCAATGCCAAAGTATCATTGAAAAATGCTTGAACAAAGAAGGGATAGTCACCGAAGAAAAAAAAGTTTCCCAGCAATCCCCTCCCCTTCTCTACGATCTGACCAGCTTGCAAAGAGAAGCCAACAACCGTTTTGGTTTCAGTGCTCAAAGAACTTTGCAGATTGTACAATCCTTATACGAAAATCACAAACTGATCACCTATCCACGAACCGATTCGAAGTTTCTCCCCGAGGACTATGTCCCTAGAGTCAAGGAAGTCCTGAAAAACCTTTCCCATGGTCCCTTCGAGACTTTCGCCCGGGAAATTCTTTCCCAAAATTGGGTTCAGCCCGCCAACAAGATTTTCAATAACCAGAAAGTTTCCGATCATTTTGCCATCATTCCTACGACGCACAAGCCGACTACCCTCAATGCTAACGAGGAAAAAATCTACCAATTAATCGTCCGGAGATTCTTGGCCACCTTTTATCCTCCAGCCCAGTGGGAAATCACCAAAAGGATAACGGTTGTCGAAGAGGAAAGCTTTAGGACTGAAGGCAAAATACTCAAGTCGGCAGGATGGTTAAAAGTGTACAGGGATTCCAATCCTGCCCAAAACACGGAAGAAGACGTCCTTTGTCCCATAGAACAGGGAGAAAAAGTGCTTAACCTGGCGATGGAAAAAATCGCCAAGGAAACTAAACCTCCTGCTCATTTTACCGAAGCGACACTCCTTTCGGCCATGGAAAGTGCAGGCAAGCTCGTCGAGGATGAAACACTCAGAGAAGCGATGGCCAAGAAAGGGTTAGGGACGCCGGCAACAAGAGCCGGAATTATCGAGGGACTCATAGAAGATGGCTACATAAGAAGGCAAGACGGCAAGGCCCTGGTTGCCACTCCTAAGGCCTTTGCCCTTATAGAACTGCTTTCTGCAGCCCAAATCCAAACTCTAAGATCTGCAGAACTCACCGGGGAATGGGAATTTAAGCTTCAAATGATGGAAAAAGAGAAATATTCCCAGGAAAAATTCATGGAGGAGATCTACCAACTCACGGCTTCAATCGTGGATAAAGCCAAGGCCTTGGGATCAATCGCCAACGTGAAAAAGGCTCTTCCCTTGTTTACCCCCCAAGGTAAAGCTATTGAAGAAACTCTCTACGAGTATCAAGCCCCGGATGGCTCTTTTCATGTTAATAAATACATTGCGGGTAGACCGTTATTTCCCGATGAACTGGAAAAATTGATCAGTCAAAGAACGATCGGGCCCTTGAAAGGATTTTATAACAAAAAAGGTCAACCCTTCACGGCAACCCTAAAACTGGAAGATGAGAGGGGAACCCTCCGTTTCGAGTTTGAAAAAGATGAATCCCAAGGAGAAGATAAACAGATCCTTTCCGAGGAATCTCTTGGTTCTTGCCCCATAGACAACTCCCCTGTTCTCGAAGCCAAGGAATACTACGCCTGCTTGAATTATTTTTCCGATCAAAACAGCCACAAATGCCCTTTTAAAGTAAACAAAAAGATTTTAGAACAGGAGATTTCAAGAGAAGAGATGAAAAAGCTTCTCCTTGAAAAAAAGACTTCTTTGCTTACCCACTTCCGGTCCAAAAAAAAGAAAAAAAACTTTTCTGCCTATCTCGTTTTAAAAGATAAAGGAAAGCTTGGCTTTGAATTCCCTGCCGGGGCAAACAACAAGAATAGGACTTCTTCTTCCACTCAAAAGGAAAAGAAAGAGAAAGAAACAGCTGCCAAGAAAAAGCCTAAAAGAAAAAAAACAAGTAATCAGCCCACACCCAAGAAAGGAGAGTCATAAAAAATGGCTGGAGAAATGACCTTCAGCTTTAAGGTTTGGCCTCAAGAAACTTTCGACTTTTTCTTCCTGTTTATTTCTTGGGGACATTCAAAAACAAATTCGAGGCAAGAACACCGAAGACAAGGAGGCATCCCATGAGCGCTGAGCTGGAAAACATCGATCTCTACGTGGAGTATTGGAATGCGGCAAACTATCTTTCAGCAGCCCAATTTTATTTAAAAGAAAACCCCCTTTTGCGCGTCCCTTTAAAATCCGAACACCTTAAACCCCGGATCCGTGGACATTGGGGATCTGCTCCCGGTCTTAATCTCATTTACGTCCAGCTCAACCGGTTAATCCAGAAAACCAACTCCCAATTCCTTTTCATAACCGGTCCCGGCCATTGTTCATCGGCAATACTCGCCAATCTCTACCTGGAAGGGACCTATACGGAATTTTACCCGGAAATAACCCAGGATATCGATGGGCTTACCCTCTTTTGCAGGCAATTCTCGTCTCCTGGAGGGGTTCCCAGCCACGTGAGCGCGATGACACCCGGATCGATCCATGAAGGAGGGGAGTTGGGTTATTCTCTTCTGCACGCCTTTGGAGCGGCCTTTGATCATCCAGAGCTTATTGTTGCTGCAGTGGTAAGCGATGGGGAAGCGGAGACGGGACCCCTAGCCGCAAGCTGGCAATCGATCAATTTTCTGAATCCTTCCAGGGATGGAGCCGTCCTTCCCTTTTTCCACGTCAATGACGGTAAACTCTCGGGTCCAACCCTTTTTGGAAGGATGGAGGATCAAGATATAGCCCTCTATTTTTCCGGTTTAGGATACGAGCCTTTCTTTGTTTGCGGCAGTGATCCCTACAAGGTCCACACAGAGCTAGCCCAGGTTCTCGATAAAGCTTACTTGGCCATTCGACAAATCCAAAACGAAGCCAAGGAAAAGAGGCTGAAGGGTAAGCCCAAATGGCCCATCATCATATTCAGGACTCCCGACGGATGGACGGGACCAAAAGAAGTAGATGGAGTACGGATCGAAGGCACCTACCGTTCTCATAGGAGCCCGCTCATGGACGTGCGAGAAAATCCTGAACATTTAAAAATTCTCGAATCTTGGCTCAAAAGTTACCATCCTGAAAAGCTTTTTGATGAAAAAGGAAAGCTCAGAGAGGATCTGCAAGCCCTCGCCCCAAAAGGAACCCTTCGGATGGGATCAAATCCCTATGCTAATGGAGGTGGCTTGCTCGTAGACTTGGCGTTGCCCGATTTCACCGAATACAGGGTGCCCGTCAAGCAACCGGGGAGCTCCTTTTCTGAACCCACCCATGTCTTGGGAAAATACATTCGTGACGTGATGCGGAGAAATCCCAACAACTTCCGCCTATTTTGTCCCGATGAAACCGATTCCAACCGGCTCTCCGCGGTATTCGAGGTAACAAACCGCTGTTTTGTTTCCAAGACGTATCCAGAGGATGACCATCTTTCTCCAGATGGAAGAGTAATGGAAATTTTGAGTGAACACTGCTGTCAAGGATGGCTTGAGGGCTATCTGCTCAGCGGAGGACATGGCTTGTTAGTCTCTTACGAAGCTTTTGCCATGATCCTCGATTCCATGGCCAGCCAGCATGCCAAATGGCTAAAACTCTACCGAGAGATTCCTTGGAGAAAGCCCATAGCTTCCTTAAACTATCTTTTGTCTTCCCACGTTTGGCGGCAGGAATATGATGGTTATACTCACCAGGGACCGGGATTTATCGATACCCTGATCAACAAAAAGGGCCATGTAATCAGGATATATCTCCCTGCCGATACCAATACCCTGCTCGCCGTGATGGATCACTGCCTAAGAAGCAGAAACTATATTAACCTGGTCATCGCCGAAAAACAACCTTCCCTGGACTGGTTAGACATGAACGAGGCTCGGGCCCATTGCGCCCGGGGAGCTTCTCTATGGTCGTGGGCAAGCAATGACAGGGGCAATCCAGACATTATCCTCGGATGTGCCGGGGATGTCCCTACCCTCGAAACCGTTGCTGCTTCTTGGCTTTTGCAAAAGCATTTTCCCGAGCTCAAGGTAAGAGTCGTGAATGTCGTTGACCTCATGACCCTTTCTCCCCCAGCCTACCATCCCCATGGAATGGATGATATCAATTTCATTAATCTCTTTAGCGCTTCTCAACCCGTACTTTTCGCATTTCATGGGTATCCCCGGATGGTTCACGATCTTGTTCATGGAAGGCCCAATCCCGGCAGATTTCACGTTCGTGGCTACCAAGAAGAAGGGACAACCACTACATCTTTCGACATGGTTATATTAAACAAGATGAGTCGATACAATTTGGCTATTGACGCCATCAAGTATGCTCTCAAGGGGATTCCCCATCTTCGAAGCAAAGCCGAAGAATTAATCGGTTTCTTTGAACAGAAGATCGTCGAACACTCGACCTTTGTCCGGACGCATCTCGATGACATGCCCGAGATAAAAAATTGGACATGGTCTAACCCGGCGGCGGAGCAGTAGGAAAACTTCTCTTCATGAGCTTTCCTTTCTTAATTTTTTAATTTTCGTAGCCCATATCCAAAAGGTTATGATTAAATAAAGAACCGCACAGAACCGAAAGGTATCATCCACTGCCAGGATATAGCTTCGTTGGATGACTGTCTCTGCATAGACTTTTAATGCTTGCAAAGAATCCAGTCCCAAATCCCTGAGTTTTTGCAGGAACTCTACAACTTGAGGATCGAACATACTGCGGGTTTCTACCAATCGGCGCAGTTGAAAGACGCTGCGGTGTTCAAGAAGTGTGCCCAGAAGTCCAGAACCCACGGTAAAAGAAAAAGTTCTAAGAAGAATACCGCAGTTAATGGCCATTTGCTGATGGCGAGGCGAAAGTCCTTCAATACAGATGCGGTTAAGGGGGGGAAGGATGCCCACCATCCCTCCCAAAAAGATCTGGGAAAGCAAAACGGATTGGACAAAAAATGACCGCCGGTTAAAAAAATCGTAGGTGCTCGTCATGTAACAAAAAAGGGCAAGTAATCCAAAACAAAAGCTTGCTATGGGCCTGGGATCGGAACGATTCGACAAGTAGATAGACAAAGGGTAAAGAAAGGGAAGAACCAAAAGCATCGGAGGCAGAGCTAAGGTGGAAAGAAAAGAGCTGTAACCTACTTGTTGAAGAGCCCCAATGAGGATAGAAAAGGCTCCGTAAAGAGCTCCAAAAGAAAGGGGGCCGATTAAGTTTGCAATCAAGAAATTAGGAATCAAAAAAAGACGCACGTTAAAAAAGGGATCTTTTTCTGCTAATTCCCAAATGAAAAAAAAGATCAAAGAAACAACGCCCAAGAAAAAAAGGACATTTATAAACAAAGAATTATACCAGTCTTCGTCTTGCCCCCGGGAAGCAAGGGTTTGAAAGGAAAAAAAACAAAGGGTGATCAATAAAAAACCAACCCCATCGAAATGAACATGGCTGATTTTTTCCTCTCTTTTCCCGAGGAAAACCCAGAGGAACATTAAACACAGCCCATGCAATGCGAAATTGGCGGTAAAATAATCTCTCCAGTTCCAGTGGAGTTCCTGCATTAAACCTCCAACAGTCGGTCCCAAACCAAAAGTAGTCATGAGCAGGAACCCAAAGAGAGTGGTCACAAAAGGCCATTTATTTACTGGGTAGAAATCCATGAGCACGTATTGACAAAGCATCATTACGGCTCCTGCAGCCAATCCCAAGGGCAACCTCATGCCAAGGAAAAGGTAAAAGTCCCCCGTATAGGCCAGGATAAAATTACACACGATCAGAACGACGACCGCACTCAAAAGAGACCGAACCCTACCCCATGCTTGGGAAAGCCATGGGCTTAGAAACATGCCCAATGCCCTTCCTACAAAGAAAATCGTCGAAGTCCAGGTGGCATGACTCGGACTTTGTCCCAGTTCACCCACGGCATGCCTGTTCATGACCGCATAGCTTGAAGAGCTGTAAACCGCCAATAAAAATTCAGCAGCCAAGACAAAATGCAGCAAGACAAAGGCAAAAGGAAACTTTTGCGACAAATTTCTCCGTGAAGCCACCGCATGAGGTTTATTCATAAAATATATTTATCATTCCAATATAAATATGAATATAATGACGCGTTGCCCTTTATTAATATTCCTTATACCTATTTAAAAAGCTAAAGGATAAAACCTATTTTCCATCCTTTTGAAAACAACTCTTTTTTGTTATCGAAAAAATAAGAAAAAATAAATTTGCATTGATATTATTAATAGTATTTCCAGAGGAACGATAAAATTTCTCTTATAAATTGCTTTATATTTTGAAAAAAAATTAATAATCTAAATTATAAGCTTTAGTTTTTAGGGAAATTGTCATTTGAATGTGATAGAGAAAAATGCCTTTAGAACCCCAAAAGAAAGTCCGTCCCTTTTTTCTTATTCTATTACAAGCGGTGCTCAGTATCGAATTTCTCCTGGGAACTTATAGCCCTCCTGCTTACGCCACTTTTAACCTCTACCCGGCAGGAGATTTGGGAGTAAGTCCCAGTCACGCTTCCTGGATATCCACGATTTATTTTGCGGGTCAAGCTTTTGGTCTGTTTATAGGGCCATGGCTTGATCGGGCCTTAGGAAGGGTTAGATCCCTACTTTGGGCCATCTGCTTTTTTGCCCTTTTTGATTTTGTTGTTGCCGTAAGCACTGACTACTATCTATCTCTTTTCTATAGGCTTCTTTTGGGCATTTCAGGAGGAAGCACCATGACGCTATGCCAACTCAATCTCCTTGACTACTATCCCATCAACCGCTGGCCGTTTGTTAGCGCCTACTTCGGTTTTCTTCAGGTGTCTGTTTTCGGTTTCGGCCCCGTACTAGGAGGTTTCATCAATGAAAATTTCGGTTGGAGGGCCTATTTCCTTACGAGTTTTTCCCTGCATCTTTTCTGTGGGCTCATTGCAAGCTGGATTATGCTTTTTCTTCCTGAAAAACCTCCCGAGCATAAGAGAGAAAAAGTCTCCTTTGACTGGGTTGGATTTATGCTCCTTTTCTTTTCCGCCCTCTGTTTTCAAACCCTCGTCACTCGAGGCCAGGATGAAGACTGGTATAATTCCACTTTCATTGACCTCCTTTTTATTTTTGGGACCATTTCACTCGTCTACTTCATCGTATGGGAAACAGGCGAAAAAAAACCTTTTGTGAATGTCAAACTTTTTTTAAAACCAACCTTTGTCGTTTCCGTGATCGTGGCTCCTATCTCCTTTGCCCTCGTTTACGGGCTTTTTTCAACCCTGGTTTTTAACTTGCAACTTTTAAAAAGTGCGACCAATTTTTCCTCTTTCCAAGCGGGTTTAGCCATGGCCCCCCTCCTTTTTTTCCTGCCCTTTCTTTATCCCGCCTCCGTCTTCCTATCTCCTAGAATGGATCCTCGGCTGCTTGCTTCTCTTCTCTTAGCCATCCTGGGTATTTTTTGCTATTGGACCGGATACTACGATTTTTTTAGAAAAAGGGCTTTTTTTGACCAGTTTTTTAACCAATACGTCCTCCTGAGCCAGGTACTAAACGGGGCCTATGTAGGACTGATCCCTCCATTAAATGCGATGGCTATCCATAGACTATCCCGAAAAAACCAGGAATCGGCGGTCAATACAGGGATTCTTTTACGGACCTATTTTCTTACCTGGGGCGGGGGACTGCTAGGGACAATGGTCATGGAACACAGGAGAGATTTTCAACAGACAAGACTCGTCGAATCATTTTCCGGGCAAAACCCTGAAAGTATGCAGCTCATTGATTCCTTGAGAGGGCTAGGTCTTACGGATCTACAAATCCAATCCAAGCTTGTAGAACAAGCTGCCAACCATTCCGTTATCCTTGCTCTGGACGACACCTACCGGCTCTGCAGTTGGATATTTTTCTTTATGGCCCTGCTCGTTTGGTTCCCCTCGCTGGGAAAAAGGAATAAAGAAAAATTTTCTTAACCTTTCTATAATGGCTGTCTAAAAAGTTAACAAAATGTAAGTATTTTATAAGCTGATAAAATAAAATGATTTATCTTGTCATTGAAAGATCGGTAAAGGATAGAGCTTTTTCTTCATGGATTCTTTTAATCCTACTTGGGGTAACCCTATTTCTGTGCGGGTGTGCGACATTGCCTAAGGACACCCGCATATCCACACCCATAGAACCACCCCAAATCAAGCAAACCCTCTCCACGGAATTTGACCCTTCTTCTGAAAAGATCGTCAAAAAATGGCCCTTGAATAACTGGTGGGAAGGGTTTCACTCCCCCGAAATGAACCGGATTATCACTATAGCCCTGGGGAAAAACCCGGACTTGAAAGCCTCCTTGGCAAGAATCCACCAGGCGTGGGCAGTGGCTGCAGGGGCCCGGAGCCGCTACCTGCCCTCCTTTTATTCCACCCAGTTTCTTTTTCCCGTTCCCTTCGGAGTTCTTCAACTTCCGGGAAGCAGCTTTTTTGGTCCTTTTGGGGACAACAGCTTCTTTTTCTGGAGCGTGATTCCCGCCCTTGCCAACTACCATCTCGATCTGTGGGGAGAAGATAAAGCCCGAGTCCGGGCAGCCATTGGAATGGCCAGGGCAACAGAGGCCGAATTTGCCCTGTCCAGGCTCTTTTTAAGCACGACCTTGGCAAGTCGCTACATTCGATTGGCTTCGGCTGAAGAAGAGCTAGAGCTTGCCCGCAGCGGTCAACAGATCATGCAAGAACTCTTAAAGCTGGTGCAGATGAGAAAAAAGAGTGGTATTGAAAACCTCCTTCCCGTTCATACTATTGAACAGAGGTTGCAAACCGTCACCCAGCAAGTCAATAGCCTGGAAAGAGAGACAAAGATCCTTCGCGATGAAATTGCCAGGCTTGCAGGCCAAAGTCCCGATTGGGGTAAAACGATTTTGGCCAAAGAACCCCACTTTCCCAAAAGGTTTCCTTTACCCCAAAGCCTCCCCCTGGATCTCCTCGGAAGAAGACCTGACGTGGCTGTAAGTAAGTGGAGGGCCGAAGCCTTGGCCCACCAAGTTAAAGTGACCAAGACGGCATTCTATCCTAACCTTGACCTGGTCAGCTTAGTCGGTTTCGAAACCTTGAATTTCGCCACCCTATTTCTTAATCCCGCCTTGCCCCTTTTGTATATTGCCGGTCCTGCCTGGAACTTACCGATCTTTACCGGGGGAAGGCTCAGTGCCGAACTCGTCGTTGCCCAGGAAGAATACAATATCGCCGTCGAAAATTACAATAGCACCCTTCTATCGGCCTTTCAGCAAGTAGCCGATGCCTTAGCCGTCTGGAAGGAAACGGATAAAAACCTTGAATCCCAGGAGCAATCAACCCATGCCGCTAAATCCAACGCTGAACTTTCAGCCAGGCTTTTCTCGGCTGGGATCAATACGAAAACCGACCTGTTGGATTTGCAATATACATTGATCCAGTCTCAAATAACATTAAGCGGTAGAACGGCCGAACATTTAGAGGCTGCGGTCGGGCTTTTCTTAGCTTTAGGAGGAGGATATGACTCCATTGAATGAATCCGAAGAAAAGAGAGAAAAGAGGGGCAGTCAATGGAAAAAATGGGTGAGGCTTTTAAACCGATCTATTGTTGCTTCCACTCCCCCCAAATACCGCAGGAGGGTCATTCGCAACAGGAGGCTTGTTCTTGTGTCTCTGGCCATCCTTTTTTTGGGGGCCCTTTATTTTCTTCTCTGGCTTTTTATCTTTAGCCGCTATGTCATTACCAACGATGCCTATGTTATAGGCAACCTCGTTCCCTTGAAGTCACAAGTCAGCGGGGTCGTGACCGAGGTTCTTTATGAAAACACCCAGCTCGTTCACCAGGGAGATGTCCTGGTGAGGTTAGATCGGCTGGATTCCCGTGTTGCCTTGGAACGAGCCGAAGCCAACCTGGGAGAAACGGTGAGAAGGGTAGAAGACCTTTTTTTCCAAGTTCAAGTGAACAGGAATCGGCTGCTTGCCGAAATAGCCAGGTTAGATAGGCTAAAACATGATCTGGCACGCTACAAAAGCGTTGTATCCTATGGAGCTGTTTCCGAACAACTGGTCGACGACACCGAACAACAAGTCAGGGAACTGGAAGCCCAAGTCAATCAAGACCAGGCTTCTTTAAACGACGCCGAATCACAAATATTCAACACCAAGATCGAAGATCATCCCCTCGTCAAGCAGGCGGCAAGCGAATTAAAAAATGCTTACCTTGATTATGTCCGTAGGGAAGTTTATGCTCCCGTTACAGGTTATATTGCCAACAGGAAAGTCCAACCCGGGGATGAAGTGCGTCCGGATACTTACCTGCTTTCTGTTGTTCCCCTCGACTACCTCTGGGTAGAAGCAAACTACAGGGAAAGAGAAATGAAAAAAATTCGTCCGGGCCAACCCGTTACCATAACCGTGGATTATTACGGAAGAAGGCTTATCTACCACGGTCAAGTCGAAGGATTGCATCCCGGAACGGGAAGCGCCTTTGCCCTGCTTCCTCCTGAAAATGCTACAGGCAACTACATTCATATCGTCGAAAGGGTCCCCGTAAGGATAAGGCTCTCCAGCGAAGAATTAAAAAAACATCCCCTCAGGCCCGGCCTTTCTGTTATAGCCGTCACCCATGTAGGCAAAAAAGGCGAGCATATTTTGAGTTCACTTGTCAAGTTTCCCAAAGAAAAATACGAGGCTCACGTTTATGAAAGGGAACTTGATGGAGCCGACCAGTTGATTCAAAAGGTCATTGAAGCCAACCTTTACAAAAACCGCCTGCCCCAACCCCTACCGTTAGAAAGAAAAGAAAATCATGAATAAATCATTAACTTTTTTAATATTTTATTTTGACTATCATTTCAATTTTTGGCAAAAAAAAGAGATCCTCATTCATAACAAGGTACTTAGATGATTCAAAAAAGAGTTTTGTTTTCTTTTGTCTTCCTCCTTATTGCTCCCCTGTGGACCACCGCTTACTCGGCAGCCAATTTCAAGGATGACGATAGCGTAGCCGTAGAAAATACCGATGCTCGAGCAAAAGAGCAGCTTACAAAATCATTGAAAAATTTTTCTCTCGATCAAGATTTTCATTACCACGGCGGGGTTTATGCCGCCCTTTATGGAGGGGGCGGATACCTCGATTCAGACCGTTGGAATTATACCGATACGCAGGGTAACATCGGCATGGGAAATTATGGAGGAAGCTGGGGTGGAATTGGAGGATTAAAAGCGGGCTACCAGTTCAAGGGATGGAAAATCGGCCGCTCCCCCTACAGGATTACCGAAGCTGTTGAATTTGACGGCTTTTATGCGGGTTATTCCAACCCCATGAACGGGTATATCGGATCTTTCTCAGGTCCCGTATTTCACGGGAAGAGCGTGAGCCCGGACATGCAACTTAACGTAGGGATTATGACCATCAATGACATCACCAAGCTTATTACCCCTTACCGTTTTGCCCCTTACATCGGATTTGGCGTTGGAGGAGGAATCGTCACCGCTTCCAATATCACGGGTCTTGCTCCGGCGGGAGCAGCCGATGTCACCCACTCAAGCACAACGGGAGCCTTTGTATTAGCCGAAATCTTGGGTGCTGAATATTATCTTACCGATCATCTCAGTATCTTTATCGAAGGCAAATTCATCTACTTTGATAGTTCCGTTTCTATTTTTAAAAATGTGGAGAGGTTCGACATCATGACCAGCTCGGCTGCCAAAGCGAGTTTTGCTTTGAGCAATTTCTTCCAGTACATCGGGGTTGCGGGTGTTAAATACGTATTCTGGTAAGAAGATTACGGGCAGCAGTCCTCTTGCATTAATCGCTCTACGTACTCCAACCAGTGCAGGACAGGAATAGGAGAAAGTTGTTCTAACTGTAACCGACACCCCACGTTAGCCGTAAGGATAACCGACGGGTTTCCACCCAGGAGGTTTTTCATTTTCAATTCAAGGATCTTCTGGGAAATGTCTTTCTGAACTAAAGAGTACAGTCCTGCCGAACCACAACACATCTGGCTATCGGCAATAGGGGATAGCTTAATGTTGAGCGCCTTTAAAAAAGCTTCGACCCTCCCCTGCCCTTTCAAGCCATGTTGGGAAGTACAGGGACTGTGATAGGCTACCGCTCCAAGGCCGGGGGCTAACAAAAAAAGTCGCCTATCCCCTTTTTCCAAAATTTCAACAGGATCGAAAGTCCTGCTCGCTATTTTCAAAGCCTTCTGTCCATATTCTTTGTCATCCTTAAGCAATGAACCATACTCTTTAATCATTTGGCAGCAGGCAGAAGAACAAACCACGATGCCTTCCACCCCATCCTGCAGGGGCTTAATCCATAGATCGATATTCTTTTTTGCCTGGGCAACCGCTTTTTTCCTATTGGGTAAATGATAAGCCAAGGCTCCACAACACCCTTCTTTGGGTATATCCACAAGATCGATATCAAGCCTGCCGAAAAGGTGTCGCGCAGCCCTCAACACGGAAGGATAAAGCACGGGTTCAACACAACCTTTAAACAGGATCAGCCGTCTTTGACTTACCCTCCCCTTCCTCGCCCATTTTTCAAGGCGCACCTTTTCTTTTGAAAGGGGGGGAAGCTTACGGCGTAAGGCACCGGGCAAAAGGGGTCGCAGGAGATTGAAGATCCTTAAAAAAAAATAAAACTTCTCCCTATCGGCAATGCCATGGAGCAGAAAATTGAAAAGCAGCCTTTCCAAGAAGGAGCGTTTTAGGCTCTGTTCAATGATTTCTTTGCCTAAAATCGCGAGCTTTCCATATTCGACGCTTGAAGGACAGGCCGTTTCACAACCTTGGCAAAGCAAGCAGCGGTCTAAATGCATCTTTACTTTTTCTGCACTTAGCCTGCCTTCCAAGAAAGATTTCATTAAATAGATCCGGCCTCGGGGTCCATCCAATTCATCACCTAAAAGCTGGTAGGTAGGACAGCTTGCATTGCAATAACCGCAATGAACACAAGCCTTGATCAGCTTTCGAGCCTCGATGGCCAAAGGCTCTTTTTTAAACTTTTCTTCCAACCGCGTGTCCATGAAAACCTAACTTTCTTTTTTTTCAAAACTCCCCGTAAATCCTTCCGGGATTTAAAAGTCCAAGGGGATCAAAAGCTTCTTTTAGTCTTTTTTGCCTGTGCATGAGAGCCGAGGGCAAGGGAGAGCTGACCAGTTCCTCTTGCTCGTAAAGCCAGCCGAATCCCCCGGATTGGATGGCCCAAGAAAACATTTCTTCAGGCTTTTGTCCCTTTCCTCTCCACCATCTCTGGGCCCCTCCCCAATCGATGAACCACTCTCCATCCCAAGGAGGCAGGGCCGTAGAGGGAGGAAGAACAAACCGCCATAATCTTTCCGAAGAGGTAAAAAAAGGATGCGTTCTTTCTTTTACCGAGAGCCAGAATTGATCAGGATTGTCTAAAAGCTCCCCTCCGATTTCTTTTACCGCCCTTTTGACCGACTTTTCATATCCTGAAAATCGAACAAAGAGTTTTCCCTCATGAAAGCACCCGGCCGAGAGGGGAAGGGGTCGAGCCCAAAGGTTGGAAAAAAAACCTACCGCTTCCCCTGCCCCTTTTTCCAGGACAACGGTTATCGAACTCTCCGGCAAGGGAAGGACTTTAAAGGTAAGTTCCAGGATAATGCCCAGCGTTCCTTGGGATCCGGCTATAAGCCTGAACAGGTCAAAACCGGCTACATTTTTAATGACCTTACTCCCAAAGTTCAACACCTGGCCTAATCCATTGATGATTTTAACTGCTAAAAGATAATCCTTGAGCGATCCCCAGTAAGGCCTGGAAGGCCCGGAGAGCCCACAGGCAACCACTCCGCCCACCGTGGCTTCCTTTCCTAAATGCGGAGGTTCAAAAGGCAGAAATTGTCCCTGCTGCTTGAGAACTTCTTCGAGGTAGGCCACGGAAGTCCCGTTTTTAACCGTGACGAAAAGTTCAGCAGGATCGTATTCAATGATGCCCTTGTTAGCGGATACATCGAGAAGTTCGCCCTCCACTTTTCTGCCCAACCGGCCTTTTGTCCCTCCCCCGACGATTTTTATCTTCCTTTTTAAGCCGATCAATTCCCTTGCTTTATCAACGATCTCTACCGTCCTTGGCTCCGGCACCAACAGGGAAGAATTCATCCTATTCATTGGCTTAAAACCTTTCCAAACCGGGGAAAGGATCTTTTCCCCCATGGACATGCATCTTTCCCCATTCCGCGCAGCGATGAAGGGTGGGGATCGCTTTGCCGGGGTTCAGCAAGCAATGGGGATCGAAAGCCTTTTTTACTCTCTGGAACTGTGCAATTTCTTCCGCGGAAAATTGGGAACACATCGGGCCCAGCTTTTCTAACCCCACCCCGTGTTCTCCCGTTATGGATCCTCCAACCTGAACGCAAAGCTCCAGGATCTTTTCACCCATACTCTCCACTTTTTCCAGCTCCCCGGGGATGCTCTGATCATAGAGAATAAGGGGATGGAGATTGCCGTCGCCCGCATGAAACACGTTTCCCACCTTAAGATTATATTGATCGGACAGTTCTGCGATCTTTCCCAGCAAGTAACCCAGTTTTTTTCTCGGGATTGTCCCGTCCATGCAATAATAATCGGGTGAAATTCTACCCATTGCCGGAAAGGCTGATTTCCTGCACTTCCAAAGGCGCATTCTCTGGGCGTCATCTCCAGAAACAATGATTTCATCGGCTCCCGCCTTAGTCATTATATGCTTAACCCGTAGGCTCTGCTCTTCAACCTCTTCGACCATCCCGTCGAGCTCGCAAAGAAGGACGGCTTGAGCTGAACTCGGGAGAGTTTCAGGAACAAAAGACTGAACCGCATCGAGGACAAGCTTATCCATCATTTCAAGCCCGGCGGGAATGATTCCCGAAGAAAGGACAAGGCTGACGGTTTGGGCTGCCTTGGCTACGGCGTCAAAACAACCTACAACAAGCCGGGCAGACTCCGGCTTGGGAAGCAGGCGCAAAGTCGCCTCGACAATTATTCCAAGCAACCCTTCCGAGCCGACTATCAAGGGCAAAAGATCGTAGCCTGGACTCTCTGCTGCTTTTCCTCCAATGGATAATATTTCTCCTTCCATCGTGATCAATTTCAGTCCGAGCACGTTGTTGACCGTCAACCCGTACTTTAAACAATGTATTCCTCCCGCATTCTCGGCAATATTTCCTCCAATCGTGCACGCCAGCTGGGAGGAAGGATCGGGAGAATAATAGAGCCCGTAAGGAGCTGCTTCTTGGCTGACCCGAATATTGGTCACCCCCGGCTCTACCCTTGCCGTTCGATTTTGAGGATCGATTTCCAATACCCGGTTAAGCCTAGCAAGGCTAAGCACCAAGGCTCCTTCGATCGGGGTTGCCCCTCCTGAAAGCCCCGTTCCTCCTCCCCTGACAACGAGGGGAACCTGATAGCGGTTACAAACCTCCACTACGGCAAGAATCTCCTCGATACTGTCTGGGATCAAGACGGCCAGGGGCAAAGCTCGAAAAGCGGTGAGCCCATCACACTCATAGGCGGTAAGCCTCTCTGGATCATAGATCATTTTTTTTTCATCAAACAGGGCCAAAAGAGACCTTATCAACTCGCTTTGTTTGGGCATACTTTTTATCCGCTTATCCCTAATTAATAGCAATGTAGTGAAATTCTCTAATACATTCGTGGTTTTTACTCAAAGCTAAATTAACGAAAATGATCCACTTCTGGAGAATTTAGCCAAGCAGGAGGGCCTCAGCCGTCGGGCGGCTTCATTTTGGGGGAATGGCAAAGAAACCGATCTTACAATCTTGAGAACCCTTGTTTTTTCGATATTTTTAAACTAGAAATGATCATGGAGGCTTCCTTCAGCTCAAAATGGAAAATTTATAGGTTTTGAAAATGATGATGCATTTGTTGGCCCTCTTTTTTCTCCAGGTAGTCAATCCTTCCGAGAAGGATTTATACACAAGAAGCACATTCCAAGGGCTTATCTGCATTGTACTTCTGTTGATCGGCAGTGCCGTGGCTTCTTACTACGCGGTTTCCCTTTTCAAATGGAGAAAACTAAAAACAAAACCCGATATCCTCAGCCTTTTCCTATTTTCTTTTTTCGGCCTATGCGGTCTTCTAGGCATGCTTTTCTGGAAACCCCTGCCTGAAGATTATCGTTGGGTCGGCCTTTTAGCGGGAGTTTCCCTCTTGCTTCTCCTTGCCAAGAAATTTGCCCCAAAAGCCATCCCTCCCCAACTCTTGCCTCCTATTCTTGTTCCCTCGGCTATCGTGACCCTCCATTACCTGGTTCATGAAAAAATCGAGTTTTTGATCGTTTTCTTCGTTACCCTCTTTACTTTGGGAATAATTAAAGAACTCAAGGATTAAAAATTTTTCTCCTTCCACCCAATGCCGAATACCGTTTTAGGAATGGTTTTGCAGCAAAAGTCGGCCGTCCACCCCTCCTCCCATCAACACCTCCCAAGATTTTAAGCCCCTTCTTTCAATCCTGGAGCTGTTCATAGGCTAGAAGGGTAAGAAAATCGATAAAGTCTCTGCTCAAAACGACCTCTTCAAGGATCTTGTCCGCCTTGTCCAAAAAAGGAAGAGGGCTAAGAAGTTCTTTTTCTTCCGTTTTCCAAGAAAGGAAAATCTCTTTGTCTAGAGGGATCTTCGAATCCATTTCAGCTCCAAGATGAATCCATTGCCAAAGCTGGCTGCGGGCTACTTCAGCAGAAGAACCATCCTCCTTCACATTGGAGATCTCCACTGCACCTTTGCCCGAAAACCATGAAGAAAGGTAACGCAAAACTAAACTCAGATTGTTTCTTACCCCCGATTCGGTGATTTCTCCACCGATTTTAAAGTTGAGCAAGTCCCTGGCACAATCTATGGATTTCTCTCCGTAGGAGTGCGCCTCTGCGGGGCGGCGCTCGATCGAGTCCTTAATTTCGGCCTTGACAACGGGAATGAGCCGGGGATGAGCAACAATGTATCCATCGACACCCAGGGAACTGGCTCGGAGTTGTTCCTCCCTGATTTTATTGAAAATTTCCAGGTTGTCCCGCTCATCAAGAGAGGCCATAAGCGGCACAAGTTCAAAGAGGGCCAAGGTCCCTCTCTTATGGCAGCTCTGTGCCAAAAGATCCAAGGAAGCTTTCAGGAAAGGCGCTTCAATAGTAATTTCAGACCTATCGGGAAGGAGTGCTATCCTCTGGTTCCTTAGTTTCCTTATCACGCTAAAGACGTAATCCCTGGGCTCGAAGACCATTGCCGCCACGTAGTTCTTCAAGTTGTAAAGGATCTCCTCTATTTCAAAGGCCGCTGTAATCGTTTCAAGGATAATCGTGGCTCTTATCGTCCCAGGATGTAAAGAAAAGGCATTCTCGGCAAAAGCAAAAAGGGTTTTCCAAAACTCCGCTTCGTATTGGTTTTCTATTTTTGGAATATAAAAAAAAGGCCCTCCTTGTCTTTCCGCAAGGATCTTCGCATTATGAAAAAAATAGAGGCCGAAATCAAAAAAGCATGCCCCGATGGGTTCACCATCGACATGAACATGTTTTTCAAAAAGATGGATTCCCCTTGGTCTTAAATGAAGGACAGGAAGATCGCCATCCCCTCCGGCCTTCTCTTCTCTCAAAAGATTGTATAAATTGAGTTGGCTTTGGATCACATTTTTCCAGGTGGGAGATAGGCCATCTTCTAAATCGACAATAATCCCTGAAGCCTCTTTCCAATCACCGCCAGAAGGGATTTGATCCTCTGCCCCGGTGATTACTTCTACCTTTCTTTCTCTCAAAACAGGGGGAGGGGCTGAAACTTCCCATTTTTCTTCGCGAATAGACAGGCTACCGGAAAGAAATCCTAAAGAGGCGCCTTCGTTTAAAGACCGCTGCGTTTTCTTTCTTCTTTCCAAGAGTTCCAAAAGAAGTCCGTTAAACTGCCGGTGAAGGGAGCCGATAAAACGTAAAGCCTCGTAACTTAGA
Organism: Methylacidiphilum infernorum V4; assembly: GCF_000019665.1. NCBI lineage: Bacteria > Pseudomonadati > Verrucomicrobiota > Methylacidiphilae > Methylacidiphilales > Methylacidiphilaceae > Methylacidiphilum (ex Ratnadevi et al. 2023) > Candidatus Methylacidiphilum infernorum. The sequence goes on along the minus strand of NC_010794.1, from coordinate 847,462 downwards.
ACCTTCTCCCATTCCTTGTTATAAGAGCCTATAATCGTTATGCCCGAAGGGGTTGAATAAATGCTCATCGGTTATCTCTCTTTTCTTCCCATGATAGTTTCATAAACGCGCTCAAAGTAAGCTGCCCCTACTTCCTGTTGATGGTTAAAGGCGCTGAAGCCCTGCGTGGCCGCCCCCCTCTCCTTTTCTTGAAACTCAGCATAAGCCAACAATCCCTGCTCCGCACAGGCATGAGCCAATTTAAAGCTACCATAACACAATGCATGGAAACCCGCCAAGCTTATAACCTGTAACTTATAGCCCAGGGAAAAAAGCTCTTTTTGAAAATTACGCAGCTGTTCCTCTTTCATCTCTTCTTTCCAATAAAAAGAAGAGGAACAGTTATAAGCAAGAAGCTTTCCCGGAAAAGCCCGATGAAGGGCTTGAGCAAAACGGCCGGCCCTTGAAAGATCGGGCTTGGAACTTTCATACCAAATTATATCCGCATAGGGAGCATAGGCCAAAGCGCGGGCTATGGCCAGATCTACTCCTCCCTTTATCGCATAGAGTCCCTCCTCTGTCCTTCTCTCGATAAATTGCCTATCCCTTTGGTCTTCTTCCAAGGCCGATAAAAAGGATGCCCCATCGGCATCCGTCCTGGCTATGATGAGGGTAGGCACCCCGGATATGTCGGCAGCCAGCCGGGCTGCTTTAAGCTTGTCGATCGCTTCCTTTATAGAAAGCAAGACTTTGCCACGCATATGCCCGCATTTCTTGGCCGAGGGGTGCTGGTCTTCAAAATGGACCCCGGCAACTCCCGCTTCGATCAACCACTTGGTCAGTTCAAAGACGTTGAGTATACCTCCAAAACCCGCTTCGCCATCCACGATAATAGGCACAAAGTAATGGAGGGCTCTTTTTGATTCGGCAAAATCTATGGCATCGGCCCTCCGCAGGGAGGCATTGATCCTTTTGACGAGCAGGGGCATCGAATTGGAAGGGTAAAGGGAAAAATCCGGGTACATTTCCCCCGCTTCGTTGGCATCCGCGGCAACCTGCCAACCCGAACAATAAATAGCCTTAAAACCGGCCCTGACCATCTGGACAGCTTGCATCCCTGTCAAGGCTCCAAGGGCAAAAACCGGCTCTTGCCGCTGCAACAGCTCCCAAAGCAATACAGAACCCTGCTTAGCCAAGGTATGTTCGATGGCCATCGAGCCGGATAGCCTGATTACATCTTCCGGCGAATATTCCCTTATTATCCCCTTCCACCTCGGCGCATGGGCCCATTCCCGGGCTAACTGTTGTGCTTTATCCAGCATATTGCATCGTTTAAGGATCAATCGATCACGATTAACTTAATATCGCCTTCTTTCTTGAGAAGTCGAACTCCGACATTATGGGGATAACGGGTAAGTTCAATGTCGATTTTCCAATCCCTTGCCTTCAGGTCTTGGATGACGACTTTATCCAGGAAATCGGGCAGACGGGGTTCATCAAATACAATTTCATTTTTAGTCGCATCGATTTTTAAACCCATGGCCGATTGCAAAAGGATAAAAACGGCTCCACTTGACCAGGCATGGGGGGAGCAGGCTACCGGGTACAAGGTTGGACCTTCATCTCCCCTTCTTGCCAATCCCCCGAAAAGCTCGGGGAGACGCTGGAGATCGAAAAAAAGGGAAGCTTCGAAAAGGCCCTTGAAAAGCTTCATCCCCATTTCTTTCATCCCATAAGACATCAGCCCGGCTGCAATAAAAGCGGTGTCAAAAGGCCATACCGAACCATTATGATAGGAAATAGGATTAAAACGAGCCTCCCCCGCTGCCACCGTCCTAATGCCCCAACCTGTAAAAAATTTCTCGCTCATGAGGAGATTGCCGATTTGCTCGGCCCTCTGGGGATGGGCAATGCCCGTATAAAGACAAAGTCCAGCATTGGAGGCAAGGACCTTGCATTTTTCTTTTCTTCCGTCCAAGGCCAAGGCATAAGAGGAGAGTTCATCCACCCAAAATTCTTTTTCGAACTTCTCTTTGAGTATTTCGGCCTCTTTGAGAAGCCTGTCGTGAAGCGAATGAAGACCGAGGACAGCCGCAAGGTCGGCAATTTTCTTTTTTGCGGCAAAGACAAATCCCTGCACTTCGCAAAGGGCAATGGGACCGACGGGGAAGGATCCATCTTTGTGAAAAATCGAATCAAAGGAATCCTTCCAACCCTGGTTCGTCAGTCCCCTCGAACTTTTCCTGCGGTATTCCACAAAACCATCCCCGTCGATATCCCCGTAACGATCTATCCAGAGGAGAGCCAGCTCGATATTCGGCCAGATCTCTTCGATGAATTTTCTATCCACCGTCCGCTTGTAATATTCGGCGGCCAAAATAAGGAAAAGACAGGTGGCATCGATGCTCCCGTAATACTTTCTGAAGGGGATTTCCCCAAGGTTCGCCATCTCTCCTTCCCTGCTTTCATGGAGAATCTTTCCCGGTTCGGCATCCGCCTCCTCGGAAAAGTCCTTGGCTTGGTTGGCTGCAAGAAAAGACAACACTCCCTTGCCCAGTTCCGGGGCAAGCCACAAACACTCCAAGGTCGTTATAATCCCATCCCTGCCAAAAGGGGTGCAGAACCAAGGAACCCCGGCATAGGGAAAAGGGCCATAGGGGGTTTCGGAGATGAGCATCAAAAGATCCGATTTTGATCGATTGATCCAACTATTAAACTGGCTGTTGGAGGTCCATATCCTGCCCCATCTCTTTTCCGATTCCATATAAACGTGAGTGGATCTCAGGGAAGCTTCTTCATGGCTTAAAAACGAGGGAAACATTCTTTTTTCATCGCTCTGGTAACATTCCACGTAGAGATGGATGATCTTTTCCTTCCTGGGTACAAGATCAAGGCAAAGGGCAGCGGAATTTGAACTGATCTTTAAGGGTTGAGGATCGAAAAAAAGGCGCGTCTTCCTCAGTATTCCATCCAACCCCAGGTATTGAAAGAGAACAGCATCCTTTTCGACAAGGGGTTCCATTAAATTTCCCCTTTTTTTTCTCTTGCTTCCCCTGACTTCAAAAAGATCGACAAAATCCGCGTTGAACTTGTATAAAAGGACAACCTGGACAGGTCCTTCGCCGTAATTGCAAACGGAAATCTCCTCGTAAAGACAGGATTCCCAAATGAATTTCGACCGGATAATGAGCAGGGTCTGCTGGCGGATGATCTTTCCCTCTTTTTCTATTTCCGGGTTGGTAAGATCGATGCTAAAAAGCCCGTTGTCTTCTCGAACCGTGGAACTGAGGAAAAGGGGCAAGCTTTTTTCAATAAAGAGCACACTTTCGTTGAGATGCCTTGTTCCCCTGTAATAAATCCCTTGGTCTCCTAATCCCAAGGGTTGGATATCTCCCCTCCGGTCAAAAACCCCAAAGGTCTCATTATGTTTTAAAACACGCGTTCGATCGTCCGCAAAAGGCGAACAGACCCTTACGTAATAAGTATCGCCGATTTGGATAAAATCCCTTCCCTCGTTTAAACCTAAAGCCTTATCCATAAAGAAGTTTACTGTATATCGATAAGTAAGATTGTGCCATTTTGCTCGCTGTAAAGTGATTTAACACATGTTTTAGGCAATCTTTTCTGTCGATCCGATCGATTTGCCTTAATTTTTTTACCCCTTCTCCAATTGAATCGATAATGTAACCGGTTTTGCCATCAACAACAATCTCCGGGACCGACCCTTTTCTCCATCCTATGACGGGTGTTCCACACGCCATCGATTCGATCATAACAAGTCCGAAGGGTTCAGGCCAGTTCACGGGAAATAAAAGGGCATAGGCTTCTCCCAAGAACCTCTTTTTTTCTTCGTCCCCGATCTCTCCTATGAATTCCACGGGAGCTTTTTTAAAAAGGGGCAAGATGATTTCCCGAAAATATTCCTTGTCCACTTCGTCCACCTTGGCCGCAATTTTTAGATCCATCCCCGTCAACTTGGCTATTTCAATCGCCCTATCCACCCCTTTTTCCGGGGAAATCCTGCCCACAAAAGCCAGGTACTTTCCTCTTTCCGGGTAAAAGGCGTAGAGATCTTCAGGAACACCATGGTAAACCGTTCCCACCCAATTGATCCAGGGCAAATAGGAACGCTGGGAATAGGAAATCGAAACAACGGGGATCCGATCGAAGTGCCTGTAAAGAATGTCCAGGTCGGGAAGATCGAGCCTTCCATGAAGGGTTGTCAGGTGCTTTCTTGTACAGCGGTTTGAAAAGGGGAAATGGAGAAAATCGATGTGGTAATGGATGATATCGAACTGTTCCATGCACTGAAAGAGCTTTTCGAGCATGATGATGTGATAAACCAAGGGATCTTTCTTCTGTTTTTGCAGTCGCAACGATTCCTCTATGGGAGCGATGAGCCTACCTTTTGTCAGGGAATCTCCGCTGGCAAAAAGGGTGACTTCGTGGCCTTGGGCAACCAACTCCTCGGTAAGATAATGAATGACTCTTTCTGTCCCTCCATAAAGTTTTGGAGGAACCCTTTCGTATAAAGGAGCAACCTGGGCGATTTTCAAAGAAATGCCTCCTTTTTCAAATTCCGCTCTTGAAATTCAAAAATTCAAAAAAAGAAGCACCCTCGAAAAAAACCGGATCAGATCGTTAGGGAACGCTATTTATTATAAAAAAAAAGAAATACTCTTTCAAATCAACCCTTCTTCTTACAAAATGCAGGCATGACTATCGAAGGATTCCTTCAACAAATGGGATTAAAAAACATCGATCAGCTCTACTTGGATCTTACCCCGGCCGCCCTATACGAACATGCCATCCGAAGACACGAAGCTTTGCTTTCCCAATCCGGCTCCCTCGTTTTCCACACCGGCCAATACAGGGGAAGATCTCCCGAAGATAAATTCATCGTTAAAGATAAAATAACGGAAGGTTCCGTGGACTGGGGCAAAATCAACAAACCGTTTGATCCTTTTGCCTTCAGCCGTCTCAAGGAAAAACTCTTCCTCTATTTGCAAAACCGCGACCTTTTTGTCCAAAGATGCCATGTGTGCGCGGATAGCCATCACCGGGTCAACCTCTGGGTCCTATCCGAACAGCCCGTCTATTCCCTTTTTGCAAGAACGCTGTTTCGAACGGAAAAGAAAGGAGAAAAAAAAGAACCCTTGCTCGCTGACTATATTCTCATCCACGCCCCCGGTTTCAGGGCCGATCCCGAAGTTGATCACACCCATTCGGGTGCTTTCATCATCATTAACTTCAGCGAAAAATTAATCCTGATCGGGGGAACGGGATATGCCGGTGAAATCAAGAAATCCGTTTTTAGCTTGCTGAACTTTCTTCTTCCCCAAAAAGGGGTATTTCCCATGCACTGCTCGGCCAATCTCGGAAGCAACGCCGAGGATACGGCCGTTTTTTTTGGGCTGTCCGGAACGGGTAAAACCACCCTCTCGATCGACCCGACAAGGAGACTGATCGGGGATGACGAGCATGGGTGGGATGAAAAGGGTATTTTTAACTTTGAAGGAGGATGCTATGCCAAGATTATCGGCATAAGCGAAGAAAGAGAGCCTGAAATTTATAGGAGTGCCTTGCGTTTTGGGACCTTGCTGGAAAACGTCATTATCGATCCCAAGACAAGGGAGATCGACTTTAATGACAGCTCCCTAACCGAAAATACCCGTGCGGCTTTCCCCATAGATTATATCCCTCGGTCGTGGCCTTCCCAGTGTGCAGGCCATCCCAAAAACATCATCATGCTCTGTTGCGATGCCTTTGGACTACTTCCGGCCGTTGCCAAACTTACGACCGACCAAGCCGTTTCCTATTTCCTGTTGGGTTACACCTCCAAGATCGCCGGGACCGAAACGGGGATAAAAACACCCACGGCCGTTTTCAGCCCCTGTTTTGGCTCTCCCTTTCTTCCCCTTGCACCCCGAGTTTACGCCCGGCTGTTCAAGGAAAAAATCAAGAAGCATAAACCGGATATCTGGCTTGTCAATACAGGGTGGACAGGCGGCGAATACGGGATAGGCCGAAGAATTCCCCTTGAGATGACCCGCCAAATCGTCCGTTCCATCCTCGATGGAAAGCTGGCCAAGGCCGAGTTTTCCAAGGAACAATACTTTGAGCTTCTTGTTCCCCAATCCCTGGAAGACATTCCCCTGGAAATCCTACGGCCGAACCTCGGCTGGAAAGACAGGGAAAGCTACGGCGCAAAAGCCCAACAGCTCAAGGAACTGTTCCTAAAAATGAGCTCAGCCGAATCGGTCTAATCCTATCCTTCTCATCGGGTTTTTTTAAGCCAATGAACCCAAAGTCGATCATAAGCGAAAGCCTTTTTCAGAAAGAAGGCCGGTTTAAGACCCCTAGAAACCACTCTCGACTCCCGAAATGCCGGCTCCCTCTCCTCATCCAGGCTATTGCCTAGAGAAAAGAGAAGTTGCCAGAACACCACCCTCATCCCGGCCGCTTTTTCTTGCTCTTAGAGGGGCAGAGCCAATGCAGTCGAGCCCCTTCCCCTAGCTTTTTGCCTTATCTCAACCGCTTCCTTGGATGAGGAACTTCACCCCGGTACAACCGCCTATTGCTTCCTGTGCAAATTGCCTATTTAGCCCACTGCACAAGATGGAAATGTTGTGTAATTTTCTTTGGATTCGGAAAGCATTCCGAAAAGCCAGGAACGGAGGGAAAGGCCAAGACGGTGCAACTCCTCGGCCTACATCAACTCAACTCCCTTTTCTTTTATCTTTTCGGTAAAAGCGAGCATAGCCTTAAATCTTTTCTATTCGGCCAAGCTAAAGCCTCTCCGTCTCTGCATCAGGCTAACGACCATCTGGAACCCTCGGCTTGCTCCTCTTCAAAAAGTATCTATCCGGATATCCAAGAACCGAAATGGGGCACTTTTGGATGAGCCATCTTCCTGGAATGCCCCAATCCAGGACCAGGATCAAATTTCGTGATCCTTAAGGGTTTTATCGAACTGAAAAAAAAACCTCTTGCTTGCCGTTGGGAAGCATCACAATGAGTTCCTTTTCTATAGGAACAAACCCGCTTTCCTCTCTAGCTCAACGAAATTAAACATCAGGCCCCAAGACCGGAACAACCTATTCGATCAACCCGGAAGATACTTGATGGCCGGGAATACCAGAAGTCACCCTGCCTCCGACGCGTCTTCACCCTGTCGCCCACGGATGGAGGTCTCCCCCAGGACGACATCGAGCAAGACTCCAGGAGGGATCCCCGGCCTGTCTTCTACGAAAAACAGTTTAACGGCACTATAAGGAACAAAAAACGATGAATCCGGAACGGATCCGTATCTTTTGAGCACGCCATTCTATGTCCAATCCCCTATCCCTTCTCTCCCTGGCTCCATGCCCTCTGTTCTTATCTTTATCTTAAGAGTAGAATAATAAATTTATGCTTCATACAACCTGGTATGGCCAAGAGAATACTGAATTGTTAAAATTTTGGTTGATTTTACCTAAAGAATTACTAAGCTTGCAGATTAAAGTAATTGCTTTTTTTACTTTTTTAAAAATGCTTTGTATTCGGTCTAATATAAAGCAATGGCGGAAGCTTGCATTTTAAAAGCTCTCCATTTTCATTGGGGATTTTTCGAAAATGAAAGAAAGTCCTCCAACCGGTCACGACCCACAAAAGTGGATATGAACAAGCAGAATAAACCCTCCTGGGCATGGATTTTCCTTGTTGGGTATGCTTTATCGATGAAAAGCTGTGTCGCGTCGAAAGACAAGGGCAGTAACCCATTGTTTTCGTTTCAATAGACCAAGAAAAGCCAACCCGGATTATGAAAACAAAACTACGGCAAAGAGCACGGGCTTACTTAGGCTCATGCATGCATGAGCCCGTTTTCAGGAACAGTGAAGATAATTCACGGTCGGACGAGGAAAAAACCGGACAGGCGATTTGTATTTCATTCTAGCATTTCGCAGGCTATGGTGACCAAATGATTCCAGGATTATTAGGATGATTAGGCTTTCTGCGGAAAGACAACCCGTTTATACCTGAATGGAGAAGGCAGTGGAAGGTATCCAACTGTGGTAACGGCTTAAAACTTCAACCTTGAGAAATTTGAACCTTGAGTGATTGTCCTTCAGCATCTAAACTAGTCAAGCTCGAACTCGAATTCAAGCGCATCCAGGCCTACCTGTTTGCTTCGCCGCGGTTGAGGGCCATGTTGGGGGCAAATTCGATCCTAGGACAGACGATCCGGGTTCATCTCCCTGATTTAGCCAAAAACTGCGGGGCCAAGGCGGACCCAACAATCGCCGAAAAACTTCCCGAAAGGAAAAGCGACGATCCGTTAAACAAATCATCCTCAAGAGATGAACTTCTTGCGGATGACCCACGGCTTCTCTACAAGCGGACCGGTGTGCTTGTGCGTGATGGCGGACACTTCATTGCAACATTCCCTTCGGAAAATACGGCCCGCTCCTTCTTGGAAAAGGCATACAATCTTATCGGCACCAAATTGCCTGGGATCATGGTGGATGCCTGGATCGAGGGGCAAAAGGAACCGGGGCCATCCCTTGGAACGAGCCTTTTCCAACATCCTGCATTCCAGGTCAGTCACCATCTAGGCAACCGACCTGCTGCACCAAAGGTACAACAGAAACAACAACAGGAACAACAACAGGAACAATTTCTCAGCGATGAAGAAAAAGAGTTGGAGGAAAGAGGAAGGAGCTATCGCGAAAACCCTGCGGACTTGATCGGCCTCTTGGAAAAGGAGCGGTTGATTCCTACTCCTACTCCCGATAAACAGCCGAAAAGTCTTGAGGATCTTGAGGACAATCGCGGTTATATTGCGCTCATCTACGCAGACGGCAACGGAATCGGGAACCGCTACCAACAGTGGAAACGCCATCTCGGGGACGTCGACCGGGATGGCAGCCTGGCAAGCGAAGCACATGGGGAAGAGTTTTTTCTTAGCATGCGCGTTGCGGTCAGGAAAGCACTGACCCAGTCGCTTAGCGAGGTCTTTGGCAAGGATCCAGATAAGGATCCCAATAAGTATCAACTGTTAATGTTGGGGGGAGACGACCTGTTGTTGGTCTGTGCAGCTACCTATGCACTCCCGTTTGTTACTGCTTATGCCCGGAAACTCTCGGACTTACCCCTCTGTGATGGAGAACCCCTAACCATCGGTACCGGGGTGACATTTGCCAAGTCGAAATTCCCTTTTTATCGGCTTCATGAGATGGCCGTTTCTCTTGCCGACAGCGCCAAACGGCTTTACCGGGCAAAACCAGAAGTACGTTCTGTAGTGGATTGGCACCTGACTACCAATTCCTGGGTCAATGACCCGATTGCCGAGAGGCGTGCCGATAGCCTCGTTGGCAACACCGTGCTCAGCAACAAGCCCTACCCGATCCTGGGTGAAAAAGGCCTTTGCACGCTGCTTGAGTCCGTGGATAAGATCAAGTATAAGATCAAGGAATCTCAAGAGCTGTCCCGTTCCCAGTTGCGCCAGTTGGTTGAGAAAATGCGCATTGGACGGACAGTAGCCGAGCTAGCCTGGGCGGAGCTACCTGAAGAAATGGGCAAGCTTTTGGAAGGGGAGTTGAGGCCATTTGTCCAAACCTATCTCTTTTCCTTCGTGCCCGACATAGTGGAGATCTACGAAATCCTACGGAAGTAACCCGATGACTTAAAGAAAAAAAGCATGAGCCGTTTTACGCTAGAGATTGAACTTTTAGAAGATCTCCACATCGGAGCAGGGATCGGATGGGGAGATATCGATGCCTTGCAGGTCCGAGACCGGCTTGGTCGGCCCGTTTTACCCTCTAGCCATATCAAGGGGGTGATGCGCAGTGCTGCATTGGAATGGCATCGTTTCGATCCGCAGTCTATCTCGTGCCAACAGATCGATGAGCTGTTTGGCTGTGCAGGCAAAAAACAGGGAAAGCTTCAATTGACCGGGGCGTATTGCGATGCTCAACAGGTGCCCAAAGCTCTTATCTGGGGGAGCACCCGTATTTCTCCTCGTAGTGGGACGGCAGATGAGGGATCTCTCCGTTTCTTTGAGTATATCCCGGCAGGTAGCCGGTTCAGGATGGAAGCGATGTTGCCCGATGGGGAAACGCAATTGCTTGAGCTCTTCAAGGCGATCGTCGCCCGTACCGATTCGCTGGGTAGCGGTCGTCAGCGCGGCAACGGTCGAATCCGCTGGAGTTGGACCGAGCAAGCTCCGCATGCCACGCCTGTTCCAAGAGAAAAGGCATCCGGGACTCCTTGCCGCTTGCGCTTGCTGCTACGCAATCTCGATCCGATCTGTTTGCCTCTAACCGGGCATCCGGGCAATCTCATCGCCAGCTTAAGTTTTATCCGCGGCCGTACCTTGCGCGGGGCTTTCGTGGCAAATTGCCTGCAAAACGGGAAAGCCCAATTGGCACAGGGACTCCTCGCTGACACCTTGTCCTGGGGCGATGCCCTACCCCTACCGCAGTCGGTGGGATGCGAGGGGTTCGAGCAATTTGAGGTTTTACCCATACCTTTGTCCATCGGCACACCGAAGGCCAAGGCTCCAAGCTCGGATCTACCCTGGTGGGCCACATCGCAGCGGGGAGATTTTCTAGGCGACCGGGGGGAAAAAGACCTGATCCTCCAACAACCCCAGGACCAAGAAAATCTCGACCGTCCCAAGGAAGAGGAATTCCTCTTTAGGAAGAGTCCCAAGGACAGTCGTTGGCAACGCTACAGGCCCCAAATCCTAGAAAGGCTTCATACACGCGTGCCCAGCGAGTACAATAAAACAGAACAAGCCCTTTTTAGCATGGAGGAAATCGCCGAAGGGACACACTTTTTGGCGGACATCCTCCTCACCGAGCCGCGGCAGATCGAGATCCTCAAAGAAGCACTCCAAGTTGTGGCCCGTTGCTGGCTGCGGGTTGGCCGAGGCGGTCGTCCCCTTGAACTTGTCTCCGCAACGTGGCTACCCCCGGCAACGCATGGCAGCAAATTGGTTTCCGAGGGTTTTACGCTACTTTTGGAAAGCGACCTCATCGCACGGGACTCCCTAGGCAACTTCGTCGAACGGCTCGAGGCGAAGACCATTGCCGATCTTGTCGGGTTCCCTGCCGATCGGCTCATAACGAGGAAAAGTTTTAGCGAAAGCCGCGAACTGTTGGGCTTCAACGCCGCCACGGGACTTCCACGCCTTGCCCAACTCTCAATTAAAGCCGGCTCGGTGGTCTGGATCGAAGGAGAAGGAGCAACTGAACTTCGGCAGAGACTTGCCGAGTACCTTGCCCTAGGCGAGTGTCCTGAGGAAGGTTTCGGCCGTTTCCGGATCGACTTTTTGCCCGAGCCGCAATGCCGTCTGTCTTCCGAGACAGAAGTCTCTACCAGTGCCCCTGAACATGCATTCTATGACAACGAAGAGAAGCTCTGCAGGAAAGCCCAAGAATGGTACTATAAGTTCGACAAGATAAAGTCCCAACCCAGTCCAAGCCAATGGGGCGAATTTCGTGCCGCCATCCAGGCAGCCTCCACCAAAGAGGAAATCGACAAGATTTTCGACTCGCTCAAAGACGCCTCAAAACGTCTCGGAGGCAAGGCGTGGAAAGAGATTGTCGAACACCGGGAATTTCCTAAGCTGCAAAGCCAGGTATCGAGTCTGCCGCTGACCGATGCCAAGACCTTTCTGGATTACTTCGTCCGTTGGTTTTTGTCGGGCAAAAAATCGAAGGAGGAGCCTTGCGGATGAAACCCTATCGAACCCTGGTTTTTGCCCACCTTGTCCAAGACAGTGCTCTCTCGGTGGGGGGGAATAATCCTCACGGGTTTGCAAATCTACCCCTTGCTCGTGACGGTCTCGGTCGGCCGATTTTGCGGGGAAGCACCCTTGCTGGATGTTTTATTGCCCAGGCACGTGCCCTTTTCCCCAAGCTACCTTCTGCAATCACCCTCGAAACACCCACCGGCAAAGGCGATCAAAAGGCGACTGCCTCGGCCTGGAGGTTTGCCCATGCCCATCTGCTTCAAATGCATGCCCAAACGGTCTTCTTCCAGCATGTCAGCATAGACCGGCGCACCCTGGCCGCACGGGAGAACTGCCTATTTAGCATTGAGGCGCTACCAGAGGGAACCTCTTGGGATTTCTTGCTTGAGATCGCTCCTTCCGATGAATGTGATTTTGCACAACTTGAAGGAATGGCCGCGGAAGTGCTGGCGACTTGGAGTAAAAAGGGCGGTGCGCGTATCGGACGTGGGAGCCGACACGGCTACGGCTGGGCCCATTTGGAAAAGATCGCCATCGTCCGACTCGATAGTCGGCATGTCCGCCTTTGGCCCAATGCCTTTGCGACGGGGCAAAGAGGAGAGGCCTTGAGACAATTTTTCCAAGATAACAATATACCCTTGCTCGATCTGGACAGTTTTTTGCGCACTACGCAGCCTGTGTCGAAGCAAGCTCCGCGTGGATATGTCGTTTTCTCCGGAACGATCGAGGTAGGGGAACGAGCCGACGATTTCGGCAAGGGATACGGCCTGGACACCCTCTCCATCGGGGGGCATGCCCGCCTCCAGCTCCAAGCCAATGAGTTTTTTAATCGGGTAATCCCGCCAATCCCGCCCTCGGAGATCCACTTCAAGAAAGAAGAGGAGATCCACTTCAAGAAAGAAGATTTCGATCCGGACTTCGTCATCACCGCCATGCCCACCCCTGGAGGAGGTCTTGTTCCCTACATCCCAGCTGCCAGCATCCGGGGCGTTTGGAGGGCAGGTCTCGAACGTTACTGCCAAGCCTTGCAAGAAGGGAACGCAGGGAAAGAGCTGGTCGAGAAACTCTTTGGTACCACCCAACAAGCCGGTTCCCTAAGTATATCGGATGGGATTTTGGATAACGAGGACTGGAAACTTCTTTGGCAGCAGCAGCTGTCCATAGATGAATTCAGCGGTGGTGTCTACGGTGCATCCAAGTTCGACCGGCTCTGCATCGCCCATGGCCGTTTCCGATGGAGGGCCGAAATCACCGCAGCAAAACAACAAGAGGCGGAAAAACTGGCTGATCCCTTGGTCAAGATGCTCCAGTGCTTAGGTGATGGCCACCTGCCTCTCGGAGGAGGGTCCTGGCGGGGACACGGTCATATCCGCTGGACCCTGGACCGGGATGAGGATTCAACCAACACCCGTATTATCCCAAAAACACCATGAATGGACAGCGGCTTTACCTGCTCCGTCAAGACCTTGCCGGGCGGCTGACCATTGGCTTGCTCCGTCAACATATCTCGGGCAACGATCCCTCTTGGATCTCTCTCGAACCCCGTGCTTGGCTTCTCGAGTGTGACGGCAGCTTTCTCTGGGGTCGGCTGCGGTGGCTTTACCCCCTCGTTCGAAGACTGCCGGATGGACTGGACGATCTGCCGCTGCTTGCAGCCACCCTCTACGAACCGAATCGCTGGCATCATTTCTACGATGCTCAACCCTTGAGCCGGTTACCCGCCCAAAAAATAACATGGAGTCTCCTTCCATTGGATTCTCCGGAAAATGTCCAACAGATCGACGGGTTGGAGTGCAAAACCACGGAGGTTTATTGCTGGCAAGACATAGGCCGTTTCGGCTTGTCGCCTGACCATCTCTTACGCGAACCCCTTTCCATAAAACACTTCTTTCTAAAAGGTAGGCGAGTGGCTTGGACACTGGATTTATAGAACGATGATAAGCCTATGAATTCCCTTCCCTACGGTTTCTTACCCATAGAAGTTCAAAAATCGATCTGCGATGTTCCCATGTGGCGCGACGGCAGCAGCGGGGAAGATCGCCTGAGCGGTGAAATCCTCCTCACCTTGGAAGCCCTTACCCCTCTGCTCGTCGGTAACCAACAGTACAAAATCAATGAAAAGCAAAGCGTACTTTTCCCTCAAATGCTGGAGGACGGCCGTGTTCTCATCGCCGGAACAAGCCTCAAGGGGATGTTCCGTGCAGCCCTCTCAAGCCTCTTGCACGCACCGATGGAAAGGGTTGGCGACCACCGCTATACCTTCCGGCCCAACCTCGGTTTCGGTCAAAAATACCAATCGCGTCCCGCAGTAATCAGCTCTGTCAAGGGAAAGGACGAAAACGCCGAGATCGAGCTGAAGGTTTTGCCGGATGACACCCGCGTTACCTTCGTTCGGAATTCAGCCATTCCCAAGCCCGATGAAAAGGTTGGCAAGCTGCTTCAAGGATATTTCCCCGGAATAAAATTTACCCCTACCCGTACCTCACGATGCATGGTACTGGAAAAAAGCTCTGAAGGAGGAAAAAATCTCGATCATTACCTTTTTTTCTATTCGGGAGGAATCGACGGGGAAGGCCTCCTAGCCAAGGCTTTCAGGCCGAGTAATGAAATCTATCGTTATGTCTTGGTTCACACCAGTGATTTTAACCGAGCTGATAGCCAATCTCTTCCCTCAAAAGTCTTAAAGGATTACTACGAAACCCAGGAAATCCTTGCCGATGAAAAGACCGGCCATTTAAGCCCAGGCCATCCGCTGCTAAACGAGATTAAAGATAAAGTAAAAGAAGTAAAAGAAGCCATACAGAATCACTCCGAGCTAAAGGAAAAGCAGCTTATCTATATCGAGATCGAAAACCTAGAGAGGAAGCCTGGGAATCCCCCCTTTCGCATCTTGAGCATGGGCCATCATTTCTACTACCGCTGGGCTTACACAAGCAGCGTTTGCTACAAAAACTCCATTGGGGAAAATAAGGAATTGAGGCCCGAACTGGGATTTCACCCACAGGAAACATTTGACAAAAAGGGTGCCCCAAAGCAACTGACTGCAGCCCGGCTCTTTTTTGGCTATTCCATTGACAATAAACAGAAGGAACTTTCTTCGATGGCCAAAGAGAGCTACCAAAGGCTTGCGGGACGGATTGCTTTTAACACCGCCATTGAAGTAACAGAGGGCAAAAGCCTCGAAGAACGTTTCGTTGAAGGAGGTAGGGAGATTGCCCTACACATCCTCGGACAGCCGCGTCCAAGTGCCGTCGAGTTCTATCTCAAACAGGTTCATCTTCCAAACAAGCTTACTACCTACGGTGACCTGCCCGACGATCCCGGAGGAGAGCTTGCCGGCAGAAAATACTACCGCCACCAGCCCGATGCGAGAACAAACATGGACCTTTACAAGAAAACCGAGGAAAAAGACAACTCGAAGGAACGGGGGACCGTCGTGTGCTACCTGTCCAAGCCGGGGACCAGATTCCGTGCCACCCTGCGTTTTGACAGCCTGCGACCATGGGAACTGGGTGCAGTTTTGGCCGTGCTCGACCCAGGCCTCCTTGAAAAAACCTTTGGGCTTACCCCTTATTCCCAAGGATATGCCCACAAGTTGGGTTATGGTAAGCCCCTGGGCCTGGGCAGCGTTCGCATTCGGCTCGATGCCGCCCGCTGGCAGGAAAACGACAGATTGGAATGGAAAGAAGCTCGAGCGGGTGAAGAGGCTTGGGATCGCCTACTCGAGACCAGCCTTAAGGCCCTTAAAGAAAAGCTGCAAAAGACATGGCAGAGTAATACCGCTGCCAACTTGGAATGCTGGCTCAAAACCAAGCAGTGGTCCACAACCGGTCGTGCCAGCTACCCTACCCTATATGGCACGATCTACCGGTTCCACGCAAAGCTGAGAAGCTGGCAGGCCGCCGCCCGGCGCGGCGCTCGAGTAAATTTCAATGACCTGCTCGAGGGCTACACTTAAAAAATGAGATCCATGGGCTAAACACCCACCCCTCTTTTATCTTTTATGCGGGAGTCTCTTCTTACGATAGTACCGTGAGCCACCACCAGATCCTCCTTTTCGGGATTACCGACCTGCAAATCCCTTTGCGCGATCCACAAACCGGCAGCCACAGACAAGCCTTGCCGGAGAAGAAAGTAGCGTGCCGTTTTATCCACGGTTGCTTAAACGGCAGGCCGGAGCCATCGAATCGCCCAGGGAGATGCTTAGCACTCAACTGAAGGATACTTTCAACGACCGAGACGGGAACCGCTTGAAGCTCTGGAATGGACAGGCCAATGCCGACTGTAAGCGGCAAGTCCACTGCCAGCTCGTTTTTCCCAAGATCGGTCCCGCAATAGTCAAAATGCTCCTCAAAAGGTACGCCTAGTCCTGGAAGCAGGCCCTCCCCCTTGAGTCCCGACAGGGGTAGCCTGCCCTTACAGTTTGATCCATCCTTGCTCTCCGTTTTGATGCCTAGCACCCATCGCGACTACAACACACAACAGCCCATTGCCTCCTGTCGCTTTTTCAAGCAGCGGCTCATTCGCAAGAAAGCCAAAGAAAAGAATGTCCATGAAAAGGCCGATCTCAGGGATGAGGATCCGTTGAAGATTGCAATTCGTCCCATTG
This sequence comes from Methylacidiphilum infernorum V4, assembly GCF_000019665.1. Lineage (NCBI taxonomy): Bacteria > Pseudomonadati > Verrucomicrobiota > Methylacidiphilae > Methylacidiphilales > Methylacidiphilaceae > Methylacidiphilum (ex Ratnadevi et al. 2023) > Candidatus Methylacidiphilum infernorum. Next base: position 831,137 of record NC_010794.1, on the reverse strand, counting down.
CTCCCCCATATATTCATTCGGATCGACCTATTTTCTTGTCAACATTACAAACCCGATATCCGGTTGTTCCTCGCAATTTCAAAGAGATCTCCCTGTTCCTTGCCGGGAATCTCGTCCAAAAACTGGTTAGAACAGGGCTCAGCACCGTTGATCTCATCCAATTCACCTCCGCTTGCTTCCTGGGGGTGCATCGAGAATGCCGACAACTGAACCGCCTCGGAACCCTCCTCGATGCCCTCGCATCGCTTCTCCCTTTCGTCTTGAACCCAAGGCCAAAGCCTGGATAGAACCGCAATGCCGGTCAGCACAGCTCCTTATAAATGGCAACCCCTAGGTCAAGGGGTTTCTTTGCTGGTGCTTCGGGGTTTTTTAAAGCGGGGCGAAGCGATGGCATAACTGGAGGCGTGGCGGGATGGGTCTTGGAAAAACCGAAAATCGAAATGAAATGGAAGTACTACCCTGACACGTTTGACGAGGAGTAAAAATGATGATTGTCTTTGCACTCGTTCTGTATCTAATGATCTCTTCGGAAAGCCACAACTGGCATCGCGTGACTGGTCTGCCTATACCTCCTATTCCTCCTGGGTTGATTCCTCCTAGGTGGGGGCAGGTAAACCCGTACCAGTGGCTGGGACCGAATTCTGAAAAAATCTTCAAATTCCCCAATGGATCAGTTCTGGTAAACCCGGACCTGTGGCTGGAACCGAAACCGGTTGGGAAGCCTCCTGGAAATGTATGGTGGTGTATACGCCCTGAGTGGTCGTCAAATGTGTGGAGCGACGAAGAATATGAATCGGCATGGCAATCGTCCGACGCGGCAGTGTTCAAGGCGGGAATCAAGACCGAACGCGGCTGGGAACGCTGGAGTATGACATGCAAAGACAAGAACCAGGACATAGAAAGCGTCTGGGAGCGATTCATTGACGATGTGCTGGGAAAAATACGCGAAAAAATAAGCGAAGGCAAAATACGCGGCGGCGGCTATGTGTATATGGGGCTGTTGTTTGGTCAGCGCATTTTAAATGTTGGAGTCAATACATGCTGGGTTCTCATCTGGGACTCCACGCAAGCAGGACATATGCGCCAAGCGCCGTATTTGCGCTGGGCGTTCCCCGTCTTGTCAATCCAGGAGGATGAACCAATCCATGAGGCGGAACAGGCCGTGGAGGCTTGAGGAGCGATGAGAAAGTATTGCGGTATCTATGAGCAGGGTTTTTGTTAGGTTTATGTCGAAGAGAACGGCAAAAGAAAGAAGCTGAAAGTGAACTTGTGGCTCAAAATGTCTCCTCGCCGGCCGCGGCACGGGTAGGGCTATCCTGGGACTGGACCGCATCAGCTCACAAAAGATTTATTGAACCACCTTCGGATCGCAGGCTTCCTTCTTGTGTAGCCATGTCCGTTGAAAATGAGCTCCTTACCCAACTCCGGTTCGAAACCATAAACGCTACCCCGGACCTTTTCGATCCCGCCTTCAACGATTCCATAAATAGTCGGCTAATAGCTGATCTTGCGTATATGATCCAAAAGAAGGTTCTTTGCATGTCAACAATTCCCCTCAGGTGGACAAGGTTGAAAGACCCTGGAGAAACAGCTCCTTGAAGAGAAAAGAGGGTGATGAACTTGCATGCCTGCTAAATCCAAGTGGGGAGTCCCGGCTTAAAGCTTGAAATAATGAAATCGGGATGCCGTCGATCTTTACTTTGCCGTGTAACTTTTACCAGGATAAACCTTCATCCTTGGAATTCCCGTTTGTTTCTAAAAGGCCGGCTGATTCCCGCAACTGCAAGATCCATGCTCTCCTTTACCCGGATGGCATTGAACAAGCCTTCGGGCTCTACCGGGAAATGGAGCCCTGGGAGAATCGCATCGGCTTAAATCAAAACCAAAGTTCTCCGTGTTCATTTACCCCCAGGCCAATGTTGCCTTCCTTAACTGCATCCCGGTCAAGAGCACCATCCAGGGCTTGCCCGCAGAATCGACCCAACCGGCCAAGCTTGACTGGAATTTACTCGAAAAACTCGAAAAACATTTCATACAGCCTACCAAGCTGGAATGATCCAACCTCTTTGCGTCGATCGTCTTTATCAGCTCTCTTGGTTGGAGATCGATCTTGTGCTGCGAGCCCACTCTCCACCGCGCCGAGCACATCCCTTGGCCGTACTAGAAGCTCTTCTTAAGGGAGTATTCGAATCCGCCCACCTCGACCCTTCTACCGTCAAGCAACTCTGGTGGTGGCCCGGTGTCAAGGTCGAAGCCATGGGCTGGGAGACAGGTAGCCGTATCCCGATAACCGTCCAGCTTTTCGGCCTGGGCACATCCTCGATTCAAGCATGGATTGAGCAACTCTATGCCCGCTTTACCGAAAGGGGACAAAACTTCGACCTTTTAAAGGTAAGCCCCTGGCGAGTAGCCAAGCCCCCATCTCCAACCAAAGAACCTTCCCCTGCTTTAGCCTTGGATTTCCTTACCCCCGTCCCCCTTCCACACCGCCCGGGTACACCCCGCACAGCCCTCGATGGCGAAGGGTTTCTGCGCCTATGCCAAAGCCGGCTGCGCAAGCTCTTCGGCACCGAGGGGCAACTCCCGCCCCCGCCCGAGCTTGACACCACCTCTTGGCAGTATTGGCGTACCGCCCATCGCTCCTCTTCACAACGGGGAAATCCCATGTTTCTCCACGGTTGCATTGGCCCTTTGCGCCTTTTCGGGCCTGAGCTTCCAGCATGGAAACCCTGGCTGGCACTCTTTGCTGCCGTGGGACTGGGTGAACGACTTTCTTTTTCTCATGGACGACTGGAGCTACGATCGGCTGAAGTTGTGGTCCCCGGACAAAACGATCCCGCACCTCTTCAACTGCGACGTCCTTTTGTGCTCGATGTCCATCTCCATGGCTGCCGCCTGAGCCTATCCAATGCCAACTTGGTGGTGGAAACATCCGCAGACGAGTCCATCAAGCTTCTTCCTCTCTTGCGCATCTCTAACATTGAGCTCCATTCGGCTTGTCAAGTCAGCACCGCACTGTTGCAAGCCTGTGCCGAGTTGGATATCCCCGTTCTTTTGGCTCTTCCGGGACGAACCCCGATCCACATCCTCGGTCCCTCAGCAGAGGCCAATCGCTATCGCACCCTCGCCGCCCATCACTCCGCATGGCAAAGCCTTGACGAGCCCGGCCGCGTCCAGCTCGCCGCCAGGCTCATTTCCGCCAAGCTGGCCGGTATGCCCACATTGTGCGCCAACGTTACCGCCCGGACGACCACAAGCTCCTGGTCAGGTTCAAGAGAGCCTGCGTCGGCCTCGTTCATGCCCGGCAACTGCCCGCCGTGCGCGGCTGGGAAGGATGGGCCAGCCGACACTACTGGCGATGGTTCGCCCAACAGGTCAACCAACTGGGAGGCTTTGAAGAGCGTCGCACGCACGGGCAAACCCAGGATCCGGTCAACCTAGCCCTCAACTATGGGTATGCCCTTCTCCGGCATCGGCTAGGGGTTGCCGTCCGCTTAGCTGGACTTGATCCTTACCTTGGTGTCCTCCACGAGGCTAACGGGCGGCACGAAGCGCTCGTCAGCGACCTGGTGGAAATCTTCCGGCCCGAGGTCGATCGGTTGGTGATCCGTTTGATTCATCTCAAGATGATCCAACCAAAAGATTTTGTCTTCCAAGACGGTCTTCTGTGGTTGAGACCGGAAGCACGCCGGCGTTTCGTCCAATCGTTTACCCGGATCTGTGAAGGCTTGCCGCGGCATGGGGGTAGCATGCTCCATTCCCGGATACGACGGCTGGTCGATAGCTACAAAAAAGCTGTCCTCGAGGGAACACTTTCGGACTGGCGTCCAATTCCACAGGGTTGGACCAAGGAAGTCGGCGGGGACTTTCCTCCATGAACGCAATATCTATTGGAAATTCGATCCCTGGATTCAGAACCTCGCCGCAATTTTGCAAATCCGACTCTATTCATTCCGAGGTTGCCAATAACGCAAAAAAATGTCCTTGACAAGCAATGGGTTGCGAGGGATACAGTTGATGATGTATCCCAGTGCACTGGGCTTGAAACGGAGAGCTCCGGTTGGGACTAGGCTATAAAAGTTGATGATGTATCCCAGTGCACTGGGCTTGAAACCCCATTTGCATTTGCATTCATCGTCATATATTTGTTGATGATGTATCCCAGTGCACTGGGCTTGAAACGGAGAGCTCCGGTTGGGACTAGGCTATAAAAGTTGATGATGTATCCCAGTGCACTGGGCTTGAAACCCCATTTGCATTTGCATTCATCGTCATATATTTGTTGATGATGTATCCCAGTGCACTGGGCTTGAAACTACCACGGAGTCCACTTCCTCAGGGATAAAAGTTGATGATGTATCCCAGTGCACTGGGCTTGAAACCCGAAAAAGTGGTCTCTTCATCCGGAGCAAGAAGTTGATGATATATCCCAGTGCACTGGGCTTGAAACCCACGGAGGCGAACCAATGGAGTGTTGCTCGAGTTGATAATATATCCCAGTGCACTGAGCCTAGGCTACCTAGGACTAGCCGGTCTTTAAGATGGAGGTCCCCTCATGGGTGTTCGTCAATACTGGGTAGCATACGACTTGAGCGACAATAGGGAGCGGGCTATGGTGGAACGCTGCATTTCCCGCTACGGCCAACGTCTGCAGAAAAGCCTTTTTAGCTGCGTGCTTGACCCGAAGCGTTATATGCAGTTGCAAGGTGAGCTGGCCGGGCTACGCTGCACAAGCGGTAGCGTGGTGATGGCCGCCTTGGCGGATCCGGTAGCGATCGTACAGATTGGCTCAGTGAAGTCTGAGGTGGTAACTGAAGATTGGGTTTTTGGCCTTTTTTCAGGACTGGGAGAGCTTGGCTCACTGCCCTGGAAAGCCTTCCCCTCGGGTCCAGGTCACTCCGGGTGAAACTAAGTTGATAGGGCGTTTCGTCCAATCGTTTAGCTGGATCTGTGAAGGCTTGCCGCGGCATGGGGGTAGCATGCTCCATTCCCGGATACGACGGCTTGTCGATAGCTACAAAAAGTTGTCCTCGAGCGAACACTTTCGGGGCTGGCGTCCAATTCCACAGGGTTGGACCAAGGAAGCTGACGGGGACTTTCCTCCATGAACGCAAGAACTACTGGGAATTCGATCCCCGTATTCGGAACCTCCCCCCAATTTTACCAATCCGACTCGATTCATTCCGAGGTTGCCAATAACGCAAAAAAATGTCCTTGACAAGCAATGGCTTGCGAGGGATACAGTTGATGATATATCCCAGTGCACTGGGCTTGAAACAAATTGTTCCCCATTTTTCTTTAGCTTTTCTAGTTGATGATATATCCCAGTGCACTGGGCTTGAAACTCTTCTACTTCTTTTACTTTTACCAGGCCTTTGGTTGGTGATATATCCCAGTGCACTGGGCTTGAAACAAAACGAAGCGAAAGCGTCGGCTGGCTCAGGAAGTTGGTGATATATCCCAGTGCACTGGGCCTAGGCTACCTAGGACTAAAACTAGCCGGTCTTTAAGATAGAGGTCCCCTCATGGGTGTTCGTCAATACGGGGTAGCATACGACTTGAGCGACAATAGGGAGCGGGCTATGGTGGAACGCTGCATTTCCCGCTACGGCCAACGCCTGCAGAAAAGCCTTTTTAGCTGCGTTCTTGACCCTAAGCGTTATATGCAGTTGCAAGGTGAGCTGGCCGGGCTACGCTGCGCAAGCGGCAACGTGGTCATGGCCGCCTTGGCGGATCCGGTAGCGATCGTGCAGATTGGCTCAGTGAAGCCTAAGGCGGCGACTGAAGATTGGGTTTTTGGCCACTGTTCAGGCCTGGGAGAGCTTGGCTCACTGCCCTGGAAAGCCTTCCCCTCGGGTCCCGGTCACTCCGGGTGAAACTAAGTTGGGATGGCGTTTTGTCCAATCGTTTAGCTAGATCTGTGAAGGCTTGCCGCGGCATGGGGGTACCATGCTCCATTCCCGGATACGATGGCTGGTCGATAGCTACAAAAAAGCTGTCCTCGAGGGAACACTTTCGGACTGGCGTCCAATTCCACAGCGTTGGACCAAGGAAGCCGGCAGGGACTTTCTTCCATGAACGCAAGAACTATTGGGAATTCGATCCCCGTATTCAGAACCTCGCCGTAATTTTGCAAATCCGACTCGATTCATTCCGAGGTTGCCAATAACGCAAAAAAATGTCCTTGACAAGCAATGGCTTGCAAGGGATACAGTGGATGATATATCCCAGTGCACTGGGCTTGAAACCTAAATTGAGGTGTCATTATCCTTGTAGCATCAGTTGATGATGTATCCCAGTGCACTGGGCTTGAAACTTTCTGCGGGAATTGTAATTTCTTCCTGTTCAGTTGATGATATATCCCAGTGCACTGGGCTTGAAACTTATCCTGCTTAACGCTTCAGATTTCTCCAGATGTTGATGATGTATCCCAGTGCACTGGGCTTGAAACTCCCAGGAATTGCCCAGGAGGGCGGGTTGGGTTGATGATGTATCCCAGTGCACTGGGCCTAGGCTACCTAGGACTAGGACTAGCCGGTCTTTAAGATAGAGGTCCCCTCATGGGTGTTCGTCAATACGTGGTATAGCATAGCTGCGTGCTTGACCCGAAGCGTTATACGCAGTTGCAAGGTGAGCTGGTCGGGCTACGCTGCGCAAGCGGCAATGTGGTGATGGCCGCCTTGGCGGATCCGGTAGCGATCGTGCAGATTGGCTCAGTGAAGTCTGAGGCGGCAACTGAAGATTGGGTTTTTGGCCTTTTTTCAGGACTGGGAGAGCTTGGCTCACGGCCCTGGAAAGCCTTCCCCTCGGGTTCCGGTCACTCCGGGTGAAACTGAGTTGGGAGGGCATTTCGTCCAATCGTTTAGCTGGAACTGTGAAGGCTTGCCGCGGCATGGGGGCAGCATGCTCCATTCCCGGATACGACGGCTGGTCGATAGCTACAAAAAAGCTGTCCTCGAGGGAACTCTTTCGGACTGGCGCCCAATTCCACAAGGTTGGACCAAGGAAGTCGGCGGGGACTTTCCTCCATGAACGCAAGAACTATTGGAAATTCGATCCCTGGATTCAGAACCTCGCCCCAATTTTGCAAAATTCGACTCGATTCATTCCGAGGTTGCCAATAACGCAAAAAAATGTCCTTGACAAGCAATGGGTTGCGAGGGATACAGTTGATGATGTATCCCAGTGCACTGGGCTTGAAACTTTTTGTAGTAAAAACGCCTGTTCTTCCAAGTTGATGATGTATCCCAGTGCACTGGGCTTGAAACTTTTTCTCCTAAGTATTCTATTTCGTATACTGTTGATGATGTATCCCAGTGCACTGGGCTTGAAACATATAATTCTGCTCATCTAGGTTTGGACCTGGGTTGATGATGTATCCCAGTGCACTGGGCTTGAAACTTCACAATTATGACGAAACCACGATGAAAATGGTCAGGAACATACGAAAAGAGTTTCTGCGGGGTTTGGGAGATGAGGAATAATGCCCCTTGCTGGCGGCGGACTTTCGAAGCCCACAGGAAGAGACCGGGCTTGAATAGATACAGTAGACGACAAGTTCCGGTTTCATACTCGACATCGTAGACAATCAACGCATTTCATTGTATCGTAAAAAGAACGACAAACTCCCGCCACTGCCCGAGACTGCTCGGAGAAGAGCTTCGGAATCAAACGCGGAAGAGAATCCCGGAGCCGACGCGGCGGCGGATAAAGAAGCTGGAACGCGTCTGCACCAAGCACGCAAGAAGAGGCAATCATGGAAGAGAAGCTTGAAGAGACGCTTCGCAAACTTGCCGCCGGGCAAGAAAGACTAGAAAACAAGACGGAAATCTTGGCTGCGGCTGTCGAAGAGCTGTCGGCAAAGACAGAGAGAAGATTCGAAGACATGGCGTCGGCTGTCAGGGAACTGACCCGGGCCGTCGGAGAACTTGCCGAACGACAAGCCAACACCGACAGGATGATAGGAGAGCTGACTAGGGTTGTTAGAGAACTGTCCGAACATGCGGCCAGGACCGACATGAGACTAGAGAGAATAGAAAAAAGACTGGAAGACATTCATCTCGTTGCTACTCTGATTAGCATTGACCAGAGAGCCGGCAACAGCAAGTTGGACTTGGTTGTGGAGACAATTGATGACTTAATATCTCTGTCCTCTTGTTCGCGTTTGTCTTGAGATAATCTTCCCCCACTGCGTGGCCCGGTGGCATGCTATGTTTAAGCCGCCCGGGTCAGGGGAAAATAAATAAATTGGTATCTTAAATTCTGCCGGAACTTAAGTATCCCGTTTTGGCTTAATCATTCTGCTGACTTCACATCGATCTGGACCGCCTTGGCCAAGATCTTTTCTATAAACTCGATCCTTTTGCCCTGCTCGGCGAAACGCGCGTTCATGTCGGCTCTCAACCAGGAAAAGACCGGCATTTAATAGATACAGTGGATTCTATATTCTGGTTTAAGCTCGACATCGTAGACAATCAACACATTTCATCGTATCGTAAAAAGAAAGACATACTGCCGCCTACCTCCGAGAGTACTAACGGGACTTTAGGATGAGTTTCGGATTCATGCTCGGAAGCGAGCCCTGGATTCAACGCGGAGGCGGATAAAGAGCAGAGAGCGCGTGCAAGCGATACACGATCAAGAGGAGGCAACCATGGAAGAGAAACTTGAAGAGACGCTTCGCAAACTTGCCGCCGGGCAAGAAAGACTAGAAAACAGGACCGAAGACTTGGGTGCATCTGTTGGGGAGCTGACTAGGGTTGTCAGGGAGCTGACTGGGGTTGTCAGGGAACTTGCCGAGCGGCAAGCCAATACCGACAGAATGTTAGGAGAGCTGACCGGAGCCGTCAGAGAACTTGCTGAACGGCAAGCCGATACCGACAGGATGATAGGAGAGCTGACTAGGGTTGTTAGAGAACTGTCTGAACATGTGGCTAGGACAGATATGAGACCAGAGAGAATAGACGGGAGACTGGAGAAGATAGACAAGAGACTGGAAGACGTTCATCTCGTTGCTACTCTGATCAGCATTGACCAGAGAGCCAGCAACAGCAAGCTGGACTTGGTTGCGAAAGCAATTGAAGAAATTGACGACGTCGTCCTGGAGTCTAAGGCGAAAGACCAGCTCCCCTTCTCCTTAAAAGAGGACATACTGGACTTGAAGGTCCTAGACAAAGACTTTGTGTGCCATATTATATCGGCTGCGGAAGATAAAGGCGTTTTGACAAAAGCCGAAAGCAACGACGTGGGGAAGGCGGACATATTCGCCTTCGGTTTCGACAAGAAAACCGGGGACCTGGTGTGCCTGGCCGTGGAAGTTTCCGCTACCATCGGCAAGAACGACATAACTATGGCGGACAGAAGATCCAAGCTCTTCGCCAAGGCTGTCCGACACTTCGTTGAAAACGAGCCGGACAAGTGGGAAAAGATGCGGAAAATGGTATATCCAAACCATCACTAGCCTTCCAAGTGGGCAAAAGCTGTCGAACTTGGAAAAAGTATCGATGAAGTAGCAGAATTTTCGCAAAACAGTTACCCTGCTCGGAAAACCTCGCATTCATGTCTGACTTAAGATCCCTATCCTTTTGTTCGCGCCCGACTTGAGATCCCTAAAAAGAAAAGATACAAAAAAAGCCTCCAAAGGAGACGACATTTGTTGCAGTCTGAACCCAGTCAACAGATTCATCCTGCCAGAAAAAAAACGCGATTTTCAAGAATTTGAACTAAAGCTCTTTTCCGGAAGATTCTATCTTTTCTATTGCTTCCCTTCACCTGCGATCCTTTAAATGTCCATTGCTTGTTGAATTCCATGTGTGCTATAACTTCTTAAAGAAAACCCAGACAGAGTTTTCCATACTTTTCCTGCTTCTCGTCCGTGTGGTGCCTCAGAATCGAGTAAGACAGCCTCCAGGGAGCGGTCCCGCCATATCTCCAGGCGAATGACCCGCCTGGCGGCAGGTCGAATTCGTTGTTGTACATAGGGAAGAACTTTGTCTTCCCGTTTTCTGTCACCGTGACAACCGGCTTGCCGTTCTTAGCGGTCTTCCCTTTGTAAACCGTATCTTTTGTCTTATTCTTATCGTCGTTCTTTTTCACTTCTTTCATGATTCATTACTGCGGTGTTATTAATCTACGCATTATTAATCGTGGCAAAATTAATAGTGACCATCGACGGGACCACGGCATCTGGGAAGAGCACCGTCGTGGGGGAAGTGGCAAAGATAACTGGCTTTGCCTACTTCAGCACCAGTTTGCTCTACAGGTCGGTCACGCAAAAGTTGCTTGATGACTGTGTGAACTGGCGGAACAAGTGGGCCGTAATCGAGGCGTGCGGGAATATGAAGTTTGTCTTGAAGCTGAAGAAATAGGACTCGATCAAGGTGTTTAATGTCGAGATCGACGGCGTCGACCTTGAAGACAAGGCCAACTTGAGGTCACCCAAGGTGAACTTTGCAGTCCCAACGATCGCGGCCTACCCCGAGGTCAGGATACTGCTTCTTCCAGTATAGAGGGAACCGGCATCGAAGTATCCAATTGTTGTCGAGGGCAGAGAAATCGGCTCAGTAATGTTCCTCGAAGCAAGGTTCAAGTTCTTTCTCGACGCTAATCTTGAGACAAGAAAGTCGAGGAGGAAACTCGACGGCGAGGCCAACAATGTGGAAAAAAGAGACGAGTTGTCGTATCTTTTTAAGCCAAAAGACGCGGTCATGATAGACACCACCAGCTTTCCGGTCTACAAAGGTGCGTCAAAGATAGTTTCTCATCTTATTAATTGTAAAGACGAAGAGTTGGTGATATATCCCAGTGCACTGGGCCTAGGCTACCTAGGACTAGCCGGTCTTTACCGGGCTACGCTTTGCAAGCGGCAATGTGGTGATGGCCGCATTGGTGGATCCGGTAGCGATCGTGCAGATTGGCTCAGTGAAGTCTGAGGCGGCGACTGAAGATTGGGTTTTTGGCCTTTTTTCAGGCCTGAGAGTGCTTGGCTCACTGCCCTGGAAAGCCTTCCCCTCGGGTCCCGGTCACACCGGGTGAAACTGAGTTGGGAGGGCCTTTCGTCCAATCGTTGACCCGGATCTGTGAAGGCTTGCCGCGGCATTGGGGGTAGCATGCTCCATTCCCGGATACGACGGCTGGTCGATAGCTACAAAAAAGCTGTCCTCGAGGGGACCCTTTCGGACTGGCGTCCAATTCCACAGGGTTGGACCAAGGAAGCTGGCGGGGACTTTCCTCCATAAACTTAAGAACTATTGGGAATTCGATCCCTGGATTCAGAACCTCCCCCCAATTTTACCAATCCGACTCGATTCATTCCGAGGTTGCCAATAACGCAAAAAAATGTCCTTGACAAGCAATGGATTGCAAGGGATACAGTTGATGATGTATCCCAGTGCACTGGGCTTGAAACCCAAACTTATCCGTCTTTATTACTCTCCAATCTGTTGATGATGTATCCCAGTGCACTGGGCTTGAAACTCGTGGCCGTCAGGTTCCCCACCTGGTACTGTTGATGATGTATCCCAGTGCACTGGGCTTAGGCTACCTAGGACTAGGTCTAGCCGGTCTTTACGATGGAGGCCCTTTATGGGTGTTCGTCAATACGGGGTAGCATAGCTGCGTGGTTGACCCGAAGCGTTATACGCAGTAGCAAGGTGAGCTGGCCAGGCTATGCCACGCAAGCGGTAGCGTGGTCATGTCCGCCTTGGCGGATCCGGTAGCGGTCGTGCAGATTGGCTCAGTGAAGCCTGAGGCGGCAACTGAAGATTGGGTTTTTGGCCACTGTTCAGGCCAGGGAGAGCTTGGCTCACTGCCCTGGAAGGCCTTCCCCTCGGGTTCTTCTGGTATCCGATCTCAAGGAGTATCCTTGTAAAGTTATCCTGACTATAAATCCCTTGTCCCATCTTGAGCATGGGGAATCTTTGTAGGCAAAAGTCTCGGAAGAACATTTCGTGAAAAAAGAGCAAAAAGATAAGGATATTTAAGGTATTCCCCACCGCATCCTAGACCATCCGCATCCATGCGTCATCGAGTTTTCCATTAAACAGGATATCCATTCCCAACTACTCACCATATCCGTAGAAGCTACTGGACGATGCTATGGATAGCTTGAAAATACTACCCTCACCACTCCGAGTGCAAAAAAAGCATAGACCTTTAAAAGGGAATCGAGGAAATGGACAACGCAAGAGCACAGGACGCCGTTAAAAGCTTTCTCTTTAAAGCTGATAGCGGTTTGCACATGAACTTGAGCTTTGATAGCTTGAAGAAATGGGAACTAGGGGGAGCTTTATCCGGAGTCGGTTCATGACTTTTTGAAAAATTCATTGATCTTAGCCCTCTTCCCCTGGATATGTTCATATAAACTCGGTTATGGCAAGCCCCAAGGTTTAGTCGGCAGTGCTCGGATTTGGCTCGGTGATGCCACTTGCAGGAAAAAGACAAATTGAAGTAGCCTACAGCTCGACCAGGAGAAGAAATTGAGCAGTAATTTGCTGAGGCAGCCCATAAAGCTTTAAAAAAAGCTGGAAAGGACTTGGGGCAAAAAATACCGCAACCACCTTGGGATTGTGGCTTCAAACCAAGCGGCGGTCAGTAAGCGGTCAGGGGAGATAGCCCCCTACGCGGGAGGATCACCAACTCCCATTCCGGGCAGTAGAACCGAGAAGATCAGAGCCGGCACTTCCCTACCGATGTGGGGGAATGTTACACAGCCACATGGGCTGGTCAACCGGGAAAAATTTCAAGGAGCTGAAGGAGCTACTTTTAAAATTCGATCCGTGTCAAAACCAACAAATTTTTCTTTTTTTTTTCCGAACTCAACCTTTAAATAAACTTATGAACCAATCCCCCCCACCTCCACTACTCATTGTGACCTACGGTATTTCAGATCTCCAAATCCTTTTGGAGGACCCCCAAACCGGCAAACTTTTTCGGGGTTATCCAGAAAAAAAGCTTACACGCCTATTCCACGACGATTTTTTAAAAGAACAACAACAAGTCGAAGTGATCGACTGGCCGCCTGAAGACGAAGAATTGAAAAAAAAAGAAAAGGAAATCAATGAAAAAATTTTCAGCGATATAAAAGAAAATCTTTTTAAAATGCAAGATTGCCATTCTCTCCGCCCCAAAAGAGGCACGAATGGACAGCTCTTGATCGTTTTACCAAAGACCACTCCACTCATTGCCCCATTACTTTCGAGTGGTGTCCCTGGGTCGGAAAATAGCCCTTCTTCCGAAACTTCTAAAACTAAGGGAAAAGACCGAAAGATTGATCCACGCATGCTAACCGTTTTGTTGCTTGGCACTGATCGTAAAAATGAATACCAAGAGCCTGTTGCCTTTTCCCGTTTCTTTAAGCAGTGGCTCATTCGAAAAGGAGTTAAAGAAGAGAATATCCATCAAGAAAACTATCTCAAGGATAATGAAAATTTGGAAAAAGAAAGTAGCGAGATTAATCCCCAAGTTGCCGAGCGAATCAGACAGTCCATCTGGAATTTTTACAAACCCAATACCAATAGCCAGTTGTTCGTCTGCGATACCGGCGGCATTCCCAAGGTCAGAGAATTAATCAAAGAGTTGGCCTTTCTTCTTGCCGGGGATCGTGTTCAAATCCTAAAAAAAACCGAGCGGGAGCTTGTTGGCCCTGTTCAAACTCCAAGCCCTATCGATGTCGTTCGGGTTCGCCGCGAATGTCTGCAACAGGTTCGCCGCGGTGCCCTCCTGGATGCCTCCGCCATCGCTTCTGCTTTCTCCCCCAAGCTGAATCCTATAGATTCACAGGCCGAATCCTGGGTAAAGCGGTTACGCTTGGCAGCACAGCTCATTAACGGCAATCCCAGCACAAAAGAACGGGGTTTTCCTGCATTCAATGCATTATTAGAACACATAAAAAAAGCGAGCTGCCTACTAGTAGCTATCCGTGTTGAAACCGCACTTCTTACCGGCCACTGGCTTGAAGCCATAAATGGAAGTTTAACCTTCCTCGATGTTGCCTACCGCGATGCCATCAAAGAATGGGCTGAAAGAAACTCCTCTAAATATAGTATTAAATATAATATTGAAAAAGATTTCATCGAATTCACCGAGTCAACGCCTGAGTATATTAAGGAGTACAGCACCAAATTTCGAGAAATTGAAAAAAATGAAAATTTAGAAACAACTCCTAATGGAATTAAAGTAAGAGTTGGTGGCATTAAATATTTAAATTTATGGGATGATTTATTTAATAAACAAGAACTATCGGATTTTAAAATACAAGAACTATCATATTTGAAAGATTTGTTTTACAATTATTCCGACAAAAATCGAAATCTAGCCCAGTATCGTAATATCAACACCCATGCTCTCCTCAAACAAAAGGAAATTGAAGAAGCCGTTCGAGACTTCAAAAAGGCAAAAATTTGGGGAGAGAAAGTCAATGCCAAGCTGGATCCTGAAAATCCCCCAGTACCAGGGGAGTGCTTTCTAGGGCGTGATCCGATCAAGAAGGTCATTAAGAAGTTCCTGAAAAATTCTGTCAAACCACCTGGCACCCTCTATCGAGACCTGCTCGAGGAACTGGAGGATTCGTTAATCAATTCCCCACTCTCCAACTAAACACCCATTTGCTTGTGTCTCCTTCTTTTGTTGAATTTGGCAATAAACCCAATCCTTCTGCAAAGGACTGAAAAGCTTTTTCTTTTTATCTTTCCTTTTTTTTCCTATTCGATCTGCTCTCTCTCAAGAACTTCGATCCCAATCCGATGAAGTGATCCACAGGGTAGGGAAAGAAAAAATCCATTGGATAAGATGAAGGAAACTAAGGGCAAACTTGCAGAAATAAGAGATAAGTTGAAGATCGTCAAGCTTAAATATGGAAGCCTTTTTTCTTTCATGACAACCTGACCTCTTTTCTTCCCCAATTTTGCCAAAGAGCACGGATGAATTGCCCTGGAGGAGGAGATCTTCTATCCTGATATAATTTTTCGGCACAACCCTTGGCTTTACAATGGTAACGGATCGATTTTAAAATAAATGGAGAAGTGCTAGTTTTTTTTGCACAGATGAAAGGATAGCCAAGGATTACCCTACGGAAATGTTGATCAGGTAGGTTTCTCTTGCCTTCATCAAGGATTACTTCACAAAAAAAGCGAACATGGTGCCAAAAAGCACCGATAAATTGAAAGAAAAATGAGACTTTAGTATTTATCCATCCGGAAAAAAGTGACCTCTTCTCCTGGTTTCTTTCCCAATCCCGCACCTGGTTGTTTCATCTATCCATCCAAGATCAGAATAAGGAACGACTAAGGTTAGCTTCTTTTTGTTGTTTCCTATCCTCTAGAAGGCAAACGGCTACAAAGTTAGATTTCCTTTCCTGTTCATATTCAATAAGGGCTAAGACAATACACTTCCTCCATTCCTCCTTGTCCCAATAGTCCATCTTGAAGCTCAATTATCTTTAGAGCAAACTATGCTTCTTCAGCAGGTCAAATCTAAACGAAAAAAACCTTATTCCGCCCTCTTGAATGCTCCGCTTGGCATGAAAAAATTCCCTATTCAGTTTAGATATCTTCATCCCTCTAGAAATGCCAGTTTTCTTGAGGTCCCCTTTCCAATTCTTCCCGTTGACATCATTATGCCAGCAATCCTTCTATAGCCAGTAAACTCCCCATTCCTTTCCTTTATTCCTTTCCTTTACCAAAAAAATCACTTCAGTAGCTCGGTTGTTTCCGTCACAACCTTCATTTTAAATTGGCAACCCCGCATGATGTTGAAAAGGCAACCCTCTCCAAATCGGGTATGATTAAACCTCAAGGCAAGAAGATAAGATTTTTTTTATACAACCATAAAAAAGCCCATAAACAACTTGGAGCACATTTAGAACTTTTCGGTTGCTAAACTTTCTGCCTTCCTAATCATCATGTTTAGGAAAACCAGCTTTCCTTTTCTCTTCTCCTTCCTAACAGATCTCCCCTTTCAATTGTCTATAAAAAGGATAGAGAGAGCCTTAGCCGTTACAAAACTGGTTGAATTTTCTCTTTTTGTCTTGTTTTCCACCTCTTAAAATGCTATCTCCAAGGCCTACCTTCCAACCCAAAGTTCATTTAGGATCCTGAAAGGAAAATGTCCAGCCAGCCCTTAGTCTCTTTGGATGCTGTTAACCCTTCAACCTCGAGGAATACCTTAAAGCTTTTAACAGCTTGGATAACATCCCTCTTCCCTCGCTAACCAGGTTTTCAACGAAAAACCATTTAAGTCCAATCGGTTTCAGTGCCAAGAGCGGTTATTCCCCTGTCAACATCTCATGTTTTTGAAGTCTATTTCTAGAAAATCAAAATAATCAATAATTTTAGGCATTGCTTAAGATATTTACATTAAACCCTTTCCAAATCCAAGATAATGCATGTATTAAGAAATCCATGGATAAGAACAAATAGGTCTTCATGCAACATCATAAGGATTTATAATATCTGCTATCCAAAAATATAATCTTCTGTACTACAAGGTTTATTTTTGTTATTAATTCTATGGTATTGCAGAATCATAGTTTTAGATTTACCTGTTATTAATTATATATATGATATCTCAATCGATTTTTAGCTTACATCTTGGATAACAGTATTTGGAAACACAAACCCAAGATTGTAGCACATGGAATTCCAAAAGTATTAAATTCTGAGATAGAAAAAATCGCAATCTTCCGATTATATTTCCGTCATTTAGAACGATTTTTGTCATTTGGAATGATTTCAGAATCTTGCTACTGTTATGAATGCAGATACAGTAATGGTTTTGATTTCGTTTAGACTAAAAGAAAAAAATATCTTGATTGATAAAATCCACAAGTCATTGATTTATCCACAATACCGAAAATTTAGAATCTTTATCTAAATGTAAATACAAGGGCCTTCAAATTAGAACTAAACTTTTTCTTATCATAAGCCGTCTCCTCGCAAAATTCCTTTTTTAAATCCAGAGTTCACATCTGTTTTATTTTTTAAACATTTTTTTTCCTTTCTATATGAATTGAAAGATAAGGATATAACATTTAGCTTGTCTTGCAAATTTATAGTCAAAACAAGAAGTGTTTATATTTTAAAATTTCTATCATTTGGCATTTTACTAACTATGCATTATCTATTTACAGGGCTATATTTGTCCATGTGCATTTTTAAAATTGAAATATTGGTCGTAAATCTCTCTTGCTCTAAGCCCGATTTTTCAATATTCTTAAACTACAGACTTGATCAAGCACAATAGAAAATTATCCGTAAAAATATAAATCTAATAAGAAGAATATTTATAAAACTATTATTTAATGAAAGTTAATTAACATTAAAATCTAAAAATAATTCATTAGATGCATTTTTATCTCGATCAAATTGTCGATTTAATCCATTTTCACTTATAAATTCTTCGGGTTTATTAAATGCAGTGAAAAAGAGAGGTGTTCCAGAAAAGGATAGAGGAGAAACTGGACCAACTGTCATAAAAGAATATTGCTTTGAGCTAACTTCGAATGCACAGTGAGGGTCGCGAAAGGATTGATAAAGTTTAAGAGCATTGGATTCGCCGCCAGCGATTTCTTTTAAAGACATAAATTCTGTACCTAGAGCAAGACCAAAACCAAAGAAAAAGATCCTAATTTGGCTAATAATATCTTTATGCAAGCTCGATAGCGTCTGGCTAATGAACATCCATCCAAGACCGTATTTTCTCGTGGTTCTTATTGCATCAAGTAGTTGTTGCCTAACCCTTTCCAGTTTTTCAATCACTTTGTTACTGGCCCAGTTAAATCCTTCTCTTGGAGCAAATTTTTGAGCTTCATCAAATACAACAAGAGTATTTAAAAGCTTGTTATTATGGTAAGCCCGCTCAGCCGAGTAAATGATTTCATCAAGTAGCCTTTTTATCACTAACGCCTGGATAGTATCATTCCAGTATAATCCAGAAACATTAGCTTCTTCCTTCGATAAATATAAATCTATAATTACTACAGGCCGGCAGTTATTTGTGGCAGGGAAGCCTCCATCCACACTAAACGCTAATTTTATAAGATCCTTAATGGCCATGGTATTCTCTCGATCTTTATTAAATAATTCAGTCACGGGCTTCCAATATTTGTTGTAAAATTCATTTTTGTCAGATTCCTTGTAAAGTGTTTGAAATCTTTCCCTTGATTCTTTTGTTTTATAAATCTGCATCTGTACATTTGGATCGCCAAGAACCTTCCATGCTGAGTCAAAGGAACTTGGTTGATATAAATCTTTTAATTTAATATTTTTTTTCTTCAGTTCATCTGTGATTCTTTCAGCGGCTATTCTTCTGTAATCTCCTTCTGATATTGAAAGCAATTCAAAAAAACGAGATTCGATAAGAATTTCACAAAAAAGATCCCATCTATCCAATATCAATTCCTTAACGCTCTTGATTATTACTTTTTTATTGAAATTGCGAAGAAGAGTGTTTAGCCCCAACTGAAATCCCTCTGTATTAGTCTGTCCTTTTGCATGTTTAGAGAATTGACCTTGGGGATCAATAATAAATATGGCCATTTCGGGGTGCCTAGCATAAGCTACAAGCATCATTGCAGCCAGAGTTGATTTTCCAGATCCGTTTTTTCCAAATATCCCAATATGATAGGCCTCGCCGGCCCCTCTTGGTCCGCTTCCAAAATGCTTGAACCACATTGGAAGTTTTGGCTTTGAACCGTACACGTGTCCCAAGTACCATATTTCATCTTTATGCTGAGCTAACAGAGTGTTCATGACTTGATCTGTTGCCAGATGAATCGGAGTTCCAGTTGCAGGAACAGTGCCAAGCATGCTTGGTTCAAACTTATATCCATCTTTACTAAATACGGCACTGACTGTCATTTCACCCAGATGGGTGTCCTGCTGTCCGCTTATCGGGTTTACATTTCCCCTTTGCCTGGCCAGAGATCTCATCGTCGGATCTTCAAGCCAAATGTTTTTTAGCTGGACTTCTGTGATTTGACCCAGGGCAATGTGAGATTTCTCATCTTGGGAAAACCTAAAACAAGCGAGTTCTCCTACTAATTTTTTACTAACAGCCGTTCCGAGAATATCTATTGAAAGCTCGCTTGTGGAAGAAGGGGAACCTATCGTTCCAATACGCTCGGTATTGTCGATGAGTTGTTCGATATCTTTATTTTGATCGACATTCATGTTTTATTTTTCACTTTCAGTTCTATATCCGTGCATGGTAAAAACAATATCTCCAATATCTCCATCATGCAATTCTACCATTCTTCTTGAAGCAATTTGTCTAAACGCTGGGATAGCTTTACCTAGGTGTTTGACAATTCTATCCGCAATGTAGATAGGATATGGTTCTATGATCCCGGGAGTTCCAGATTGAAACTTGATAGCTTGAAGCAATACCGCTATTCTAGAAGAGTTTGTGGCAATGGATGAGCTCATTTCTATCCTAAAGACCGGTGTCCAAGGATGAGGCTTATAATACATGACATGAATCCTCTGAACAGCGGATATAACCTCATCTTTAAGTTTTTCAAGTTTCCCGTCATTATTAGGAGTTTTTAAGTGCCAGGGCTGTTTCGGCTTTTCAAGCTGGACGGGAACTGTAAATTCACCGGGGGATAAAACATGAGTCAGCATGGCACGGTCGTCGTAATGAGACGGCCAATTGAATATTTTACCCAGCTCTCTCCTTGAAGTATACTTTGGCAAACTTACCCACAACTTGTCAGTTCTTGATGATTCAAGTATGGTCTTATAGTCTTTAAGAAACCCTTCAAATTTTTCTATGAGTTTTGCGCCAGTTTCACTTTCTTTATCTTCCAATTCGAAGAGTCTGTTGACTGCTTGATTTAAATAAATTAGTGGAGTTGTAAGAGAACCGTCTAGAAAAACCACGTCATGGGGAGCCTTGGCAGCAAGTTCCACTTCCATCTCCATCATTACGCTCCTAATCATCACACCGGTGTCCGGATCATGCTTTTCAGGATGAATAAACACCCTGTGATGAGGTTTTTCCCAGTATTTTTTTTCAGAAGGGGGAATTAATCCTTCAACCGCGACTGCCGCACAAGCGGCAAAATCGGCCGCTAAAAGCTTCTCAACCCCATAAGAACCGTCAATGCCACATGTCGTTGGTATTCCCGGATACCCTACTTCAGTCTCTAATTTTAAGAAGTTTCTATTTTGCAATTGCTGTCGATAGTCTAACTTCCTATTTCTAATTTCCTTGAAAGAATCATAAAGCCGGTCACCAATCGTTTCACTTTTTGAAAGCATTTCTTCAACTAAAGCCGCCGGAAGCTCGGCAAAGGGTGATTGATCCATTCTTTCTGCCTTATACATCCTCCATTCCCTTCAACTGTCTTTCTATATTATCAAAAAACTCACTGCAATTAAAATATTTCCATTTTTGTATTCTTTCCATCCGTGGAATTGCCCATCTTTCCTTCCAATAATTAACCAACTTGCAGAATGGCCGATCAACCCAAATTGGATTTTCGCTTTCATGGATAACTTCCTTCAAGTTCTTGACTAATGGAAATATAAAAAATTCCCTTTTAATGCCATGGAAATCAAATTTAGGCAGTTTTAGGCATCTTAATCCAAGACTGATTAGTTTGAGTTTTCTTGATGGACCATGTCCAAATCCGCGAGAAACATCATATCCTTTTTTTGATAGGTATCGTAATATCTCCAGGTATAATTGTTCTGGAATGTGAAAAGTTCCAGAACCTTTCGTATAACCAAGAGACAACGCCACATTTTCTCCATTATATTTCAAGCGATTGTATAAGCTACTCTTTCCAAATGCGCTAGTGGTAGTAATAAATAAAAGATCCGGTTCTAATTTTCTATTTCTCAACAAAGTTACAGAGTGTTTATATTTTTTTTTGTACGCCTCCCTGATTTCGTTGCATGTAAGGGTAATGGCAACCAACTTCCCGCCTAACAACTCATTGTAGGGAGGCAGAGAACCAACCCTCTGCGCCTGCATCGACATGTTTACCCATAAATCTAAATTCTCTCTAGGTATATCAAGAAACTTGTCGCGAACGGAGATTTTCAAAATCGGGCTTTGCAAACTTATCAAGCCAAAGGGAGAATCATGGGCTGTATCCCACAATAAAAATCTCATCTGTCGACCGTAGGGTCGTTGATAGGGTATGCTCCACCATGCCAAGTTCCACCATTTGAACAAAGTTTCCTCGAAAGATTTTTTCCTGATTTCTATTAATTCCAATGATATTTTCTCAGGATTTATTTCGCATCCATTTCTGCAGTAGTTCCTTACTTTTGAAATGTATTTCATTAAAAAATTTTTATGCATCAACAATTGTTCTGACCGAGACTTTTGTTGTATTAGACGAAATGCTGTTTTATTGTATTCTTGTAAGCGTATGTGCGGATTTACCCTAAAGCCCTGATCTTTTAAGACTTGAATTATTTTATCACGCAGCATTCGTTCAGACAAACTTAAATCCATGTTTTAATTTTATTTTATTTTTTTATCTAGATTTGGTTTTAATTTTAAAGCATTTTATTTGGTATCGGGAACCAAGCGCTCTAATCCCTCGGTGCTAAGTATGGAACATTTCCAATTGGGGTTCTTTTGGGCATCTTCCGGCTGGCAAAAGAGAAACTTGTCTGTTTTATAGACAACGCTTATCCTTTTTTCCTTATCCTCCCCTTTCCATTTTGCTATGTAATGTTCAGGTCGAAACCCACCGTATTGCTGAGGGTATTGATCAACAGAATTAATAATATCAGGTATTATGAGTAAACTACATAATATTAGTAATATACTCCCATCCAAAACAATAATACTTCTTCTTGGTAAATACAATATTGATATAATACAAGATATCGATATAGGTGTTAATAATATTATTAGTAGAATATATGCATATATAGGTTCTTTTTTAAGATAATATATAATATCGATATGTAATATAATTATATAAAGTGTTATAGAAAATAATATTATTAAAAAAAATACAAGTAATGTAATCCTTAATATTATATGATTTTTAATAAAACGTTTCGGTATTATTATAATTTTTTTAAAAATTGATTTTTGCCATGGTAATTTCATTTGAGCTATATTCTTCACCATTTTTTTTATTTTTTTTATTTTTATTTTTTCTTCCTCAATCCAATCCTCCGCTAAAACTATTTGTCTTGCAACATAGTGAATATAAAAGAGATAAGTAATGAGAATAACCGCCGTATTGATTATCGTCGTACTCCAGAACACAGCCGAAAAAGACAAATCTTCTGTGATATTCAACGGCGCAAAAGAGATCCCGTGTTCATAAGCCTTGATTGCCCTAGGTAAAAAACCCAGAATAATCAAAACACCGCTTAACCGTGAAAAAAGAGAAAAAAGAGCTTTTTGAGCTTGGGCATAACGATTCTCGACGAAATACAAGTTTCCAAATGTTTTATAGTTTTCATCCCAAGTGAAGTGTATAAGATATAAAACAATCACAGAAGGAGCAAAAAATAATAATAACAGAAAAATCAATATAAAAATAAATAATAAAATAATTATGTTTATATTTAATATATTTAATACAGATAACAACATTGCTGCCAATACCAAATACAATACTATAAAGAATATGCCCATTACTGTTAAATTAATTTTTAAAAACTTTCATAGTTATATGTGATAATTTATGTACAAATTTAATAATTTTACTATCCTTATAAAAAGAAATTCTCTGGCAAGAATGAAAACCGTTTTCCGCTTTAAATGGTTAAAGCCCGACGATCGAACTTTCACTGTCAAACCTTTAAGAAAAAAGCTGCTTTTATACCTACTCCCTGAATAATTAAGCTTAGGCCACAAATCGCCCCTGAAATCCGGTAGGTTATGTAACTCTATGAACAAGTGGTGATCATTTCTAGGTCTTCTTTGAACCTTCTGTATTCCCTTCGGAATAAGCAAGGCAAATGGAACTACAGGCGTGGTTCTAGTATCTACCGCGGGAAGACAATCCCTTGCAGGGCCTAACGCAACCCCTACCCTAGAGAAGGAAATACCAGCTTTCCAGGCGGAAGTACCGGAATTGTCGGTGCTGCCCCTTTCATTCCAGGGTTCTCTTGCGGTTTTCACGGCCTCATTCGTAATGCTAAAAGCTCTTTCTCTTGAGCAGCCTTTGAGCTGGTATTTTCGAGGAGGCTAAAGGCTTGGAACTCAACCCCGCTTGTCTTGAGTTTTATACCAATGCTCCTTTACCCTTTCAATTGAAAATAAGGCAAGAAAAGCTACCTTCCTGTTATTTTTCATTTGACTAGCTATATAGCCTTCAGTTTTGGCCGTGGAAAAAGGACGGTAATCAACAAGGAGAAGGTATATAATATTCGGCCAAACCAAACCAACCAGGATGGAGAGTTACCCAGGTAAGCCTATAATGGGATTTTGGACTTAAAGTTCACAAGTTCTAGCCGTAATTGCGATTTCCAGGTCCTTTAGGCATTGCTCAAGGAGGCTTTGTCTTGAGCTTAAGCTGTTCAGCTCGGCTTTGAAGATCTGATCGGCTTGAGCATCCCTTGCCCTACCTGAGTGATCCTGGCTATCTTGGTCAGAAATATAAACTTGCAGTTTATTTTTAAAGGGATTTCAGCATTGATAAAGGATCCGCAATCGAATACATAACCCTTTCAATAAAAGAGTATAGGTTAGTTCATATTTTTATTGGGGCTGACCCGGGATTTGGTTTCGCAGCCGCACCCATCCGCATTTCCTAGGCAAGAAAGTTTGAAAAGCAATTGAATTTTTTGTTAGCCAAGAAAGAAAAGTTTTACCCGGCAAGGGCTGTTTAAGATCCCCGTCCTTTTTTCTGCCTCGATGATCAAAAGAAATACCGATCTTTCCCTTTCTTGGCCTGGTGCTTCTTCCCTACCCTTTTCAAAGCATGCTTTCGAAACCAAAAAGCATGGGATTTCCTCTTTAGCGCAATCTTTTCTTCATCAAGGTTTCGCTTCCCAGGAGGATCACTTCAATTTCCTCGATGATCTCTTCCTGCCTGAGCCTGTTGGCCTGCTTGTTTAGTTCTTGAACCTTTTTTTCGAGTTGATCCAAGGCCGATTGCATGTGCTGCATCCGGATCTTGCTTTCGGCGAGCAAGGAAGAATAAAAGGCAAAAAAAAGGCCGGAGACAAGAAAACTGTCCACCAGGTCCACGAAAAATTCCCTTGGACTTAGGTGGAGCAAGGGGCTTACGGCCGACCTTTTCCTGGCGGAGCGGATTTTTTCTTCGGATACGGGAATGGGTAAAAGGGTTTTTTTCTCGATTTCAAGACTGTCCGCCATGTGAAAAAACACGGCGATGGAGGTAGGAGGCTCCCCTTCGATAAGACTTTTCCTTACCGTATCTAAAAAATCGAGGATAAAAGGGTAAATTTCTTCGGCAACGCTTGGGCCAGGGACCCTTTGGATAATTTGTTTGAGATGGCTTGCCCGGCTCTCCAGCTTGTTCCCGACCAAGATCAGCCCGTAGCGATCGGCAAGATTGCCGGAGTTTTCGAGGTTTTCCCAAAAACCCACCAGTGTCGAATTAAAGTCGCCACAAAATCCCCTTTCAGAGCCGATCAAGATGTAGAGTGGACGGTCTATGCGGTGCGGCTGGGGTAAAAGCTCGGGAAAAGCGGGGAAAAAATCCTCGGCGATGGTTTGCAGGGTGTCGATCGCCCTTTTTTGGCTTTCGTAGTACCTGGCCATTTTCTTCTGCTCGACAAGGGCCATGTTTTTCATGGCTTTCATGATCTCGCCGATTTCCAAGAGGGCTCCCCGGTACTTGATCAGGTCCCTGCGCTTGCTCATGCCACCTTTTGAAGTTTTTTGTTCGTTTTTTCCTGGATGGTACTAAAAGCTTCCTTGATTTCCTTGAGCCACTTTTCCCTCGGATCATCCAGGCTTAAGGGGCTCTTTTCAAACTTCTTTAAAAGCTCTTCTTGAACTTCCCTCAAGCAATCCATGGGGATATCGTCAAAGAGCCCTTCGTTAAAGGCGATCAGCCAACAGTATTCCTGCTGGGGAGAAATGGGGGAAAGTCTTTCTTGCTTGAGGAGTTCTCTCAAAACCCTTCCCCTCGCTATTTTCTTTTCCAGGGAGGCTTCCAGCTTGGTCCCGAACCGGGTAAAAACTTCCAGCTCCAAGAACTGCAAGTAATCCAGTTTCATCCTTCCCGCCTCTTTTCTCAAGTGCGGATGTTGCGCGGCACCCCCGATCCTTGAAACCGAGCGGGTCACGTCGATGGCGGGAAGGAAGCCGCTGGAAAAAAGAAATTGTTCAAAATAAACCTGCCCGTCGGTTATGGAGATGAGGTTGGTGGGAATGTAGGCGGCCAGTTCTCCCTGTTGGGTTTCCACGATAGGCAGGGTGGTCATGCTCCCTCCCCCTTTCAAGGGGGAAAGGTGGGTGGAGCGTTCCAGGAGCCTCGAGTGGAGGTAGAACACATCCCCGGGATAGGCTTCCCGGCCCGGGGGCCTGCGCAAGAGCAGGGAAAGTTCCCTGTAGGTTTGGGCATGGAGGCTTAAATCATCGTATACGACAAGGGTATCCTTGCCCCTTTCCATCCACTCCTCGGCTATAGTGCAACCAGAAAAAGGAGCGATGTATTGAAGGCCGGGCAAAGAGGTGGCTTCCGCTACCACCACGGTCGTATAGTCCAATGCCCCGGTTGCTTTCAAAGTATCGATCACGTGGACAACGGTCGATCTCTTTTGACCGATAAGGCAATAAATGCAAAGCACGTTTTTATCCTTTTGATTGACGATCGTATCCAGGGCGAAGGTGGTTTTACCCAGCCCGTTATCCCCTATTAAAAGCTCTCTTTGTCCTTTACCGATCGGGATCATCGCATCGACGATCTTGTTGCCGGTATAAAGGGGCTCGTTGACAAAATCCCTGTCGATTATCGCGGGAGCCTTGACTTCCAGAAGGCGCTCCTTGGAACAGTTCAGGGCTCCTTTACCGTCGAGAGGATTGCCAAGGGGATCGATCACCCTGCCCAGGAGCTCATCCCCAACGGGGACGCTCAACCTTCGGCCCGTTCTATGCACCAGGGTTCCAGAGCTGATTTTTTCTGTTTGAATAAGCATGATGGCTCCAACGAGCTTTTCGCTCAAGCTGTACACAAGGGCCACGCTTCCTTCTTCACACTCCAGCAGATCGTCGATGGCGGCCATGGACAGCCCATCTATCCAGGCCGTTCCATCCCCTATGGCCACTACCCTGCCGAACTCTTCTACCTTGGGATCAAGCCGGTATTGATCAACCCAATGGGAGACTTTTTCAATCGGGCTCATAAGCTTACCTCGGTGTCCTCTTTTTTACCCTGGAGGAAAAATTCCAGTTCATCTTTAATGCTTGCTCGAGCAATCCAACTGCCGATAATAATCCTTATTCCTGCTAAAAGCTGGGGATCTTGGTCAAACTCGATTGCTAGCTCTTTTTCAACGACCTGCTTGATCGTCTCGCGCAGTCTCTCCCGGAGTTCTTCCCCGATGGGAAAAACGCTTTTCACAACTCCCTTCTCTACCCCTTCCCTTTCCATGGATCGACGAATCAATTCAAGAGTTTCCTGCGGTAAAGAACGAAGCTTTTCAAGACATAAGCCGATGAGTTTTCTTTCCACTTCTTCGGAGGCAAGGCTCGACAACAAACGGGCGACAAACCGCGCCCCAACTTGAAGAGCCCTATTTTCAGCTTCAAGCTCCATCTCCTTTTTCCTCTTTTCTTCCAGTACCCGGTTTCTTTCTTTTTCCAGCTCTAAAGCCTTCTGGTTTTCGGCTATAAGCTTTGCCCTTTGTATCCTCAGCTCCTCTTCAAGTTCTTCCCGGGCTTTCTTCTTTTCTTCTTCCCAAATGAGAAGCCGATTTTCATAATCGGCCTTGAGCTTTTGGGCTTCCTGCCTTGCCCGCTCCGCTTCTTGCCACATCCCCGCAACGGCCTCTTTTCTTTGCTTGATCAAATCGAAAACGGGCTTGTAGAGAAACTTCTTAAGCAGCCAGACAAAAACCAGGAAGTTAAAAATCTGGAGAAAGAAAGTCAGCTTGTTCCAGTTCATTCCTTGAAAGAGCCTTTACTTGGTCAAATACTCGAGCATGGGACTGCGGAAAAGAACGATCAAAACAACAACGAGAACATAGATGGCCAGCGATTCGATCATCGCCAGGCCTATCAGAAGCCAGCGCGTTATCGATTTCTCCAACTCCGGCTGCCTAGCTATAGCTTCCAAGGCCTTGGCAATAGCTATACCCATCCCTAAACCCGGCCCCACTACCCCCAATCCGATCGCTAACACGGCCATGGCCGTAACCAAGGTTGAAAACAAACCGATATTTGTCATGATTCCTCCTTTTATGGTTCCATTTTTAGCTTTTTTTTGCCAATGCTTCCATCCCGCTGGCAATATAGATCAAGGCCAACATCCCGAAAATGTAGGCCTGAAGAATGGCTTCAATGAAGTGAAGCAATAAAAAAGCCACCGGGGAAAGAAATCCCGCCAGGACCAACAGCACTCCAATGCCTATTTCCATGCTCGACATGTTGCCATAGAGTCGGACGGCCAACGTCAGGGTACGGGTGATTTCGCTGATCACATGAAAAGGGAAAAACCAGAAAAAAGGCACGAAATATTCCTTGAGGTAGGCAAGGATCCCTTCAGCCCGGATACCGTAATAGGGAACGGCAAAAAAAACGATGAGGGCCAAAGCCGAAGTAATGGAAAGATCCGCCGTAGGCGAATGCAGCCCGGGGATCAACCCCACAAGATTACAGAGAAGGATATAGATCCAAAGGGTGCCGATCAAGGGAAGAACCGCTTGGGGATCCTTGGGAATAGCCTCGGTGACCGACTGCTGGATAAAGGAGAGCAGATCTTCGATAATAACCTGGAAATAACTCGGGGAGTCGATTTTAAAAGAACGGACGCACACCATCGACAGCAACACCAAAATGGCCATGATACAAAGAGAGGTCAGGGTGGATTCGGTTAAAAATTTTTCAAAGCTCATGGCAGCCTTCCCTTACATCTTGTTGCGAATAAAAATATACACGTTTAGGGCCCCCAGGATCACCCCTAAGATAATCAAGGAAATCGTCCAGTGGAGGGCATAGCCGGGAAGTTTTTCATCCAGCCACCTGCCCAGGTAGGCCCCGACTACCACCGGAAGGATAAACAGTACGCCAAGGGTGCCCAAAAAAACGGTTTGAGATAAAAGAGTAGGCTTAAATTTCTTTGCTTCTTCGATCTTGTTGACATCCTCGTGGACTTTTTCAACCAGTTTTTTTTTATCCTTTTCCATAAAATAAAACGCTTTACTTGGGGGCTTCCTTTTGAATTTCCCACATTCTTTTTAGCATTTCCTTTTCAAGGTTTTTTGCCCTCTCTTTCATCTCTTTTCTCTCCTCTTCTTCTTTTTTCAGCTCCTGTTCAAGATTAACAGATATCTTCTTGATATCCTTGTCGACGAAAAAATGGGGGGTTACGATCCACAAGACGTTTTTCTTAAAGTAGAGCATACCTCCAGATAGGGCCAAGTAATGAGGATCGGGATCGTTCAAGACATAAAACCAGCAGAGGCCTAGAAGCAGAGAGGTCATGAAAGGCTCATGCCTGGCCATGATCCCAAATTGCCCACTGCGGTCTCTTCCGTGAAAGAGGGTCACGTCGCTTAAGCTTAACTGTTCCCTGGAATCGATCAAATGCATTTCAAAGGGAGTCATGTCGAAAAGAACCTCATTTTTTCCTCAACTCGTTTTTCAACGATCCTTTCATGTAACACTGGTCTTCGGAGAGATGATCGTAATCGCCGTTGAGAAAAGCTTCACAGTCATCAAGGGTGTCGGCAAGCGGGACACTGACCCCGGCAATTCCGGTGTGTCCGGCCGTCGTGAAAAAAGGCTGGGTCAAGTAGCGCTGAATTTTCCTCGCCCTGAGGACAATCTGCTTGTCTTCTTTAGACAACTCTTCCAATCCTAAAAGGTTGATGATATCTTCCAGTTCCTTGTAGCGGGAAAGGTATTTTCTCACCCCGGAAGCGATCGTGTAATGTCTTTCCCCAAGAAATTGCTTGTCCATGATCCGGCAGGTCGAAACAAGCGGATCGATAGCCGGGTAAAACCCTTTTGCAGCTTGAGACCTGGAAAGGATAACCACGGTATCCAGGTGGGAAAGGATGGCCATAACGGCCGGATCGGTCATATCGTCGGCCGGCACGTACACGGCCTGGACCGCCGTTATGTTCCCCGACTTTGTCGATACAATCCGATCCTGAAGCTCGGCAACCTCGGTCAGCAACGTCGGCTGGTAACCGACCATGGCGGGCATTCTTCCTAAAAGGCCGGATACCTCGCTGCCGGCTTGAACGAACCGGAAAAGATTATCCATCAAGAAAAGAATTTCCGTCTGCAAGCTATCCCTAAAAAACTCGGCATAACTTAAAGCCGTCAGTCCAATCCTAAACCGAACTCCCGGAGATTCATCCATCTGTCCAAACGCCATAAGGGTCTGGGGCATAACCCCCGCCTTTTGCATCTCTTTCCAAAGTTCATGCCCTTCCCGGATACGCTCTCCCACCCCGGCGAAAACGGAAACCCCCCGGTGGATCAAGCTCACCGCCTTCATAAACTCCATCATGAGAACGGTTTTACCTACCCCGGCCCCACCGAAAAGTCCGGTCTTGCCTCCTTTTACAAAAGGACACAACAGGTCGATCACTTTGATGCCTATTTCCAGGATGGATTTGGGTCCAAGGGTGGTATCCAAGGCAGGAGGATCGGAAAAAATGCTCCTGTAGCCTTCCGGCTCCACGGGCTCCATCCCGTCAAGAGGTTCACCAAATATGTTGACAAGCCTTCCCAAGTATTTCTTGGAAACGGGAATGGAAACGACCCGTCCCGTATCATAAACTTCCATGCCCCTACGCAATCCAGCCGCCTGATGCAGGGTAATAGCCCTAAGATGATGTTCGTCAAGATGTTGATGAACCTCAAAAATGTAGCTTTCGTGATCTAAATAGGTCTTTAAACACCGATGCAGGGGAGGCAAAAGGGCACATTCAATTTCGACGACAGGACCATGGACTTCCACGATTCTGCCTATGAGCTTTTCTTCCTGAAGCTTAGCCCTGCACCCCAATAAAGCCTTTTGCGTTTTTTCTTGGGTCATGGTGGTGGCGCTCGTCCTGTTCATGAACTTGTTGATTAATAAAACACAGTGTAAAAATATAGGGTTCGATTTAAATTATTTCAAAGCCCTAACCATTTTAGCGAGAACATGAGTCCAGAAAAAAGCTTGCTTTTGACCGATCTTTACGAACTGACCATGATGCAAGGCTACCACTACCACCGGATGGATGGCCTGGCCACCTTCGAGCTGTTCGTAAGGAAATTGCCCAAGAATAGGAATTTTCTTGTCTTTGCCGGCTTGGAACAGCTCCTTTCTTTTGTCGAAGAAGCCCGTTTCGAGGAGGAAGAAATCCATTGGCTTGCCCAACAAGGATTTAAAAAAGACTTCTTGGATTACCTCAAGAATTTCCGTTTTCAAGGCGACATCTATGCGATGGCCGAAGGGACGATTTTTTTCCCTTTCGAACCCGTTTTGAGAATTACCGCTCCCATTGCCCAAGCCCAGATACTCGAGTCAAGGCTCATGAATATCATCCACTACCAAACTTTAATCGCCTCAAAAGCTATCCGGTTTTATCTTGCGGCAGCCGAAAAAAAACTCGTTGAATTTGGCTTGCGCAGGGCACATGGTTCCGAAGCCTCCCTTTTTGCAGCCCGGGCAAGCTTCATTGCCGGCTTTAGTGCCACTTCCAATGTGCTGGCCGGGAAAATGTTCTCCATCCCGGTTACCGGAACCATGGCCCATTCTTTTATCCAGGCCCACGACGTTGAAGAGCTTTCTTTTTACAACTACGCGGTGGCCAATCCGCGTAACGTCACTCTTCTCATCGACACTTATGATACGGAAAGAGCGGCAAAGCATGTCTTAAGTCTTGCCCCAAGGCTAAGAGAAAAGGGAATTACCATTGAAGCCGTCCGGTTGGATAGCGGGGATCTCGATTATCTTTCAAGAAGCGTTCGATCGATTCTTGATTCGGGGGGACTCAAGGAGACGAAAATTTTTGTCAGCGGCAGCCTCGATGAATACAAGCTTGAGGAACTCGTCAAGAACGGGGCTCCCATAGATGGTTTTGGGATCGGTACTTCTTTAGACACTTCGAGTGATTGTCCCTACTTGGATTGTGTTTACAAGCTGCAAGAATACGAAGGCAAACCGAGAAGAAAACGATCGACCGGTAAAGCCACTTGGCCGGGAAGCAAGCAGCTCTTCAGGTATTTCAACGACTCGGGGATAATGCAGAAGGACCTGATTTGCTTGGCCGAAGAAAACTATCCGGCCGTAGCCCTCTTGCAACCCGTGATGCGCCAAGGCAAAAGGATCCTTCCCAAGGAAGATCTCGGGGAAATCCAAAGAAGAACCCTTCGTAGCCTAGGCAATCTGCCTTCAAAGCTCAAAACCCTACAGCCGGCACAAACCCTTTACCCGGTGGAGTTTTCCCCCTCCCTCGTCAACCTGAAGGACAAGCTTGAAAGAGAGGAAATCCAAGGTTAAACCAAAATGAAAAGATTTTTTCGTTCTTGTTGCAATCAAAGACGGCCTGGATTTGTTAATAGATTATGACAGAGCTGGCTTTCAAAAGGGAAAAACTCATCCCTCCAGGCGGGGTGGACCAAGTATTGCTTCATTCCTGTTGTGCTCCCTGTTCGGCTGAAATCATGGAAGCGATCATCTCCTCCGGCATTAAGCTTACCCTCTTTTTTTACAATCCCAATATTCATCCGCGCATCGAATACGAAATCCGCAAGAAAGAAAACATCCGTTTAGCCGAGAAAAAGGGGATCGAATTCTTTGACGGGGATTACGATACGGACAATTGGTTTCAGCGGGTGAAGGGACTGGAATGGGAACCGGAAAGAGGCCAGCGCTGCACGGTTTGTTTCGACATGAGAATGGAACGAACGGCCCTTTTTGCCTATGAAAAGGGTTTTAAGGTATTCTGCACAAGCTTGGGCATTTCCCGGTGGAAAGATTTCGACCAGGTCACCGCTGCCGGGATTAGGGCGGCTAGCCGCTATGGGCTTACCTACTGGACTTATAACTGGAGGAAAAAAGGGGGATCAGAAAGGATGATCTTGATCTCTAAAGCGGAAAATTTCTACCAGCAACTTTACTGCGGCTGTATCTACTCTTTGAGGGATACGAATAAATGGAGGGTATCGAGGGGAAAGCCTAAGATCAGTTTTGGCGGTACTTTTTACAGCTTTGAAGGATCAGAGCGGTCGTCTTTTCCCAAGGAAGGGTCACCTTGATAAAAAGTCCTTTGACAACCATGAAATATTATGAAGAAAAACCTTTTCTCGAACACTTAGAAGACTTAAGGTGGGTAATTATAAAATCCCTGCTGGCTTTAGGGGGAGGATCTTTAATCTGCTTTATCGAGACAAAGCCCTTGATGGCAATTCTTCTTAAGCCGCTTAAATCGGCAGGAGAAGATCCTCAAAAAGTCTTAAGAGTACTTGGTGTCGTGGATCCCTTTAGCGTTCAACTCCAGCTTAGCCTGCTCGGCGGACTGGTATTAAGCCTTCCTTTCATTCTCTATTTTGTGGCCCAATTCATTATCCCGGGTCTTACTCCTTCCGAACTGAGGCTACTCTTTCCCATATTCAGCGTGGGGGCTCTCCTTTTTGTCGGGGGTATTCTTTTTTCCTACTTTATTCTTTTACCCCAAACCTTGCAGTTTTTTTCCGCCTACAACAAGTGGATGGGAGTGCAAACGGATTGGACCTTGCAAAACTATTCCAATTTTGTGGTTCAAATGCTTATTTCATTTGGACTCGCTTTCGAGCTTCCCCTGGTGGTCATTCTCCTGGGTATTCTCGGCATCCTCCAGTCTGCAACCCTGAGCCGTTACCGCAGGCATGCGATCGTGATCATCGTGGTCGCCGCCGCCTGCATTACTCCCACCTCGGATCCCCTCAGCTTGTTTCTTCTTGCCGCTCCCATGTACCTGTTGTACGAATGTTCCCTTTGGGTCTTGAAAGCCATAGAAGCCAGGAAAAGAACCCAAAAAGACCGGGCAATCGAAAAGGGTGATGTTATTCCCTAGCCGGCTTGGTTCATCATCCCAGGTATTCCAACCGTCCCTCTTTATCCCGCAGGTAAACCGAAGCCCCGGCTTCGGCTAGGCTTACTTCTACCCTTGCTCCTTCCATCAACTCCAAGACAAAGCGCTCTTCGGTTTCTATGACCTTGGCTATTTTTTGGCCCGGATGGATTTCCCCTGAAACAGCCCCCTTTATCTTGATCTGCAGAAAAGAGCCATCGGTGAAGTAAAGCTTGAAGAGAGCGGGTTGGATTTCCTTCTTTTCAACCGTCCTTCCCGAAAGGATTTGACTGAGTTTTCTGTTCAACCCCATAACCGCTGTCAAGATAGACTAAAAGACGAAAAAAAGGCAATCTTTTTATTCCTAGTGTATGGAATCCCTATCCAGCTTTTTGCCCATGTACTTTTTATAAGCTTCAATCCAATTGGTCGCAATGGCTTGTTGGGCTTCTTTTAAATCAACGATCCCCAAGCAAACCAACTTGTGCAGTTTATATTCAAGCTTATCCTTGAGGTAAGCATTCCAGGGAGAGGTCCAATACGATTGAGGCCAAAGATTTTTTATCGAGTTCGATCCCCCAAGCCCCAGCGGGATCAAGTGATCGATCTCGTAATGGTGGGGCTCAGGATTCAGGATTCCATACCGGAGGTATACCTTTCTTTTGAGGGCAGGGGGCACATCTCTCACCCGCTTTGCATACCCCGGCACACAGATGTCTTCCTTGGTCACATCAAAGGTGTCGCCGGGAGTTAATCGAGGATCGGGCAAAACCGGATCTTCGAAGCCAAAAGAAGAAAAAACCGGCAACAATAGCCCTAAGCACAAAGTCAAATAAAAAACTGCAAAGCCTCTTCTCTTCATACA
The DNA here is from genome assembly GCF_000019665.1 of Methylacidiphilum infernorum V4. Classification (NCBI taxonomy): domain Bacteria; kingdom Pseudomonadati; phylum Verrucomicrobiota; class Methylacidiphilae; order Methylacidiphilales; family Methylacidiphilaceae; genus Methylacidiphilum (ex Ratnadevi et al. 2023); species Candidatus Methylacidiphilum infernorum. The sequence continues at coordinate 797,105 of NC_010794.1, read as the reverse complement.
ACGCCCTTTCAATATACCGGGAGCACGAAAGAAAAAAATAAAATTTTATCGATCGAAGAGGACTCTATCCTTGCCCACGAGTCCATCCCATCTCCATAAACCAAGTGTATGACTTCTTTTTCAAAGTTTAAATCTCAACTCAAAAAACAACGATTTAGAGGGCTATTAGCTCTTTTAGAGACAAGGAGACAATAAAAACTTTTACCCTCCAAGCGGGGATACCGAGAAGTCGGCAAAGGGCTTTTTGATAATACTCAAGCTGCAAACGGTATTTTTGAGCGAGTTCTTCTTTCCTATCCTCGGTCACAAAATCGGTTTTGAAATCATAAAGGGTACACATCAGCTCCCCGGTTGGATCCTCCTTGATGTGAACCCTGTCGAAAGTTCCCCGCAACCACCGGCCGTCTAACTCGACACAAAAACTGCGTTCGATCCAGACCTTTGTCCCTTCCTCCGGAGAGAATATGGGCTTGATTGCCGCAGACTGCAAACATTCCAAGACCTCTTTGAAGGGGTTTTTTTCTTCATCTCCCTTTGCGTACTCCAAGGCCCTCTTTTCCAACTTTTCTTTTATAGCTTCGGAAAACCGTTCGACTTGAGCCAAGATCTTATGAACGAGAAGACCGTAGTCTAACCCCTTTTCTTTTACCCTGGAAAAAAGGTCTAGTTCGGCTGCTTGGACTCCAACCGATGAAGGAGAAACAAAAGAAGTCCGGGAGAGGGCTCTAGGGGGAAAAAGAAGATCTTGGCTTTCCATCGCTTTGTACTTTTCCCGCCTAAACAGTTCGTTCCTTGGCCGTGGAGTCCACCTTCTCTTTCCCGTCTCAAAAACGGTCAATAAAGGAAAGTCGGGGAAAAACCACCGGGAAGTATCCTCCCCCCTCCCCAGGACCTCGAAGAGCAAGTCCTGCCAATAAACCAATTTTTTTTGCGTGGAGGGCTTGGACTTTTTTTCGCGAACTTCTCCCAAAAGGTATAATCCCTGCCTTGCTCTCGTCATGGCCACGTAAAGCAAGGAAAGTTTCTCCAGCTCTTCTTCGGCCAGCAGCTCCTTGTACAAGCAAGACAAGCGGGGTACTTTTTCGGCCACCTCTCTTCTGGGAAGAAAAAAAAGCTTCCAGTCTCTGGAAGAAGATTTATAGGCCACGGGAAGCTCTCGGAGTTGATTCATCGCCGTGTTCCTGGAACCCGCAAGCTCGGTCACCAAGACCACGTCAAACTCAAGGCCCTTGGCGCTGTGCACCGTCCTGACTTGGACAGAGGAAGGATCTTCAGACAGGGGTAGGGAATAGTTCTTGTAATAATTTAAAAATTGATCGCAGTCTCTACTCCCGGTGTTGTCAAAAGAGCGGCAGATCTGCAAGATCATCTCCATTCTCTCATTCTGGAAGTCCTCCCCGGGAGAGTTTTCCTTAAGAGCGGCCAAGAACCGGAATGCTAAAGCTTCGAATCCCGCCAGAGAAAATACCCTCCAAAACTCTTTTCTCCACTGCTCATCCTTAAAAATGGAACCAATTGGAGAAGCTTGTAGCCATCCCAAAGCCAAGGAGTCTGCCGGATGGGCCAAGGACTGGACCAGGGCAAAAAAAAGCTTGGCCATCAAGTTATCTTTCCCAGGATAGATCTTCCCTTCCAAGGAAACCCGCAGGGCCGAACACAAAGACAGGTACTGAAAGATGGCTTCCGCTTCCTTGTTCGTTTGGACAAGAACCGCGCAACTCAAAGCCCTTTGATGAGGCTTGATTTCATCGACCAGGAGCTTTTTAATGGCCTCGTACCTCAGCAAACTACCCCCTGTTTCCTTCTCTTCCCCGTTATTCCCCTCCTCCGGGCTATCTCCCTTGGCTTCCCCCTGGGGGAGCTGCACGCACAAAAAACAACCGTATCCTTCCAGCTCTTCATCCCGGGCCTCCTGGTAAACCCACCTTTTTTTCCACCTCTCCAAGGATTCCGGCAAAAGCTTGCCGATCTTTTCAAAGTTACCCAATAGCCTATTGACCAGCTCCAGGACAGCCTTGGACGACCTCCTGGAACCGCTCAATTGCCTTTTTTCCATCCTGTATTCCACCTCGAGAGAATCGATAAGCCCGCTGTAGGCCCCCCTCCATCCATAGATGCTCTGCTTGGGATCCCCAACGCAGAAAAAAGATCGGGATCCATCTTCATGCTGAATGATCTCATCGACAAAAAGCTTGATGACCTTCCATTGCAAAAGGCTTGTGTCCTGGAATTCATCGATGAGCAAATGGTCCCATTTTCTATCTAGCTTGTACAAGAAGGGCTGGGGACAATTCAGATCCACGGCTTGGAGGATGATTCTAGGAATATCTTCAAAACTACAAATGGCTTGTCTTTCGACGGTCTTGCGATAAAGGAGGTCATAAAAAGAAAGGAGTTGGGCTACCGCCTTCGTCCGCCGATGGGACTTTTCTATGAAAAAATCGATGGTTTTCTGGGCGAGCATCCCTAGGGAAGAAGCCAATTCCTCATTTAAATCGTACCTTTTTCTTTCCAAGCGGATTTGGGGGCATCGGCCGGTTTGGGGGTCATAAGCTTCCAAAAGGTTACGATAAAGTCTTGGGAAAGAACTGATTTTAAGCTTTTGCTCTTCCCATGTCTTGGTGGGAATGCCCGCGGTTTTGAGCAAAGACTCGATCCGTTCAAGAAGGGTAAGAAAACCCGCTTCTTTGGTCAACTCTTCTTCCTTTTGGAACGATCCAGGCTCTCCCCAAAAATCGGTGCTCGGAAAATCGGGGAAAAACGGGTAATACTTTTCCACCACCGCCAAGTACAAGGGAAAGACGACCTTATAATCCTCCCCCCAATAGAACATTTCAAAGGAATCCAAAAAAGGGCTCTCAAATTCCCTCGCCGTTAATATACGGCGAACAATCTCCTGCTGGAGGCTCTTTTTTCCCTTGTCATCCAGCAAAGAAAAGGGGGCGAAGGTCGGCTTTTTATCCGGAGGAATATAACGCAGCAGGTGGTACAAGAAGGAATCGATCGTCCCAAAACGGAGAAAGGGAAGATCCTCGATAAGGGTTTGCAAGCACCGATAAGCCCTACTCTTTAGCAAAGACTCCTCCGGGGAGGGATCGACCTTTTCTTTTGAAGCTAATACCCGCTGGGCCAAGGTTGAAAAGATCCGGTCAACGATTTCTTGGGATGCTTTCCTTGTAAAAGTAATGATCAACAGAGAATGGGGAGCGACCCCCTCGAGGAGCAAATCCAGGGCTCTTTCGACAAGCTGGTGCGTTTTACCCGCTCCGGCAGAAGCGACGACGACCAACCGCCTTGTCTCTTTTGGCTGACCTATGATCATTTTTCGTTTAAAAACAGTTCAAACGGAGGGTCAAAAATCTCCGCAGGGTTGCGATCAAACCAGAAATCCCAGGGCGAATAACGCCACGACTCCGCCTTCGGATTGGGAGGCCAAAATTTATTTTCCTTTATCGCTCGAATTACTCGGGCTATTGCAGGCAGACTCTCCTCGAGGAGGGAGGATGATTCGGCCGGCCAGCGCTTAAGAAGCTCCCCTTCTTCTTTTTGAGAAAGAAAGTAAAAACCAACCTGGGGGTTTTTAGCCAACCCCATCGATTTTAGGCCGTGGTAATAAAGGGGCAGTTGAAAATTAAGCCAGCGCCACTTCTTTCCTTGGAAGGAGAAGTAGGCCTCGGCGGGGGGCCACTGCTCAGTTGACCGGGGCATGCCTAAATGGCTTCCAAAAGGTTCCCTGGGCTCGGTGGTCTTGTAATCGATGATCAAGAATTGCTCATCTTTTTTATCTATGCGGTCGATCCGACCCCGAACTTTCACGTTTTCTATTTCCAGCTCGAATTTTTTTTCTACCGCCCATATTCGCCATCCTTCCCTGCTCCATTGGGCCTGGAAGGAAGCAAAACTTTTAAGCCTGGCCCACATGGCTTTTTGCTGAAACTGCAAGCCAAGCGTCCGATCTTTCCCATAGCTTTTTGTTAAGACCTTTTCGAGTTGATCTTCAAGGAAGGAAAAGATCAAGGAGGGATCTTCGAGTTCAACTCCCTTGAAATTTTCTCCGAAAACGGCCAACACCTCGTGAAGGACTTTTCCAAAATCCGCTTCTAGCAGTTCTCCCTGGGGTAAAACAACAGGCTGCCACCCTAGCCTGTGTTTCAAATAAAAGTAAAAAGGACAGCTCAAGTAATCGTTTAAGGCACTCACCGAGAGACTTTCCTCGCTTTTCCAACCGACAGAAGGTAATTTTAATTTAAAGGGGCTTGTTTTCGGCTTGGGAATGGTTTTGCTGGGCAAGGAACGGAATAGAAAATCGACGCGCCTGGCCAGCCGCTCTGCCTTTTGGCGGAAAAGCAGCCGGGAAGGCAACAACAACTCTCCTTGCTGATCGAACTTGGACAAAAAAACATCTAATCTAGCCCCTTTGCTTAACCGGTTCACAAGAAAGGCAAGCAAAAGCGAATCCCTGGCCATGCGTCTTTCGGCCGTCTTTAACCCGACCTTTTTTCTTATTTCATCGGTCAAAATAAAGTCCGGCTCTATTGCCTTTGGCACATCTCTCTCTTGGAATCCCGCAAGAACCAGGTGCATGGAGTCATCCCAGAGCAACTCAAGCCAACCCTTAAGCTCGAGCTTCGGATCGCCTTCGGTTTCAAAGAAAAAGCTTTCTTCATTCATCTCATCCAGCATCAAGGATAAAAAAGGGCTGCAGCCATGAAACGCATTGACCGAGGCAAGCGAACAGAACCGATCGATTCTTTTGCCAATAAAATCAGCCCACTGCTCCACCATTTCCCCAGCAAAAGAAGAGCTCTCTTCCAGGACCACGGCAAGAAAGTTCAATAGTCTTTTCGGCCATTGAGGGGTTCTTAAATCCTCTATAAAAGAGCGGATGAGCCCAAGCACTTCAAAGGAGGACTGCTGAGAGCTTTCGAAAAAATCGCTTAGGGAAGGGGCGATCGACCGCGTAGCTACCCTATCTAGAAAAGATAAAAACTCCTCGGATTTTCCTTTTTGTTTTTTCCCGATCCATTCGTAAGAAAGAGGACTCCTTGCCCATGAAGAGAATTTCGTCCAAGAAGGATCTTGCAAAAGTTCCCTTAATTGGAGAAAAAAATCGTAAAAAGGGGTTTCCTTGTAAGAAATCCCCGAGTAATTTAAAAAATCAATCCCGCTGCTCCTTAGCTTGCAAGCCAGGAGAGAAACGACTTTGCTCCGGCAAAGTCCGATAGTCGTAGCTTCCCCGTAATTTTCCCCGGAAATAAGCTTGACGATTCCTTCGGCCATCGACAGTTCATCTCCATGCAGATGGATAAACTCTTCATCGATAGGAATTTCAAGCTCCTTGCACCGTTCCTCAACGGGTAAGCCTTGAGCGTCAAAAAGGCCGGCCCAGCTCTTTTCTCCAGGCAAAAGGACTTCAATGGCAGGAAGCTCTTTTAACCCTTCCAGGAATTTCACGGCCAAGGGATGAGGATCAAGGCAGCCGGCAACGATTAGTCTTTTTATCCCCGGAGGAAGTTTCGGCTCTTGCAACAAAGACCGGAGGTGAGAGAGGGGATCCAAAAAGCCCCACTTTTCCAAGGTTTCAAAATAGATCGATTCAAGGAGTTGGAGATTTTTAAAAAGCTCCTCTTCATGGATAGAAGCAAGATCCTTGAGAGTCATTTCTTTTTCGGCAAGCTCATCTTGAGCACGAACGAGAACCCCGGCCAAGGAAAGAAGGTTTTCAAAATCTTCCCCTTCCAGGGCCCACGGCCCAAGGAGTCGGTTTTGAAAGGCCCGGTGAAGCACGTTGACCCAGAGAAGCTTTCTTTCCAGTCGAGTCGGCACCTTCCTAAAATCAAGCCAGGAATCGGGATGGACTTCGAACAGGGCCATTGGAGTAAGCGTGAGGGGAGGAACAAACCCTCGTTTTAAAGAAATCTTCAAAGCCTCGATGAGCATCTTTCCGGAAAGGGCCGTGGGAACAAGGACAAGACAATCTGAAAAGTCCGGGCAGCGCTCCCAGTTTCGGCCGCAGTTCGCGATGAGCCATTGGGCCACAAGGAGGGGGAAAGGATCTTGCCAACCCAAGTAATGGCATCTAAAAACCATCTTTTCATGTTACCATTTTTTTCTAGCGGTAACCAATCAAAAGAAATCTGTAAAATAGGAAAAAGATAGAAAGACTTAAGGCTTGCTTTTTATCCCGATTACGCTCATTTATAAAAAATACATATATTTTTATTGTATCCTCCCCTGCGGGTGTAGCTCAGTTGGTAGAGCGCAACCTTGCCAAGGTTGACGTCGCGGGTTCAAATCCCGTCACCCGCTCTTCATTTTTTAGTCTCTTTTCTTTCCCGGTTGTTTTAGCCAATGAAAGTGAAGGTCAAGAACCAAGCTCACCCTGTGCCGGAAGTCGGCTTAGACAGAACGGAAAGAAGCGGCCCAAGAAAGGAATTTCCAGCCATGTATACCCTTTAGAGCTAAAGGGTTTACATACATTTGCAAGAGAAATGTGCGGCTCGGCACAGGGACCAATCAGAACCTCCTTAATGAGAATCTCGGAGTCCAAGCGCGGGGATGGAGGAGGAGCCGAGATCACCCAAGGAAGGGCCAGGTGCCGGGCAAGAAAACCCCGGTGCCGGGTAGAGCTGATGTATTGGTCATCCTTCTGTTAGCTTCAATCCCACCCTCTTCTTCCAGCATGGGGGTCGGTCTTTACCGGTTGAATCTTGGCGGGATATCAGTACTGGGAGAGGACCAGCTTGCCTTTGCCCTGTTACAATCCTTGAATTGGGGCGTGGAGTTATCGAAGTAACCGGTTCTTATTTTATTCTCCTCCGAGGAAAAAGAAAAAGCGTAGGAAAAGTCATTTCCTGGAAATAATATAAAGCAAAGCCGTATCGAGGATCATCCACCCAAGAGATAAAATGAGGACGATTTCCACGGCGATAAAGAAATTGGTGGATATAAATTCCCTTGCCGAATTGTAGGATTGTTCAACCCGATCGAGCTTTGTTTTCACGGCCGAAGCGATATCATCGATGTCAAACTCTTTTTCCACGTACTTGTATATCGTTCGCAGGTGCCAATCCGAAAGGATCTGTTGGACATTGGCAAAGACCGAGTAGATCGATTCGACGATCGACAGCTTGTCCTGGACGAAATTCATCCCCTCTTCAGAAAATTTCTGGTAGCGCTGGGGCATCATCCAGAACTTGTACCATGGGGGCAAGTGGGCTAGGATGGATTGGGCTTTGTCAAGCTCCCTGTCGAGCAAAAAATTATAGGAGCGCAAGTTCCAGTAAAGGGCATAAACTAGCCGGATAATGTTCAATATGACTTGGGATTCGTATGAAGAGATGACGGCTCCAAATCTCTTGATCAAGATCAGTTCGTTTTCATAATACCCAAAATTAATGAGTTTTTCTTTTTCCAGGACAAACGGGGATAGGCTATCATAGTTGGGTTCGCCGGAGACAATACCGTATAGTCTTTTATAATGTTGAGCTATAAAGGATTCCGCATCGGTAACGATCCCGGGTTCCAAGGAAAATATGGGGAAAAGATCTAATTCTTCAAGCCGATAGACATACTGATAGCTGGCAAATTCCTTGGCTTGTTCAATAAGACTACTGACGAATGTTTTTACCCAGGCCAATATGCCGAGGGATCCTACCTTCATCGACCGAACTTCTATAGCCAACGCCGTTAAAAAGGCCATGTCGGCTTCAATGGGAAAGGACACCTCGATCAGTCCCACGCCAAACTTGTAGATCTGGGTAACCACCTGGGCTTTCGTCGAGAATTTATCCTTAAAAGAAACCAGGTGGGTCGTACGCGCTGAAATTTCCTTGACTATCCGGTTGGCCTCCTCATCGCCAAACTCGAGCTCCAACCCCAGGTCAAAGGGGATAAGAATCGAGACCTCCGCTTTCATAATCAGCTCCAAGTGTTGAAATATACCCTAGCTTTATACCTCGGGGAAGGAAAAAGGTTCCCTACTAAAGGTCTATGGGCAATTTGCCTTTCCAAAACAGGTTAGAGAGGGAAAAAAGTTCCAAGGCAAAAGGCAAATACCCCAGGTAACCCATGATGGGCATTTCAAAGAGGGGGAAAAAACCTAAATAAGGGATGTTATATACCCACCGGGGATCGGATTGCCAATTCCACAATTCCCAACACAACCCGCAGATCAAAACCCCAATCCAAAGAGAAATAACCGCTCTCCAATCTCCTCTTTTTAAATCTCCAAAAAGAAAAGTTCTTTTTTTGAAAACGGCGTTGAGGGGTTCGGTCAGCAAAAAAAGGAAAATCCAACAAAAGGGATAAAAGATTGTTGGGAAACTCAACAGAAGCAGGAGGCAAATTAAGCCCAAGACAAATACCCCTTTCTTGGATGAAATATGAAGGGCCTTTGCTTTTTTGAGCCTATCTACCCACTGCCAATGCCTCACCCATTCAGCCGTCGTCAAAACCGCGGGGATGACCGTTGAAAAACTTAACGAGGCAAATAAAAAGTAACTTATGGGACCAAATTGGTGGCTGCCCACATACTCCCAATTATGCATCCGAAGGTTAATTCCTTCAAAAAGCCACCAGAATGGAATTGATAATAAAAACAGGAAAAGGTAGGAAATGCCCATCCTCCTCAGTGGGGAATCCCCCCTTTTCAAAACAAGGATTCCATCGATGGTCAAGATATAGCCAAGCCATAAAAAGAAAAAAAAGTAATGCGTTCTAGCTCCTTCAAGCAAACGGTTTGCAACCCAGGAAGAAACCAGAAGGCCGATTCCCAGGTAAAAATGAATTCTTAAACAAGCATCCTCTTGGACACACTTTTCACGCATTACGTATCTAAGATAAAATAACCGAAAGAGGATGGCCACAAGCTTATTCTTGCATGGATCAAGGAGCTTGGATCCCCAAGGCCCCCCCTGGGATTTACCGATTGCTATGGACTAGCTTATATTTAATTTGCTGGGCGAGCCGAGGATCCCGGCTTTCTAACCTTGTTAAATCTCTATCCCGCTCCCCATAATCATGGATATGGTTTTCCAGGAATACCAGGTTAATTAAAGGTCGAATATCCCCGGGGAGGGTTTCATCGGCCTTGCGCCAAGCATCAATGGCTTCGGGATAAAGATGCAGTTCTTGACAAAGACAACCCAAGTTAAACCATCCCATGCCAAAACGAGGGTCTATATTCACCGCTTTTTTGTAGGCATTGAGAGCAACCAATCTTTCTCCCGACTTCTGGCTCAATACCCCGAAATTAAACCATCCATCCCGGTCGGCTGGATTCAACTCTATGACCCGCAAAAAACAGGCCAAGGCCAACTTTTCCTGTTCAGTTTTCAACAAGACCAAACCCAGGTTATACCATACAGAAGGGTTTTTAGGTTCAAGAAGGCTCAGCTCCGTGTACGCTTCCGATGCCAGGTCCCATTTAGCCAGGGCACTATAGGACTCGGCAATCCCGACCCAGGCTTTTACAGATTGGGGATTCAATCTCGCCGCCTTCATAAAAGCATTGACAGCCCTATCCCATTGGTGCATTTTCTGAAAAATTTCTCCCATCAGCAACCAGGCGCTGACATGCCTAGGCCGGGATTCCACGTAACTCTTGAGCTCTTCAACAGCTTTTTCAAATTGGCCGATTTGATATAAACAGATCCCTAAAGGATAGGCGATTTCCTTGGAAAGGGCCCCCTCCTCTCTTGCCTTGAGCAAAGCATCTATCGCCGGGTTCCATTCCTTGCGGGAGATCATGATCTGGGCGAACAAAATGGAATAATGGTAATCGGCTTCCCCATTCAATGAAGCCGCTTTTCGAATGGCAAAATCGGCTTTATCAAGCAAGGATATTCTTAAGTAGTTTGCAGAAGCAGTAGCCCAAGCTACATCGGACTTTGAAAAAACTTCTATGAGCTTGTCCGCATTCTTTTCAATGTCGGTTTTTTGAACACTTTGCCACAAGTTCACCCAGTAGGGAGAAGAAGAAAGCTTGGGATCCAGTTCCCCTTTTTTTCTAATCATTTCAAGATTTTCTTTCCAAAAAGCAAACTCCATGAGCCTGTCGGCTTTATCCAAAATTTCCAACGGGCCACTTAACAATCTTGCTCTCAAAAGTCTTTTCTGTGGGTCTATCCAGTCCACGATGCCTATGGTTTGCTCTTTTTCGTTAATGACGGGACTGCCCGGTAATACCCCGGTAATCTCCCCTGAAAAGAACAAGTGATCCCTGTCCGTTTCCAAGCCTTCTTTAATAGGAGAGTATTTGCCGATTTTTCTCGGTTCTTCAGGAGTGGGGGTGGGGATGAAAAATTCCGATCCTCCTCCTTGAGGCCAGCTATCCTGTGAAACGATCCTCAAGGCCGAAAGGGATTTACCTTCCACCTGGATCAAAAGCAGATCTTTCTCAGGTTCCCTTATTATCCAACCGGAATATTGAACGGGGCGAAAATCCCATCTCTTAGCTTCTTTGATCGTTTTGCCATCAAAAACATTCGACAAGGTAAGAACTTTGCCATCCGCCGATAAGACTATTCCCCTGATCCACTGCGTAGAGCCGGAAGAATCCACCACGGAAAAATCCACGATCCTTGATGTCCAAAAACCGGCATCGAAATCTGCATCTTGGGCTTTCAACAAAGGAAGCCAAAAGACAAGGAAAGCGGAGCAAAAGATCAAAACAACAAGCAGCTCTTTAATCGGGTGGAAATATTTCACGACCGGCTATTCGTATTATCGAGAAATTGCGGCTATTATATACAAAATTCCGCTCAAAAAATAAAGAGAAACTTATTTATAAAATTAAAAAAATTAAAAGAATAAACCGCTGGCGTTGCCCGAACGGATTTATCCCATGGAGAAAAATGAAGCTGAAGAGACCAATCCCGACCGATTACTTCCCCTGGCTATTTAAATGGGGACCTACCGCATGGGCAATTTTGTCCAGGGCCGGTCGAATGGCATTCAGATAATCTTCGTTGAAATCCCTGTAACCGTCATAAAGCCATACATGGGCCCTTTGGAGATTGCCGAAGGAACCCAGGGGGATCCCTTTCGATCCCTTGGAAGGATAATATTCGGCAAAAAGCCGCACGACAATATCGGTAGCGGCATTTGTTCCGATAAAAGAATATCTCCACCGGCCCAAATCTATCCTGACAATGGGAACACCCTCTTGGGCTTGGGTAATCTTGTCTATTCTTTTTACTTCCAGGGATGGATAAGCCCTTTTAAAAGCGGCGATAGCTTCCTGGTAGAGCATATCCCTTTGAGAAAGATAATCATACCTGGACAAGACGAACTCGGGGGGCCTGTTGAACCAGGCTTCGGGAACGGCCAAAATATAGAGTTTTTCCCTGTTTGACGGAGTCGAAGATCCTTTTTTAGCAGGGAAAGCGGGACTTAAAAAAGAAAGAGAAAAAAAGATGGAAAAAAGTAAAAAAAGCTTTACTTTCACAGTCTACTATACGGGTATTTGCAAAAGAAAACAACTCCCTATCCCACGCTTGTCCATTCGCATTTAAAAGGGGGTCTATTCTTCTACCAGGGCCCGAATCACTATTTCTACCCTACGATTCCTCGCCTGTTCTTCTATGGAACCTCGTGGATTGACTATGGGATGGCTCTTGCCGTACCCGGTAGCATGAAAGTTATACATGCCTTGAGGAAGATGGGCTTCTAGCCATTGCTGAACCGCAAAGGCCCTTTGTTCACTGAGTTGCAAGTTATACATCTCATCGCCAAAAGTATCCGTGTGTCCCCCAATCTCAACATCAGCCCTGTTGTATTTTTTCAGGATTTCTAACACCTGGAAAAGGAGGGGTTCGGCATTCGGTTTTATGGTTGCAGAATCAAAATCAAAAAGAATATCGCTGGGCAGGCGTAAAACAACGGGTTGGGGAACGCGAGGATCGAAATTGGCCGCCGCTTTAAATTGGGTTTGAATATCATCCACTCCAGGTATACCTTCCCCTCCGCTGGTCCCCGTAGGATGGGTTCCGGCTTGACCCGGTGCACTCGCCCCAGGGATCGGGTCATGCCCCAGTCCGGCAGGCAGGATGTTGCTTGTATTCGGAACACCGGGAGAAGTTTGACCGGTCAATAAATGAGAAATCAAGGTTTGGAAATGGGACTTGGGATCTTCTTGATAAGGACTGACCTCGGTGGGAGGAGTGGGTGATAATACGGCCACCTCTGGAGCTCCTCCCGGGACAACGGAAGGCATGGGTATCCTCACGGGATTGGCTTGTGTAACATCCTGGACCAAGGGATTGATGGCTTTGATCTGTTTTGGAGCTTCAAGAGCCGGAATGGGAGTCACGGAGGGGCTTTGGGTATCAGCTCGAGCTTGAAAAATGGAAGCGGGAAGTTCGGCTCTCTTTAGATCCAGCCTCCTGTCAAATTTCTTGGCCGTGGAAGCCAACGCGAGGTTTTTTATCCGGAGAGGTCCGACGGTGACTATAAAAGCTAAATGAAGGAGGAGCGAAAGAATAACCGCCAGGCTGAGTGTTTTCCTGTCTAAAATGACGGAAAGGGGAGAGAACGGCTCGGTTTTCATCAAGCATCCGGTTTAAAGGTAGGATATTTCTCTTTCAGTTTCTTTTCCCAAAAAGCGGCTTGGTCGTTATCTCCCGCCTTGGAAAAAGATAAGGCGGCTTTTTGCATCGCCCTTGGGGTAATGTGATCATCTTGATAAATAAGGCTTAAAGTGGTGTAAGCTTTAGCCGCTTCTCTATAGTTTTTTTGAGCAAGATAACTGTCCCCGATCAACATCCGTGCTTTAGCGTTATTTTCTCCCTCCGGTTCCTTAAGCATGACTTCCTCCAAGTTCTTCTGGGCTTCGGCAAACTGTCCCAGGGCAATCTGGGTTTCGGCCAATCCCAAGAGAACCGGGGAGTTGCTCGCCGAATTCGGATCGGATTTCTGAAATTCCAGGTAATAAGTATTGGCTTCTTTCCAGTTCATCAGCTTCCGTTCCGTTTCGGCCAACAACCATAAACTTGAACTGTAATATTTATCCTTGGGATTAGCCGATTGAACGACTTTTTTAAAATAAAGTGCAGCCTGCTCCCGTTTTTCCTTTTTGAGAAGTTGAGAAGCTATCCAGTAGTAAAGCTCGGTGGGAATTGTTTCTGCCCCACTCTTATAATTATCCTCGTAAGACTGGACATAACTACAGAGCTTTTCAACGTCTCCTTGATGATAGGCTATCCAGGCAAGCATCAAGGTAGCCGCTAAATAGAGTTTTTCGGGCTCAGCCTCCCGGGCCAGGGAAAAGTATTCCTTGGCAGCCTCATACTGTTTTTCTTCATATTTGTGCTGCCCGACTATCCATGCCGCTATGCCTCGATAAGGAGAATGGGGGTATTCGTTCAGCACCTTCAGCATGGTCTCGGCCGCAAGGCTTTCTTCCTTGAGATCGAAGGCCAAAACCCCCACGTGTTCAAGACAGGTTTCTCTTTCAGGATCTGTTTTGTTTAGGGCCTGCAGAACTTCTTTCCACAATTTCAAGGCTTCTTTCTTTTCCTCCATTTTTTCAAGACAACTGGCAAGGTGCATCTTTACCGGGATCACTTCCTTGGAATGCGGGTAGCCAGTTAAAAAACTTTTGTAGAGAGAAGCTGCCTCGGCCCACTTTTCAAGCCCATAATTAGAATTGGCTTTGCCCATAAGAATCGCTTCCGGGGAAACAAATGAAGAATGCACGGAATCCAATTTTTCCCAAAGGGGAAGAGCGAGTGAAAATCTCCCTGTCCTATTGTAATCTTCGGCTTTCAGATAAAGAAGTGCATAGAGATAGGGAGAAGAAGGATATTGCAAGGAAAACTGCTCAATATTGGTTTCCAAGGAACTCCTATCTAGATAATAATGGGCCAATACCCTTTCGTAAGCAGCCAGGTCAACAAGGGCGGATCGAGGATATTCGGCTATAAAAGAATCAAGGAGGGTTAGAGCCTTGGCATAATCTTTAATTTCCAAATAGGCATTGACCAGGTCAAGCAGGAGTTTTTCCTTTTCAGTTTCGATAAATCCATTGCTATGTTTTTCATAAAATTGGATAGCCTCCTTGTATCTTTTTTGAGACAAGTAAAATTGGAAAAGTCCACTGTTGGCAAGCCTGTTCCCTTCCGTGTAGGGGGGGCCTCCGGAAGCCTGGGTGAAAAAGCGTTCGGCCTCTTTCGGCTGACCCGATTTCCAAGCTGCCCAACCGCAGCGCGCCAAAGCCTTGGACTTCGCCAGGGGATCCTTCGTCTCACGGACTACCACCGACCAATATTCGAGAGCATGCGCCCAGTCCAAAATCGATTCATAATAGGTTGCAAGTACCCCGGCAGCCTCAACTCTAAGATCCGGAGCCTTGTCAACCAGCTCCCGCAACCTGTAAACCCCTTTTTCTTCTTCCTTCGTCTGAAGCTGGCACAAGGCGAGAAAAAAACTTGCAGCCTGGGAGGTTTGGGGATCTCCTTTTTCCACGGCTATCTTGAGGGCTGGTGCCGCTTTGGCAAAATCGCCCTGTTCAGACAACAGCTTGCCCTCCCAAAAGTAGGCTGTGGGAACGAAAGCACTGGAGGGATCATTTTGAATCAGCAGCTGATAGATTCGGATCGCTTCAGCTTTTTTCCCTATCAGCCGATAACAATCGGCCATTGAAAAAAGAGCTTCGGTTTTTTTACCCGGGGATAGCTGGGGTAATATCCGGTAAAAGACCCGAATGGCTTCTTCATACCTGCCCTGCCTGTAGAGGGCTATCGCTCTATCCAGCTCGAGGTCGGCCGTAGGAACAATTTCAATCGACGGATTGACTTTTTCAGAACGAGCCCAGGTCAATCTTTCTACGCCAAGGTATTGAAAAAGCGTGAAAGAAAAAAACAAACCCATAACCAATTTTTTGTTCCTGGACAGCTTTCTAAGCTTCATTCCTTTAAGTTACCGAGACTTTAAAACCAGTATTCATTCTTATCCTTTATCGGGAAGAGGTCATATCCGGCCGGTTCGTGGCAAAGGCTATGTTCCAAGCGTTTACTCCACGACACACATCCAAGACCTTGATGACTTCTTTGTAAGAGGTATCTTCATCGGCACGGATAATGATCGCCTGGTCCGGGTACTGTTGAATCACCCCTTTTATGATTTCTTCCAGTTCCTGCGCAGACACCACCCTCCGATTGAGATTGACTTGGCCATCCTTGGTTATGTTGATGATGACTTCTCCGGGAAGTCTTTTGGGCAATTCTCCGTTTTTGGCCTTTGGGATTTTCACCTCGAGATCCGCTTCGTATCTAGCCAAATTCCAGGTCAACAGGAAAAAGGAAAGCAAAAACAGGATGACATCTATCATAGGAGCCAGTTGCAATCCTATTTGTTCTGTGGCTACTCTTTTTCTAAAATTCATAGGCTATAAGGGACCTTTCTTTTATTCTTTGTGTTCCTCGTTGTCCTCGCCCTCGTCAAAAGGCGAAGAAGCAACCGCTTTCAGTTCGGTGGAAGACTTACTTAAATATTTTTTATTCAAAAGAAAAATTTCTTGTACCCATAAGGCGGACCGCTCTTCAAAAACAGAAATGAGATACTGGACCCTGCCCCTAAAGAAAGAATAGAAGAACATGGCCGTAATGCCCACAATAAGCCCGATAGCCGTAGAGACAAGGGCTTGTGAAACCCCACCGGCAAGCAACAGCGTCCTCATGGGAGAGGGTTCGGCGGCGATCGAACCAAATGATCTTAAAATCCCCACCACCGTGCCAAAAAGACCCAACATGGGGGCAATAACACCCGCATCGAGCAGGTAAAGGATCCGCTGGTTGAGCAGTGAAGCAAACCCACTTCCAAAAGCCTCGGATACCGAGATGACCGAATGAAGGTCGGCATCCTTGTGTTTCGATAAAAAACCGATCACTTCTTTTAAAAGGCGGGCACAGCCTTCAGATCGATTTTTAATTGCTTCTGAAACCAAGGACAAGTCCCCTTTCCGGAGGGCATTTTCCACCCTCCTGTCGAGATCCTTTGTCCACACGGCAGAAATGCGGATGGAAATAAAATAATAGAATATCAAGGCGACTACGAGAAAAGAGATAAAAAAAAGGGGGATGATGACCCATCCTCCGGATTTGAGAAGATCAAAGACGGTTATCGATTTTGCCGTCCCCTCCTCCACGGCTGCCGCCCAAAAAAGTAAACGATAATATAAAAAGAAGTCTAAATTCATAGTCAAAAAAATATGTTTGTATCCCGCTCTGGTAATTTAAAAAAAATTAGAGAGAAAAGTCATGAATTATTTCTTTTAAGTTTATTAATTAAAATGCCATTGGCAACCTTGATTGAATATTGCTTGCTTTTTATATATTTGCATTTTAATAAACTGGATTGAAAGCCAAGGTGAAATACAACTCTCTTTTGCTCATAGGCGCTCCCGGTTCCGGGAAGGGAACGCAAGGTAAAATATTGGGAACAATTCCCGGTTTTTTCCACTTTTCCTCTGGAGAACTTTTCCGTTCCGTCAATGCTCAAAGTCCGGTAGGAAAAACATTCCTGGAATATTCCTCCAAGGGACTGCTCGTGCCGGATGAAATCACCATCCAGCTCTTTTGCTCTTACATGGAGAAAGTGATCACCGAGGGAAGGTTTCGTCCCAAGCTCGATTACCTGGTCCTGGATGGGCTTCCCCGCAATGTCAGCCAATGGCACATCCTCTCGGAGCAGGTTGAAGTCCTTTATGTTTATCATCTCCATTGTCCTGACCGTTCTATCCTGGAAGCCCGGCTTAAGGGAAGGGCCTCTTCCGATCATCGCGTGGATGACACCGAAGAAGTCATCCAAAAGCGCTTCGAGGTCTATGAAAAGGAAACAAAACCCCTGTTAGAACTTTTTCCCTCTGAAAGACTGAAAGAGATCGACTGCACGAGGATGCCTTACCAGGTATTACGCCAGATCTTAGAACCTTTACCCTAGGAAAAAGCTCCTTTTGCAAGTTTTAAGAATTAATATTCTTTTTCAGATCGCTCGGAGAGGGAACATGGAGTCGACCCTTAAATTGTCTTTTACTAAGCCAGACCATGCCAACCAGGTCAACGGTGGCTTGTATCGCCCTTCTCCATGAAACAACCTTGCTTTTCCCGGCTCTTCTAGGACGGTGATTGACCGGGCATTCTCCCACCTTAAACCCCATGGCAAGGGCCAGGGCCGGGATAAACCGGTGCATTCCGTTCCAGCCGGGAAGTCTCCTGGCCAATTCCACCGTCATTATTTTCAACGAACAGCCCGTGTCCTTGGTGTTATCCGCCAAAAGCAAGGAACGAATGGTATTGGCAATCCTGGAAGAAATCTTTCTAAACCAGCTGTCTTTCCTATCCCTACGCAACCCGGTAATCAGGTCAAGCCCTTCGGCTTTTAATTGAGAGTACAGTATTTTAAGATCTCTTGGATCATTCTGCAAATCCGCATCCATAAAAGCCACATAGCGACCTGAAGCTTGGCTAATTCCAAAATACATGGCTGCACTCTGTCCGCTTCTCTGCGTCAGATCCAGCCATATTATGGGAAATCTCGGAGTCGAGGATGGCCGTGGGTAACTATCGGTACTGCCGTCATTGACCATGATGATTTCAACCTGCAGCCCCAAAGAATCCAGGCAGTGGTCAAGCTCGGCAAGCAAAGCGGGAATATTTTCAGCCTCGTTATGAAAGGGAATAATGAGGGAAAGATCTACGGATTGCGTTTTCTCTTTAATCGCAGCCATTAGCCTAATCCTCTATAAAAAATCTACTATTTCCAATTTGAACCGGATAGAAAAGATTTTTCCTCCCCTTTTTTATAGCACTCTTAAAAAAAAGGATCAATTCCCGGGCAAAGGACAAGTTTTAAATTCGTCAAAGCGGTTTTTCATTTTTATGATAAGCCTTTCTAATACTTTGGCTTTAAGTTCTAAAGAAAGACTACTCGAAATGAGTTTCCTGTAAGTTTCAGAGGTTTGCTGAAAAGCCCACAACCAAAAATCCAATCCCAAGCCCTGGGCCTGTTCGAGGTTGCGGCCAAAAACCCACTGGTTGACTTCCTCCCCGGTCTTCTTTTTAGGGTAAAAGAAATAACCTTCTTCGGTGATATGAAGTTTCGAATATTTCCCTTTTGCTTGGAATTGGAGCAAGCCCTTTTCGATTAAAAGCAAGCCTAAGCAGGCCCAAAAAATTCTTTGTGCTAATGCAAGGATAATGCCTATTTCCGAACCGCCTTCCTGCAACAAGTATTGCAGTTCTACAAAAGCCAAGTCAAATTTCGCCGCCATTACAAGATCGCAAAATCTCCATATCACCGTCTCTCTCCTCCCACAAAACAGGTCGGATAAAGCTTTTTCGTCTATTTTTCCCTTTCCTCCAAGATAGATAGAGAGCTTTTCCATTTCCATGTCCAGGAGGGAACGCTGAGACCCCGATTCGATCAAAAGCTGGAGTGCTAAGTTTACATCCCCTTCAATCCCCTTTTCTTCCAACTTATTCATCACCTCCATGATCGAAGAGGAATCCGAAGGATCGAGCTTATCTGTAAGTTCCAGCTGAAAGTTCGATTTGAGCTCTTGGAAAAGTTTTTTTCTTTTGTCTATGGATTCGGCAAGAATAACAACGATGAGATAGTCGGGAGGGCTTTCCCTTAGGATTTTGAAAATTTCTCCAACCTCTTGTTCTATCGTTTTCTCAGCTAAGCCGCCGACAGCTAAAAAACGCGCATTTTTCCAAAAGAGAAGTTTCAAGTCTTCAAAGAGGGGAGGGGTTAAGATTTCTTCCTTCAAATGCCTAAGCAGGACAAGGGAGTTAGAGGCAGTTTCCGGCTCATCCGCAAGGCTCACTATTTCTATGCTCGGGTTTTGTTGCTTACATTTTTCAACAAAGGCTAATGCTTTTTTCTGCGCTTCGTAAAAATCTTCTCCTCCAAAAATAAAAACCCGGCTCTTTTTGTTCTCTTTACCTTTCATCGATTAATGAATAAAATCTAAATGCCATGGAATATCTTTGGGCGCCTTGGAGAAAAGCCTATTTTGGAAAAGAAACGGAAAGAGATCATCTTTTTGAAATCATCGCTCAAAGTCAGGAGGATGAAAAGAATTTTGTTTTAACCCGGGGAAAAGTCACTTTTTCTTTGCTGAACCGTTATCCTTACAACACCGCCCACTGCATGGTTGTCCCCTATAGAATCATCAAGAGCATCACGGAATTGACGGAAACAGAAATCCTAGAATGCTTATATACCCTTAAGAGATTATGCAAAAGCATCCAAAGAGTCTTTTCTCCTCATGGATTTAACGTGGGATTAAACATCGGAGCTGCAGCCGGCGCAGGAATAGAAAACCACCTGCATTGGCATCTTGTCCCGCGCTGGCGCAATGACACCAACTTCATTACCATCATAGGGAATACGCGCGTTCATCCTGACGACCTGCCCACGGTGTACAAGCTGCTTGTAGAAGATCTTGCCCGGGAAGAAGAACCCGAAGAAACCGGCTGATGCAGGTATTTAACCCTACCAAGCCTCCCCTTTGCCCCGTTTTTGGCGTTGCCTAGAAAATTAAACAAAAATATCTTTACAAAAATTAAAGATTGAATAGAGTTTTTGTCTTTCCCATGAGTGGTTTATGAGTGGTTTGAAATTGAGGATTGGACTGCCCAAAGGCAGTTTAGAAGAAGCAACGATGGAGCTTTTTGAAAAAGCCGGTTATATCGTTGCGCGCAGCAACCGTGCTTACAGGCCAGCCATAGATGACAACGAACTGGAGGTCAGGCTTGTGAGACCCCAAGAAATAGCGCGGTACGTGGAACAAGGTTTTTTGGACTGTGGGATTACGGGTAAAGATTGGATCTTGGAA
Source organism: Methylacidiphilum infernorum V4 (assembly GCF_000019665.1). Classification (NCBI taxonomy): domain Bacteria; kingdom Pseudomonadati; phylum Verrucomicrobiota; class Methylacidiphilae; order Methylacidiphilales; family Methylacidiphilaceae; genus Methylacidiphilum (ex Ratnadevi et al. 2023); species Candidatus Methylacidiphilum infernorum. The sequence continues at coordinate 777,262 of NC_010794.1, read as the reverse complement.
AACAACGCCGATGTGCATATTATTTGCGAATTAAAATACAACAAATCCACCTCTTCTCCCGTCAAGTGGGTGTTGGCCGTTCATGAAAATTCACCCGTGCGCAAGCCCTCCGACTTGCAAGGCAAATGGATAGCGACTGAAGCGGTTAACCTGGTTAAGCAATATCTCAACAAAATCGGTGTAGAAGCCCATGTTGAATTTTCTTGGGGAGCTACCGAAGTCAAAGTACCCGAACTGGTCGATGCCATCGTGGATATCACCGAAACAGGCTCTTCGTTAAGAGCCAACCACTTGCGGATCGTTGACACCATCCTGGAAAGCTTTCCCCAATTCATCTGTTCACACAAGGTTTGGGCTGACCAGGAAAAAAGAAGAAAACTTTCCTCCATGGCCCTTCTTTTGCAATCAGCTTTAAATGCCCGAAACAAGGTCGGGCTGAAGATGAACGTTCCCAAGGAAAATTTAAGCGCTATTTTAAAGATTTTACCCTCGCTGCGAAATCCTACTGTCTCTCCATTGGCTGATGGTCAATGGGTAGCCGTAGAAACGATCCTTGATGAAAGCAAGGTGAGGGATCTGGCCCCTCAATTAAAAGAAATGGGAGCCGAAGGGATCATCGAATATTCTTTAAACAAAATCATTTACTAAAAATTTATAGCACATGGGATCACTTAAAAAACGCCGCAAGGCAAAAATGAATAAGCATAAACGCCGCAAGCGAAGGCGTGAAAACCGGCATAAAAAAAGACTCCGATATAAGGCATAGTGGGCATTCCTTTTTAATCCAGGAAGTTTATAGCCGTTATTTTAAAAGCTAAGGAGTTTTGCACTTGAAGGCCGAGCAACTTTTTGGATTGAATTCAAGGAAAGAAAAACTGGGGACATTCTCTCAGCGTTATCCAGTTGAGGGGAGTTGTTTTTTTTGCCTTTTTATCGATCAAACTGGAACTGAAAGCTTCTTGTTGGGATCGCCTGAAGACCGGTCTTTTTTAAAGGGGAAAATAGGGATGCGGGATGTACAAAAAAAAATCAATCGTTTGTCGGCTCAAAATAGTTCTGGACAGTAAAGCCACAAGATAAATATAATTGTTCAAAAATGTAAATTATGAGGGCTTTCATTTCTTTTCCTTTTCAATCGCTCGTGCAAAGAGTAAAGGGGGCTTTCCCTTTTCCGCTTTTATCGCTTGGCCTTCCCGCGGTCTTATTCTTTAGCCTTTCTGCAAGCCTTTTGGCCAGAAGCCATCGGCACCTCTCCCATGAAAGCAATCCTCGCAACCTGAGCTACGAACAAGTTTCTGCACTTGTTCAAGCCAGTGGGGTCTTGTTATACGACGCCACCACCCATAAGGTTCTCTTTGCCAAAAACGATGACGTTCCCTTTGCCCCTGCCAGCACAACCAAGCTGATGACCGCTTTGCTCGTCTATGAAAAAACCGGTTTTAAAGGGGATGTAAGAATTAAAAAAGAAGACACCCTTGTCCAACCTTCTCATGTTCCACTCATTGCAGGAGAAGTCATCTCGGTCAACCAGCTGGTTGAAGAACTTTTAATCGGCTCCTGCAACGATGCGGCGTTAGCCCTTGCTCGGGCTTGCAGCGGTTCAGTGGAGAAGTTCGTTGAAGAAATGAATCAAAAAGCGCAGTCCCTAGGCTGCGTAAACACGCATTTTGTTAATCCCCATGGCCTTTTTGAGCCGGGCCAATACACGACTGCACGGGATCTTATGCGCATTTTCCAAGCGGCGATAAAAATTCCGGCCATTAACCAGATTTGCCAAACCCGCAAAATTCACTTTCAAAACGGGGGGATTAGTCGAGTGATGTATAACCATAACCGGTTGCTGGGTCGCTACATGGGAATGGGACCGGCAAAAACCGGATGGACCAGGATTTCCTTGCATACTTATGCTGCAGCCTGCGAAAGAAACGGACATACCCTCTATCTTACCCTGTTACACAGTCCGGATAAATGGTATGATGCCCGTCTTCTCTTCGATTATGGTTTTGCTCAACTAAAACCCCGGTATACGGCAGAAGAAAAGTTTTAATCCGCCTAAAGAAAGCTTAAGCTCTATTTGACTCCATTCTATTTATGCACGATCTCTGGCCAACTATTCTTTTAGGGATTATAGAGGGGCTGAGCGAATTTCTTCCCATATCGAGCACCGGTCATCTGCTCGTTGCAGAACACTGGCTTGGGGAAAGGTCTGAAACCTTCAACATCTTTATTCAACTCGGAGCGGTGCTTGCGGTATGCTTGATCTATAAAGAACGTCTATCGAGCTTTCTTTTCTTGTGGAAGGATAGGGAAAAACTCCCCTACTTTCTGAAACTTTCCGTGGCCTTTATCATCACGTCCATTCTCGGATTATGGGTGAAAAAAATGGGTTGGGAGCTTCCCAAGGACCTTGGACCGGTTATCATAGCTATATTCGGCGGTGCTTTTTGGATTTACTTTACTGAAAAAGTTTCCAGCCAGAGACAATCCTTTGTGGAAGAAATCAGTTGGCCAACGGCGATCGCCGTAGGAGCAAGTCAAGTGGTAGCGGGGGTTCTACCCGGATTTTCAAGATCAGCGGCAACCATATTGATGGCCGTCCTTCTTGGCGTTTCTCGGCCGGCGGCTACGGAATTTGCCTTTCTTTTGGGCATACCGACCATGTTTGCAGCCAGTCTTTTTGCATGGATCGAAGAAACTCATTTTTTAAAAAACCCTTCTCTCGATTCCCCATTAACGTTGGCTACCGGTTTTTGCGTGTCGGCGGTCGTGGCCTTTATCTCGGTAAAATGGCTTCTTTCCTACATCCAAACCCATACCTTTATTCCCTTTGTTTGGTACCGAGTCGGGCTCGGCTTCTTTCTTATCGCTCTTGTTGCCTTGGGTTGGAAAACCCAGTAGGGATTCCTGCTCGCGTTTTTCTCTTGGATCCCTGAGGTCCTTTAGCCTAAAGCGATCCCATTAGTTTTTTAGAGTTTCTTTCTCTTCGGTCGGCCCACCTTTTTTTTCGATGAGCAAGAAAAAAAAAGGAAGCTTACTCAGAAACTCCCATGGCTATATTATCCCCTCTCAAGAGATGCTTTTCAAGGTCGACCAGATGATTAGAAAGCTGGACAAGCTTTCCACTCCCCAATCGATTCTTCAAGGAAATCCTGAAGTTCCAGGAATTGTCCTGGAAAGATCAATGGTGAGTCCCCTGGATAGAAAAGGCAAAGAGTACAAGAAGATACTCAAGGAATACGAGAAGAAAAGACCCGAGTTTCTTGCCGCCCTTGCCAACCACCCCGTGGGCAAGTCGCTTAGCCTTCTTGCCGTAGGCAAAGAAGGCGTAGAGATGATGAGAAAGGGCAAAGTGCCCAAGCTGAATTTAGGAACAATTGTCGATGATGATGGGATTCGGCGCAACGCTATAGCCTTTTACAACGTCAGGAGACTGAAACCGCCAGGACAGTCTCAAAAAAACAGCCGGGACTGTTATAACTGTCACCATATCATTCAAAAAAGCGTAAAAGCAAAGCATCACCGTTCGCCGAACGATCCTGAAAACCTCGTTTTAGTTCAATCTTTTAGAACCCACAATAACCAATTTAATCCCCACCATTTCTGGCATGCTCTCTTCCTTCATCCCCAAATCAACGGTAATCCCGGGGTCGTCCAACCTTATTATGCCCCTAGACCTTTGTTTCCCGTTTATCCTCCCGTTCAAAAACCGATCCATTCCATAGAACAGCTCCGCGAGGAACTCAAAAAACTGGATCCGCAGGCGACCCTGCCTCACTCCTGGGAAAACAAGATCATCGCCTTTAGCCGGCTCCTTGGAAATCAACCCTACCGGGTTCCCGCCCGATACCGGGAAGCCATCAAGCTTTACCAAAGAATATATTCCAAGGAAAACAAGGAAGAGAACGAAGCCGTTCAAGCCCGAAACACCGCTGCGCAAGAGGCCGGACCCTTGGCCAAGGAATGGTTGCCCCCGGGAGCCGTCGTTAACGGTCAACCCCTGCCCCTCAATCACAACCCAAAATTTATATTGCCAATCGTGGATAGAGCAAATAGAATACAAAAGGAGGGTTGTAATAGCTTTCCCGTAGCCCCGAAAAAAAATAAGCAAAGAAAAGAAGCCATATTTTATCGCTAAGCAAAGGTTTTTATGAAATACCTTGAATATTTGGAAATGGTCAATCAAGAAGAAATGGACGCCGGCTTTGAACCCTTTCGAGGGAGGCCCACAGAAAAAATTTTAGCCTACAGAGACCAAGTAAAAGAGCAATACGGCATTGAAATCCCCGATGACTATCTCGAGTTTTTGAAAGTGGCCGATGGGCTTGCCCATAACGGTGTTGTTTTTTTTTCCACGGATCATGAAAAAGAAGAATTTCAGGTCATACCCGGGTTGATCTCTGAAAACCTATCCATAGGCACCTTCGACCAGAACAAAGATTATCTTATTTTGGGATATTCCAATCTTTTCTGGTATGCTTATCACTTCCCGACGCAAAAATACCTGGCTTTAGATGAAGAAGATCTCCAAGAGGTGGTTGAATTCAAAGATTTCGATGACATGATGACCAGCGTATTGAAGTATGAGGTCTTAGAAATGCTGGACGAAGAAGAGGAAGCCGAAGAGGAAGAAGAAGGAGAAGAGGAAACTGCAAAAGAAGGAGAGGAGGAGGAAGAAGAAATTTATTCTGAAGAAATGGTTTTTGAAGAGTGGGAAGAGGAAGAAGAAAGCGAAGAACAAGAAGAAGAGGCAATGACGAAAGAGTCGGAGGAAGAAGAATCTAGAGAAAAAGAAAGGACAGAGGACAAAAACCAAAAGAAAAACGGCAAGGAAAAACAGGGATAAAGTTCTTCAAGTTCAACCTCTTTTAAAAAATTCTTTCTTTTTTTGGACCAGCAAAAAAGATTTCCCTTCCATTTTGCGGAAAAGAAACACTTAGCTTCGCACCTGGCCGTTTCCGTAAACAATGTACTTGTAGGTGGTCAGTTCTTTTAATCCCATGGGACCACGGGAGTGGATCTTATCGGTGCTGATTCCGATTTCCGCTCCAAACCCAAATTCAAAGCCATCGGTAAAGCGCGTTGAAGCGTTCCAATAGACAGCTGCAGAATCTACCCTATGCAAAAAAGCTTCCGCGGCACCGCTCTCTTCGGTAACGATCGCATCGGAGTGATTGGATCCATATTTATGAATATGGTCGATGGCCTCGTCCAAGTTTTTTACGATTTTTACCGATAAAATAAGATCGAGATACTCGGTCGCCCAATCCTCTTCAACGGCGGGAGTAATCCGGTTTCCTACAATATTGAGGCAGCGGGCGTCTCCCCTGACTTCCACTCCTTTTTTTTGAAGTTCCTCCACGACCAGGGGCAGGAAATCCGGAGCAATTTCCTCGTCGATTAAGAGCGTTTCCATCGCGTTACAGACAGCAGGCCTTTGACACTTGGCATTCAATACGATGCGCAAGGCCTTTTCAAAAGAAGCCTTGGAGTGGACATAAACGTGACAAATACCTTGATAATGCTTGATTACAGGGACCTTGGCATGATCGACAACCGTTTCTATCAACCCTTTGCCTCCCCTCGGAATAAGCAGATCGATTAATCCTTTCTGGCTGCAAAGGATGGGAATGGTTTGCCGGTCCGTGGTGGGAATCAAGACTACCGCATCCTCCACAACCTTGGCTTTTTTTAGCCCCTCGCGTATGGAATCGACAAGTACACGGTTAGTATTAAAGGCTTCCTTGCCTCCTCTCAGGATAACCGCATTGCCCGACTTGAGACACAATGCGGAAGAATCCACCGTAACATTCGGCCTGGATTCATAGATAATCCCGATAAGGCCGATGGGAACCCTGATTTTTTTAATTAACAGCCCATTAGGCCTTTTCCACTGCTCGATGACCTCACCGAGCGGGCTCGGCAAATAAACGATTTCTTCCAAGGCCTTTAAGAGGGCTCCAAATCTTTTTTCACCTAGATAAAGCCTGTCAATCATGGCCTCCGAAAGACCGGCGTTTTTGGCACGATCTACATCCTGCTCGTTGGCCGCCAATACCTGCTTTTTTTGCAGCAGCAATTCTTCTCCAATAGCCATTAAAGCTTGATCAAAAGTCTTGGAAGGGACTTCCGCCAACTTGCGGCTAGCCTCTTTGGCTTTTTGGCAAAGGCTGTGAATCTGCTCCGAAAGTTCTTGCATCGTTTTTTACCCTGAAAAGAGTTCCTAAAGTTTCTCCCTCATGAATTCGAATCAAAACGTCTTTTTCTCTTCCATCGGCAATTTGCATCTGGATTCCTGCCAAAACCGCTATTTTAGCCGCTTCAATCTTCGTAATCATCCCTCCTACCGACCTTTCACTCCGGGTCCCTTCCGCCAATTTTTCTATTCGACTATCGATCTCATCGACAAAAGGAATGGGTTTCTTCTCTCCATTGCTATAGTCCATGAGCCCGGAGACATTCGAGAGGATCACCAACCTATCGGCCTTAGTTAACACGGCGATGTGGGAAGACAGCCGGTCATTGTCTCCAAATCGTATTTCTTCGTAAGACACACAATCGTTTTCATTAATTATGGGTATAACCGTCTTTTTAAGCAACAAGTATTCTAACAGCTTCCTGATGTTCGATCGTAAAGAAAGGCTATCCAGGTCAAAATAGGTCACAAGGATCTGGGCTACGTGAAACCCATAAGAAGAGAAAAACTTTTTGTAATAATGCATGAGAAAAGGCTGGCCCAACGTCGAGCAGGCTTGAAGCTCCTCAATGGTATCCGGTCTTTTAGAATAGCCTAATATTTCCATTCCACAACCTATGGCTCCAGAGCTAACGACGATAACCTCGATATCTTTCTTTTTTAATTCGATAAGCTGCCTGGTCAAGTTTTCCACTTGATGCAGGTCAAGAGAGCCTCCGGCCGTGCTTAAAACTCCCGTTCCCAATTTTACGACCCACCGTTCCGCTCGCATATTACAATCTTTCAAATTAAGCGAGAAAACCGAAAACCGACAAGAATAAATAAGCGATCTATCCTCTTTTTTCTTCCTTCCTATGAGATTATATTCAACTTAAAGCAGCGATGGATCTCCCCGTAGTCATCATCGGTTGTGGTTATATCGGAAGGATTTTGGCTCTAAGGCTAAAAAGCCAACAAAAGGCGGTCATGGGCATAGTCAAAACCGAGGAAAGCCGTATCAATCTTGAAAAGCAGGGTATTCCAGCCATCGCGGCCGATATCACCGATAACCGGTTCCCCCGGGTTCTCCCTCCTGCTTCAGCCCTTGTCTTTTCTGCTTCTTCTAACCGGTCGGAAGCTGGACTCTTCGGAAAAATCTTTTCTATAGGACTGGATCAAGTGCTAGAGTCCGCAAAAGGGATTCCTTTGCTTCTTGTTTCTTCCACCTCTGTCTACAGTCAAGTTGAAGGAGAATGGGTTAACGAAGATTCCCCCGCGATTCCAACAACGCCTTCTGGAGTAATTTTAAAACAAGCTGAACAAAAGGTCCTTGAGCGAGGTGGCACGGTATTAAGGGCTTCAGGCATTTATGGTCCACAAAGAGCCTACCGCATCACCGGATTAGTTGAAAGGAGGGTACGGATAGACCCGAGGAAAAAATGGATAAACCAGGTTCACGGGTTTGATCTTGCCCGGGCTATAGAACATTTCTTAACTGTCCCGGGCTTGTTCAACATCTCCGATGATCTGCCCACCCTTGAAGAAGACTTTTACTCTTGGCTGTGTCAAAACCTCAATGTTCCCTTTCCTCCCCTTGGGCAAAAACCTCCCCATCCCAAAAGAGGCTATTCCAACAAGAGGATTTCCAACAAAAAAGCGAAATCCATGGGTTTTAGGCTTGATTTTCCTACCTTCAAGGAAGGATACTCTAACCTAGTGCAAATCTATAAAAACCCCTCTTAAGCTTAGGACGCCGGTTCAATGGAAGAAGCCCAGTTGTTAGACGGCAGACTTGTTGCAGAAGAGATTCACAAGGAAACAAGGGAAGCCGTTCAGAGATTACGCCGCAAAGGAATCTTGCCTTGCGTTGTTTTTATTCGTGTAGGCAATCATCCTCCTTCCGAACTTTACGTGAGGATGAAACAGAAAAAAGCCCAAGAAGTGGGGATTCAATCCGAAGTCATTGCCCTTCCTGAAGATGTTACCCAGCAGGAAGTGTTGGAGAGCCTGGATAGATTGAACCAGGACCCCTCCATTCATGGAATTCTCGTTCAGCTTCCTCTTCCCAAGCATCTTTCCGAAAAGAAAATAGCCCTTGCCATTGATCCCCGAAAAGATATCGACGGGTTTCATCCTTTAAATTTAGGGAAAATGCTCTTGGGGGAAAAAGATTGCTTTTATCCCTGCACTCCTTTAGGCATACAAGAACTTTTAAAGCGGTATCAAATTGAAACCGAAGGCAAAGAGGTCGTCATCCTCGGCAGAAGCAATATCGTGGGTAAACCCTTGGCCGCCTTGTTCCTTCAAAAATCCAAGTACGCCAACGCCACCGTCACCGTCGTTCATTCTTTAAGCCAAAACATTAAAGAACACTGCCAGAAAGCCGATATTCTCGTTGCTGCTCTTGGTAAAGCTCATTTTGTGACCAAGGACTTCGTCAAGCCGAAGGCTGTGGTAGTAGATGTGGGGGTTAGCCGCATTGCCGATCCTTCTTCCCCACAAGGATTTAAGATCGCCGGAGACGTTGACTTTGCCGAGATCAAAAAAATAGCTTCTTGGATCACTCCCAATCCTGGAGGAGTGGGTCCCATGACGATAGCCATGCTCTTAGCCAATACCGTTAAGGCCGCGGAACTTTCCCTAGGCCATCCATTCTAATCCAAGCCAGGACCAACTCTCCGCAAGCACCCTTGTTGCAGACGCTCTCTTATCCCCTCCCCAACGGAAGGGAACTGGAAGCCTCAAATGAGTTAAAAACTAGGAAACTAGGTTCCTGCCTGGGGAATCCATTTTTGTTCCTTTGCGGGCTCTTCTCCATTACCGTAGATCTTTTGCTCTTTTTTCTCTTCTTTAAACTCGGGGGGAGCCACTTCCACGAGTCGGATATTTCTGTAAGTTCTAAATCCCGTCCCCGAAGGGATCAAATTACCCATAATAATGTTTTCTTTAAAACCTTTTAGAGGATCGACCTTCCCCAAGGTAGCGGCTTCGGTTAAAACCCTCGTTGTATCCTGGAAACTCGCAGCGGCTATAAAGCTGTCTGTATCCAGGGAAGCCTTGGTAATACCCAAGAGGACGGGTATGCCTACCGCCGGTTTGCCTCCTTTTGCTTCGATGATCCTATTTTCTTCTTCAAACTTCAGCCGATCAACCTGTTCTTCCCACAAGAAAGAAGTATCTCCCGCATCCAGGATTTTTACCTTTTTAAGCATCTGTTTAATGATGATTTCGATATGCTTATCGTTAATTTCCACCCCTTGCAATCGGTACACCTCTTGAACCTCGTTAAGGAGGTACTCTTGCAATTCCTGGATCCCACAAACGTCGAGAATTTCTTGGGGGACTATAGGCCCTTCGGTCAATTGCTGTCCTTTTTTAACCACATCCCCCTTGTACACGATGAGATGCTTTGAAAGAGGAATAAGATGTTCTTCTTCGCTTCCCGTCTGCGGATCCCTAATCAGGATCCTTCTTTTACCCCGAATAATCCCTCCATCTTCCACTATGCCGTCGATCTTTGCAATTTCGGCCGAATCTTTGGGTTTTCTCGCCTCAAAGAGTTCTGCTACTCGAGGCAAGCCCCCGGTAATATCCTTGGTTTGAACCATTTTTCTTGGTGTTCGGGCGATTCTTTGACCGGCAACAACCTTGTCCCCTGGCTTAACCTCGATTCTCGCTCCTGCCGGAATCCCGTAAAAAGCGATCACCTCCCGAGTGTTTTCGTCAAGGATTAATATTTGAGGATGAAGGTCATGTTTATGCTCTATGACAATCGTGCTGATTTGTTTTGTCGTTTCATCGAGTTCTTTCTTAACCGTAACCCCTTCGATAATATCCCGAAATTCAACTATGCCTCCTTTTTCGGTTAAAATAGGCACGTTGTAAGGATCCCACTGGACGAAAACCTGGCCTTTTTTGACCATTTCCCCATCCGGAATCAAGATGATCGAACCGACTATGACCGTATGCCTTTCCAGTTCCCTTCCGGATGGATCCAAAACGGCCAGGTATCCGCTCTTGCTTAAGACAATGAAATGGTTATCCACGGTTTTCACCGTTCTCAGGTCGATATATTGAACAATCCCATCGTTACGCGCCCTTATCTGGGGTTGTTTGAAAACCTGGGAAGCGGTGCCTCCAATATGGAATGTCCGCATGGTCAATTGGGTACCGGGTTCTCCAATAGATTGAGCCGCAATTACCCCCACCGATTCTCCTAACCTGGCCATCCTGTTGGTAGCCAAATTCAGGCCATAACAGCTGGCACATACGCCCCACTTGCTCTCGCAGGTGAGGACGGAACGGATTTTTACCTTTTCGGCTCCCGCTTCTTCTATTTCTTTGGCTTTCTTTTCGTCGATGAGCTCACCCGGCCTCACCACTATTCTTCCGGTCATGGGATCGATAATTTCATCGCAACATACCCGGCCGTAAATCCTCTCGGATAGTTTAACAATCTCCTCATCCCCCTCATAAATAGCTTGAACGATGATCCCCTTGTTCGTTCCGCAGTCTTGCATCGTTATGACCACGTCCTGGGCGACATCATGAAGTTTTCTCGTCAAATAGCCCGCATCAGCCGTTTTCAAAGCCGTATCGGCTAGTCCTTTCCTCGCCCCATGAGTGCTAATAAAGTACTCCAACACCGAAAGGCCTTCTCTAAAGTTGGAAATTATCGGCCTTTCAATAATCTCCCCGGAAGGCTTCGCCATCAGGCCTCGAATTCCCGCCAGTTGGCGAACCTGCTGGCGGTTACCCCGAGCCCCGGAATCGACCATCAGAAAGAGGGGGTTATATTCAGGCCTGCCCAAGTTGTTCTCCAATGACTTGTAAATTACACCCGAGATCTCTTCTGTAGCCTGGGTCCAAATATCCACTATCTTGTTGTATCTTTCTCCGTCGGTGATCGCTCCAGACCGGTATTGACGTTCAACCACGTTAACCATCTCGTAGGCTTTGCTGATAATCCTGGTTTTCTCCGCAGGAACGATCATATCATCGATGCCGATGGAAATCCCCGCTTTTGTAGCCTCTGCAAAGCCTAACTCTTTAAGGTTATCCAGGCATTGGACAGTTTTCTCCCGGCCAACGGTTTGATAACACTTAAGGATGATCTCTCCGAGTTGCTTTTTACCCGCCGGCTTGTTATAAAAACCAAGCTCCGGAGGCCATATCTGGTTGAAAATGACTCTCCCCGGGGTGGTTTCGATCACCTTTTTGTTTTTATCTCCAAAAACAGTGCTCCGACCATAATCGGGATTCTTAAGAAGGATAAGATCATGCATCTGCAGAAGGCCATCATTGTAGGCGAAGATGACTTCCTGGGCGTCCGAAAATAACGGTTTTCGCTTCTGTTCTTGGACTTTTATCTTGAGGGGAGGCTGGGTCAAGTAATAACAACCCAGGGTAATGTCCTGGGTGGGAGTGGTAATAGGCTTTCCACTGGAGGGAGAGAAGATGTTCAGGGGAGCGAGCATGAGCAGCCTTGCTTCCAATTGCGCCTCAATAGAAAGAGGAACATGCACCGCCATCTGGTCCCCATCAAAATCCGCATTATACGCTGTACAAACCAAGGGATGAATGCGAATGGCATCACCTTCAATCAAAATGGGTTCAAAAGCTTGGATAGAAAGCCTGTGCAAAGTAGGAGCCCTATTCAAAAGCACAAGGTGACCGGCCGTTACCTGTTCAAGTACGTCCCATACAAGGGGATCCTGTTTTTCAATCATCTTTTTGGCCGTTCTCACCGTGTGGACATGCCCCAATTCCCTTAACCTCCTGATCATAAAGGGCTCAAAAAGCACCAGGGCCATTTTTTTGGGAAGACCACATTGATGAAGTTTGAGCTCCGGCCCTATGACTATGACCGACCGGCCGCTGTAATCCACTCTCTTGCCCAACAAATTCATGCGGAATCTTCCCGTTTTCCCTTGGAGCATATCCGATAAGGATTTCAAAGGCCTGTTCCCCGCCCCTGTTACCGCTCTCCCATGCCTGCCGTTATCTAAAAGGGCGTCAACGGCTTCCTGGAGCATTCTCTTTTCATTTCGGATAATCACATCGGGAGTCTTCAGTTGCAGGAGATTCTTCAGCCGATTATTCCGGTTAATCACCCTCCTATAAAGATCATTAAGATCGGAGGTGGCAAACCTTCCCCCTTCCAAGGGAACAAGAGGTCTTAAATCGGGAGGGATCACGGGCAGTACTTCTAAAATCATCCATTCAGGCCTGGTTTCCGAATTGATAAGGCCTTGGACAAGCTTGAGCCTCTTGGCCAACTTCTTCTTCAGCTGCTTGCTTCTCGTTCCCTCCATCGCCGCCGTCAGATCGTTGGCCAGGGCTTGGAGATCGATCTGTTTTAATATATCCCTTACAGCTTCCGCTCCCATCTTCGCGACAAATGCTTCCTCTCCATATTGGGCTAAAGCATCGCGGTATTCCTGTTCGGAAAGAAGCTGCTTGAATCTTAAAGGGGTTTTACCCGGATCAACAACCAGATAGTCTTCGTAATAAATGACCCGCTCCAGGTCCTTGGCGGTCATATCCATGATCAAACCAAGCCGGCTAGGCATGCACTTCAAAAACCAGATGTGAGAAACGGGAACCGCAAGCTTTATATGCCCCATTCGTTCTCTTCTGACGCGTGACAAGGTGACTTCTACCCCGCACCGGTCACAAATTACCCCCTTGTACTTGATCCTTTTGTACTTGCCACAAGCACATTCCCAATCCTTGGTAGGTCCAAAAATTCTCTCGCAAAAAAGCCCCCCTTTTTCGGGTTTGAATGTCCTATAGTTAATCGTTTCGGGATTACGCACTTCACCTTTGCTCCATGACTCTATCGTTTCAGGTGAAGCAATGGAAATACGGACTTCATCAAATCCAATCGTTTTTTGAAAACCGAGTACTTGGCGCGCTGTCAAATTTTTGGCTTCCATACTTTTTCCCCTTCTTTAGTGTTTTATGCTGCTTCTCCACCGCTCAAGGCCTTAGGTGTCGTAGGTTTTACCGACAGTCCTATTACATCCGAGCGTTGACCAATGTTGACCTCGAGGCATAAGCCTTGCAGTTCCTTGATCAAAACATTGAACGACTCCGGGGTCGTCGTTTCCAAGTAATTTTCTCCCTTAACAATGCTTTCATAAATCCTCGTTCTGCCTTGCACATCATCCGATTTAACGGTCAACAACTCCTGCAGGATATAAGCCGCTCCATAGGCTTCCATTGCCCAAACCTCCATTTCCCCAAATCGCTGTCCACCGTATTGAGCCTTTCCTCCCAAGGGTTGCTGGGTAACAAGCGAGTAGGGTCCAACAGCCCGGGCATGGATTTTATCGGCAACCATGTGGTTGAGTTTCATCATGTAGATCATCCCTACGACCACCCTCTGGTTGAACATCTCTCCGGTTCGGCCATCGTAAAGAATACTCTTGCCATCTTCATCCATCCCCGCCTTGACCAAAAATTCCCGTATCTTTTCTTCTTTAACCCCATCAAAAACCGGGGTGGCTACATTAAAACCCAATTTCTTTGCCGCAATACCCAGGTGGGTTTCGAGCACCTGCCCTACGTTCATTCGAGAAGGAACGCCCAAGGGATTGAGGACAATATCCACCGGTGTTCCATCGGGAAGATAGGGCATATCTTCAACCGGCACGATCTTGGAAACAACCCCTTTGTTTCCATGCCTACCCGCCATTTTATCCCCAACCGAAAGTTTCCTTTTATTGGCGATGAAAACCTTGACCTGTTTGATTATTCCAGGCTCTGTATCTTCTCCACTCTCAATTTGATCAAGCTCCAGCTCCCTATCATTCCTTAGTTGTTCAAATTTTGCTTCAAAGTTACCAATAATTTCGAAGATCTTTGAGCGAATTGGACTGGGGTCAATCTCGATCTTGTCATAAGCCTGGGCCATCTTCCTCAACAGCACCTTGGTGATTTTCCGGTTAGCCGGGATAATAATCTCCCCGGTTTCAACGTTGACCACATCCAGGGGGATCTTCTCATTTAAAAGGATGTTGGATAAGGCTTGAGTCAATTCCTCCCTGAGCTCTTCCTCTTTTTGATCGTATCTTTCTTCGATCTCTTTAATTTTTTGTTTCGCTTCGGAAGCATTGATTTTTTCTTTTCGAACACGGGCAGTCCCCGAACTGACGCGAACGTCCATGACGATCCCATAGGTACCAGAGGGTACTCTCAAGGAAGAATCCTTTACATCAGCGGCCTTTTCCCCAAAAATGGCCCTCAAAAGTCTTTCTTCAGGGGCAAGCTCGGTTTCACTCTTGGGTGTAATTTTGCCCACGAGAATATCTCCGGGCTTTACCTCGGCCCCTACCCGAATGATGCCGTCTGGACCTAAATTCTTTAAAGCTTCATCCCCCACATTAGGAATATCTCTTGTAATTTCCTCGGGTCCCAATTTCGTATCCCGGGCCACGATCTCAAATTCATCTATATAGATGCTCGTAAACAAATCTTCCTTAACCACCCTTTCGGAAACAATGATGGCATCTTCAAAGTTATACCCATTCCAGGGCATAAAGGCCACAAGCAGGTTTCTGCCCAAAGCCAGTTCTCCATTCTGGGTACTCGGTCCATCGGCCAGGACGTCTCCCTTTTTTACAACCTGGCCTTTTTTCACAATCGGTTTTTGATTAATACAAGTCCCCGCATTCGATCTCATGAACTTGTTGAGCTTGTAAACTATTCCCTCCCGTTCAGATCCCTGCTTGCTTTTCTTCTTTTTCTGTTCAACCGGGCTTCCGGTCGGGGTCACGATAATTTCCTTACCCGTCACCGAGCTGACCGTTCCATCCACCTCGCTGACAATTACGGCTTGAATATCCCTGGCCACCCTTTCCTCAATCCCCGTACCGACTATCGGAGCTTCCGGCTGAATAAGGGGAACGGCCTGTCTCTGCATATTCGAGCCCATGAGGGCTCGGTTCGCATCATCATGTTCAAGGAAAGGAATCAACCCCGCAGCCACAGAAACTATCTGCTTGGGAGAAACATCCATGTACTCGACTTTTTCCCTTTCCACTTCCATGAATTCCCGGCGGAATCTCACGGCGACTCGCTGATCCAATATGGTTCCGTCTTCGGAAACCGCCGTGTTGGCCATCGCAATCACGTAGTTTTCTTCTTGATCGGCTGTAAAATAAACAATTTCGTTGGTCACTTTACCGTTTAGAACCTTGCGATAGGGGGTTTCCAAAATACCGTAATCGTTGAACCGGCTATAAGAAGCCATCGTGGCGATCAGTCCGATGTTGGGCCCTTCTGGCGTTTCAATGGGACAAATCCTGCCGTAATGGGAAGGGTGAACATCTCTTACCTCAAAACCGGCTCTTTCTCTTGACAGCCCTCCCGGTCCCAGAGCTGAAAGCCTTCTTTTGTGGGTCAATTCCGAAAGGGGATTGATTTGATCCATGAGCTGAGAGAGCTGGCTGCGGGCGAAAAAGTCTCTTATCGTTGCAGAAAGGGCCTTGGGATTAATGAGTTTTTGAGGGGTCATTCCCTCGGTATTCACATCAAAAAGAGTCATTCTTTCTTTGACAAGCCGCTCGGTGCGAGCAAGTCCCATCC
This sequence comes from Methylacidiphilum infernorum V4, assembly GCF_000019665.1. Classification (NCBI taxonomy): domain Bacteria; kingdom Pseudomonadati; phylum Verrucomicrobiota; class Methylacidiphilae; order Methylacidiphilales; family Methylacidiphilaceae; genus Methylacidiphilum (ex Ratnadevi et al. 2023); species Candidatus Methylacidiphilum infernorum. The sequence goes on along the minus strand of NC_010794.1, from coordinate 761,499 downwards.
GACATTGGTTGGCAACAAGTTCTCCTACCGTCCTGACACGTCTACTCCCCAAGTGATCGATGTCATCGGTAATGCCCTCGCCCTTTCTTAGTTTTATCAGGTAACGGGTGGCCGCAACGAGATCTTCCCAGGTCAAAATACGGATGTCGGGATCCACTTGGATGTTCAATTTTTGGTTCAGCTTATACCGGCCCACTCTTCCCAAGTCGTACCTTTTTGGATCCAATAACAGCCTTTTTAATAAGAGCTTTGCATTAGATTCCGTAGGGGGATCTCCCGGCCTGAGCCTTCTGTATATTTCTTTTAAAGCTTCTACAGGATCTTTGGTAGGATCCTTTTTAAGGCATTTAATGAGGGTGTCGTCATACTGCACATCGACTACGGAGATGGACTGGATACCCACGTCCAAAAGCTGCCTTACCACGCTTCTTGTGACCGGTTCATAGGCCCTAGCCAATACCACATCGGGATTATGAGGGTCTTTGACCTCGCTCACGAGAACTTTCGTGGCAACCTTGTCCTCGTCAATGCCTTCAGATAAATTAAGTTCCTCAACGGTATAAAAAAGCCTTATAATTTCCTCATCCCCGCCGCTACCTAAAGGAGAAGATGGACCGGATAGAGCCGCCGCCAGGGCCCTGAGCAATGTTGTAATCAGGAACTTCCTCCTCTTCTTTCTCCTATCCAAATACACGTAGAGAAGATCGTTGGTATCAAAGGCAACCTCCAGCCAACTCCCTCTATCGGGGATAATCCGAAAGGAATAAAGCGTCTTTCCATTGCTGTGGAAAGAGGATTCAAAACAGATACCCGGGGACCTGTGGAGTTGGTTTACGATCACCCTTTCAGCCCCATTAATGATGAAGCTGCCCTGGGGCGTCATCATCGGCAGTTCACCCATGTAAACTTTCTCTTCCTTGACCCCTTCTTCATCTTTGAGCCTAAAGGTAACATAAAGAGGGGCGGCATAGGTCTTTCCATCGCGAAGGCAATCGATAGGGCTAAACTTGCTTTCGCCAATCTCATAATTGACATATTCAAGCTTGACTTTCCCATCGTAGCTTTCGATCGGGAAAACCTCCAGGAAAACTCCATGCAACCCCTCGGCTTTTCGTTCCTGTGGAGCTACCGAGAGTTGGAGAAAATCGGCATAAGATTTAGTTTGATGTTCTATAAGATTGGGTAAACTTAATCCTTCCCGAATTTTCCCAAAATTGATTCTCTGTATCTTTTCGTTCATATCTCTTCAAGCTCCACAACATCTTCCATCGTTACTTGATTTCTACTTTTGCTCCGGCTGCTTCGATCTTTTTCTTTATCTCTTCAGCCTCCTCTTTCGATAATCCATCCTTGAGAAGCTTAGGGGCTCCTTCAACAAGAGCCTTTGCTTCCGCCAGGCCAAGACCCGATATAGCCGCTCTTACTTCCTTGATTACGGCAATTTTATTCGGTCCTATCTCCTTCAAATGAACGGCAAAGGTCGTTTTTTCCTCTACCGGAGCTTGAGGAGCACCTTGTTGGGCCCCAGCCGGGGCAGCCGCCACGGCAACGGGAGCAGCAGCACTGACTCCCCACTTTGCTTCAAGCTTCTTCACCAGTTCAGAAGCTTCCAATATCGTTAGTTTACTCAATTGATCCACAATCGAATCTAGATCAGCCATATTGACCTCCTTGTATTCCACCTAGAGACGGGCACCCGCTCCGCCAATTCTCCCTGGAGGGCTCCAAGGCTAGGTGGCTGTTCGCCCTCATTCAATCATTATCCTCCACTCCATATTTTTTTAGAATATTCTTAAAAAAATACTTTACAAAGGATAAAACTTTATGAAACTAAATAGCGAAGCATTTTCCTTTCTTTGATCTCTAAAGAGAAGAAATTCTCTTTCTTGGTTCTTTTTGTCACTTTTCAACCGTTTGAAAGGATAGAAAGAAAAATCAATTTTCCTTTTTTGAATATTTTTCGATTAACCGGGCCAACGCGGAAGCGGGCTCGTTTATTAATCTCACCAGTCTTGTCCCCGTAGATTGAAGGGTTAAAAGAACCTGGCTTCTTAAGACTTCAAGTCCGGGTAGATCAGCCAATTTCAAAAAGTCAGTTTCATATAAAACAGCATTTTCTATGATCGCGGATTTGATTTTGGGCAACTGGAATTCGGCGATAAAATTCTTTAAAATTTTAGCCACCGCTGTCGCATCCTTTTCTTCCGAGGTCAAAACCGCGGTGGGCCCCTTAAAGATATTTTCTGCAAGGACCGCTTCAGGCTTGATCTCGTTAAGGGCCATCCGAATCAATGTATTTTTTGAAACCAGGCAACGGCAGTTGACCGCTTTCAACCTTTTCCTCAGCTCAGAAAAAACAGAAACCTTAAGCCCCGTAAAATCGATGAAAACAATAAAATAGGAACGCTTGAGCGCCTCAGCGACATGATTCTTTAACAGTTCTTTTTCTATCCTCATAGGAAATACCCTTTATTTTATCAATGAATAAGGATCGAGCCGAATGCTCGGCGATACACTCAGTGAAACAGCCATGGATTGAAAATATTTGCCTTTAGAGGACTGGGGTTTTGCTTTGGCCACGGCATCCACCACCGCTTTTATGTTCTCTTCCAATGCTTCGGTTTGGAAAGAAGCTTTTCCTGCAACCACGTGCAGATTGGCCGCTTTATCGACTTTAAATTCAACCCTTCCTTTCCTAAATTCCCTTATAGCTCCTACAACGTCTTCTGTAACCGTTCCCGTTCTAGGATTAGGCATAAGTCCCCGTGGACCAAGTATTTTTCCCAGCTTCCTTACCTCCTGCATCGCATCCGGGGTAGCAATCGCCACGTCAAAATCGGTATAACCTTCTTGGACCTTTTTAATGAGATCCTCATAACCGACAATATCTGCTCCCGCCTCTTTAGCTTGATCGGCAACCGTTCCCTTGGCAAATACAGCTATTCGGACCGTTTTACCCGAACCGTAAGGCAAGCTGACCATTCCTCGGACCATCTGATCGCTCTGCTTAGGATCAACACCCAAATGAAAGGCTACATCGACAGATTCGTCATATTTGGCCTTAGGCATGCTTTTCAATAATTCCAAAGCCTCGGTCAAAGAATAGGTTTTTTTCCTATCTATTTTTTCAGCCGCAAGCCTATATCTTTTGCTTCGTTTCTTTGCCATTTGCGCGTTCTCCATTAACCTTTGTCCTCGAGTTATTCAACAACCTCTATACCCATGTTTCTTGCCGTCCCTTCAATCATTCTCATCGCCGCTTCTTCGGTGGAGGCATTAAGATCTTTCCACTTTATCTTTACAATTTCTTTAACCTGGGCTTTTGTGACCTTCCCCACCTTCGTCCGATTCGGTTCCTTGGAGCCACTGGCAATATTAGCCGCCTTTTTAAGGAGAATAGAAGCAGGAGGAGATTTCGTTACAAATGTAAAAGTCTTATCTTTATAAATGGTTATCACCACGGGCAATATATTGCCCGCTTCTTTTTGGGTAGCCGCATTAAATTCCTTGCAAAAAGCCATAATATTGACCCCATGCTGGCCCAACGCAGGACCAACAGGTGGAGCCGGATTAGCTTGACCTGCAGGGATTTGCAACCGCACGATAGCACTAACTTCCTTGGCCATGTTTATTCCTTTTACAATAAATATTTCGAGCCTTTGAAAATGAATACCTTCCTTATCTGCAGTCGTCGTTAACTGGCTTTTTCTACTTGCCAGTATTCCAGTTCAACCGGAGTCGAGCGCCCAAAAATATTGACCGATACTCGGAGCTTTCCTCTTTCCAAGTCCACCTCCTCTATGACCCCCTCGGAATTCAAAAAAGGACCGTCTCCAACTTTGACCCGGTCTCCCACTGAAAAAACGGTCTTGGGAAGAGCACTAGAAGTTCTTTCTTGAATTTGCCTTAACATTCCCTCCACTTGCTCCCTAGGCATCGGCAAGGGATTATCTCCATCGGCAAAACCGATAACTCCGGAGGTTTCTCGAACAAAATACCAGGCCCTTTCTATCAACTTCCCCGAAGAATCCCTTAATTGAATTTGCAAAAAGACATATCCAGGATAAAGCTTTCGATTTATCTCGATTCTTTTCCCTTTTCTCACCTCTGAAACTCTTTCCACGGGAATGACAACCTCTCCGACGAGATCCTGCATCTCCTCGGTCTTGATCCTCTTTTCTAAATTTTTCTTTACCTTTTCTTCTTGCCCCGACAAAACATGAAGGGCATACCATTGCATGTTCTGAGATTTTGCAGTAATCTCATCCATCGCAACGTCTGAATATTCCGCTTTCATCATATCCTAAAAACTTTCCGCAGCCCCAACGGCCTTCCCTTCCAAAAAGCTTCTCCTTTGTCGCCTTTTGACTAAAAGTGCAACGTCGTTAAAAAATTTATCAATCTAACCAATATAAAATCTGCAGAAGTTACCACCGCTGCAAGTATAATAGAATATATGGTCACAGCCAAAGTAGAATCAATTAATTCTTTATATTTTCTTATCCCTTTTTCCTTGGGATCCCAAGGCCAAGAACATTTCTTGAGTTCGACAACTACCTCTCCAATAAAGGCCTTGATGAACGAGCCTTTTTTCTTCCACACCCATACCAAAAGCCCCGTGCTTAAAACAAGGAAAACGATGTAAGCAATTTCAATCCAAGAAACCGGCATTTTCATTTACCAGGGCAGGAGGGACTCGAACCCCCAACCGACGGTTTTGGAGACCGCTACTCTACCAATTGAGCTACTGCCCTACTCAATTTGTTGTTCGTTTTCAAAACCGGGAAGCTACTCGATAATCTCCGTTACAACACCCGCTCCCACCGTTTTCCCTCCTTCACGGATAGCAAATCGCATGGATTTCTCCATGGCGATAGGGGAAATGAGCTCCACCATGAATTCCACGTTGTCACCAGGCATGACCATCTCCACCCCTTCCTTTAACGTCACCGTTCCCGTCACATCGGTGGTTCTAAAGAAGAACTGAGGCCTATAACCGTTGAAAAACGCGGTATGCCTTCCTCCTTCTTCCTTCTTCAAAACATAAACCTGGGCATTAAACTTGTGATGGGGAGTGATCGTTCCCGGCTTGGCTACGACTTGGCCCCTTTCGACATCGTCTTTTTTGATTCCCCGTAACAAAAGACCAACATTGTCTCCCGCTTCGGCCGTATCCAATGTTTTCCTAAACATTTCAATATCGGTAACAACCGTTTTGGTCGTCGGCCTGATCCCCACAATCTCAACCTCCTCCATTCTCTTCAGCGTTCCCCTTTCAACTCTTCCCGTGACTACCGTTCCTCGTCCTTCAATGTTAAATACATCTTCGATGGGCATCAAGAAGGGTTGATCTTTGGGCCTTTCCGGGATGGGAATATAATTGTCCATCGCCTCGACAAGCTCCAGGATATTTTTCTCGTATTCAGGGTCTCCTTCCAAGGCTTTTAGGGCACTGCCTTTGATAATCGGGATTTTGTCACCCGGAAAGCCATATTGATTGAGCAATTCCCTAACTTCAAGCTCCACAAGTTCAAGCAGCTCCTTATCATCAACCATATCCACTTTGTTCAGGAAAACGACGATGTAAGGAACGCCAACCTGGCGAGCAAGAAGGATATGCTCTCTCGTTTGAGGCATTGGACCATCAGCCGCACTGACCACCAATATCGCCCCATCCATTTGAGCCGCCCCCGTGATCATGTTTTTAATGTAATCGGCATGCCCCGGACAATCGACGTGAGCATAATGCCTTTTGTCCGATTCGTATTCAACATGCGCCGTATTGATTGTAATTCCGCGCTCTTTTTCTTCCGGAGCCTTGTCGATCTGATCGTAAGCCATTTTTTGCGCAAGGCCCTTTTTCGCTAAAACATAGGTTATAGCGGAAGTTAAAGTGGTTTTACCATGATCGACATGACCAATCGTCCCCACGTTAATATGGGGTTTTTTTCGTAAAAATGCCTCCTTTGCCATTGACCTTCCCTCTTTTTAGTTCAGTTATTCATCATTAGTTTTCTTCATGAGCCCATGACCGGGATTGAACCGGTGACCCCGTCCTTACCAAGGACGTGCTCTACCAACTGAGCTACATGGGCAAAGCCTTTCTTTAAATATTTTAAACAAATCCAATCAAAAAACAAAGATTCAAAGCTTTCAGCGTATTCCTTTTGTTTCTACGAATAAAGAGTTAGAAATATAATATAAGAATTTTTCTTAAGTCAAGGATTCCTATACTATAAAGCCTATTTATTTCCACTCAAAAGAACTTCTTTCTTTCTCTTGCTGCGTTTTCTCTACAGCAGCCCATAAACTCCCCTTCGAGAGAACGACAACAATTTGTTCTCCCCTTGAAACCTTCTCAGCCTCTTTCAATACCCTGCCTTGCCGGTCGAAAGTCATTGAATAGCCCCTATCAAGAACCACTTGGGGACTTACCGAAGCCAGTCTAGCAGCCCAGAGCTTGAGCTCCTCCCTAACCCTCTCAAGCACAAGCTGGGGGTTAAACGATTTTAACCGCAACTCAAGCTCGGTATATTTTGTTCGGGCCCTTTCTAAAGCTAGGGAAACTGCCTTTTCCAATGCCTGCTCAAGCATGTCTGCGTTCTGTCTCAGCAGTCCCACGTAGCGAGAAGGTTCGGCAAGACTCGAACTTTTTTTTATTTTTTCCAATCTTTCTTTCCATATTTCAAGGTATTGCAGAGAAAACCGGTGCATTCTCAGCTCTAAATGCTCGAGTTCTTGACGCCACTCTTCCCAATCTCTAGAAACGATCTCCGCAGCAGCGGACGGCGTAGGGGCCCTGACGTCGGCGACAAGATCGGCTATAGTAAAATCCGTTTCATGTCCCACGGCTGAAACTGTCGGGATAGGGCACCGGAAAAGGGCTCGTGCAACAATCTCTTCATTAAAAGCCCACAGATCCTCCAAGCTTCCCCCTCCTCGGGCTACGACTAGGATATCCACGAGGCCCAGCTCGCCGAATTCTTCGATGGCCTTGGCGATCTCCTGTGCCGCTCCGTTGCCCTGTACTCTTACGTCTCGGATATAGATGGTTATTCCAGGAGCCCTTCGCTGTAAAATCCTGGAAAAATCCTGGATAACGGCACCTTTCAGGGAAGTAACAATACCTATTTTTTCAGGGAAAAGGGGAAGTTTTTTCTTGCGGGAGAGATCGAAAAGACCTTCTTGGGCCAGTTTTCTTTTCAATTCCTCGAACTTTTCCAAAAGAGAACCGGCCCCTTTTTTTCTGGCTTCCACCACGCGAAGTTGATATTGCCCCCTGCTTTCATATACCGTGAGGAAAGCCCTGACCACGATAGACAACCCATCTTTCAATGGAAAGTCGAGTTTTTCTGCTTCAGTTCTAAAAAAAACGGCATTAATCACCGCCGTTTCATCTTTCAGTGTAAAGTAACAATGTCCGGAGCTGGGAATTCTTAAATTAGAAACCTCTCCGATGACCCATACCTCGCCAATGTTTCCTTCCAAAAGGAACCGAATCTTTTTTGTCAGGCCGCTGACCGTCCAAGGTTCGGGTGGTCCTTCAACGGCCGCGTTTTGTCTTGCCACTTCCGTTTGCCACAGGTCAAGTTCCCTTTCATTCATCTTAAAATAAAACTTCCAAGCAAAAGAAAAAGCTTACAACTTTTGATTGATCCAATCCAAGCATATCTCTTTCAACACCCTAGGATACAACTCATGTTCTGCCTGCTGTATCCGTGCATGCAATTCTTCAGGGCTGTCTGCGGGATAAACGGGAACCTTGGATTGGGCAATAATTTTACCTCCATCCAGCTCCTTGCTCACCCAGTGCACCGTACAACCCGTTTCCTTTACCGCTGCCTTCAATGCTGCTTTCCATGCCTCCTTTCCTTTAAAGTCGGGTAAAAGGGAAGGATGAATGTTTAATGTTTTGCCCTCGAAAGAAGCAAGAAAAGTTTCCTTAAGCACGCGCATAAAGCCCGCCAGCACAACCAGCTCAGTATTGTATTGCTTTAAGATTCTTACCAGTTCTTCCTCTATCCAAGGCTCAAGCCAAGTCTTGTATTTTCCCTGGGGCAATACCACCGCGGGTATAGCCAACTGCCGGGCTTTTTCCAAAATCAATGCCTTGGGATTGTCCGACACCACAACGGCTATCTTAGCAGCTATTTCACCCTGGGCAATGGCCTTGGCGATCGCTGAAAAATTGCTTCCTTTTCCCGAACCCAGCACCGCCAGGTTTATCCATCTTCTCTGATGAGTCATTGCTCTACTAAAAAAAATGCATTCTTTTTTTTACTTGTTTTGTTCGGCCATCAAGCTCCCTTTGCGAATTCTTTCCACCGTGCTGGAGGTTGACCTGTCCGGATAAAGAGGGATGAACTTGATAAGGGCCTGGCAGCTACTGAGAACTTCTTTTTCTTCTTGATCCAGGGATTGAGAGGTATAATCGGCGCCCTTCACATAAACGGCCGGCTTGACCAGCGAAAGAAACCGCGTAGCCCGCTTTTCGGTAAAAATCGTCACCGCATCGATCCCCTTTAATGATCCGACGATGGCCGCCCTTTCCCAGGCGGGGAAAAAGGGTCGATTATCCCCTTTGAGTTCCCTCACCGATTGATCTCCATTGATACCTACCCAGAGAAAATCTCCCAACTTCTTCGCCTCGTTCAAAAGGGTCAAATGACCAACATGAAAAAGATCGAAACAGCCATTGGTCACAACCACCCTCTTCCCCTTGAGAAACCGGCGAAAAAGAGCCACCTGCTCCATGGGTATAAACCAGAAGTTTTGCCCTGCTGGCGGAAGCATAGACAAGTCATTCATAAGAAGTTTCGCCTTGAGGAATCAGTCAAGACCAACCATTTTTTCGGGTTGGACAAAGCGGTCATATTCATCTGGAGTTAATATTCCCAATTCTACGGCTGCCGCTTTCAACGAAAGATCTTCGCTATAAGCTTTTTTTACAATCTTCGCAGCCTGATCATATCCTATTTTTGGGGTTAATACCGTGATCAACATAAGGGAGTGGTCGACATATTCTTTGAGTTTCTTCACGTTGGCCTGGAGCCCTTCAATACAAAATCGTCTAAAGTTTCTACACGAGTCGGAAAGAAGTCGGATGGAATGCAGGATGTTCCATATGATCAAGGGCTTAAAAACATTTAATTCAAAGTTTCCTTGACTACCCGCAATGGCTACGGCGGTGTCATGGCCCATCACTTGAAGGCAAACCATCGATAGGGCTTCTGCCTGCGTCGGGTTTACTTTCCCGGGCATAATGGATGAGCCGGGTTCGTTGGCCGGAAGAATGAGTTCTGCCAGGCCGCACCGGGGACCGGATCCCATCCACCTTATATCGGAGGCAATTTTAAAAAGGGAAGCAGCCAGTCCCTTGAGAGAAGAACTCAATGCCATGAGCGGCTCATGCCCCGCCAGGTAGGCGAATTTATTCTGGGCGGAATAAAAAGGAAAGCCCGTCCATTGGGCTATTTTCTCGGCCACTTTTTCTCCAAAACGAGGATGGGCGTTAATCCCGGTTCCTACGGCCGTCCCCCCAATAGCCAGGCCGTAGATATCGGTTAAACTGGACTGAATCTTCGATAAGCCCATTTCAATTTGACAAACGTACCCACTGAATTCCTGCCCCAAGGAAATAGGCGTTGCATCCATCAGGTGCGTTCGACCAATTTTAAGGAGGGGGAAAAACTCTTTTGTTTTCTTTTCAAGGGCATCCTTGAGTTTTGCAATCTCGGGAAGAAGCCGGTTATGGATAGAAAGGGCCGCTGCAATATGCATGGCCGTGGGAAAGACATCGTTTGAAGATTGGCCGCGGTTGACATCATCATTGGGGTGAACAGGGCTTTTACTCCCTAGGGGAAATCCCGCCAACTCGTTGGCCCGGTTGGCGATCACTTCATTGCAGTTCATATTCGTTTGGGTCCCGCTGCCGGTTTGCCAAACATAAAGAGGAAAATGGTCATCCCAAAGCCCCTGGTAGATCTCATCGCAAGCCACAACAATCCACTTTTTTTTCTCTTCAGGCAGAAGCCCCAGCTCGGCATTGGTTATAGCGGCCGCTTTTTTGATCAAGGCTAGAGCCCTAATGACTTCCAGGGGCATTTTGTCTTCACCAATAGCAAAATGCATAAGGGACCTGGCCGTTTGTGCCCCATAGTACTTGTCCGCAGGGACAGTGACTTCACCAAGGGAATCGCTCTCTATTCGAAATTTTTGCATGGTAGAAATGGAGTTGAGTTAAGATTAAGACGAGGTTTTTTTGTAAAACAAAGCCCGTAGTTTTTCTTTTTCCTCCTCTTTCAAACGGGGATAATCAAGCTTTAATTGCTCCAGGATTTCCACGATGATGCTTGCAGCGAGCAGTTGGCTAAACCATTTATGGTCGGCGGGCAAAACATACCAAGAACTCCGTTCTGTCGAGGTATGAGCAAGCATCCGTTCGTAGGCAAAAATATATTCCTGCCAATGTTCTCTTTCCAAGAGGTCCGAAAGAGATATTTTCCACTGTTTATCCTCCCTTTCGATTCTTTCAGCCAACCGTTTATCCTGTTCTTTTTTCGAAAGGTGGAGAAAAAATTTGATAATTAAAAATCCATTTTCCACAAGATAGCTTTCAAAGCGATTTATCGCTTCGTACCTTTTCTCCCAAAACTTTTCTTTATAAGGATCTTGGGCAATTTTTTCCTTTTTAATCAGTTCCGGATGCACCCGGGTAACCACCACCTCTTCATAGTAAGAACGATTAAAAATCCCGATACGGCCCCGTGAAGGCAATTTTCTTACATAACGCCACAAAAAGTCATGCTCCAGTTCCTCCGCGGTGGGTTGTTTAAAGCTATGAACCTCTACCCCTTGAGGATTCAATCCCGACAACACGTGCTTGATTAAGCTATCCTTTCCCGAGCAGTCCATTCCTTGAAGAACGATCAGCAAAGAAAAACTATCGGCCGCATAGAATTTTTCCTGCAAAACGATCATCTTTTCAATGTCTTGGGCAAGCCTCGGCAATGCTTCTTCCTTGCTCTTAAAAGGTCCTGTATCGGCAGGATCAAAATCGGATAAATGGACCTTTGCTCCCTCTTTGATTTTATAAGGGATCGTTTTCAGCCGTTCTTCCAAGTTTTTTTTCATCAATAATAAGCTTTTAGCACATATTGCATAAGCATGCGCTGGGCATTAAAAAAAGAACCATTAATGGCAATGCAGGAGCGCATGATCAAAGCATAGGCTTCGGGATTTTTATAAAATATGGGCATGATGACCTTTTCAAGCTTGTCGTAAAGGGCCATGGCATCCCGGTCGTTGCTGTAATCCCCCTCTTTTGCTTCTTTGAGTTGGAAAACATCCATGCCAATAGACCAACCGGTCGTCCCTTCAATGCAGCCTTCTATCCACCACCCATCAAGCACACTCAAGGAAGGAACGCCGTTGATCGCCGCTTTCATTCCACTGGTTCCCGAAGCTTCGAAGGGCGGTTGGGGATTATTTAGCCATAGGTCAACCCCGGCCACGATTCTTTTGGCCAAGGCCAAATCATAGTTTTCCAAAAAAACGAGTTTAATTTCAGGAACAAGGGAAGGGCGTATGGCATGAATCCTCTGAATGATCTTTTTTCCCTCCTCGTCCTTGGGATGGGCCTTACCTGCAAATATCAACTGGATTGGACCAACGGAGCGGGCAATGGCATTTAACCTTTCCAAGCGGGTAAAAATCAGTTCGGGTCTTTTATAAGCGGTCATTCTTCGTGCAAAACCGATGGTAAAATTGTCGATATCCATCCCCATATTTTTCTCTCGGTTCACGAAATCCAACAACAGTCGTTTATTGATCAAATGAGCTTCCCAGATCTCTTTCAAAGGGATGGAAATAGCATAACGAATGCTAAAGATGTCCTCTTTCCATCTCGGGATATACCCATCAAAGAGCTTTTGAATGGGGCTACTTAGCCAGGATGGAACATGGATCCCGTTGGTTATGGCGTCGATTTCATAATGAGAAAAAAGCATTCGAGAGACTTCCGAGTGCCTCTTGGCGACCCCGTTGATGTAATGGCTAAGGTTTAAGGCCAAATAGGTCATGTTGAGAAAATCCCCACAACAAAAAATATCCCGCAATTCCCCATGGACAGGGAAAAAAGGCAGAACCTGTTTTACAAGGCCAAGGGGAAACTTATCATGGCCTGAAGCTACAGGAGTGTGGGTAGTAAAAACACAAAGAGATCTTACCGCTTCGATGTCTTCCCAACTGGCTTGTTCATGGCCCACTGCAGCCATCTGCTCTCGTAAAAGCTCTAGGGTAAGAAGACTGGAATGACCCTCGTTCATGTGAAATCTGTCTATTTTTTCATACCCCAGGGCGCGCAGCATCTTTACCCCACCAATACCAAGCACGGCTTCTTGGCAAAGCCTGTAGCGCTCATCCCCCCCATAAAGAAACCCGCTTAAAGTTCTATCGTAAGGGTCATTCTCGGCTAAATCCGTATCGAGAAAATAGACGGGGACTGTATGATCATTGTGCTTAATTTCATAAAGCCAGGCCCGAAGAGTGACTTCCCTTTTTTCTAACCGAATTTTCACCCGCGGGGGCTGTTCTACGAGAAAATCATCCACGATCCATTCCACCGGTTCTTCTCTCTGGATTCCCTTTTCATCAATTCTTTGAAAGAAGTAGCCCTTACGGTATAAAAGAGAGACTCCGACCATGGAAAATCCGACGGCCGCCGCAGCATTCAGGGTGTCTCCCGCCAGAACCCCCAAGCCTCCACTGTAGGTGGGGATCCTCTCATCGACGGCAATTTCCATCGAAAAATAGGCGATAATCCGGCTTAAAGCATTCTTTTTAAAGTGGTTCATTTTTTGAAGGGGGTGAAGTTCATCATCCCCTTTTCTCTACCCATAATATAAAAAGGATCAGCTTGAAGGTTAGTTTTTAATAGCTCTTTTAAAATTTCAAGTTTTATCCCTCAATCTAACATAAAAATAGGGCTTGTCTTTATTTTATGCTTCAAGAAAAATAGGGATAATGCAGAGGGCTGCCCTAAAACGGCTTTCTTTTTTTTGCCTGATCTTTCTAGCCAGTCCGGTGGTTTGTCTCCATGCCGAAGTGCTTTTGGGCATTGACGTTCTTAGAGAAGAAAACTTCGCCCCTTTAAGGGGGAAAAGGATCGGACTGATCACCAATCAAAGTGGAGTCGATTCCCATGGCAAAGCCACTCGGGTTATACTGCAAAGAGCACCGGGAGTAAAACTGGTCAGGCTTTTTGCTCCGGAACATGGCATCGATGGGAAAATCAAGGCCGGCCGTGATGTTCCCTCCCACAAGGACAGGTTGACGGGGTTAAAAGTGTATTCCCTTTACGGGGAAACAAGAAAACCCACCCCGGCTATGCTTAGGGACCTGGATGCCCTGGTCTTTGATGTCCAGGATATCGGCTGCAGGAGCTATACTTTTGTCAGCACCATGGTGAGTGCAATGGATGCCTGCGGAGAAGCCGGAATCCCCTTTTACGTTCTCGATAGGCCTAATCCCCTGGGCGGGCTACGCGTTGAAGGACCCTTGGTCCACCCCAGTTGGAAATCTTTTGTCAGTTTTATTCCCGTTCCCTATGTCCATGGAATGACTGTGGGAGAAATCGCCCAGATGGCTAACGAAAGGGGATTTATATCGCATCCCTGCGAGCTGCACGTTATTCCCCTGAAGGGATGGAACCGGTCGATGACATGGAAAGATACCGCTTTGCGTTGGATTCCTACCTCGCCCAATATTCCCAGGGAAGATACCCCCGTTTATTATGTCGTAACCGGATTCATAGGCAGCCTTGCAGGAATGGAACTGGGAACAGGAACACCCGAAGCCTTTAGGCTCGTAGCGACAAAAGGTCTTGATGGATATCGACTTGCCAGTGAAATCAATGCGTTGAATTTAGCCGGAGTACTCGCCGTTCCCAGGATCATCAACGGGCTTTATGGCGTAGAACTCCAGATCGACCCCAAAACGCCCGCAAATCTTACCGCCCTTGGCGTTTTCATTACCTCTAGGGTAAACCAAATGGCTACTCCTAGTCCTTACAGCAGGTCCTCGTTTTCACAAAGAAACCTCTTTTTCAAAGTGTATGGAAGTCCCTTGATTCACACTGAATTGGCCCGCTATAAATCTCCCCAGTCTATCGCCCAAAGGTGGGATGCCGAATTAAGCTCTTTTTTATCCCTAAGAAAAAACTACCTTCTTTATCCTTATCCACAGCCTGGAAAAGAAAAAATCATTATAAAAAAAGCTAAAAAGGTAAAAATCCTCACCGACCGATCTATGGATTGAAAATTTTCTCTATCGTTTCCTCCAATCCGCGGTCCATGAGCTTCTTGGCCAAGCAAAGAGCCTCCTTTTCTTCCTCCTCTTGAAGCTTACCGATCAACAAGAGAAATTCTTTAAAGGCATCCTTTTGCCCATCCCTCAAGTCCCCTGGATGAGAACTATTTATAAAGGAGGCAAGGAGGTGAAAATCGTGTGCCTGTCCAAGATGTTGCTCCAGCTGTTTAAATTTTTTAACGATTTTTTCTAACTCCTTGGAACCGTTCCCATGCCAACAAAGGCTCAAGTGATAATAAAATCGCTTGGTTTTTATCCTCCAACGGTGAAAAGAATCGGCAGATCCTTCTTTTTGCGCTTCTTTCATCGTTTTCGTCACCGCCTCAAGACCTTTTTTCATCCTGTCTAAGGCCAATTGCTTGCTAAAAGGTTTTGCGGCGATCTTCTTAAGCAGTTTTTCTCTTGCAGCCAAGATCCTATCCATGGCTAAAGCCAAGTATTTTTGAGTCCCCAAGCTTTTGCCTATTCCAAGCATCGGGTCTTGTTCTAATTGCTGGGACCGTCTTTCCAAAAGAGTCTTGAGAGACTTGGGAAGGATAAGCCTCGGATATTGCTGTTCAATTTTTCTATAGATATTTAAAAAAACATGGGAATCCCTTACCGCTCCAAGATCGGACATCGCTTTTTTGACTTTTTGCTTTTCTCCCTTTACAAAATCCTTGCCGAGAAGGGGTTGAAAAAAATAATATAAAGCGCGTAATTTTTTACCTAATACCCTGAGATCGTGGATCTTGTCGGTAAAATTTTCCGGGTTTTTCCACTTTAAGAGCTTTTCAGAAGCCTTATCCCAAAAAACTACGGGGAGATGGTCCTGTATTTTCATACTATCCCCTTTTTCCATAATGAGAGATTAATAAAAATTATCCGATTTTTAAGGAATAAAAAAAGATTCTCTTTTCTTTTCATTCTGGACATTGACAACTCGCTTTTCAAAAAATAATAATTAAGGGATGCCAAGAGAACAGATTATCCTCGAATGTACGGAAGCAAAAGCACTTGGAAAGCCCGCTTCCCGTTATTACGGAACCAAGAACAAAAAACAGCAGCAAGGGAAAATAGAGCTGAGAAAGTATAATCCTTTCTTAAGGCGACATACTCTCCATAGGGAAATAAAATAAACCCTCCATGGGATAGGCATTACGGCTTTTGATGGGAAAGCCTGTTGTTTTCGATGAGGAGGTTTGCCACTTCCCAATCTTCCGGAAAGGTCATCTTTATGTTTGTGCCCGTATAAGGGACGACCTTTACCGCTTCGCCTAGAAGTTCAATGGCCGAAGCATCGTCGGTAACAAGCTTCCTTTGGGCATGGAGCTCTAAATAGGCTTTTTCGAGTAATGTCCTGCGGAAAATCTGCGGAGTTTGAACCGTCCATATTTTACTCCTATCCAAGGTTCTCAGCACCTTGGCATCGGGATCCACCTCTTTTAGAGTATCCGAACAGGGCTTCCCGCAAACCGCGGCCCCGACTTCAACGGCGGCCTGGTAAACCTTCTCAATGAGCTCTTCATTGATAAACGGTCTTGCCGAATCATGGATCATGACATAGCGACATTTTCGATCTAAAGCCAATAATCCTTGATATACAGAATCCTGTCTTTCTTTACCCCCAACAACAACGGTTATCTCTTTATCCAAAGAGAGAGTTGAAATTTTTCCTTTTGCTTTTTCAACATTCTCTTTAGAGACCACGACCACGATCTGTTCAACTAGGGGCGATCGACTTATCCTACAAAGACAGATTTCTAAAGGACAAAACCCGTTGGAAAAAGCCTTAAATATTTTATCAAAACCCATGCGCCGGCTCTGTCCCGCAGCTACAAGAATTGAACCCATCGCAACGTTCATAGCGTTCTACCGTAGGCTACTCTTATTGACTATTATTTACTCTTTTCCAACTTGGCTTTTATAACCGGGTGCTGGACCGGTGTTCCTTTTGCTTCTTGCTTAGCCGCAACATCGGAATAAAAGAGAATCCCTTTTTTTCGAAGATTAAAAACAAAAGCGGAAAGATTTTCAGATATTTCGGGATCGTTCAGGAGTTTCGCCAGGGGGCCTTTGCCATATTGAGCATCCGCAATCAGTTGATCGGTGCGGGTTAAAACCATACGAAGCTCTTTAATCGTTGCCCGCAGATCAGCTGCCGTTTCGTCGGTAAGCACATTCTGATTGATTCGGTTTACGATCGTTCCCGCTCCTTCAAGCAGTTGGGTGGCAGAACTAATCAAAGGAGCAATTTGGCTTGTCACATCGCTCAGGGTCGAGGCCCGGCTTCCCCGGACCTTGTCTCCATTCCTCAAAAAAGGGGCGGTCGTTCCCTTAGGGGTTATCGCTATGGCCTTGTCTCCCAGCATTCCCACGTCAACAATTTGGAAAAGGGCATCCTTTCGAATTTTTGCATCGGCATTAATTTTTAAATCCACCTCAACAGCCCTTCCTTCTCGGATCTGCCTAGGAGTACTGACAACCCTTCCCACGGGGGCACCGGCAAACTGCACCGGCGCACCTTTAATCAAGCCGTAAGCATTGGGAAATTCAACCGTAATTTGATAAGAAGGTCGAAACTTTTCGCCGTAGCGGCCAAAATAAATAATCAATCCCCCGAGAATCGCCAAGCCTATCAGGAGAAAAAGCCCCACCTTGATTTCCAAGTTTTTTGGTTCCATGTCAACTACACCTCACTTCAGATTCTATTATTCCATGAACAAAATTCCGGATCACAGGATCACTGGAAATTTCAAACTCCTGCGGACTGCCCACACTGTAAATCTTTCCGTTGTAGAGCATGGCAACGGTTCTTCCTAGTTGCCTGACCGCCTCCATATCATGGGTGACGACTACCGTCGTCACATTAAAATCTTTATTTAATGAACAAATAAGGGCGTTAAGCTCGGCAGAAGCAATAGGATCCAGTCCGGCCGTAGGTTCGTCAAAAAATATGATCTTAGGCTTAGCAATTACTGCTCGGGCTACCGCTACCCTTTTTTTCATTCCTCCACTCAATTCCGAGGGCATTTTCTTCTCCTGCCCTTTTAACAAGAGTCTTTCCAAGATCTCGCCCACTTCCTTTTTAATTTCCTTTTCACTCATACCCCCTTTTTCACGCAAGGCAAAAGCCACATTTTCTTCGACAGTCATAAAATCAAAAAGGGCTCCATTTTGAAAAACCATTCCCATATCCCTTCGTATCGGCGCAAGCTTTCTTTCGGAAAGACTGACAAGATTTTTCCCTTTGTACCACACTTCCCCCGAATCGGGTTTAATCAACCCCACGATTATCCGCAAAAGAACACTTTTGCCTCCTCCGCTTCTCCCAATGATCATGAAACGATCTCCTTCTGGAATTTCCAAGTTCACTCCATCCAGGACCGTTATTCCATTAAAAGATTTTCTTACGTTGAGGACTTTTAACATCTTCCTGCACTTCCCAACAGTTTTCTTTCGCGAAAACTTAAAAACAATATTTTTCTTTCAAGCATCTTTAAACCCTCTCTTAAAGCAACCCAAAATCCGGGATTTTCTAAAAATTCCTCTTCTTTTCTCGGCATAAATTTTTTTTACGAGGCAAACAGGATGTTCATAAGGAAACTGAAGAAAAAATTGGAAATCAGAATGGCGATCGAAGAATAGACCATCGCCTGTGTTGCTGCAATACCTACGCCCTCGGCGCTCAACTGGCAGTTGAGTCCTCTATAACAGCTGATTAAAACAATTAATCCTCCAAAAAACATCCCTTTTAATTCCCCCATCCAGACATCATCCAGGGAAGTAAACCGGATCGTATTTTCCCAGTAATAAGCGGGTTCTACCCCAAGCAGGGGAACAGAAACGAGATAACCGCAAAGAATTCCGACTCCTGAAGTAATAGCCACCAGCAAAGGCATGGATACAACCAACCCGAGAAACCGGGGCACGATCAAATATTGAGTGACATATACCCCAAGAGAGCGCAAGGCATCGATCTGCTCGGTCACTTTCATGGTCGAAATTTCAGCGGCCATCGCCGAGCCCACCCGCCCTGAAACCATTAAGGCACAAAGAACAGGGCCTAGCTCCCTCAACATGGCCAGGGTAACCACCGGGCCCGTGGCCGAACTCATACCGAGCTTACCAAAATGGAATTGCACTTGGGCGGCAAACACCGCACCCGTAAAAGCCCCCGTCACAAGGACAATTATCTGGGACTTAGCCCCGATAGTTAAAATTTGCATCAAAAAAAGTCTCCATCGCAAGGGGAAAGAAAAGAAGGAATAAAGGGTATCCAACAAAAGGAAAAAGATCTCGCCCGTTGCCTTCAGAAATTTAATGAAAAGGCTGCCAACACGATATATCAATATGATCCTCCTTTGGCTAATAACCGGAATGTGCTTTCTTTCTAATAAAGAAAAAAAACAATTTCCAAAAAATAAAAAGAAAAAACTTATTCACTCTTTTTACAAGATAAATAAGATATATAGGCTTTCTTATGAGATAATCTTTCTCTAAGATTGAATTTTAAAGCTCATTTCAACCCGACAATACGCACCCGTAGCTCAGAGGATAGAGCAGCGGATTTCTAATCCGTTGGTCGCGTGTTCGAATCACGCCGGGTGCGCACCTAGCCCCAACACCAAAATAGCCTAGGCCGAGGGATCATTCCACGAAGCCATCGCCCCACCCTTTTGAATCCCTAGGAAATCCCACAAGTTTAAAAACAAGGAACCTTCTTTTTTGGCCCTACAGCTCCTCTTCCCCCTGGTCTCCTTTCCCATTTCCTGCTAGCTATTCCCTCTCTTGTAATCCTTAAAAAGGACTTTCCAATACTGGGCAATTTCCCTTCCCAGTCCGTCCAGGTCGGGAAAGATGACCGACTCGGTGATCCCGCAATCTTTCAGCTCTACCAAAAGCCTTTCACATTGCAAGCGATCGATTTCAATTTCCTTAAGAAAACTCTCCTTTTTATTTTTTTTAAACCAGAAGGGATCTTTTCCAAAAAGGATCATCCGGGTTCTTTGGGATCCGAGCCTAGGGGTAAGGTGGGGAGATAAAAGCAGCAAAGGAGGCTCAGGAATGTCGATCTCTTTCCTGTCCTCTTCACCAGAGGGCAGATAGGCTTCTTCCCATTCCTCCTCGTTAAGCTTTCTTCCTGGATGGTTTTTCACGAAATCTTTCCACCTTTTTACTGTCTTTTCTTGTATCTCTTCAGATTCATCAGTCTTTTGTCGAAGCCTCTCACTATCGGGATAAAGAACGTAAACCCTGGGATTTTTCTCTTCTTTCCCTTCATTTTCCTTTCTCTCGGCGTCAACGTCCTTGATCGCAAAATGGAGGGCAATCAAGGCCCCATCCGTCCAATCCAAGATCCGGGTCGGGGCACCGTGGTTTTGCATCAAAATGTAGGTATCCCAATCAAAATTTTCCTCGTCTAAGGCCCAATTCGCCATGAACTTGTAACAAAGCCGCTGGAACTCTTCATACATCCAGTATTCTCTATCGAAAAAATCTTTCCTCGCACACTCATCGGAGAACTCCTTTTCATCCAATCCCCTATAGATTTTGGGAACAAGGGCCGTCTCATACCTTTCCCCCTCTCCCCTAAACCAAAGCTCTTCGTGGTCTTTTAATTGCCATTTTAATGTCCATTCCTCCCGGATATCCCTTATTTTCTTTAGGAATTGGCTCAAGTTTCCTATTAACTCATTTCCGTTCATGGTGAAAAAACTCTTTTTCTTTAGTCCCGGCTATCCTTGTGAAAATTTAATTCCATGCAAACTCATATATCCTATAAAACGATTCCTACTAAAAAAAATATCCTTTAACAATAGTTCATTACGGCATGGAAAGAGGGCGCAGATCTTACGGGATTAAAGGCTTTATTTTCGTGCTTTCTCTCCTGTTCATTGGGGCAATTTTGTTTTAATACTGTTTTCTTTTATTCCATTAACACAAAACTATAAACCAAGAGATCTAGGATATAAATATGAAAATAAGAATAGCTTTATCATTTTATCCTTAAGTAAATAAAACGACAAAAGTGATGATAAAAGAATAACAGGGCTAAATACCCCCTTTTTTCTTAACCGCTCTTTTGGCTAAAAAGAAAGAACCGTAAAACCTTGGCCTATAAGCTTGCGCATCTCTACCGCTCCTTTAACTTTCCTCGCCGGAAGCATCTTATTTTCTTCCACGCCAAAAGCTTCCAGAGATACTTCACAGGCTACGATATCTATTCCTGTGCGGCGTAACTGATCGAGGGATTCAGCCACAAGGGGAGAAGACCTTTGATTGGAGCGCAGCCACTCCACTCCAGGACCGAGAAACAGTAACTCTACTTGGGTTTCTTCCTGTTGGGCTAAAACTTGGCTCATGTGGAAAAGAGAATGCACCCGCTGGAAAGCTTCTTTTCCTTGAGTAATCACAATTAACACAGATTGCATAAGAGACTTTCAACCCTGGTTGATGTTTTCTTTTTTTTAAACTAAACTCGAAGAAACGCTATTGGTTTTGTATCATTTCTCTTAGGAAGAAGCTCCATAAAAGTTTTAGGATTTTACCGCCGGCATTGCTGGCGCTTTATTTCTTTGATCCCGGGCCTCATGCACCCTGAAGAACCGTCCTATCATCCCCAAGGCTTCAACCAACCCATCATTAAAAACGATCCTTATACAACCGATCTATCCACAAAAAAACGATTATCGCTTAAAGAGACAAAGATGGCTGTGGAAAGACGACGGCTAGATTAGCACCCAATCCTGTTCCCCGGTCGGCCAACTAGAAAACCAAAAAAAAGTTATCGACTTCTTTTCATTTCCTTTTTTGCCGGTTTGCCCTAGGGGAAAAATTTTGGATTGCAGGCCGGCTTTCTTTAACTGCAAGGGCCATAAAACTTCCTCCTGCCGTAGGCAATGCCACTGCCGGCCAAAAGCCGGCCACGGCAAAGACCAAAGGCTTGTTCTTTTCGATTATAATCAGCGCATCGGCATTATACCGTTTAGCCAAAGCGATCATGTCCCTAAGCAGGCCCTCCTCGCTTCGGAAAGCATCCACAAAGCTTCCCCTATGGACGATCACTCCTAAAGGGGTGTACTTTAAAGGACTGCCATAGACATAGATTTTAAACCTTGTTTTGGGTTCTCTATAAGAAGCCCCTCCCCCTCCATAAAGAATTTTCTTGGGTTCATAGTCTATCCACAGCTCTTTAGCTGTTAATTGGCCGATTAAAGGTAAATATAAGAGAGCCAAAAGGAAGACTCTTGTTGCATGCACCATTCGAGCACCCGTAATCAATCCTTTGCTTAGGTTTCCCAAGCAGATCCAAAGTAGAAATCCCCCCCTTGGACTTCAAGGATAATTAAAGGAAAGGCTCATCAAGGTTTCCCTTCTTTCCCTAAAAAAGCCCATTTTTCATCCTACCTTGGTTTATAATGGGATCTATTTTTATTTAAGTCCTTTCTTCTCTGGAAGATAAAAAAAAACTTTTTACAAACAAACAATAGGATCAAAAGCAATCGGGCTAACAATAAAAAAAGCATCGCCACAGAATGCCACAAGCAAGCTAGTCTTTAATGAGCCCTCAACTTAGGGGAAAAACCCAATTGAAATAACCCTCTTTTTACTTATATGAACTAAGAAAAGATCCATGGCCTGCGCATCTCCTTGCCTCTTTTCAGTCCTCATCGATACCTATAACTATTCCCAATTTATTTCGGAAGCCATAGAAAGTGCTTTACAGCAGGATTTTCCGCAAGACAGCTACGAAATCATCGTGGTCGATGATGGCTCTACCGATGATACTCCGCAAATAATAAGGGAGAAGTACAGCCATCTGGTCAAGTATGTCTATAAAACCAACGAGGGACAGGCATCAGCTTTTAATCGAGGTTTTGAAGAATCCAAGGGAGAATTGATCTGTTTTCTCGATGGAGATGATTTTTGGCACCCGACAAAGCTTTCCACCTTATGGAAAATCTATAAAGAGTTTAAAATCGGTTGTTTTTATCACGACCTTCTCTTGGTAGATTCCCCCGCTCCGTGGCGAACCGTTTTAAGACTCAGCCCTTTTTCTAGCCTCGAGCAGCTCACCCAAGATGCCTATCTTCTTCCCCTATCAAAAGCCGACCTGCTCTTTTCCTTTGCCGTTCCCACCTCGGGAATCACTTTACACAGGTCGGTTGCCCAAAAAATCTTTCCCCTGGCCAAGGTATCCTACAAATTAAACGCGGATTTTTTTCTCCAAGCCCTTGGCCTCGCTTTTTCTCCCTTCGTGGTCATTCGTAGCCCCTTGGGATCTTACCGATGCCATCCCCAAGGCTGGGGGCTTTCTCTAAGCTTCACCCAAGAAGGTTATAAAGGACAAATAGAAATTGCCGAAAAGGTGAAATCGGCTTTGCTCCAGGGAGAAGAGCTCCCTGCCGCTCTTCGTTGCTTAATTCAAACGGTTGAAGAAGAAATCGCCTTCCGGCAATTTCTCCTTGAGCTTTATTCCCTTCCCAAGTGGCGTGCTTTTTGTCAAAGCTGCCTTTACTTAAGCAAGGAAAAAACTCTTTTTTCTTTTTGCAGAAAAATCGTTTATTTCCTCCGCCTTTTACTCGGCGACTCGTTGTTTTTAGAAGGACACAAGATCTATAAAAACTGGTTTTGCCCCCCTTCCTCTTCTTCACGGGATAACCCCTTGGAGAAAGGCCAGAAAAAGCTAGATTAAAAGGAGGAAAGCAAGGTCGTTACCTTCATCCCACTTTCCCCTTTAATTTAAAAGAGGATATCCTGGTGAAGAAAACGACAATCTTTATCCTTGTTCTTTTAATTGGCTTTGTTATCGCCCTACAAAGTCTTTTAAGGTATCATTTTGGCTTCATTGCCGATATTCACAATGCTTACCTGACCCTGGAAAAGAAAAGACCAACCCTGGATCAAGTAGAATCGGCCGTCGAAGGAGCACTTCCTGATTATGTTACCCCGATCGAGATCGAAGAAACCCATGAGGAGCAAACAGCTGTGGGATGGCGGATCGAATGCAACCTCGTGGTCAGTTGCGATATGGACATTTACAGCCTGACTTCCCTGGCCATCCTTCAAGATCCAGGCGAACTCAAATTTCTAGATCTCATCCCCAAGGATCTCCAGGCGATCGCCAGGGAAAACGTCAAAAACACGGTGTTCATTCCCGGGCTTCCAGCTGGAATGACCTTTGACCGCCGCAACAAGCAGCTTCTTTTCAGACGTGGAGAAGAAATCAAGCTCAAAGTGAGCGTCAGGGCCTCTGAAAACTCCCAAGGGAGTTGGACCACCGAAGCGGACATGGAAGATCCTCCCTGGGCCATAAAAACCCCGGGGACTTATTTAAGAACAGCTCTGCAGATCGCCGAAGACGAAGTCCAGGAAGTAAGGACTTGGGGCTCGATATGGAAAAAATACCTCGCCTTGGAGAACACCCCCGTGGAAAAAAATAGGGTATTAAAGGCCTTTGCCGAGCAAAAAAAGAAACAGCTTAGCCCGCCTCAACTCCAGGCTAAAAAAGAAGAACTCAAGACAACCGGGCAACCCCTTGCCGAGCGCAAGGCCGAACCGCTACACAAAAAAAGCTCTCTCTTAAGCTTGTATGAACCCTGCATCGTCAAGGTTGCTTTTTTCAAGGCTGATGCCGTCTATAAAGAACAGGGTTCAAAACTCACCATCCGCATCACCAGGACGCTCAAGATCCTCTCTTATACAATCCCCGAGGGGACAAGGGCTTTTGGGATGATCCTCAAAAATAAGGGTAAAAAGGGGATGGAAGTCCAATTCAACAAGGCGATTTTACCCCGGGGAACGGTAGTCAAATTCAATAGAAAAGCCACGGTCATTCCCATTTAGCTTCTTTGCGCATTCAACTTTACTCCTGGGTTACTATGCTAAAGAATCTTCTTTTTCTTCTTGCTCTTTCTTCCTTGGGCTCCATTGGCTTCTGCTCCATCATTCCCAAGGGCCTTCTCAACCAATATAAAAACCAACCTCCCTTAGAAACCATCCTTCAAAAACCTGAAGGATACCCGGATCGATTCTTTCTCGTCGGAGGAAAAATCCTCTCCAACGAACCGTTGGAAGATCGTACAGAGCTGCTCATTGAACAAAGGAAATTAAACCATTCAGGCAAACCCGTGGGTTCTTCGTCCAAGAACAAAAGGCTCATTTTGATCATCACGAAAGACTTTCTCGACCCCAACATCTATACCGAGGGTCGGCTGGTCACCGCCTATGGGAAAATTACGGTAAGGAAACTGGGCAAGGAAAAGAAAATTTATCTTGCGGCACGCTCCATCTATCTTTGGCCTCAATTCAATCCTATCCAAGGAGGATACATTGGTGGAGGGCCAGGTTTTTTCTTTTAAACTTCCTCTATTGAAAGCAAAAAAAACTAAAGGCCGTAAAATTCTCCCCACTCTCCCAAACCACCGATTAAGATTAGCCCTTTTCCCCATGTAAAATAGGGGATTTTCCCTTATTTGCACAGTTTTTTTCTTGCCCTATTGCTAAACTGTGCACCAGGACATCGTTTCGGTAACCCAGGCAATTCTCAAAGAGATGCCCGAAGCTTGCCGGTTTAGTGAAAAAGACGGGGAAAAGATCCAATCCTTGAGACCTTATCTTTATCCCCTCGAAGATCAGATCGTCAAAGGCTTCTACGATGTCCTTTATGGTTATCCTCTCACCGCTTCGATTCTTGATTTCACCGAGAGAGATAAAAGGGAGGAGACGCTAAGAAAATGGTGGAGAAGAACCGTCGGTGGGCCTTTTGATCTTCACTACTGGTCATGGCAAGCGGCCGTGGGAATTATTCACATACGCAGAAAAGTCAAGAATCCGATGATGATCGGGATGTGGGGCTGGCTCCTCAACTTCATAAGCAAAGAAATATCGAAGTTTTTATCCTACAAGGAATTTATCGATGCCTCAGAAGCTCTTCAGAAGCTGGCATCCACAGCCGAAGCTTTAACCGCCGAAAGTTACCTGCATCACTACCTTGCTGCCCTTAGCCATGCCACCGGGACAGAGCTGCAACTCCTCGACAGGCTTGTGCTTATTGAAATCGAACAAGCCCAAGAAATCCTCGCCCAAAAAAGGTGATTTTTTTACTTCCGCCCCTTGACCCGGAGCCTTTTTCCCGGGGAGGAGATAAGACCTAAAAGCCAAGAGGACTATTCGGCCTTCCTGACCAGGCAGGTTGCAAAAGCGGCGATCCCTTCGGCCCTGCCCACAAAACCAAGGCTTTCATTCGTTGTCGCCTTGATCCCCACAACTGAGCGGTCAACTCCTAAAGAAGAAGCGATTTTTTCTTTCATCTCCTCGATATAAGGAGCAATCTTGGGCTTTTCGCAAATGACTACAGAATCGATGTTCTCTATGTGCCCGTTTTCTTCAGAAAGCATTTGGCTGATCCGCTCCAGAAAAACCAAGCTTGAAATATCTTTCCACCTGGGATCGCTGTTGGGGAAAAAAAAACCGATATCCCTTTTCCCCAAGGCTCCCAGGATGGCATCGGCCATGGCATGAATCAACACATCACCATCGGAATGCCCCACAAGGCCCAGTTCAAAGGGAATAGTGACTCCTCCCAGGACAAGCTTTCTGCCGGCAGCAAGCTTGTGCACGTCATATCCGATTCCTGTTCTGATCATGGCCATAGGGTAAAGAAAGTTAAAAAAAATAAAAATACTTTTTTATCCCGTCATTTACTCTATAATGTTTTTTAAGTCAGTCCCGATTTAGGCTTGTGAACCCCTTGCGAATTGCTCTTCTAGGAACAGGATTGCTGGGGCACAGTATCGCAGAAAGGTTATTACTGGGGAACAATCCTCTTTATGTTTACAATCGGAGCCGATCAAAGGCCGAAGACCTGGTCTCTCTAGGGGCGACATTGTGCAATTCTCCAGCCGAAGCCATCAAGGCGGCCGAGGGCATTTTTTTAGTCCTTACGGATGCCAAGGCCACAGCCGAGGTCCTGGCTTTAGCCGAAGAAAAAACCTCTTTCCGAGGAAAAACATTTTTCCAGGTCGGGACCATTAGTCCCGATGAAACCCTAGAACTGGATAGGCAAATTACCCAAAGGGGAGGATATTTTGTAGCCCTTCCCGTGCTGGGAAGTAAAAATGAAGCAAAAAAGGGAACCCTCCTCCTCATGTTTGGGGCAAGCGAGGAACTTTACCACAAGTGGCATGACTTTTTATCCCAACTCGGACAAGTATTTTTCGTAGCCGATCCTAAAAAAGCCGCTGCCTTGAAACTGGCCCTAAACCAGTTGATCATCTCTTCAATCATTGGATTTTCTCTAAGCTTTTCGCTGATCTTAAAAGAAGAGATCCATCCGGAACTTTTTATGAGCATCCTTCGGAAAAGCGCTCTTTATTGTTCGACATTCGATAAAAAACTGCCGCGGTTGTTAAAAAAAGATTACTCTTCTGCCAATTTTACCTTAGAGTTGCTTTTAAAAGATCTCCGGTTATGCTTGGAAGAGCTGGAAAAACTTTCCATAGAATCAGCACCGTTAAAAACTTCAAAAACGATTATAGAACAAGCCCTAAAGAGAGGTTATGGCGATAAAGATTACTCGGCCCTCTTTGAAGTTGTTTTTGCCCCTCATCCTATGAATGAAAAGTCCCCAGAAATTATCGTGGAGAAAAATCCTTCCCCAAGCAAGCTTACCGAGCTGGGTGTTGCGCATTGGCCCCTATGGGAAAAGGACATCTCCAGTTTTGATTGGCACTACGAGGAAAAAGAAAGTTGTTATATCCTTGAAGGAGAAGCCATTATTTATGTAGAGAACAAAGAACCCCTGAAAATCAACAAAGGCCAACTTGTGATGTTCCCTGCGGGCTTGTCTTGCCGGTGGGAAATAACGAGCAAAATTAAAAAACATTACCGGATTGGCTGACTTGGCGTTTTACCGTTGGTTGCAGTTGAGAAAAGTTGAAATCTTTATTATCTATAGATAGATAAAAGGAATAGGCCCCATCATCTAGTTGGTTAGGATACGGCCCTCTCAAGGCCGGTGGACGGGTTCGAATCCCGTTGGGGCTAAAGTCACAGCTTCCTAGTCAAAAAGCGGGAAAAGCAGCGAAAAAGTGCTCCCCTCTCCCAAAGTGGAGCTGACTTTGACTTTTCCCCGGTGGTTTTCCATGATTTTTTGAACAATCGCCAGTCCCAGGCCCGTCCCCTGTTTTTTCCTGGTTAAAAAGGGAACGAAAAGTTCCTCCATTTCGGCTTTCGACATTCCTGGCCCTGAATCTTTAACCCGGATGGCCAAGTAAGGCTCCGTTTCGTTATCCTCGATTTCGGCTGAAATTTCCAGTCTTCCGCCTTCTTTCATCGCTTGGACTCCATTGAGGATAAGGTTTAAGATAGCCTGCTCGACCTGGGCTCTTTCGGCCTTTATTTTAGGAAGCGAAGGAGCGATGGCCGTTTGGACTTCAATTTTTTGACCTGCCAGTTTATGCCGGGATAACAAAAGGACATCTTCGATGATTTCTTCAACCCTCAAGGACTCCAGCAAAGGTTGAGGAGCTTTCCCCAACACCAGGACTTGATCCACGATCCTATTCATCTGGACCATCTTCTTTTCAAGGACTTCCAAGTCCTTCTGGGAAACCGGATCACACTGTATGCGTGATTTTAAACTATGAATAAGCATGTGGATCACGGTAAGGGGATTTCTAATTTCATGGGCGATTTCTGCTGCCAAAAGGCCGAGGGAGAGGAGTCTTTCTCCTTCTCTCAGGTTTTCCTCTGTTTGGACGATCCTTTCAAGAAGCCTCGCTTTGGCCAGGGCAACCCCAGAAAGATCGGCGAGGGTTTGTAAAAGCTGGATCTGGCTGTTGGAAAACCGGTGGGGAAAAGAAGTAAACAGGGCAAGAACCCCTTGGCATTCATTCCCAAAAACAAGGGGGACGGATAAAAAAGAAACCATCTCTTTTTCAAGGGCAAATTCCGGACAATGGATCAGGGATTCTTCGTGGATATCCTGAATAGCAAGCGGCTTGCATTTTTTGACGACTACTCCAAAAATGGATTCGCTCAAAGAAATCGCCATCCTTTCTCTTTTCATATTCTCTTTGTTCTTATCCCAAGAGGCGATCAGATGGAGCTCGGTCTTATCCGGGTTCAGGAGAAATAACTTTCCTTTATCGGCGTTCATGAACAACACCGCGCTGCGCACGACACCTTCCAAGGTTTTTTCAAGATCTTCCTGCGAAACAATAGTGCGTCCAATTTCAATGAGCGTGGAAAGCTGCTTAGCCTGCTGGCGTAACTTTTCAAATTCCCAAGCGTAGGACAGCCACTGTGCGGCCTCAGCAGCCAAAGCTTCCATCTCCTTTTCATGTTCTAAAGTATAATGGCTTTTCTCGTGGCTATCGACGTTAAGCACGCCAATAATGGTCGACTGCCATTCAATAGGAACGGCCAGTTCGGATTGAATCCTGGGATCTATCGAAACATAACGCCAATCCTTGGACACATCATCTATGCGCATGGGCTTTCCAGAAGTAGCCACCCATCCGGTAATCCCCTCGCCTACTTTGAGCTTGGTTTTTTTGGCTTTATGTTTCAGTCCATAACTGGCTTCTATATCAAGCAAGCCTGTATTGGGATTAAAGAGTACAAAGGAGCCGCTATCCGACTGTGTCCTGCCTATGGCTATTTTTAAAAAATGCCGGATAATTCCCGGAACCGTCAGCAACTTCTTTACCTTTTCAATGGAAATTTCTCTCCGTTTTCTTCCGCGGGGAGAAGGCGATTTGCCCGTTGAGGGGGAATTCATAATTATTCTAAATACCTATGGCCTTGCGCAGGTTCTTTAATATTTCTTTAATCTCGGTTTCCTTTGTCACCTTATTTCCACTGCTGTTTAAAATGTAAAAGGTATCCAAGGCAGCCCCTTTTTCCGTGGCTATACGGGCGGAAACGATTTCTATTCCTAAATCCAAAAGGGCATTAGCTATTCTATACAACAGGGCGGGTTTGTCCGGGGTTTGAATATCTAAAATAGTATAGTTTTTCGAGGATTGCTGGTCGAACTGGATCGACGTCGGAAATTCTCCTTCAAATTCTTTTTTTTCCATGATCCCAGGCTTGGGGATACGACTAAAGATATCATAGCTTTCGTCAAGAAAGGCTTCTTCGAGTACCTTGCAAAAGCTATCTTTATACTGTTCCCTGCAAGCATATTCCTTTCTTGAAGTGCAGACTTTAAAAACGTCCAGCACGATGCCATCGGTCCGGGTATGAATATCCGCACTTAAAATAGAAAGGCCGACAACGGCAAAACTCCCACAGATCCGAGAAAATACTCCCAGCCTATCCCAAGTTACGATAATGACCTCGGAGTGATCAAATTCAGGCCGGTCTATCCACTTAACCACCGGCGCCAATACATTGGAATAGGAATCAACCTGGTTCAATAAGAAATGATGGATGACCTCGATATGAACCGAGATCGATTCCTCGGAAAAGGCTTGAAAATACCGTAAAGGAAGGTTGTTAAAATGGGCATCGATTTCTTCGGGATCAATTTTTGCCGAAAGCCTTTCCTTGACTTTTTCTTTTATCTGTTCGATCGATTTCCTGCGTGCCACGATGAATTCTTCTTTGTTTGATAAAGCCCGCGAGGTTTGATGGTAAAGCTCCCACAAGAGGAGGTTTTTCCAACTGGACCAGTTGCTCGATTCTCCTGTTCCTTCCTGGTCGGCAAAGGTCAGCAACATGAGCATATCTAATCTTTCCTGGGTCATGACTACCCGGGCGAACTCCAAGATGGTTTCTTCCTCTTCGAGATTACGCCTCACGGCGGTCTGCCCCATTAAAAGATGTTGATCGACAAGAAAAACAAGTTGGGAAAGTTCCTCGGAAGATAACTTCAACCTTTTGGCCACATTCATGGCATTGACCGCACTGAGTTCCTCATGATGCTTTTTATGGCTGCCCGCCCTCCCCGTATCGTGCAAGAGGATCGCCAAGTAGAGTATGAAAGGATTTTGTAGGTTCTGAAAAAGGGAAGAAAAGTTTTTGTAAGGGGCTTCCGTTGCTCCGATGAGCGAATCGATAACTTCAAGGGCACGCAAGGTATGTTCATCAGCCGTGTATCGATGGAAAAACTCGTGCTGAACAAGGCACCTAAGCGGAGCAAATTCGGGAAAAAGCTTCCCCAGTAATCCGATTTCATGCATCTGGCGGCAAATTTCTCCCACCTGTCCTTTGCGGGAAAAGATAAGTCGAACCAGATTCCTGGCATCTTTACGACGCAAAAAATAAGCGTTTAGGAGATGGAGCCGGTTTTTAATCTGCATCTTAAGAGTTGGTCCAATCCTTAATCCCCACCTCTGGATAAAAGAAAAGGCCCTAAGAATAAGAAGGGGATTTTCGGTGAGTTTTTCCGGATTGACTACCTCCAGGCAATGATCTTCTATGGCAAAAGAACCCACTTTTTTTCTCGTTCCTCCTCGAGAGAAAAATCCTTTCTTTTGATAAGCTAAAGCCTCCACCGTCGTATTGGCAATAAGATAAATCTGAAGGGCATGATCATAGAACTGCCGCATGAACTCCTCGATGCGTCTCAAGATGTCTTTGTGAGGATAGCCAAAGGCGGTGGCGACTTTCCCTTGGTTGCCCAAGGTTAAAAGATCGAACTTTCTCTTTTCTCGGTAATGCAATTCTTCCCGGACGCGAAGAAGAAAATCATAGCCCTTTTCGAGTTTTTCCCAGTCCTTGCTCTCAATCCACCGGTTTTTTAGAAGATATTCTTTTTGATCTATTTTTTGATCTATTTTTTCTTTAACTCGGAGGATCCAATACAAGCTCTGATAATCCCTTAAGCCTCCACAACCCCATTTAATGTTAGGTTCCTGGACAAGGACCGTACCGCCATATTTTTGATGTTGTTCTTTTAAATCTTCCAGGCGCCACTCGATAAACTCCTTTTCCTTCCCTTGGATACAGGAGGGTTCAAAAACATCCCTAAACTTTTCCCATAAAACTTTTGAGCCGCAAACCAGGTCGGCATCAAGAAGTGCGGTTTTAGTTTGCAAGTCCTTGTTTGCCGAAGCGATAATCTCTTCGAGCTGGTGGGTCGAATGACCCACATCCAGCCCTATATCCCATAGAAAATAAAGAATCTGGTGAATGAGAGCAAAAATACACTCTTCGCTCTCCTGTTGGGGGTCATAAAGAAAAAAAAGATCGATATCACTGGCTGGAGAAAGCTCTTTTCTTCCAAATCCACCAACGGCTAAAAGAGCTACGGAAGGATCTCTCGAAGACGTCGAAGGGAAAACCTGCTCTAGGGCCAGTGTCCACAGGTGGGTCAGCACCGCTCGAAAAAGCTCGGCCCTCTGATAAGCGATTGTTTTCCCGCTCAAGCCCAAGGCGTACTCCATTCGGAGATGATGAGCCTGTTTTTTCAAGAAGTTCTTGTAAAATAAGACAAGATCTTTAGGTTTTCTCTTGCTCTGGCTCCATTCTTTCTCAATTTCTCTCAACGACTTATCAAATGGACTCATCTTGCTTTTGCAACTTCAACCCTTTGCATTTATCATAACTCAACGCTTCAATCTTTCCAAAACTTGCTCAACAATAGAAAAAGGAACAGTAAAATGATCCGTCTAGGACTTAACATTGATCATGTGGCCACTTTGAGACAAGCCAGATACAAGCATGCTCCCTTTTCTTCGTTTGCCGAGCCTTCTCCTCTTCAAGCAGCAAAAATTGCTCAGGAAGCCGGCGCCCATTCTATCACCGCTCATCTTAGGGAAGACCGCAGGCACATTCAAGACGAAGATATGAGACTTATTCGGCAAGCCGTAAAACATCTGAACATGGAAATGGCTCCTATAAGCGAAATGGTTGAAAAGGCGATCGATATTAAGCCCAATGAAGTCTGCCTGGTTCCTGAAAAAAGGGAAGAAATCACGACGGAAGGGGGACTAGACGTCTCCCGCAACGAATCAACGCTCAGAAAAGTAGTTCAAGAGCTCTCCCAGGCCGGCATAACGGTCAGCCTTTTCATCGATCCCGATCCGATCCAACTGAAAGCCGCAAAACAAACCGGAGCTCACTGCATCGAACTGCATACCGGCCAATATGCTTTGGCAACCGAACAAAAACGCATCGAAGAGGAAATTGAAAAACACAAGCTTTGCGCTTATCTGGCCAAGGATCTCAACCTTCAAGTCAATGCCGGCCATGGCCTCAACTACAGCAACCTGGCAACCTACATTCGCTCCGTTCCCTTTCTGCATACTGTGAACATCGGCCATGCGATCATCTCCGAAGCCCTTTTTTCCGGGCTTAAAAACGCCGTTAGGAAAATGCTCCAACTGCTGGAAAAACAGTAAGCCGCCGTCCCATGAATATCCTCGGGTTGGGTATCGACCTGGTCGAAAATAGCCGTATCGAATCTCTCTATAATCGTTTTGGAGAACATTTCTTGAAAAAAATCTACAGAGAAGCGGAGCTCTCTTACTGCTTTTCGATGGCCAACCCTATCCCCCATCTTGCCGCAAGATTTGCAGCCAAGGAAGCAGCCATCAAGGCCTTGGGAAGCCCCGTTGCCCATTGGAAAGATATTGAAGTGGCATCCCGAAAAAATTCTCCTCCAACACTCCTCTTTTATGGAAATCTATTCAAGCTTTGTTCGGCCAGGGGAGTAAGCTCCGTTTATTTATCCTTTACGCATACCCCGCTAGCGAGCAGCGCGGTGGTCATCCTCGGAGGTTGAGCCCCGCTTTATTCGCTGCTTTATTCCAACTCCAGGCAAAAACCCCAAGTAGGGGAAGTTCAGTTGTTTTGTGCCTTAGGATCTATTCCTTGAATAAAGCTTTTATCATTCCTTGGCGAAACTCCTGTTCGGCTTTCGCCGCAGTAATTTTAGCCAGCCAACTTTTGTCCATCGACTCAACGTAGGCTTGGGCTCCCCTCTCCAGTTCCGCTCCCCATTTGAGCCTTATTTTTTCTTTAAGGATCTCCTTGAGAACCTCTTCCCAAGCCTGGCATGCCGCTTCATGCCAACCTTCGACAAGTCGGTCTACAAGGTTTGCAGAAGAGGATGGACAATTTTTTTGCTCCCCTTCTTTTACTTTTAAGGAAGCTTCTTTTTCATGCGCACAACAACAATGATTTTCCACGATTGATCTCCTTTATTATTTTTTGACAGGAGCCAAAAAAAAGGGGATAGGCTCCCCTTGAGTTTACAACAGCTTAACTTGTTTTGTTTAATGAGTCAAAAAATGAGCGAGTTCTTTTTTTTCAGCAAAAGATCAGCTTGTTGGCGTTGTTTTATCCGGGCTTTTTGCCGGCAGGCCGAAGATTGAATCCCATTTCTTTTAGTTGAAATGTTTTCATTTTGGTTTCTCATCGATCAGAAATAAGATGTTGTGGGGAATCTCAATACCCTTGGCCGTTTTTAATCTCTCCAACCGCTCTTCGATTTGAGATAGAATCTTTTTTCTTTGAAAATCGGGAAATTCCCTTAAGAGGCTGCCCCCGCTGCTCGCTTCATAAAAACGGATACATTCCTCCCCGCTCCTAAAAAGATCCACGTAGTGCCTAGTTTTTATTTCTTGGATTTTAAAACCGCTTTCCCTAGAAAGCTCCAAGGCTTCATCCGCTTCCCTTTGGTATTCGTTGAGGGCGAATTCCTTGGGTATATAGCCCAAAACCGATTGAGCCGATCGCCTGAGGATCGAAACTAAAAGAGAATCTTGATGCTTAGCTCCCATGGCGATACCTAATTTTCCTCCCGGTTTGAGTACCCGGTAGATCTCCACCATCGCCTGGGCCCTATCGCCTATCCAGTGAAAAACACTATTGAGGTAAACGACATCAAAGGAATTATCCTCGAACAACGAAAGCTCTTCCGTGCCCGCTACCTTAAAGAGAAGATTGCTTTTTTCTCTGCGGCGGGCTATAGCAATTCTAAAAGGAGAGGGATCGATCCCTATGACTTTTCCTTCTTTTCCTGTTATGCCCGCCACATAGGCGGCAAGCCTGCCCGTGCCACAGCCTATATCCAATACCCGGTCTGCCCTTTTAATCTTGAGCAAGGAGACGAGCTCCCTGCCTTGATTGAATTGAGGATCGCTTAATCGATCGTATTCGGCAGCTAATTGAAGAGAGTCAAAGGAATAACTTTTAGGCTGGCAATAAAGCCGACATTCTGTATAAAAAAAAAGAGAAACAAGAAAAAGAGCCACCTTTTTCATGGAGCCTTGAAAACGTTACCGGGCCAGGTTGACAAGCATGAGCTAAATAATTTTTTCATGGGATTTTTCGAAAAACGCAACCTGGACGGGATAAAATTCTTTTCTAAAGGTTGACCGCTTAGGTTTTTTTCTGTTTTGACCGGATCCTTTTGATCGATAACTCAAGGGGTAGATCGCTTGTTGACGAGTCTTTTTGGCGATGGATATACGCAAGGACAACAACCCATGACCTGGCAGAATACCTTGCTAAAATAACTTAGGCTGGAGTAGCCAACGGCAAAAGCAGCTTCCGTGACATTGTAGTCACCCCTTTTCAAGAGTTCCGCCGCTTTTTCTATTCGTAAATTGCGCACATAGTCCGAAATGGACATCCCGGTTTCTTTTGAAAAAAGCCTGCTCAAGTAGGAAGGGCTGACCCCAACATGCCGGGCAAGGTCATGAAGCCGAATGGAGCTTGTAAAATGTTCTTTAAGATACTCCTTGGCCTTTTCAACGATCAACTTATGGGCCGGAGAAAAAGGGCACATTTTAACATCGGCTTGATTCGGTTCAAAAAGGACTTCTGCCGCAGCTTCCAAGGATAGGGCATGGGCAAACAAGGCCAGGGAGGGTTGAGAAAAGCTTCCAGACAAAAGGCTTTCTAGGCGTGATCTCAGGGATGGAGAAATGGGACGGGGAGAACCGATCAAGGGCTCCTCTCTCTTTCCCTCCAGCCAGGCTTTTACAGGGGGAAGCAGCCATTCTTCCATGCCCTTAAGTTCTTTGGCTAGGGCCGATCTTGACCATTCTACGGTTACAAACTGCGTGTACTCTCCAGCCCTTCTTTGCGCATTTAACTTCTTCTTTGCAATGGCATAAAAACCGACGGTTCCCGGGCGAAATTCCAGTTGGGAATGATCGGAATAAACGATACCGTGTCCTAGATTGTTAATACAGATTTCAAGGCTGTTATGATGAAAACTTTTTGCCCAGTCAAAGGGACCGTCGATACGGGATTCAACAAGCTCCAAGCTCCAGCCATGGGAATAAAACCCCCCGGCCAACTGTCTCCACCTACCCGAAATATCTTTCCAGGCACCTTCTTCAACTTTTAAAAGATTCATTGTTTTAGCCCTAAACAAGCTTATTTTATGCCATTTTGATCCGGATCCAAGATCATCAGTCTATACCCGATTCCCGGTTCGGTGAGAAGAAGTTTAGGTTGAAGAGAATTTTCCTCAATCTTTTCTCTCAGCCTTGCCATATAGACCCGCAGATAATGGACCTGGTCCACGCCCCGTGGTCCCCAAACCTCCTGTAATATCTGCCGATGCGTTAATACCTTACCTGCATGACGAACCAGCAGTCTCAATATTCCATATTCAGTCGACGTAAGCCGTATTTCCTTTTTTTGAAAAAAAACCCTCCTATTAACCAGGTCCACCTCAAGACCACCCGTACGAAAAACTTGGAGATCTGCTTGAGGCTGAAGCCTCCGTAAAAGCACCCTAATTCGGGCCATGAGCTCTTCTTCTCCAAAAGGCTTCGTTAAATAATCATCGGCCCCACTGTCTAGAGCTTGGACTTTCTCTCTTTCTTGATCGACAGCCGAAAGCACAAGAATCGGGACCTGGCTCCATTCCCTTATTCTCTGGATTACCTCCGTTCCGTTCATGTCCGGCAAGAGAAGATCGAGGATGATAATATTAGGTCTTCTTTGGGCCGTTTCCAAAATCCCTTCTTTAGCCGTCGAGGCCAGAAAGACCCTATAGCCCTTTGACTCAAGGATCAGTTTTAAAAGTTTGAGTATCTGCGGTTCATCATCAATGACCAGGACGGAAAGCGGAATCTGTTTATCCTTGTTCATAGAAGGGCTTCATTTTTTCGCGGATTCTTCCAACGGCATCGGGTGGACTTCTGGAACACTCTCAAGGGGGAGAATGATGGAAAAAACCGCTCCTCCTTCCGGCCTATTTTGAACGAGGACCTTGCCTCCATGAGCATCCACCACCCCTTTGACTATGGAAAGGCCCAAGCCCGTCCCCCCTGGAGGAGCTCCCGTGCCTCGATAAAATTTCTCGAAGATTCGGTTCAAAATCTCGGGATCGATTCCCGGCCCCCGGTCGGCAACCCGAATGACAAGAGAGTTTTTTTTCACCGACGCACTCAATTCCACGGGAGAAGAAGCAGGGGTATGCAAGGCCGCATTAAGCAGCAAATTATTCAATGCTTCCAACATGAGCGAAAAATCGATTCGGATTAGGGGTATATCCCGCTGGATATCCACCTTGACTTCTCTGCCGGCCAATTCTTTTGCCGTTTCTTTAAGAGAAAGATTGAACAGGTCATGGATATCGGTCCATTCCTTTTTCAGTTTGAATCTTCCCGACTCGATTCTCGCCATATCAAGAAGGTTTCTCACAATCCGATTCAACCGCAGCGTAGCCGAGCGGATTTCCTCAATTAATTGAGCCCTATCCGCCGTTTTTATCGATTGATCCTCCTTGCTCAAAGACTCAATAGCGGTTGTAATCACCGCAATGGGTGTTTTCATTTCATGAGAGATAGAATTGAGCAACGTTCGGCTAAGCCTTTCAGATTCCGCGACAACCCGGGCATGTTCGGCCAGTTCGGCTAATCTTTGCCTGTCGATGACAAGGGCAATCTGATTGGCAAAGGCTTGAATCAAACTTTTCTGATCAAAAGAAAGGGATTGTATACCGGGGATGTTGATCCCCAGGACCCCTACTGAACCCTTATGGGTAGAAAGGGGAACATAATAAGCCTTGGAAAGAGGAAGGTTTTCTGTAAACCTTCCCGCCGCTTTGCCATGCTCAAAGGCCCAAGCGGCTACTCCGGCTTCTTTTTCTGTAACCTTTAGCGTGCTGGCCCAATGGGGAAGGCCAGAAAGCTTATTGTCGTAGGGATTGACAAGGAAGACCGCCACCTCGGCTTGAAAAAAGTGGGAGAGTTGCTCGATGACTTTAATGACGATTTCATCGAGTCCGGCAGCTTGAGACAGCTCCTGGCTTAGCATATAAAGGGCTGAAATCCTCGCCTCTCTTCTTCTTTCGGCTTTTTCTTGGGCTCTCAATCTTGCAATAAATTGACCCAAAACCAGGGCCACGACAAAATAGCTAAATACCACGAAACTGTTTTCTATCCCCTGGATTCCGAGGGAGAACTTGGGGGAAAGAAAAAGGAAATCCCAGATTATGGCACTCAGCAAGGCCGCTACAATGACAGGACCTCTGCCCACAAAAAGGGCAATGATCACGATGCCAAGAAGATAAATCATTCCGATGGACCGGCTCCCTATCCATCGGTTAGCCCATAAGCAAAAAAGAGTAATGACGAAAATAACCAAGCAGGTGAGCCCATATTGGGACAAACCGGATTCGGGAATAAGAAGAAATTTCCGCTTTTTTCTTTTTTCCTCTTTTTCATCTTCCCCCACGATGTGGATGTCTATCTGTCCACTTTCCCTCACCAATCGGTGCAGCAAGGACCGGCTTTTAAACCATTCCAACAATCCTCTTCCCCGGGGTTTCCCAAAGACTATTTGCGTGATATTCCACTGCCTGGCGATCCGCAGAATGCCTCGAACGATATCCTCGTCTGCCGTTGTAATAATTTCGGCTCCAAGATGCTTAGCCAATTCCATGTTTTTTGAAAGCCTTTGTTGGTCTTCCTCGGACAACACTCGGCTCGTTTCCACATAGACCGCATACCAAGGGCACTTTAGACTTTCTGCATTTCTCCTTGTCCACCTGATCAAAGTCTCCGATGAAGGACTTGCGCTTATAGCCACTAATAAGCGGTGTGAAATCTTCCAAGGTCCTTGTATATGCATTATTTGCATATACTCCTGGACGTCTTTGCCGGCTTTTTCTGCGGCGAGTCGCAAGACGATTTCCCGCAGCGCCCTCAAATTACCTTCCCTAAAAAAATTCAGGGCCGCCGCCCTAGCTTGATCAGGAATATACACCTTACCCTCGGCAAGCCTCTTGAGAAGGTCTTCCGGGGAAAGATCAACAAGTTCTATTTCAGCGATATCCACGATGCTGTCCGGAACCTTTTCGTAAATCGGGGCCCCGGTGATATAACTCACCGTATCCGTCCGGCTTTCAATGTGCTGAACATTAAGGGTGGTAAACACGTCGATACCCGCATCGAGGATTTCGAGAACATCTTGATAACGTTTCAGATGCCTCATCCCGGGAGCATTGGTATGGGCTAACTCATCGACGATGACAAGCTGGGGTTTGCGTTCCAGAATCGCATCCAGGTCCATCTCTTCCAATACCATGTCTCTATAATGGACAATTTTCCTTGGAATGATGGGAATACCTCGAGTCAACTGCTCGGTTTCTTTGCGCCCATGCGTCTCCACGTATCCAATGACCACGTCTTTGCCATTGGTAAGCTCAACCTGGGCTGCTTGGAGCATGGCATAGGTTTTGCCCACTCCGGGACACATACCGAGGAAAATTTTTAAGCTCCCGCGGTTTTTTTCCCCCTCCTCTTTTTGTACTACTTCAAGCAAAGCGTCAGGATTAGGCCGGTTATCTATTTGCTCTTGCATTATACAAAATAGAAGCTATGAATAGGGACAAAGCCAAATGAAATAAAATGAACAGGCTTTTTTTTGAAAATTTTATTACTTATTGTAGAATAATTCGACAATTATCTTGTACGCTTTTATCAAGAACGTTTTAACCTGTAAATAAGAACACAGCAGCACTGGAAAAGGGGCAAAGACTATGGCACAACCTATTACACTGAGGGCAAGCATTAGGAAAGCAGTTGGGAAATCCGCAGTCAAAAAACTTCGGTCCAAGGATAATATCCCGGCTATCCTTTACGGCAAAAAAACGCTTCTTCCTTTGGAAATTTCGGCAACCGAATTCAAAAATCTCTTTCATGGGAAACGAGTAGAAAAAGTCCTTTTAAACTTGGAAATCGCAGCCGACCAAGAAAAGAAGTCAACCTTGGCTTTTCTTCAAGAAATCCAACTGCATCCGATCACCGACAAGCTTCTCCATTTGGACCTGCATGAGCTGTCTGCCGATGAGAAAGTCCACGCGGAAATAGACCTGGTTTTCCTCGGTGAGCCTCAAAGCTTAAAGTCGGGCACAGCCAACTTGGATATATCTTTGCGTAGGCTCAAAATAAGCTGTTTTCCTAAAGATCTTCCCGACTCTATCCAAGTAGAAATCGGTCATTTAAAAACAGGAGAATCTATTCATGTAGGGGATATTCCCTTGCCCCCGGGAGTGGAGTCTATGAATCCCAAAAACCAAGTCGTTCTTTCGCTTGTCGCGGCCAAGGGAGGAGAAGAAGTGGAAACCGCTCCAATTGAAACAGCTGAACCGGAAATCATCAAGGAAAAGAAACCAAAAGCTGAAGAGTCTTCACAATAAAGGGATAAACGTTTTCTCTAAAGCTAAAGGATAGTGGGCGTGTTTCATATCGTGGTGGGTCTGGGAAACCCGGGACAGGAATACGAAAAGACGAGGCATAATATCGGCTGGAGGGTTGTTGAAGAGCTGGTAAAAAGACAAAACCTTTCTTTTAAAATAGACAAAAAAGCAAAATCAAAGGTTGCTTTTAAAGAAAAGCTGGTTTTTGTCCTGCCCCTGACTTATATGAATTTAAGCGGTCAAGCTCTTTCTTACTTGTTACAAAAAGAAAAATGCAGCTCCAAAGACATCCTCGTTATCCTTGATGACATCTCTCTTCCCTTGGGAAAATTGAGGTTTAGACCGAAAGGCTCTTCGGGCGGACACAAGGGATTGGAGTCCATAATCGAGGAGTTGCATACGGAGGACATTCCAAGGTTGCGCTTGGGTATCGGTCCATTACCTGAAGGGGAACAGTTGGCGGACTATGTCCTAAAACCCTTTCTCGAAGAAGAAAAAGATAAAGTTGAAGAGATGATCCTTAAGGCTATCCAATTTTTTGAGTGCTTGCAAAAAGAAGGAATTGAAATTGCATTGAACAAATTGAGTGCATAAAAGTATTAATTAATAATTAACTTGTCGAAGATTTTTCGCAAGGGAACTACGCCATGAATAGAACTTATGACGCTCTTTACATTCTCGATATTCAAGCTAAAGAAGATTCCCTCAAAGAGATGATTGAACAGATCGAAAAAACGATAACCCAACTTGGCGGTAAGGTCATCAGCCTCCAAAAAATGGATAAAAGAAAATTTGAAAGAGTGGCTACAAAAATCGATTCGGGCTATTACCTCAACATGGGAATTGAATTATCTCCTTATGCCCTTAAGGAACTTGAGGCCAAGCTTAAGAACAATCCTTCGGTTTTCAGACAATTTTATGTTAAAAGAAAACAGAGCCTGCAGCCTACTCCAAAGGACCAGCTGCAAAATATCGTGACTTAATTTTATGGCTGATCTCAACAAGGTTTTCCTCATTGGTAACTTAACACGGGATCCTGAATGCCGTTATACCCCAAAAGGGACACCCGTGGGCGATATTTCCCTGGCTATAAACAGTTCGTTCCGATCCCAGGATGGTCAAATCAAAGATGAAGTTTGTTTTGTCGATGTGGTCATTTGGGGAAGGCAGGCCGAAACGTGCAAGGAATATCTCCAAAAGGGTTCTCTCATATTCGTTGAGGGAAGACTGCAAATGGAGCAGTGGGAAACAAAAGAAGGAGAAAAAAGAACCCGCATGAAAGTGAGAGCGGACAGGATTCAATTCCTTGGGAAGGCCAAGGGATCAGCTCCAAGTGCGGCAATGGAAACCCAACCTTCCAAGTCCCCTACTTCCTTTTCTTCTCATGAAGAGCAACAAGAAGGCGAAGAAGAAGTTCCATTTTAAGTCTTGACATCCCATGAAGGGAAAAGAAATAAAAGTCTCCCATCGGAAGAGGATTAATTATGGATATAGAAGTTATTCTT
Organism: Methylacidiphilum infernorum V4; assembly: GCF_000019665.1. Classification (NCBI taxonomy): domain Bacteria; kingdom Pseudomonadati; phylum Verrucomicrobiota; class Methylacidiphilae; order Methylacidiphilales; family Methylacidiphilaceae; genus Methylacidiphilum (ex Ratnadevi et al. 2023); species Candidatus Methylacidiphilum infernorum. The sequence continues at coordinate 720,024 of NC_010794.1, read as the reverse complement.
CATAAAAAACTCGATAAACTTGGTTTTGAAGGTGACCTGGTAAAAGTCAAAGCGGGATTTGCAAGAAATTACTTGATTCCCAGTGGCCTGGCCACTATTGCCACATCAGCAACAAAGGCTCAAGTTGAGCGACTGAAAAAGATACGTGCCGAAAGAGAAGAGAAAGAAAAAGAGCAAGCTTTAGAACTGGCTTCCAAAATCGGTTCTCTTCGACTCACCTTCAACTTGTTAGGTGAAAAAGAAACCAACAAAGTCTTCGGAGCGGTCACCACGCAGGATATCGCCCAGAGGCTTCTTCAGGAAGGCATAGAGATAGACCGGAAAAAAATTTCCCTCGATAGGCCACTCAAGGAGTCCGGTCTTCACGTGGTTCCCATCCATGTTCATCCAGAAGTTCTCGCCCAGCTCCAAGTGGAGTTGATTTTCCCTAAGAAAGAAAAAGAATCGACCACGGGAGCTGACCAGGAAAAAGCCAAGAAAGGCGACAAAAAAAAGAAAGATAAGAAAGAAAAAAAGGAGAAACAGGCAAAGAAAACAAAGGCAAAGAAAGCTGAAGATTCTTCAAAATAAGTCTAAAGAAGCCCTGCGGTTAAGGGATTTCGATAAAAAGTACAACTCAGGAAGACTTTTTGCTATGGTTTTCGCTTTTGTGGGGATAGCAGGGAAAGGAAAGCTCTGTGAAACCCAATGTTTTTCTCTTTTTATCTAGAAATAGAATAGAGAAATATATTGGTCTAAGGCTTTCGAGGGTTTGCTTCATCATTTTCAGCTTCCCTTTTTTTATCCTTCTATTAGAAAATGCTTTTTGCCAATCCCCATCGCCTTCAGGAGGGCTCAATCTTCCTCCTTTGCCTTCCTCCATCGATACACAACCCCAAAAAACGGACAACCCATCCACGGATAATACAGCCCCTTCGAGTTCAGCACGAAGTTCTTCGAACCTTGCCCAGGAAAGTGGAGAACAACTTACTCCCTCTGCTCCCCGTCTTGCTCCTCCCCAACCTCCCGAAGCTCCCCCGGCTGAAGAAGAAAAACCTCCAGAACAAGAAATCCAAGCCCCTCCCCAAGCCATCCCGGTCAAAAAAAAGCCTAAAAAGGTAGTCGGTCCTCCAAGCGGAGCCGAAAGCCAGAAGAAAGGGCCGCCCGTCAAGGAAATCGAAATCGTCTATGTGGGACCGAAGTCGGTCAACCGTTCGATGATTCTTTCCAACATGCATACTACGGTTGGTCAACCTTATTCGGCAACGACCGTAGAAGAGGATGTCAGGAATCTTTATGCCACCGGGCTTTTTACCAACCTGAGAATATCGACCGAACAGCTCGCCGAAGGGATAAAGGTTATAGTTATTGTCCAGCCTAAACCTTTGGTCAAAGAGGTTACCATTCAAGGAGCAAAGCAGATCCCTGTAGAAAGGATTAGAAAACAAGTCAAAACGAAGATTGGAGATCCCCTAAGCGAATTTCAAGTTTCGGCGGATGCGGAAAAGATCCGGGAATACTACCAGAATCATGGGTTCGGGAATGCCCAAGTCACTTACAAGATCGACGTTAACGAAGAATTCGGAAGAGCCATCGTCAGCTTTTCCATTTCTGAGGGAGAAAAGCAGTTCATCGTTATGGTGAATTTCGTGGGGAACAAGGCCTTTACCAACGCCGAACTGCAAAAACAACTCAAAACGAAAAAGAAGAATATTCTTTCCTTTGTTAACAAGTCGGGAATCTTCAAAGAAGATCAGCTCCAGGAAGATTTAAGAAAACTCAAGGAATTTTACCAAGATCATGGTTACATCGACATGCAGATCAAGGATGTTAAAATTTCCACCCCACAAAAAGAGCAAATGGTCGTTACCATCACCATTTTTGAAGGGATCCAATATAAAGTGGGGACCATCCAATTCCAGGGAAACCTCATTCATACCAATAGCGATCTGCTTGACTCGATCAAAATGAAAGAAGGCAGTGTGTTTTCTCCAAAGGGTCTGGATGACGACATCAAGGCGATCAGGGATCTTTACGGCAAACAAGGTTATATAGATGCCGAAATTAAACCCGAAAGACTGGCCAACATTGAAAATGGCCGCATTGACCTGCTCTTTAAAATATCCGAAGGCAGCCAGGCTTATATCGATAAAATTATAATCCAAGGCAACAACCAGACCAAGGATAAGGTTATTCGCCGGGAACTGGCGGTAACGCCCGGGGATGTATATGACAGCGTGCGGGTAGAAGCGAGCAAGAAGAGGCTGGAAAATCTCGGCTACTTTGAAAAGGTTGAGATCAATCCTCAAGACACCAACATTCCGAACAGGAAAAACATGGTCATTTCCGTCCAGGAAAAAAGAACGGGAAATGTGACTTTTGGATTAGGCTACAGCACGATAGAAAGCCTTCTTGGTTTTGTCGAGCTCAACCAGGGGAACTTTGATATCGCCAATCCCCCTTCGTTTACGGGCGCCGGCCAGAAGTTTAGGTTTCGGTTGCAGCTAGGAATTTTCATGGAAAGCGCCATGTTATCCTTCACCGAGCCTTGGTTTATGGACCAACCTCTGATGGTCGGCTTTGACCTCTTTTTCAATCAGTTGACCTACCTGCAGTTTTACAATGGTTTTAACGAAACCCAGTATGGACTGGATCTGCGACTGGCCAAGAGACTCAACCAGTGGTTCACCCTTTCGACCCGGTACGATTTTAATGTTTACGATCTTTGGGGCTATCTGCCGGAAATTGAGAATATCCCCGTTTTTGCCCAGAATAGAGGATCGCGTACCCAAAGCGATATTACCATGGATCTCATTTATGACAGCCGGGATAGCGTCTTTGTTACGAGGCATGGAACCTATTTAGATTTCAACATCCTCGGTGCGGGAGGTCCTCTACTTGGGCAAACCGATATCTACAGACTCCAGATAGATGTATCCCATTTTGAAAACTTTCCCTTGTGGGATATAATCATGTGGAATCACCTGACGGCCGGGTTTGTCCAGCAATATGGCAAAAGTAGCTTCGTTCCCCTTTTTGACAGCTACTTTGTCGGCGGTCCACGTTCGTTGAGAGGTTTTGATTATAACCTTGTAGGTCCCAACTATCTTCCCCTTGATTTTCCGGTTGGCGGTCAAACCATGGCGGTCTGGAATCTCGAATTTACCTTTCCGGTTGTAGACAGGGTAAGATTTGCTGTTTTTAATGACATGGGGTTTAATGCCGGCTCTCTCATCGGTCCCAATGAATATGTTCCTACCCCCATAGTAGCAGGCCAAGGGATTAACATCGATGCCGATTATGGCTTTGGCTTAAGGTTGTTTTTACCCATCGGGCCCTTAAGGCTCGACTACGGTATTCCCTACCTAAGGCAGAGTTGGCTCAATAAAACGGGGAGGTTTTACTTCGACGTCGGGTATTCTTTCTAAGCGGACTGGCCGGTACTCCAGGACTTTCTGCCCTTCACAAAAAAACAGGCTTTAGCGATAAAAAGCAGGGGAAATAAAGCATAGCTCCTCGAGATGAATGCGAGTAGGATTAAGGAAAATCCGTAAGGGGGGGTATCCTCTTGGGCCGTGTCATTACCACCCTATTGAAAAAAGAACCAAGGGGCCATCCTGCCGGCAGTTCTACAGGCCAAGATAAGGGCGAAAAGCTTACCTCCCTTTTTCTATCCTTAAGCCGGTTTTTAGGAAAGGCTGCGCTCCACAAAAAAGCACTTTTTCCTTTTGTTCCTAGCTTCGAAGCTATAAAAGTTTCAGGTTGGATAAAGAAGGAATTTCTTGTGTTATCACTGAAATTCATTATACTTTTCTTTGCTTTGCAAAAGAGGGAGAAAAGAGATCCAATTAAGGATGGGAAAGGATCTAAACTCGAAGCTAATCAATCAAGATTGAACTTAAAACATTTCTATTTTTAATAAAGAATGAAATACCTATGAAACCATTTATCTTTGTCTTTAGCATTATTAGTGCCTTATCGATCGGTTCGCTCCATGCCCAACAGGTATTAAAAATAGCCGTTGTCGACCTTCAAAAAGCATTCAACGATTTTTATAAAACAAAGGAGGCGGACTCCGAAATGAAATCCAAAGTCGCCGCTTTTGAAAAGGAACGCCAAGAGATGGCCAACGACTTGAACAAAATCGGTGAAGAGGCAAAAAAGATGCACGATGCCGCCCAAGACAAGACCCTTTCGGAAGCTGCAAGAGCCGAAAAACAAAAGGCTTTTGAGGCCAAGGCGCAAGATTTTCAAGCGATGCAGAGGAAATTCCAAGAATTTCAATACATTCGGACGAAGGAACTGGAAGATCGTTCACAGAGAATACGCCAGAGCATCATCGATGACATAACAAAAACGATTTTAGAAATCAGCAGCCGCGAAAAGTTTACCCTTGTCTTCGATAAGTCCGGGAAAAGCTTGAGCGGAACAAACGTTCTTCTCTATTCGCAGGATGTCAAAGACATCACCGATGAAGTCATTAGAACAATAAACGCAACGAAGCCGCAGACCAAGGCCGCATCTACCTCTCCATAAGGAAGCTTATCGGGATAGTCCCTAACTTTTACACGACTGGAGAAGGAACAAAAAGTGATCTCTTATTCGGTAAAACAGCTCGCCTCACTTGTTGGAGGCATTGTCGAAGGAGAACCTGAGATCGAAATCACCGGCATCTCCGATATTCTGGATGCCAAAAAAGGACAAATCACTTTCCTGAGTAATCCTCGCTATGAGGCGGCTGTCGAAAAAACCCAGGCCTCGGCCATCGTGGTGTCAAAAAGCTACAAAAGTTCCTCCCCTATTACCCTAATTCGTGTCGATTCTCCTTCCCTAGCGTTTTCTCAAATCATTTCACTGTTTAGTCCTCAACCTTTTTCCTATGAACCCGGCATTCATCCCACGGCGCTCATAGGCCGGGAAGTCGAAATAGGGAAAGAGGTCAGCATCCAGCCCTATGCCGTGATCGAAGACAAGGTGAAGATCGGGGATGGATGTGTCATAGGCGCATACGTTTTCATTGGGAGGGAAAGTATCATCGGAGAGAAATCTTTTTTTTATCCCCACGTGACCATAAGAGAAAGGAGTCGGATTGGTAAACGGGTGATTCTCCATCCGGGAGCTGTTATCGGATCTGACGGGTTTGGTTATGAACAGACAAACGGCCGCCATGAAAAAATCCCCCAGGTAGGGATAGTCCAGATTGATGACGATGTCGAAATTGGGGCTAACACTACCGTGGATCGAGGAAGATTCGGCAAAACATGGATTCAAGAAGGCTGCAAAATCGATAATCTTGTCCAGATTGCCCATAATGTTATCATCGGGAAAAATTCCATCATTGCCGCCCAAACGGGGATTTCCGGCAGCACCTCTTTAGGAGAACATGTAACCCTAGCCGGACAGGTAGGCATTGCCGGCCACATTCATATCGGTGATGGGGCCACCATCACGGCCCAATCCGGGGTGACAAAAGACGTTCCCCCGCGGGCCGTCCTTTCGGGCCGCCATGCCCGCCCCATCAACCTTACCCATAAGTTGGAGGTTCTTTATAACAAGCTTCCCGAGTTGTGGGAAAGGCTCAAGAAATTAGAAAAAAAATACGACGGAGACAGTCCTCGACCCGAGGCGGATCCCTATAACTCATAAGAGTAATTTTCCTGGTTCATGAATTCTTTCAAGGTGGGATTAATCGGTCTTGGCAATGTAGGGTCCCGGGTGTGGCATAACCTGCTCACCCACAAGGAATTACTGACAAAAAAGTCGGGAAAAACCATCGAAATTAAAAAAATCGCCGTGCGTTCACCCCAGAAAGCCTTGAAAGTAGGCGTTCCCCAGGAAAGGCTCACCACGGATTGGAGAGAAATTGTGAACGATCCAGGTCTAGACGCCGTCGTCGAACTGATCGGGGGTATCGATGTCCCTTATGAAATTATTACCCAGGCCTTGCAAAAAGGCAAAGATGTGGTCACAGCCAATAAAGCTCTTTTAGCTTTCCATGGTCATGAGATAGCCAGCCTGGCTTCCAAGCACAAAAGAAGAATCCTCTTTGAAGCCAGCGTTGCCGGTGGCATTCCCCTTCTGCAAGCTATACAAGATGGCCTTGTAGCCAACCGCTTTCTTATGATTTCAGGAATCGTCAACGGCACTTGCAATTACATTCTCACGGAAATGACCAACGGTCGGATGAGCTATGCCGATGCACTCAAAAAGGCAAAAGAGATGGGATATGCAGAAGCGGATGAAAAACTGGATGTAAGCGGAGAAGACAGCGCCCACAAAGCAGCGATTCTCTGTGCCTTATCCTACAGGTTCTGGCCAAAAGTAGGCGAAATTTACACCGAGGGGATCGAATCGGTTGATCCTTTTGATATCCAATATGCCGGTGAGCTGGGCTACGTTTTTAAGTTGTTGGCCATTATAAAAAAGCACCAGTGCTCCAAAGAGGTTGAAATTCGAGTCCATCCGACCTTGCTGAAAAAAGACCACATCTTGAGTTCAGTCTCAGGGTCATTCAACGCGGTCATTATCAAGGGAGATATTGTGGGAGACCAGCTCTTCTATGGAAGGGGAGCTGGAGGAGATCCCACGGCCAGTGCCGTGCTCAGCGATCTGGTAGAACTTGCCCGCTATCCCTATGTTGAATGTGCTCCCCGGCTCTTTTTTGCCGATACGGAGAGCGAATACAAGGTCATGCCCATTTCCGAGATTGTTTCTCGATATTATTTAAGGCTGAACGTCGTGGACAAGCCCGGTGTTTTGGCTTCGATTGCCGAAATTTTGGGTAAAAAAAATATCGGTATTTCTTCAGTAGTCCAACCCGAAGTTTCGAGTTTTGCCCAGGGGGTCCCTCTGGTTATAATGGTCCATGACGCGAAAGAAAAATTTTTTCAAGAAGCCTGCTTGGAAATTTCTAGGCTTCCCTTTCTTAAATGTGAACCTATCGTTTACAGGGTAGAGGATTTTCATGTTCAAGGAGAATAACTTAAAGTCCTGGCAAGGCATAATCAATCGTTATCGCGACCGTCTTCCCTTAAGCGGTACTACGGCCGACATCACCCTTCTTGAAGGGAATACCCCTTTAATCCCTTCTCTAAAACTATCCCGGCTTGCGGGAAAAGACCTCAAAGTCTATTTCAAGTATGAAGGCCTCAATCCTACCGCTTCCTTTAAAGATCGGGGAATGGTCGTGGCCATGACCAAGGCCTTGGAACAAAAAAAACAGATGGTGATTTGCGCCAGTACCGGCAATACCGCAGCTTCTGCAGCAGCCTACGCCGCAAGGGCCGATTTAAAATGCTTTGTTTTTCTTCCTCGGGGAAAAATCGCTTTAGGCAAGCTTTCCCAAGCCATGGTCCATGGCGCGGAAATCGTGGAAGTGGAAGGAAGCTTTGATGACACGATGCGCCTTGTTATAAAGTTGGCGACACTAAAACCTGAAATTGAACTCGTCAATTCGGTTAACCCAAGCCGGATCGAAGGACAAAAGACGGCCGCCTTTGAAATCTGTGACGTGCTTGGAGATGCACCCGACTATCATATTTTACCCGTGGGCAATGCGGGAAACATCACCGCTTACTGGAAGGGCTACAAAGAATATTACGAAAGCAAGTTGTCCAAGAAACTTCCCCAAATGCTAGGGTTCCAGGCCGAGGGAGCTGCTCCTCTTGTAGAAGGAAGGATCATTGAAAACCCAACGACGATCGCTTCGGCCATAAGAATCGGTAACCCGGCCAGTTGGAAAGGAGCATTGGCAGCGGCAAGAGAATCATCCGGCAATATTGATGCCGTGAGCGATGCTGAAATCTGTGAAGCCTACCGTTTTTTGGCCGATAAGGAGGGTATTTTTGTCGAACCCGCCTCGGCGGTATCCGTTGCCGGATTTTTAAAAGCTTGCAAAGAAAACCGGATAAGGCCAAGTTCCACCATCGTTATGACCCTTACCGGGCATGGATTAAAAGATCCTTCTTTTACCGAATCTTTTTCTTCTTCCCTCCCACGCCACCAAATTCCTCCCTTGATAGAAAAAGCCCTGCAAATCGTGGAAGGCAGGACTTGAGTAGTTAGCGTCGCCCACTTTTGGAGCATTGATCTTTAAAAAAGCATAAAAAAAATTGTTCCTTTTGTTGAACGGTACACCTAAAATGGAGAAATTGTAGTCATGACTTTAACAGAAAAGATACTTGCTAAAGCCAGTAAGAGATCTCGAGTTTCCCCTGGAGACAATATCTGGGTTGATGCGGATATTCTCCTTACCCATGATGTATGCGGACCGGGAACCATTGGGGTTTTCTACAGGGAATTCGGGAAAAAGGCCCGGGTATGGGATCCTTACAAAATCGTGATGATGCCCGATCACTACATTTTTACCGCCGACTCCTTATCCAACCGCAATGTTGATGTTCTCAGGGCTTTTGCCGAGGAACAGGGAATCGTTTATTTCTACGACGTCATCGACGATCCCAGGGGAACATGGAAGTTTGATCCGGCTAAAGGGTATTTCAGACGCCAATACGGAACGAAATATGCCGGAGTTTGCCATACAGCCCTTCCCGAAAAAGGGCACGTGCGTCCCGGAGAAGTCCTTTTTGGCACCGATAGTCACACCTGTACGGCTGGAGCTTTCAATGAGTTTGCAACCGGTATCGGTAACACCGACGCGGGATTTGTAATGGGGACGGGCAAGCTGCTGATCAAGGTGCCCCCAACCCTGCAGTTTTACCTCGATGGGGAACTTCAAAAGGGGGTCATGGCCAAGGACTTGATCCTTCATATCATTGGGGAAATCGGTTTCGATGGAGCTACCTACATGGCGATGCAGTTTGAAGGACCCGGTGTCTCTACCCTGGAAATTGAAGATCGCATGACGGTAGCCAACATGGCTATAGAAGCGGGAGCCAAAAATGGCATTTTCCCCGCTGATCAAAAAACCATCGATTTTGTAAGACAAAAGGTATTGAAAAACGGTACCAAAAAAGAGTTCGAAGTGGTCGATCCCGACAAGGATCAACATTTCTTCGCCTCTTACTTTATCGATCTTTCCCTGGTAGAACCCACCGTTGCCGCCCCTCATAATCCCGGCAACAGGATGAAAGCTAAAGAACTGGGTTCGGTTAAAATCGACCGTGCCTATCTTGGGTCCTGTACAGGGGGTAAACTGTCCGATTTCATCGCTTTTGCCTCCATCCTTAAAAATCGAACGGTCAGCGTAGAAACTTTTGCCGTTCCTTCTACCCCGGAAGTCGTCGACCAGCTCCATAAAATCGAGATTGAGGGCAAAAGTATTTGGGACACGTTGAGGGAGGCGGGAGTTCAAATCACCGAAAATCCTTCTTGTGCAGCATGTCTTGGAGGCCCCATGGATACCTTCGGAAGGGTCAACAAGCCCCTTGTATGTATCTCTTCGACAAACCGCAATTTCCCGGGAAGGATGGGAGACAAATCTTCACAGGTTTACTTGGCCTCCCCCCTAACCGTGGCTTCTTCGGCCATAACGGGCAAAATTACCGATCCCCGAGAATTTTTGTAACCCTTTATAGTGGAGTAACTGGCGGTGCTTGGCGGGAAGAAAAAGACTCATTCGATGAAAAAATCGAACCTCCTTTGGGTTTTTTTCGTTTCTTTATGTTTTTCTTTTCTCTCCTGCTCTTCAACGATTGGCGGCTACGAGTATAATCTCATCACCAAGGATAGAACACCATTCTATACTCAAGGTCCGGGAGAAGAAGTTCCCGACAGTTATCTTGAAAAAGGAACCCGGTTAAAACTTCTCGGAACTACAGGAGAAGGATTCGTTCGTGTCGAAACGACTCGAGGCAAAAAGGGATTTGTTCCTTCTTCGTACCTAGAAAAGCAGGATGCTTACTACGGCACTCCATCGAGTACCTTGGGGCCTAGCTGGTAAAGAAGGCAAGGGCAAGAAAATAAAATTTTCTGTTTTTTCCACCTCCAGTTATAATATAACAATTAAGTCCCGAGGACAGATGCCGGAGTGGTTGATCGGGCACGCCTGGAGAGCGTGTAGTCGGCGAAACCGACTCGAGGGTTCGAATCCCTCTCTGTCCGAACCCTTTTTCCACGTCGAGGAAGGTCTTCGTGCCTGATACTGACATCAACCTCCAATTGGGGTTATCTTGGGCAGAAGCAAAAAAAAGGCTCTCTCAAGAAGGGTTTAATGCCCTCCCTGAAAAAAAGCGCCATCCCCTTTTACTTTTCCTCTCCAAGTTTTGGGCCCCCATCCCCTGGATGCTCGAGATCACCATTATCTTGGAAATCCTGCTTCAGCGAATACACGATGGCATAGCCATTGCCGGTTTCCTCATCGGCTCTTCAATCATCTCTTTTGTACAGGAATCTCGAGCGCAGCGGGCGCTCCACTCTCTCATCAGCCGACTTTCTCCCCGCTGCCGGGTACTAAGAGAAGGAACGTGGACGACTATTTCCGCCAAGGAAATCGTCAGGGGAGACCTGGTCTTGCTGCGCAGTGGGGACATCGTTCCTGCCGATCTTCGGGTTATCGACGGGGAAATAGAAGTCAACGAATCGATGATTACCGGGGAATCCTTTCCCCGTACCGTCCACGAAGGGGAAATTCTTCTTGGAGGAGGGCTTATTGAAAGCGGACAAGCTCATGGGATAGTCATCGCTACAGGGGCCCAGACCCACCTAGGGAAAACGGCTCGCTTGATTGAAAAGGCTCACCCTCCCAGTCAAGCTGAAAAAGTCGTCTTTGACATTGTAAAATCCCTGTTCTGGATAGATAGCTTGCTCATCGCTTGCATATCCCTTTATAGCGTGATTGCAGTCCTTCCCTTTTCCCTTTTGCTTCCTTATGCCCTGGTCATCCTCATCGCCTCCGTCCCGGCAACTCTACCCTCAATCTTTACCCTGGCCACGGCGATAGGATCCAAGGAATTGGCTGCCAAGGGAGTGTTGACCTCAAAACTTTCCGCCCTGGAAGATGCATCGGTCATGGACGTTCTCCTAGTGGATAAAACAGGCACCTTAACTCGCAACGAGCTGGAAATCAATAATCTCATCCCCTCCTCCCCCTACACCCCAAAAGAGCTCTTGATCTGGGCAGCCCTATGTTCTGATCCCCTCGCTGAAAACCCAATCGATAAGGCTATCTTGAAAAAGTTGGCCGAAAACAACCTTTCGACCCAAGCCCTTCTCCTCAACTTCAAACGTTACACCCCGGCCGATCCCAAAACGAAAATGTCCAAAGCTCTCTACCTTGATAAAGAGGGAAAATCGGTAACGGTGGTCAAAGGTGCTCTTTCTACCGTCTTAAAAAATATACCCGCCTATTCCACCGAAATATTTAATCGAGCCAAGGAACTAGAGGCAGATGGATCCCGCGTCCTTGCCGTCGCCTATGGTTACTCCCAGCCCAACAACCTTGTGGGACTCATTAGCTTTACCGATCCTCTAAGGGAGGAATCCCCGGTGTTGGTTCGGAAAATCAAGAGCCTAGGGATCAAGGTCGTCATGGTCACGGGAGACCAGGAACTCACCGCAAAATCCATCGGGAAAAAAGTGGGGATCGGTGAAAATTCAATTACCCTTCCCAACGCCTCGACGGAACAACTCCAGGAAATAGAAAAGTACGACATTATTGCGGGGGTTTTCCCTGAAGACAAGTACATGATCGTCCAGGCTTTTCAAAAGAAAAACCATGTAACGGGCATGACCGGAGATGGAGTCAATGATGCTCCCGCTCTCCGTCAAGCCCAAGTGGGAATTGCCGTATCCAATGCGGTTGACGTGGCCAAGGCGGCCGCCAGTTTTGTGCTTACCAACCCAGGCCTCATGGATATCATCCCCGCCATTATGCTCAGCCGCGTCATCTTCGAAAGGATCCTGACCTACATTCTTAACAAGATAGTCAAGACCATTGAAGTCGCTTTTTTCATGACACTAGGACTGGTTGCGGGAAAAACCTTCGTGCTCAATCCTTTCCTGGGAGTCATCCTCGTTCTGTATAACGATGTGCTGACTTTATCCCTCGTCACCGACCGGGTCAAGCCTTCGTCCAAGATTAAAAAATGGCCCATTCGATCCATAGTGATCGGGGGAGGTGCCATCGGTTTAATGCTCCTTGCCTTTTCTTTTAGCCTTTTTTTAATTGCCAAACAGGTTCTGGGGTTTGACACCAACCATCTTCAGTCATTGAGCTTCTTGGTGCTCGCCTTGGAAGGACAAGCCACCCTATATCTGGTAAGGGAACGCCGCCATTTTTGGAACTCATGGCCGAGCTCTTGTATGGTCCTGACTTCCGCCTTCGTCCTTTTAAGCCTAGCGATCCAAGCCAGCTTGGGCATAGGCATGGAAAAAATAGGACTGGGTCCATTTCTTGTTCTCCTCGGCATCATCGTTTTTTACATGGCGATTGTTGATTTTTTAAAAGTTCGGCTTTTTCGTAAACTTCAACTTTCCTGATTTTCCAGCTCATCTTGGATCCTTGGGAATTCCATGGCGTGGAAAAATCCTTTAAAAAAAGCGGCTGCCGTGTTTCCAAGCAGAGAGGTTTTTTCAGCTAACCACCGCAACAAGCAAAAGCCGATTGATCTCCACAACGGCTGCAAAGAAAAAGGGTCTTGCGATCTTTTGTTTGTTGGGATCGAACCGATCCCTGGCATAACCCGGGACAATCCTGGGATTGGTCAGGATTAAACCACAGAAGATGCTCACGGCTCTCTTTTTTGACTTTTGTCATCCAAACCCCTTTACATTTTCCACATATGAACGCAAACGTTTTTCCCGGTGGAATGTTCTTGGCTTCTTCAATACCGCTGAGAATGGTCAATCTCTGCCCTTTAGGGGTCTGAACTACCGCTCCGCGTCCAAGAAAATAAAAACCCAGTCATACAAAAAGAATAAAAGAGATTTTTTTCATAAAACGGGATTGAATAAGCAATAACTGTGCCAGGATATCGGCAACAGGGGGCCTAGAGATAATCTTCAAAAGAGATTGAAGTCGGCGCCCGTTTGCCCAAAATTTCAGCTTGTTCTATAACCCTTTCCCTCGAGGAATCAAAGCGGTAGCCGTTACAGTTTGGACAAAAGACGACCTTTTTAGACACGATCGATCCGCAGCTTTCGCAGACTTGATAATCACCGGGAGAAGCAATTATCTTTGCCGCTCTCTGTGCTCTTTCTTCTAAGGGATCCACAGCTATAATAATTACTCCTTCTTAGTTGAGTTACAAATAAAAAATCCAGGCAGAGGAATGCGTTCGTTGGCGCATTCTTTTCTTTTCACGATCAAAGAAAAAAGAAGCCTTTTGGGTAAAGGCATCCCCAAAAAAATTGCCTATTTAAATAAACATAGGAATTCATTCATGGCTAAAAAGGCTCTCTTCTTATTGTTCTTCTTTTTATTTTTTATTCCCCTAGCCTATGGCCAACAGCAACCCTACCAACCTAACGGGGCTCTTTCCGGGGTAGATCCAAGCCTAGGACCCCTTATCCAAAAAGTTTTTCAGTTTGGCCAACAGGCAAGGCAGGAAGGCCAAGCGATCGCTGTAACGATCGCTCCTTTTCTGTTTTTCATGGCTGCGGCCATGGGAGGGTTCCGCGTTGCTTTCGGAAGACCGATCATCGATGAGCTGATCGATTACACCATTCATGCGGTGATTATCTGGATCGTCGTCTACGCGCAGTTCCCCCAACACCTGATCGATTACGGCAGGCAGGCCTTGATCCAAGGGGGCTTACAGTGGGGCCGTGAGATAGCCAATTTGGCGTTCGATCCCCCAATGGGCAGTACCCCGACCCAATGGTGGATCTGTTGGATCCACGTTCCCCCTTCGAGTGGAGTGGGGGTGGTCGCTTCTCCCGGGGCGGTCTGCCCGGGCAACATAGCCGACTTTAAATTTGGCCCGATATTTGTAAGCCGGATGTTTGGCCTGGCCAACAACCTGGCGATCTTCAACCCCGTGGTCTACAAGTACCTCAATCAAGCTTTCCAAGGGCTTCTTTCCTGGATGAACGTCGTCAAAGCCGATCCCTCCGCACCGGCTACCCAGGCCATCACCGCGATGCAGATATGGGCCGTCCCCCTCATGACTTCCATCGGCTGGGTGTTCGCCCTCGTGCTTGCGGCTGCCCTGCTTTGCATAGGAGCAATTTTTACCATCATCTTCAGCCAAATCGTTCTCTTGGGTGGAAGCGAAGCGGCTTACCAAGCCTTAACGGGTTTCGGCATCGCCCTTGTCCCCCTGACCTTTTTTGCTTCCTTCCGTGGGCTCTGGAGACCGATGCTCATGGGTCTTGTCGCCGTTTCCATCGTCCCCACCCTTTACTGTATCCTGGCCGGCCTGGGCTACATGATGGCGGATATCATTTTCAATACCCTCTTTGGCATAAGTGCCAGTGGGGATATGGGATTTGTGGCGGGGGCCACTACCCTGGGAGCGATGATCCCGATGATCATCGAGGCGACCATAGGTTGGCCCATCAACGGGCTCAGTCTTTCCAATCTTTTTGGAGGCAGCATCGGGAACTTTTCAAGCCTCCTACAGGTTTTTCTCCAAAGCATTTTTACCAATAACGGGGCTTTAGGAGGTATACCGATCCAACAATGCTTAGAACAAGCAAATGCTGCCGGCGGTCAGCCCCCCTTCCTCTGTGCGGTGGTCTACACGATCCTTGGGCTTTTGCAAGCCTCGGGAGCCTGGGTGCTTTATTCCCTGGGCATTAACATCGTTGCCGCTTTCATTTACGCAGGCTCCATGTTTCCGCTCGTAGCCGTAAGGATCGCCTACGGTTGGTCCTCGGCTTTTGCGGACATGGCCGGAGCCCTCCTCGAAGGCTTTAGCGGGCATTTCGGAAGGGTCCACAGCGCAGGAATCGAGGGACTGCGTGGAGTGGGAGAAAACATCCAGGGCCGAGTCGGCAGCGTGATCAGGGCACTAGCGGGGAAGGATTGGACCTGATAAATAATCAAGGAAGATCGGAGATTGTTATTAAATTTGTTTTTGAGATCAATTTGAAGCAATGCTTTTATGTTTCCTTCACTTCTTTTCTTTTTTCTTTCTCTACCATGTCATCGAATCGACTCATACTTATGCCAAGTTGTTCCTAACCAGGTCAAAAACTTATCCCTATGCCCTTGAAGCTCACGTTGGGTTCGATCAAAGAGTTGATTGTTTTTATGCTGGGAACTCCAATGCCTACATCCCCGAAGACCCCCGGTATCCCGCCCTCTGGGCTAGGGCCTGGATCAACGGTCGTCCCCTTACCATGCATAAGTATTCCGTAGCACAAGCAAGGATGACAGGAACACCTTCACGCCATTCCCGCTACGTGTGGCTTTCCAACGATTTCCAGGAAACTGGAGAGCTTCACAAGCAGGCGGAGTTTGTCGTTCTTCCCGCCGAGGGAGCTCAAAAGATCGATGAGTATGTTTGCATCCTTAATTGGGACCATCTCGATAGACCAATAAAGGAAGTGACCTTTACCATGGACCTTGGGGGAATCACCATGGCGATCCCGGGCATAGGCCGGCAATCCAACCCCTACTACGTCCAGTGGCTTTACGGGACGTTCTTCAGGCTCGAGCCCCCGGGTTACCAACGGGTGGGATCAACCTTGAGCTGGCGCTGGACCAACGTCCCCCGGATCGACCAGAAAATCCGCGTCCAGTGGTATGCCTGGTATAGGTAACCATGGAAAGGACTATTGTATAAATAAGAGAAGATTATGCCTTATCCATTAAAAAAATTGACAATTAAATTGAAACTATCCCCAATTTCCGGCGGTCAGCCCCCTTTCCTTTGTGCGGTGGTCTACACGATCCTTGGGCTTTTGCAAGCCTCGGGAGCCTGGGTGCTTTATTCCCTGGGCATTAACATCGTGGCCGCTTTCATTTACGCAGGGTCCATGTTTCCGCTCGTGGCCGTAAGAATAGCCTACGGTTGGTCCTCGGCTTTTGCGGACATGGCCGGAGCCCTCCTCGAAGGCTTCAGCGGGCATTTCGGAAGGGTCCATTCTGCCGGAATCGAGGGACTGCGTGGTGTGGGAGAAAACATCCAGGGACGGGTCGGCGGCGTGATCAGGGCACTAGCGGGGAAGGATATAATACCTTAGAACCAAGGATAAAAAGTTTTATTTGGAGCCATGCTTTTTGGGCTACTTCCTCTCTTTTCTTTTTTCTTTCTCTATTATTTCATCGAATCGACCCATACTTACGCCAAGCTGTTCTTAACACGGGCAAAGACATATCCCTACGGACTACAAGCTCATGTTGGGTTTGATCAAAGGGTCGATTATTTTTACGATGGGGTAAGGATAAGCCATGCCTACATCCCCGAAGACCCCCGGTATCCCGCCCTTTGGGCAAAGGCCTGGATCAACGGCCGTTCTCTCGCCATGCATAAGTATTCCGCCGCCCAAGCAAGAATGATGGTGTCAGGTACTTCACGCCATTCCCGCTACGTGTGGCTTTCTAATGGCTACCAAGAAAACGGAGAGCTTCACAAGCAGGCGGAGTTTGTCGTTCTTCCCGCCGAGGGAGCTCAAAAGATTGATGAGTATATCTGTATTTTAAACTGGGATGACTTGGACAGGCCCATAAAGGAAGTGACCTTTTCCATGGATCTTGGGGGAATCACCATGGCGATCCCGGGCATAGGCCGGCAATCCAACCCCTATTACGTCCAGTGGCTTTACGGGACGTTCTTCAGGCTTGAACCCCCGGGTTACCAAAGGGTGGGGTCAACCGTGAGCTGGCGCTGGACCAACGTCCCCCGGATCGACCAGAAAATCCGAGTCCAGTGGTATGCCTGGTATAGGTAACCATGGAAAGGACTATTGTATGAATAATAGAAGATTATGCCTTATCCATTAAAAAAATTGACAATTAAATTGAAACTATCCCCAATTTCCGGCGGTCAGCCCCCTTTCCTCTGTGCGGTGGTTTACACGATCCTTGGGCTTTTGCAAGCCTCGGGAGCCTGGGTGCTTTATTCCCTGGGCATTAACATCGTGGCCGCTTTCATTTACGCAGGGTCCATGTTTCCGCTCGTGGCCGTAAGGATCGCCTACGGTTGGTCCTCGGCTTTTGCGGACATGGCCGGAGCCCTCCTCGAAGGCTTTAGCGGGCATTTCGGAAGGGTCCACAGCGCAGGAATCGAGGGACTGCGTGGTGTGGGAGAAAACATCCAGGGCCGGGTCGGCGGCGTGATCAGGGCACTAGCGGGGAAGGGTGGACAAGGACCCCCATAATTAAATCAGGTATAATACACATTCTTCAAGAACCATGGTTTTTGGGTTTTTTCCTCTCTTTTCTTTTTTCTTTCTCTACCATGTCATCGAATCGACTCATACTTATGCCAAGTTGTTCCTAACCAGGTCAAAAACCTATCCTTATGCCCTTGAAGCCCATGTCAGGTTTGACCAAAAAGTAATCACTTTAGATAATGGGATGCGTGCCTACATCCCCGAAGATCCCCGGTATCCCGCTCTCTGGGCTAGGGCCTGGATCAACGACCGTTCTCTCGCCATGCATAGGTACACCGCCGCACAATCAAGGATGACGGGAACAACTTCACGCCATTCCCGCTACGTGTGGCTTTCTAGCTACCAAGAAAATGGGGAGCTTCACAAGCAGGCGGAGTTTGTCGTTCTTCCCGCCGAGGGAGCTCAAAAGATCGATGAGTATATCTGTATTTTAAACTGGGATGACTTGGACAGGCCCATAAAGGAAGTGACCTTTACCATGGATCTTGGAGGGATCACCATGGCGATCCCGGACATAGGCCGGCAATCCAACCCCTATTACGTCCAGTGGCTTTACGGGACGTTCTTCAGGCTCGAGCCCCCGGGTTACCAACGGGTGGGATCAACCTTGAGCTGGCGCTGGACCAACGTCCCCCGGATCGACCAGAAAATCCGAGTCCAGTGGTATGCCTGGTATAGGTAAAAGATCAACTGTTATAAAAGGAAAAAAGAAAAGAAACCCTATAGATTCTTGTCCCCTCATTCATTCCTGTGATCTCTAGCGGACAGACTACATCGCAAAAAGCGGATGCAGTTGTATTTAAACCTCCTTTTATTCTATCCCGTGCAAGCAGCACAGGAAAGATGGAATTTTTTATTCTCTTACCACAAGCATTTTCCCTATACTCTAAGAGTCATGGGGTTATTGTCGATTCCTTCGATCCTTTTCTGTTTTTATTTTTTTGCCTCTTATTACGAGAGGGTGGACATTTATGCCCGGCTTTTCCTTACCCAAAAGCCCGGATCTCCGATAAAAGAACCCCACGTTTTTTTTGACTGGAAATACTCTTCGGTGCTCCCTCCAATGCCTTTCGGCGGAGTCGGCAATCTTTTTTTACCCGAAGATCCCAAGTTTCCTGCATTGTGGGTCAAAGGCTGGTTCAACGGCTCTCCTGTAACCATGAGAAGATATCCACGAGAAGAAGCAAAAAAAATATTTGCTCGACACTATGCCTCCTCTTATGCCGAATACGTTTGGCTTTCAGAGCCTTTCCATTCTTACGGGGGATACACTTCACAAATACAGGCTGAATTTAACGTTCTTCCCGACCAAGCTTATGAAAAAATCGATAAGTTTTATTACATAGTCAACGGGGATAGCGACCAACCCTTGTATTTCACCTTCGTCCTTGATCTTGGCCAGATGTTCAGGGTTATCCCGGGCATCGGGAAAACTACCTCTCCCTATTTTCTCCAGTGGTTATGCAACAGCTTTTTTATGCTCTCTCCTCTAGGATACAAGATTTTCGGCAGCCAGGCCTACTGGCTATGGCAAAACATTCACCACATCGATCAAAAAATACAGGTCGAATGGTACGCCTGGTACAGGTAAATCACCTTTGTTTTTCGCTATTTTTTTGCTTTCCCGTTATTGACCCGGCGGTAGAGATAGTCGCATGCCCAGCGGCCGTTTTTTCCTGTCCTTTGATCCCCTCTTGCACGGCCTTAAGTAAACCCTTCTGGCTCTCAAAGACAAAGTCCGTTGGATAACGCCTTTCCCATCTTCCCTTCTCATCGAGAGAAGCCTCCGGGGAGAGAATGTCAACCGTGTAAGCATCGGCGGTTAGCCCGTGGGGAAAACCCGCTTTTCCTAATTCCAACGGCAGGTTGGTTTTCCGTTTCCATTCACCAAGGTGTGCAGCTCCGCCCCAATGCAATATCCGAGGTCCGGGATAATGATAAGGATAGGATAAAGCCACTTTTTTTATATCACAAGGGCCGAACCGCCTGTCTTCGGGTTTCGGATCATTGCCCGCCATCCTCCGGTCCCTGTAGTCAAGAAAAGCAGAATTCAATCGGGTGTTCATGTCTCCCGCTTTCTCTTTTATGGGGTAATTCTCAACGAAATATCGAAATGCCGTTTTGTCTAGGTTCTTCGTCAAAACAGTAAGGCTTTTGTCTTTTCTTTGCAGCCTGGCTAGAAAATCTAACTTGCCTAATAAAATCTCTTTTTGCTCCTTTTCGAGCGGAATCCCTTCTTTTTCTATGTTTTCTAAAAACTTTGCCTTTAACCCTTCCTTGGGTATTTTCCTCAAAAAGGCGCTTTTTTTTGCTTTCGCTAAATAGTCGTCCACCGCTTTTTGACATTCCTTGGGAAGGTTGATTTCTACAAAAAGGTTTTTTTTCCTTTGTTGGGCTTTCATTTCCCGCGTGGTGATATCAACGGCATAAACTCCGAGTCGGTTTCCATGCTCGGCATTGTATCGAGCCACCTCTCTCATGATGTCCGTGTAATGACCGATAGAAGAAACTATCTTCCCTTCCACCGGATCGTCCATGACCCATTTGCCTTTTTCTTTCCTGCAATGACTTCCCCTAGACTTGAAAAACCCATACTCCCAGTTTAATGAACTGGGGTATTTTTTTTCCATTTTATCGATCAACTCCAGTTCAAGCTGATCGACCTTTCTTTCCGCTTTTTCGGGAAGGATTTCATGAGCCGCTACTTTTTCATAAAGGGAGGTGGCCTTATCGATAAATTTTCTCATCAACGGATTAAAATCCCGGGGTAACTCCAGGGTTAAAACAAAGTGATTCCGGGCAAGTTCCGGAAGGGATCGAATCAAAGCTTGATAATGGTCATGGTCGTGAATTTCCCCGCAACTGACCACAAGGGCGTTGAGTTTCTTTAAATCCCGGTTCATGGCATAGCTCCGATCTTTCTTTCTTTCATTGAAGTAAGTCGATCCGAAAGTCTCTGACCCAAGTTTCTTTTCTAAAAGGAAAGAAAATGCTCATTTTTTTGACCCTCCTTTATCCAGCATTTTAAAACGATGGATTGTCCTTGAGCGCCTTTCTGTTTGGCCGGAAGCTTGCCCGGAAGCATTTATATTAATAAAAGGTTAACCGAACTAGCCTACCGGATTGGAAGACACAACTGACATCCATCTTTCCTGCTTTGCCTTCGGCATAATCCAAGGCATTTTTTCGGGTGAGATTTCCATTGATGGCATAAAGTTTTCGGATTTCGGGAAAAGAACAGGCCACTTGGTGGGGATCAAAACTCACCGTCAAGCGCCTATGGACCGAGGAGTTCGTTGGTGTTAGAAAATATGGCCCCGCTGATATTGCCGCCCAGTCAGTACTTTCCCTACTTTTAATCTCCGCTTCGATGCTCCGGATCGCTCTTTGGGCATGAGCGGGCGAATGATAGGAATAGGATTGGGTTTCCTCATGAGCATGACCATATGACATAAGCTTGGCAGGGTAATCGGGAGGGATAGGACGACGAGGACCCAAAAGCGATCTTTTTTTATGGGAAACAAAAATAGGGGTTTCTTCGCCCATCTTTTCAAGGCCGGCTTGAAAAAAATAATACTGGACTATCCGGTTTATTTCCTTTAAGTCTGAAAGGTCCAATTGCTCTTTATTGACCAGGGCAATGAGCCGCCCCGCTTGCGATTTTCCCAAAAGGGGAAGGGACAAGATTGGAAAAAAGAAAAAAAGAAAGAACAGCATGGTTTTATTCTCTTTCATTCATCATTCCTTGTTGAAATCTTACTCTATCAATAGGCTTGCACCCTTTTTTTCCTTGTTCCTCCTTTTGCACTCCCGACTGCCCATTGGCTTTGTTTCTCAAAATGCTCCCTTTCCCCCTGCGTTCGGTGGCGCCTCTTTTTTTTACCCTCCTTTTAGCTTTTTATAGAAAAAGCGGGGAGAAAGGCCCATTGACCGTTTTGTAGTCCCCACTCCGGGACAATCGAAGGACAAAAAAAAGCTAGGGGTAGACAGGATAAAAAACCAAAACCAGGAACTCTTCGCTTCGGGTCAGCTTTGTTAACGTTTTGAATGAAGGAGCGGATTTAACTCCAAAAAAATTGAAAAAAAGAAAATTTTTTCTTCAATTTTTGTCTTTTTAACCAATTTTTCTTTTCTTTTCTTTTTGTCCTCTAAGATAATCGAAAAATATTTTGATAATGGGGAAAGAAAGCTTTTTTAATTTATATACCCACAATTTCGTCCGGGTTGCCGTTGGAGTTCCGGTGGGAAAGGTGGCCGATCCATTTTATAACGCTACCCAAATCGCCGAATTATGTAGGCAAGCAGCCGATAAGAAAGCCACCCTGGTCGTTTTTCCCGAGCTATGCCTCTCTGCCTATTCCTGCGAAGATCTCTTTCACCAATCCGCTCTCCTTGAAGTTTCACTGAGGGCTTTAGAATACCTTCTTGAAGAAACCGCTCCCCTTTCCCTGCTCACCCTAGTAGGCCTTCCGTTAAGGGTTAACCAGCTGCTTTACAACTGCGGCTGTCTTTTCAGCCGGGGAAAAATCCTAGGGGTTATCCCTAAAAGTTATCTGCCTAACTACCGCGAGTTTTACGAGTCCAGGCAGTTTAGCCAAGCTGCATTGGCCACGGAGGAATACGTCGATCTGCTGGGACAAAAGGCGATTCCGTTTGGAACCAACCTTATCTTTGAATGGGAGCAGCAACCCCTTTTCAAATTGGCCATTGAAATTTGCGAAGATCTCTGGGTTCCTCTACCTCCTTCTTCTTTTGCCGCCTTGGCGGGAGCCACCGTGCTTGTCAACCTTTCAGCTTCCAACATTACCATTGGAAAGAGCGATTATAGGAAACTGCTGGTAGCCAGCCAGTCGGGAAGGTGTATATCCGCCTACATCTACAGCGCAGCGGGCTTTGGAGAATCAACGACCGATCTTGCATGGGACGGCGAAGGGTTGATTTATGAAAACGGGACCAAGCTTGCCGAAACCCGACGTTTTGCCTACGATTCACAGCTGGTTTTTGCCGACGTCGATCTTGACCGGCTCCAAGCAGATAGAATGAGACAAAACAGTTTCGGTCAAACAAAAGTCCATTTTAAAAAAGAGATCAGCTCCTTTAAAACCTTGACTTTTTCCCTTGATGTCAACAAGGAATCTATCCTTTTGTTGGAAAGGGTCCTGGAACGGTTCCCTTATGTCCCCAGCGATCCACTAACAAGGGACCAGAGATGCCAGGAAGTTTATGCTATCCAGACCCAGGGGCTTATCCAGAGGCTCAAGGCTACTTCCATTCGCAAAACGGTCATCGGTATATCCGGAGGGCTGGATTCGGCTCATGCCCTTATCGTTTGTGCCAAGGCGATGGATATTTTAGGCTTTCCCAGGCAAAATATTTTGGCCTGTACCATGCCCGGGTTTGCAACGACTAAAAAGACCCTCGAGCAGGCACGCAGGCTCATCGAGGCTACTGGATGCCGGGAATATTTTATCGATATTCGACCCAGTTGCATGCAGCTTTTTAAGGATATTGGGCATCCTTTTGCCAGGGGCGAAAAACTCTATGATGTGACTTTCGAAAATGTCCAGGCCGGTGAAAGAACGAATCATCTTTTTAGGCTCGCCAATTTTGAAAACGCCCTGGTCGTGGGCACAAGCGATTTAAGTGAACTTGCCCTCGGGTGGTCGACCTACGGGGTAGGCGATCATATGGCTCATTATCATGTCAACGCCAGTGTTCCTAAAACCTTGATTAAGTTTCTAATTAGGTGGGTCTCCAAGACCCAAGAGCTAGGCGAGAAGGTGAGTGAGGTTCTCGATGAGATCCTTGATACGGTCATCAGTCCAGAACTTATTCCCGGGGAAAACGCTCAAGAACCTCTCCAAAGCTCAGAAGAACAAATCGGCCCTTATAATCTCCAGGATTTTAATCTTTATTATACATTGAGATACGGCTATTTACCCACAAAAACCGCTTTTCTCTGTTGGTCTGCTTGGCATGATAAAAATAGGGGTCAGTGGCCTGAAATGGAAAAGAAAAGGGAAGCATACTCCATTGATCAGATAAAATATTGGCTGAGAGTCTTTCTCGACCGTTTTTTCCGTACCAGTCAATTCAAAAGGAGCTGCATAGCCAATGCTCCTAAAGTCGGTTCCGGAGGCTCTCTCAGTCCCAGGGGGGATTACCGGGCCCCTTCCGACAGCTCTTCTGCCCCTTGGTTAAAAATCTGGGAAGAAATTCCATCCAGCGAAGATGAACTTTTAAATAAGCTATAGGTGGCTTTAAGCTTCTTTGACAGCTCCATTGCGATTTTCCCTTTTTCTAAGATCCTGTTTTGGAACCGCACGACGGGTCTAATCCCTATCCAGCTATTGGTCAAAAAAATCTCGTCGGCTTCTTGGAGGATTTCTGGTCCCATCCTTGTTTCAATCACCTCCATTTCGGACATGACCCATCCCCTGATTATCCCCTTACGGCATCCTGTTTCAACAGAAGGGGTATAGATCTTTGCGTTTTTAACCCAAAAAAGGTTGCTCATTGCTCCCGATACCACTTCGCCATGCTCGTTTAAAATGACCGCTTCATCCGCCTCCACCGAAAGCCTGGCTTGGTAATGGACAAGGTAACTTAAAGTCTTGAGTCGACTGTCCCAATTACGGGAGCCCACCCTTGTCTCGGCAACAGCCAAGCTAAAAACCTCCTGGGGCTCTTTTGCCCGGGAATCAAAAAAATCTTTTTCTTCTCCTCCGCTCACTATCCACCGCCATTTTCCGGTTGCCTTCTTGGGAAGACGACCGACGCACCTGCGAAAATCTTGCCGAGGGCAAAGGCCGAGCATTTTGGCGCTTTGCAGAAGGCTCTTCCAATGTTCCTCGACAAAAAACGCGGTTCCTTCTTCCACCCTAAGGGTTTCAAACACTCCATATCCCGGAAGAAAGTCTCCGAAATCCTTGAGATTGGGCATAAGAATTTACTGGAAAAACTCCCCACTTTTAGCCTGGGCTTCCTTCTGTTTTTTTTCTTTCTCAATCTTGTTCAATACATCCAAAAGCATTTTTGGGGTAATCACTTCCGGCAAGAGGAGTGGAGAAGCAGAACCAAGGCCATAAAAAACATAGGTGGGAACCCCGCTTCTACCGAGACTTTCCAAGGCTTCGGTGATTTTCGGATCGCGATTAGTCCAATCTGCCTCCATCCTTATCACTCCGAGTTCCTCGAACTTCTTCTTCACCTCGGGGTTCTCCAAGGCTACTTTTTTGTTCACTTGGCAGGTCAGGCACCAAGAAGCCGTAAAATCAACGAATACGGGAACATCCTGTTGTAGGTACTCTTCTAACTTGCTTTCCGAAAAAGGAACCCATTCCTCTTTTTTAGCCACTTTTGTGGAAAAGGACCTTTCTATTTCCACGACCACGTAATAAAAACTGCTCAAGAGGATAGCGAGGGATAAGAGTATAGAGAGCACACGCACGCCAAGGGGATGAAAAGGACCGCTGAACTTGCCATAAATCCAAGATCCCAAGCCTACAAAGAGCAAGGCCAACAGGATGTCCAGAACCCCATCTACTCCCCTGAGTTTGCCATAAACCCAGATGAGCCAGATCACCGCCCCGAGAATGGGAAAAGCAAGAAATTGTTTAAAACTGACCATCCACGGGCCGGGCTTGGGGAGCAGCCGGAGAAGACCGGGGAAAATAGACAAGACGAACACCGGGAAAGCCATGCCCAAGGCGAGCGAGCTAAAGACCAGGATGATGACAAGGGGGGGTTGAGAAAGAGCAAATCCCACGGCTGATCCCATGAAAGGGGCGGTACAAGGGGAAGCCACCAGTGTTGCAAGCATGCCATTGAGAAAGGATCCCAATAGGCCTTTGGCTTTTTCGACAAGAGATTGGGCTGAAACCAGGGAAACCCCAATTTCATATACTCCAAGAAGATTCAAGGAGATCAGGAAAAAGAAAAGAGCCATGAAAGCAACGAAGGGAGGAGACTGGAGTTGAAAACCCCATCCAAGCTCCAACCCTTTTTGTCGCAGAAGGATTAACAGCCCCACCACGATCCAAAAAGAAAACAACACCCCCAGCACGAAGGATAATCCATGGGCAATAGAAGAACCGCCTCCTTCCTTGGCGGCCCCCACCAAGTTAAGTACTTTTAAAGAAATAACGGGTAAAACACAAGGCATGAGATTGAGAATTAATCCCCCAATAAAGCTCAGCCCAAGATAGGAGAAAAACTTCTTATTAAAATAAGGGGAAGCTCCTGTCTTCTGGGTCTCCACCTTCGGTGGAATATATTTTCTTGCCCTTATATCCCAGTTAATTTTCTCTATCCCTTTCAAGCCCGAAAGCTTGGCCGTAAATATTCCGCTTAAGGGTTCGGTCAAAGCCGAAGCATTGTTGCTGGGACGGGCAATCTCCAGGGATACTCCTTCCTTCCGCAAGCGCAATTGTTGGGGCGCTGAATACTGGATGATTCCATTTTGAAAGGGGAAAAAATGGGCGGACTCAAAATTAAGGATCTTGCCCGATTTGTTCTGGAAAAAAATGATCAAGTTCTTACCCGTATCCATAAAGCTGATACTAACCGATTCAGGCGGACTCCGGGGAATCTCGTACTTGGCCTTCTGAAAGCCTTCTTTCAAAGACTCATCCACCCTGGGACTACTTTCAACAGGCAAAGTCAAGTTCAACTCAGCGCTTCCCGGCAGGCAGCTTTGCGCACATTCCACCCATTGCACGAAAGCCTTGATGTTCACCGAACTGCCTAGCTGTTGCTCCTGGGATATATCCATCGGGATCAAGAGCCAGCATTCTCCTTCATAGCCAAAGCTTGTAAGCGGAGGCAAGGATATGACGCTAGGGCTTGGCCATTGAATCGGTCCGGCATGAACACCCACGGGAAGAGTCCAATCAATTTTTGTTGCGGAACCTGCATCTCCAGGGTTAAGCCAATAGGTATGCCATCCTTCATCCATTTTCATCCGCAAAGCTACGTAAAAATGGCTCCCGGGGCTTACCGCATCGAGTTCGGAAAGCAAGCTCACTTCAACATGACGGCTTCGGGCAGAACTTGAAGTCGCCGCCATCCCCAGTTGAACGAAAAACAGGCTAAAGGGTAAAAAAAGAACAAACAAGAGTCTTTTTGGATTAATCCCATGCATAAGAGTATGAAAGAGACACTTTAGATGATCTTTTTCTTTGAAAAAAGTAATCATAACAATCAAATAGAGAAAATATAGGTCTTTCTTTACTTATCTTTACTTAAAAGTGGCTTAAATTAGAGGAGATTAAAATAAAAAAGCTTTTTGTTTAAGGGAGCTTTTTAAAAGTTTGATCATGTCATTGCAAGAAAAAATCCGAGATCTTCCGCACAAGCCGGGAGTTTATCTTTTCAAAGATAGGTTCAACCGCGTCATCTATGTGGGTAAAGCCGTAGATCTTCACAAACGGGTAAGCCAGTATTTTCATCCTTCCAGGAGACTTCGAGCCGATAGAAAACTCAATGCCCTTGTCGAGGCCGCTGTTGATCTCGAATATTACGTTGTGCATTCTGAAGCCGAAGCTGTCCTCTTGGAAGGAAGGTTGATCAAGGAATTTCGACCCCGCTACAATGTAAGTTTTCGAGATGATAAACGGTTCCTGCTTGTAAAAGTTGACTTGAGCGAACCTTTCCCCAGATTCCAAGTCACGCGGCTGAAAAAACAGGACAATGCCAGGTATTTTGGACCCTTTGCCAGTTCTAGTGCCCTAAGAACCACCCTCAATCTCATGAAAAAAAAGTTTGGCTTGCGCTCCTGTAGCGCCCTTATCCCTTCTGAAAAAGACTATAAACATTGCTTAGATCACATTATCAAGAACTGCTCGGCTCCTTGCATCGCCAAGATCAGTCAAGCCGAATACCTCGAAAGGGTGAAAATGGCCTGTGCCTTTTTAGAGGGTAAATCCAAGGAAATGATTGATGAAATACGACTGAAAATGGAAGAGGCTGCCCAAGCCCAGGATTTCGAGAAAGCCGCTGAACTTAGAAATCTCTTGGAAGCCTTGGAGGAAACGACGAGGCCCGCTCGGCGTTTTGTTAAACAACTCCCCAAAGTGTCTTCTCCCCTTGAAGACCTGGAAGAACTCCAGGCTGTTCTTGCTCTACCCCAAGTTCCCCATCTCATCGAATGTTTCGATATATCCAACATATCTTCAACCCACAAAGTAGCTTCCATGGTCACGTTCCGAGAGGGGAAGGCCGATCGGTCCTCCTATAGGAGATACCGGATAAAAACCGTTGCCGGACAAGATGACTTTGCTTGCATGCAAGAAGTCATCCGCAGAAGGTATAAAAGGGTTCTCGATGAAGGGGGTAGGCTGCCGGATTTAATCGTCGTGGACGGGGGCAAGGGCCAACTTTCATCCGCCCTGAAGGCCTTGCATTCCCTGCAGTTAAACGACCTATGTGTCATTGGGCTGGCTAAAGAAAACGAGGAGATCTACCGCGAAGCTCTTCCCGATCCTCTCGTTCTGGACAAAAGGAGCAAGGCCTTGCGGCTACTGCAAAGAATAAGAGATGAGGCGCACCGCGTGGCCAATTCTTATCACCAGCTCCTTCTTAAGAAAAGGATGAGAGAAAGTATTCTGGATGATTGCCCGGGGATAAGTGAAAATCGAAAAAAGCTTTTGATTCGCGCTTTTGGTTCCATAGAAAAAATCAAGAAATCTTCCGTCGAAGAAATTGCGGCGGTAAAGGGAATAGGGAAAAAACTCGCCGAACAAATCTTGAGCTTTCTTTCTTCCCGGGGCTAGTTCCATGAATTTGGGTTCATTTTTTTAAGCCGCTTGCCTAAATTCCGAAAGGAAGCTAGGGCAGTGGATCGATATCAGTCCTTTTCCAAAATTTTTTCTAGACCCTTTTCCCATTCCTCTTCGATTTCCGCTCCATCAATTTCAATTGATTGTTCTCCATGACGTAGTTTAAGAAAGTACTCTTCTGTCACCTCTCCCAGAACTATTCCTTGCACTCCCTTGCCCTCGGCAATCTTGAGCAAGGAAGAAAGGTTTTCTCCAGGGAGTGAAACAACAGACCTTGCACCCGCCTCATTAAATAAGAGCTCGTCAAGACGCAACTCCGCGGGCAAAGAGATCGAAAAGCCCAGTTTTTTATCCCCGCTCACGCTACATTCCACCAGCGCCAACCCGAGCCCCCCTTCGGAAAGATCATGGATACTGCTGGCTATGCCTTCATTAGCCAAAGAGTACAGCAACTCGTTATGTTTTTTTTCTGCTTCCAAGCTAAAATGGGGAAGTTTCTGGCCACTTTCCCCAAAATATTCTTGAAGATACAAAGAGCCTTCAAGTCCATTTCCCCAACCGCCCAATAGAACAATCACATCTCCGGGGTTTTGAAAGGCCATCTTGGCTAAAGCTTTGTCGGTTTCAATAAGACCGACCGCCCCAATGACAGGGGTGGGCAATATGGAACTTTGCTTGGAAAAATTATAAAAGCTGACGTTGCCTCCCGTTACGGGAATTTCAAAAAAGCGGCAGGCTTCGGCAATACCCCTAACCGCTTCTTTAAATTGCCAATAAGAAAAAGGATCATTGGGATCGGCAAAGTTAAGATTATCGGTAATACCCAAAGGGATTGCACCTACAACGGCGAGATTCCTCATCGCTTCAGCTACAGCCATCATTGACCCCTTGTAGGGATCGATCCCGCAATAACGGCCGTTACCATCAAGAGTAAGACCCAGCCGGATCGGTTTATCCTCCAAGAAAAGACGCATCACGGCGCAATCCGATCCGGGATCTTCAACAGTACGTAATCCTATCATGTAGTCAAATTGGCTATAAATCCACTTTCTAGAACAATTTTGGGGTAAAGAACAAAATTCTATAAGGAGATTCTTGTAATCTTTAGGTTCAGGCCACCGCCTTGAAGGAAGAGAATCTTTTTGGGAAGGTTCATGGACTGGCAGGGTATATACCGGGGCCTCGTGAACAATCAACCCAGGAGCAATTTCCAGGGCAAGCTTTCCCCAACGGTAAAACCGCAGTTTTTCTTCCTGGATCACTTTCCCGATCCGGCAAAAGGGCACAGCCCATTTATCGAAGACCCGCTTGGCCACCTCTTCCTTATCCTTGGAGATGATCAAGAGCATTCTTTCCTGGGATTCAGACAGAAGGATTTCTTCAGCACTCATATCCTCCTCCCGGACCGGGACCTCGTCCAAGTTGATTTCCATGCCCCTCTTCGCTCTTGCCGCCGTTTCCGACGTTGAACAGATAAGCCCTGCAGCACCCATATCCTGGATTCCCGCCACTACGCCAGGAATCTGGAAAAGTTCCAAGCAGGCAGACATCAGTATCCTTCCCATGAAAGGATCGGCGATCTGCACCGAATGCCTCTGTTCAGCCTTATTTTCTTCAAGCTTCCGGGAGGCGAAAGCAGCCCCCTTTAGCCCGTCTCTGCCTGTTTTTGAACCCGCAATAAAAACAGGATTGCCTATGCCTTGAGCCACCCCGCGCTGGATCCGCTCTGTCTTCACCACGCCAAGACAAAATACATTAACAAGAGGATTGTCCTCGTAGCTTTTATCGAAAGCCAGCTCTCCTCCCACGGTCGGCACACCCACACAATTGCCGTAATGAGCTATGCCCGCTACAACGTGGCGCAAAAGAAAAGCATTATGGTTTGCCCCTGGACTTTTTTCTTCCCTTATTTCTCCGAATCTCAAGGAGTTCATAAAACAGAGGGGTTGTGCCCCCATGGTTAAAATATCCCTGAATATCCCTCCGACTCCCGTGGCCGCCCCCTGGAACGGCTCGACGGCACTGGGATGATTGTGAGATTCAATCTTGAAAACAACAGCCCAACCCTCCGTCAACTCGACCACTCCCGCATTTTCTTCGCCCGCTTTGACCAGCACCCTTTTACCCAGGGAAGGCAACTTTCGAAGTTCATTTTTGGAGCTCTTATAACAACAATGTTCACTCCACATCACCCCAAAAATGGCCATTTCAGCCGGGGTAGGCTTACGGCCCAGCAAGAGGCAAAGTCGGTTGTATTCTGCAATCGAAAGGCCAAAGGATCGGATTTCGCCGATAGCTTCTTCCCCGTTTTCTGTAACCGGGCATTGTTCTTCAATAGGCTTCATCTTCAGTTTCAAGCTAAGGATATACTTTCCTCCCCCTGAGGTAAAGAGCTCTCAATACGGGGGAAGGAACAAGATCAAAAAGACAAAAACTGGCTTCGTTTCCTTCTTTTAGGCCATGGTCTATCCCCAGGACGGCGGCCGGCCTTATCGAATAAGCATCCCACCACCACCTCCAAGATATACCCGTCATCCGTTGAGCTATAAAAACCCCTTCAAAAGGCCGCAAGGTCGATCCTCCCAGCCGGCCGCTTTTTTTATCTCTGGCTTTGCCCTGGCTGTCCACTTCTATCTCGACGTGGCCTAGAAAATAATTTCCCGGAGGAGCAGCCGCCCCTGCCATGGCGTCAGAAACGAGTACGACCTTCTGTCCAAGAGCCGTGATCAAAGCCCGAAAAGCTACCGGGGGTATATGTTTCCCATCGGGAATAAGGGAAACATAGGGCAGGTCCGAAGCGATAACATTCAAAAGAAGGTTGTCAAATTTTGGAATCGTATGAGAGAGGGCATTGCCGAGATGAGTCCAGAGTTTTGCTCCGGCTAGGACCGAGGATTGAATAACTTCCCAGGAGGCTTTAGAGTGACCCAAGCCAACGGTAATGCCCAAGGAATCCGCTTTTTTTATAAAGTTTGCTGTAGCTTCAGGATCGACTTCCGGGGCCAGGGTGATCAATTTGATACTGCCTGCCGAGGCTAAAAAGATTTCTTCCAGCCAGGCTACATCGGGCTTGGTCATCCATTCGGGGCAGTGTACACCCCGACAGCCTGGATCCCCGGAAAGAAAAGGGCCTTCTAAGTGAAAGCCCAGGCAATTAAGAGAAACAACTTGGCGTAGCTTTTCTAATTTTTCTATCCAATGACGATAGGAGTCCAAAGGTCGAGTAATAACGGTGGCTAAAAAGTGGGAACAGCCGCTTTCAAGAAGTTTTCGGCAGAGAATTTCAAACTGTTGTTGAGAAAGGCTCTCTCCATTTAAGTCGATTCCTCCAAAACCGTTGATTTGAAGGTCAAAAAGCCCGGGAGCGATCCAGGGCAATGATCCGGCGCTTTCCTTAGGCTGGGCCTCAATTTTTTGATAAACTCCTTCAGCCAGGCTGATTTTCAAAGGCATACCGGTGCGGTAATCTCTTGCAGCGATAACAGAAGAACAAGGATGGCCATTGTTACTCGGCTTTTCTTGCACGGCTCCAATCAATCCTTTGAAGATTTCTAAAAAGCGAAAAAAATAAAAAGAAGACAAAAATTCTCTTTTTGTCTCCTTTTTATCCCAACTTACTTTTATAAATGATAAGATATAAAAAAGAGAGTGCTTTACAAATTTCCTTCTTTATCCCTATCTAAAAATTATGCCTTCGGTTTTTATCAAGACATTCGGTTGCCAGATGAACGTGCGGGATTCCGAACAGGTCCTCCAGGATTTTATCGAACGGGGATACCAGATCGCCTCTTCCGAAAAATGGGCGGATATTATTCTCATTAACACCTGTTCGGTTAGGGCCATGGCTGAAGAGAAGGCCATAGACAAGCTGGCGTCTTTAAAGACGGCAAAAAAGAAAAATCCCAACCTGGTCTTGGGAATCATAGGCTGCATGGCACAAAACCGGGGCAGAGAAATAGCCGAAAAGTATCGTTTCGTCGATCTTGTCCTGGGTACTCAAAAATTCCACAAGGTGGCCGAAATTGCGGACAACTTGTTGAAAAACCCCGATAGATCGTCATCCTACGTTGATCTTTCGAAAGAAGAAGCCGCCCATAACGCGATCAACAAACATCTTTCCACAAAAGCCCAACCCATAGCCTATGTCTCTATCATGCAAGGTTGTAGCATGCATTGCTCTTTTTGTATCGTCCCCACCACCCGGGGCGAAGAACGTTCCCGTCCCATTGACGAAATCTTTGAAGAGGTCAAAAGGCTTGCCGAGACGTCCGTTAAAGAAATCGTCCTCCTCGGTCAAATCGTCAACCGTTACGGGGCAAAAGAATTCCCGTGGGTAAAGGGAAAGTCTCCTTTTGTCCAGCTTCTTGAAAAATTAAGCACTATTGAAGAAATTAAAAGGATTCGATTTACTTCCCCTCATCCCCTGGGGTTTAAAGAGGATCTGATCGCAGCTCTAAGGGACATTCCTCAACTCTGCGAACATGTGCACCTGCCCGTACAATCGGGAAGTGACAAGATTTTGAAGGCCATGCGCAGGGGATATAGCCGCTCGAAGTTTCTTTCTCTCGTTGACAAGTTGAGAAAAGCGATCCCCCAGCTCGCTCTTTCTACGGACATCATAGTAGGCTATCCAGGAGAAACCGAAGAAGACTTTCAACAAACCTGTTCGCTGCTTAACGAGGTTCGATTTGATAACGCTTTTATTTTTCGTTATTCAGCTCGGGAGGGGACAACCGCGGCTTCCTTAGGGGATCAACTGAGCGAAGAGGTTAAGTTCGAGAGGAATTACCGCTTACTCGAGATACAAAACAAGATCACCATGGAGAAAGCTCAAAAATGGGTAGGGCAAGTGGTTGAAATCCTTGTCGAAGGAGAAAGCAAAAAAAATGCCTCTAAATTTCAAGGCCGAACACGAACAAACCATCTTGTCATTATACCTAAAAACGAAAGGTGGAGGGGGGAATTTCTACCCGTCCGAATAGTTGAAACCACAGGACATACTTTTTATGGCACACCCCTTATTTCCGGCATTGATGAAGCATTGCAGTTTGATCTTCAAGAAGAGATTAACCCAGCTCCCATCGTCTCCTAAGAAAAATCTCGATTCCCTTACCTTTTTAACCAAAAAGCATCCAAAATAGGCTTCCTCTTCGACGATCCTTATTTTTATACCCAAGGACAGGGAAAATTTCGCTCTCGAAAAAATAAAGAAAATACCTTGATGACTATCTCTGATATTCAGGTAATCTTTTTTTCCAAAGGCCCATGACAGCGATGACTCCCACCCCCTACCAAAAAACAGCCCGCGTCATTGCCTCCATCCTTTTTGTCCTCCTGGCCATCTGGATTTTGCGTGGTTTTATCGTGGCCATGGCCTGGGCTTTCTTAATCGCCATAGCCACGTGGCCTTTTTACAGTTGGGTCCGGATGAAACTGCCACGAAATACTCCCCTTTGGGTAAGTTCTTTGTTTTTTACCCTTCTTGTTGGAGCCTTGCTTTTCGGCCCCCTTGTCTATGGTGTTTTCAAGGCCGGCCAAGAAGCCATCATTCTCGGTCAATATATCGCCCATGCCCAGAAAGAAGGAGCACCCGCTCCGGATTGGTTTCAGCGAATCCCTTTCATCGGCAATTGGCTGACCGTGCGCTGGAATCTCAACTTGGCAACTCCCGAAGCGGCATCCAAGACTTTAGCCCATATCGACTCCGCCTTCTTGTTCCGTTGGGGAAAGACGATCGGCGTGCAGGTCATCCACCGGATTGAAGTCCTTGCCTTTACCCTGCTTACCCTCTTTTTTCTCTATAGGGACGGGAGAGTCCTTGGTAAAAAATTCCTCGCCTTTATTCGTAAAATTCTCGGTACTCCCGGAGAAAAATACGCTCAACACTTGGTCTTAGTCATACGCGGCACCGTCAACGGCCTTGTCTTGGTCAGCCTGGGAGAAGGCATCCTTCTAGGAATAGCCTATGCTATCGTCGGCCTGCCTGATCCCGTAACCCTGGGAGGCGTTACGGGGATTTTGGCCATGATTCCCTTTGCTGCACCCCCTGTATTTTGCACCGCTGCCCTGTTTCTTCTTGCCCAGGGTATGATTATCCAAGCCATCGCCATTGTCATTTTCGGTTTTAGCGTCCTTTTCGTAGCCGATCATTTTATCAGGCCTGCTCTCATAGGAGGAGCGGTCAATCTTCCCTTTTACTGGGTTCTTTTAGGAACCCTGGGAGGGCTAAGCTCCTTTGGCTTGCTTGGTCTTTTTGCCGGGCCAACGATCATCGCCGCCTTGCTGGTGGCATGGAAAGATTTTGTCGAAACGCCCTAAAAATGACATTTGGCTCCCCATAAAAGCTGAATCATCCTATTTTCTGTTATGAGCAGCTATTTCCAGTTTTTCTGCCCTTCCTCCAGCATGAACAGGGGAAGGAAAGAACTGAGAGAAAAATCTCTCCAGCCCGAGGAAAACAGGGCCGAAGAGTTAATCCGCTCTTTTGAAGTCCTGCAGCTTTCTCCTGAAAAGGTTAACCAGAGATTAAAACTCCTTTTGAATACCCTCGGCAAAGAGGCCAAAGGATCTGTTACCGAGCAGTTGACAAAAGTCTATCCCTTGAATACCCCGGAAGGCTTGCTTCTTCTTAGGCTTGCCGAAGCTCTACCCCGGATCACCGATGATCAAACCGCCCTCATTTTTTTTAAGGAGGAGATCCGCAAGGGAAATTGGCACAATACGACCCGCAAGTATTGGCTTTCTTTTCTGATAAGCAAGTTAAAATTACTGGTTGAAACGTTCGATCTTTTACCCCTCCTATCGGTCCTTTCTGACAAGGCCCTCATCCTTTTCATCCAGGTGGCTACAAGGCTTCTTGTCGATGTATTCGTTCTGGCCCCGGATGTTGAGAGAGCGCGGAGAAGGCTTTTTGATCTCCTGGTCAAGGGAGAAGAAGTTTCCTTGGATCTCCTTGGAGAAGACGCTCAAGGATCAAAAGATGGTTTAAGCCATTGGGAAAACTGCCAAAAAGTCATAGAAATGTTAGGGGATCTTAAAACTACCTTTCCCCGGTCAGATCCCGAAATGTCCGTTAAAATCTCCGCTCTAGACTCCAAGTACGAATTGCACTATGGCCGTATATCCTTCGATAGGATCTATTCTAAAGTTAAATCCCTTTGTCTCACTGCCCAGAAAAAGGCCGTAGGCTTATGTATCGATGCCGAACAATACTGGCGGTTTGAATTTGCCTTAGACCTGCTCGAGGCTCTCTTATCTGATCCCGATCTCAAGGATTGGAACAAAATGGGGTTTGTTGTTCAATCTTACTTGAAAAACAGCGAGCAGCTGGTCGATTACTTGGCCGAACTTTGCAAAGAAAAGAAAAAAAAGCTCTCTATACGCTTGGTCAAGGGGGCATATTGGGATCATGAAATCATCCATGCCCAACAGGTCGGCCTTGAGCAGTATCCGGTCTATACCCTCAAAGAGTTGACCGAGCTTTCTTATATGCTTTGCTTAAAGAAGTTATTTCAACATAAAGAAGTCCTAGCCCCTCGACTGGCTACCCATAACCCCTCTACGATCGCAGCCATCCTCGAGTTCCATTCTTCCCTTAAGGAAAATCCTATTGAATTTCAAAGACTTTATGGCCTTGGCCAAAGCCTGGGGAAATGGCTGAAAACCACGGGCTATCCCACCCGGGTTTATATCCCCATTGGGAAGGGAAAAGAGCTTTTTGGCTACTTGGCAAGAAGATTGATAGAAAATGGCACCGCTTTAGAAAACTTCCTTTACCCCTTCGACTTCGAAAAATTGCGTTGGGATCCCTTAAGCAAATTACAGCAGAGGGGCAAGCGGCATAACCCCCGTATTCCTCTTCCTCCTCACCTGTACAAGGACAGGGAAAATGCGCCTGGACTTGATCTTGCCAATCCAGAGACCTGGGAAAACCTGGTTCAAAAAACTACAGGCCCGCATTCCCAGCCTCAACTTTTTTTCCTTTATCCCCAAGCCAACGGGACCAGGCAGAAAATCTTTTCTCCGGCTAATTCTAAAGAATGCATCGGTGAAGTTCTCCTTTCTTCCGAGGACTATATCCAAAAAAGTCTTTCAGAGGCCGCTTCTCATGCAGAAGAATGGGATCGGGTTCCCGTCGAGAAAAGAGCTGAAAAAATAAGCAAGCTTGCCCGAGAAATCTGGGCTCATAAAGAAGAACTTTTATACCTTTTATGTGCCGAAGCGGGGAAAACCGTTTCCAATGCACTTTCCGAAATAAGAGAAGCTATAGATTTCTGTAACTATTATGCCAAGGAAGCGGTCAAGCTTTTTTCCCACCCCCTTTTACTTCCCGGTCCCCATGGTGAAGAAAACAAGCTTCACTACCATGGCTGTGGCCTTTGGGTATGTATCAGCCCTTGGAATTTCCCTCTTTCGATCTTCATTGGACAAATCGTAGCGGCACTTCTTGCCGGCAACACCGTTGCTGCCAAGCCCGCTGAAGAGACTCCTCTTGTTGCTGCGGCTGTCGTTCAACTGGCCTACAAGGCGGGTATACCCAAGGAAGTGCTAAGATTAATCTTAGGGAACGGCCAAAGCGGGCAACAAATGGTCAAGCATCCGTCTGTTCGCGGTATAGCTTTCACAGGATCGACAGCCACGGCTAAAAGGATCGCCCAATGCCTAAGCCAAAAAGAAGGTCCGATTGTTCCCTTGATAGCAGAGACGGGAGGAATCAACTGCATGGTGGTGGAGGCCACGGCGGCCATCGAAAGAACGGTCAAAGACATCCTTATCTCTGCCTTTAATCATGGCGGGCAGAGATGCTCTTCGCTTAGACTACTCCTTGTTCAAAAAGAAATTTCTCACCAGCTTTTAGACCTGCTCTCCGATGCCACAGAGCAGTTGATTGTCGGAGATCCGCGGTTTTCAGAAACCGATGTGGGCCCTATTATCCGCAAATCTCTTGTGGAAGAGCTGCAAAATTTTTCTCAATTTTTTCAAACTCATGGGCGGCTACTCGCCAAGGCACCTATTGGGGAAACCGCCTCCAGCGATGGATATTTCTTTGCCCCTCATCTTTTCGAGATTTCTTCAACTGGCCTCCTCAACCAAGAAATATTTGGGCCCATCTTGCCCGTTCTGCGTTTTTCAAGAGAAGAACTTCCCCGCATACTGGAAGAAATTTACCAAAAGGGCTATGGCCTAACTATGGGATTGCAGACAAGGCGGGAAAACCTCACTCGAGAAATTGCCTTGAGCGCACCCGTAGGCAACTTCTACGTCAACCGCCCGATCATAGGCGCCGTCGTCGAATCCCAACCCTTTGGAGGAGAAGGACTCTCAGGCACAGGACCCAAAGCCGGAGGGCCAAATTACCTGTTGCGTTTTGCCCGTGAAAGAGTTTGCTCCATCAATACGGCAGCCTTGGGAGATCCTTCCCTCTATTTCTTAGATCAATCTTAGTTACCTGGCTTTTTCTTTGGATGAAGAGGCCCTAGGGGTCCAGAAATAAAGTTTCTGGTTTTTGTAATCGATCATTGTTCGTTTGTCATAAAGAAAGCCAAATCCAATTGTCCCTCCCGTCCATAATCCAAGATCCAAATTCCCTTCGTAGGGGAGTGAACCGACGATTCCCGCTAGAGAACCATGAACTTTCTCTCCCATCAATTCAATCTGGCTTGCTTGCCCAAGCTGGGAGGTGTTTCTGCTCGCCCCCAATTCCCACTGCATGTCAAAACCGGAAGCTCCACCCCTGTGTATATAGGGCTCTTGCTCAAAAAAATTTCTTTGTATCCAGACTCTCGAAAGCTTTGCAATGGACGGAGAGCAAGCAAAATAGGCAGGAGTAGCGGTATCCAAAAGAAAAAAAAGGGGAAAGCTGCGGTTGATGTTCGCCAGGACCAGTAGAGTTTGAGCCGGTCCCATGAGAAAAGGTACCTCTGTTTTTTTTTCTTCACCCTGGATCTTGTTTTTATAAGCAATGGGGACATACGGCTTGGACAGCCCCAAAATAAAATACTTAGGGGTGTTTTTCCATCGGCCATAAAGATCAAAAGTAGGAACAAAATGGGACAGAAAATTCTCTCCAAGGATACCATCTATTTCCAACCCCGTTCGGGGAATATCCAACAGGGAATGGACAACGGCGGGAATATTTTTTATAGATGTCCCTCCAAGGGATAGCGAAGGGATTTTTGCCCATTGGATCCAATAGCTCCCTTGGGAACTCTGTTCTTTTTCCTTGCGGAAAAGTTCAATGGCCGCTTTCTTAGCCATGCGGGAAGACAAAAGAACGTAGGTGGTCCCGGTATCGATCATGAAGCGAGCCTTGGCAGCGCCGCAAAGTTCTGCTTCAATGATGGGATAAGGAACAATCTCTTTAAATGGGATTTCTACATAAGGGTCTTTTGATTCCACTAAAAAGGGTTTCTGCCCCTTAAAACTTTTCAAAAGATCTCCTTGTCCATATTCTCCCAAGGCATAAGCTATTTGAGCTGCTTGAGAATACCGGTCTTCCCTGATATACACCTCTTTTAATAGAGCAAGGGATCTTTTATCTCCTGGAAAAACGCTTAAGGCTTTTTGGAAAGCCTCTTGTGCCTCCTGTAACCTGCCCAAGCAAAGTGCACACTCTCCGATCAACCGCCAACAGAGATAACAGGAAGGATATTGTTGAAGCAGTCCATGGGCATACCGGGAAGCTTCTTCAAGCCTACCGCTCCGGAAAAATACTTGCATCTTCTTTAACTCCTCCTTCTCTTGAGCCGATGCCCAGAAAAGGGGGAAAGGGATCTTTAAAAGCAAAAAAAAGCATGAAATTAACAACCCTTTTAAAGGACTATTCACGGAGAGAGGAGGGAGAGTAAAATCATCCTGTTTTTTTTAATCTGCTCCCTTCCGAGGGAGGATTATTTCAGTTGGCCAACAAGCTCCAGATAAACTTAAAAGGTAGAGGACAGTTTGAGCGATGTCTTGAGGTTGAAGGTAATTTTCCCCTTCTACCCCGGTCATCGGCGTGGCTACGAGTGCAGGACAGATCGCCGTCACTTTTATATCGTACTTTTTCCCTTCATCGGCCAAGGCCTTTGTAAGGCCCATGATCCCAAACTTTGATGCGCTATAACCGGCTGTACCCGACCAAGCGTCAATCCCCGCCAAGGAGCTGATGTTGATGATGTAGCCTCCGGCTTGCTGTCTTATCATTTGCTTGAAAGCTTCTTTTGAACACCAAAAGGTCCCATAGAGGTTGGTTTTGATCACACTATCGAAATCCTCGGTGGACAATTCTTCCAAGGGAGAATAAACCATTATCCCCGCACTATTGACGAGGATATCGATTCGGCCATACCGATGAACCGTCTCCTCTATAAGCTTTATGCACTGTTCTTCCTTAGAAACATCCGTTTCCATGGGGAAAGCCTTGCTGGAAGTTTCCCACTCAATTTCAAGGGCGACTTTTCGATTCAGATCCATCCTGCGGGCAGCAACGATCAGTTGAGCTCCCGATGAAGCAAGAGCAAAGGCTATAGCTTTACCAATACCGCTATTGGCTCCAGTCACCACGGCAACCCGACCGCTTAAAAACTTCTCGTTCATAATCTACATTATGCTTGGAGAAGCAAGCCAATGCAAACCCAAGAAACGAGAATCCCCCGGGAAAACGGTAAAATTAACAGCTCGAAGAGGTCCGGATCAGTTCTTTTTCTGTAATTACAAGATCCAGTCTTTGGTCGTGGGGTTCCGTATAGATTTTTGGAAATTCTTGAAAAGAAAAAAACAAGCCTATCCGGCAAGCCCTTGGAGAAAGAAGAGAAAGACATCGATCGTAGAAGCCTAATCCCCTACCTAGTCTATGTCCTTGCCTATCAAAACCCACCCCAGGAATCAGTATGAGATCGATATCTTGTATCGAAGCTTCAACACAGCCCAGGCGAGGCTCTAAAACATTTAAAAAATTCTCTTCCAAGTCCTCTTTTTTGTCCACGATGAAAAAGCTCAAATGATCTTTATCCACCCGTGGAAATAACACCGTTTTTTTACTCGCTTTAGCCAATCGAAAAATATCCGAGGTATCGGGCTCAGAAGGAAGGGCAGAATAGAGGGCAACTACTTGTGCATCCTGCCAGACCGGATGACTGCAAAGCCTATGGGTAATGGCTATGGATGCATCCAACCGATCTTTTTGACGCAATAACCCTAGGACCTTTGATTTTAAAAGCCTTCTTTGAACCTGCTTTAAAGAATAGGAAGAACCGACTGCCATTTAATATTAAAACCTTAAAAATAAGAAAAAGTAAAACAAAAAACTACAAGATAAATATTTAAATT
This sequence comes from Methylacidiphilum infernorum V4, assembly GCF_000019665.1. Classification (NCBI taxonomy): domain Bacteria; kingdom Pseudomonadati; phylum Verrucomicrobiota; class Methylacidiphilae; order Methylacidiphilales; family Methylacidiphilaceae; genus Methylacidiphilum (ex Ratnadevi et al. 2023); species Candidatus Methylacidiphilum infernorum. Next base: position 679,717 of record NC_010794.1, on the reverse strand, counting down.
TTTCTAAAGTTTTATGGGCAGAACGCAAAGTTTTCCGCAACGATGAAGAAATTTTTATTCATGAAGTCTCTGGTAAAAAAGATTCTGTTGTACCAGCTTGTCAAACTTATCTTCTCTTGGAGACTCTAATCCCTTTTTGTCCTTTTTGGTAGATTGATTAAAGGAATCTTTATCCTGGACCTTTTTTCTTTTGTCTTCTTTTTTTTTCATGGAGCAAAACGCGGTCGCTTTTTTGAGCGACTTTTTAAAAAGAAAAAAATTCAAACAAAAGAGTAATGACAAATTTTTATCCAAAAGGAAATAGGGATATTTTCTACAAAATAATCTCTGGTTCGTCTTAAATACCCCTAGGAAAAAACAAAAATAAATTACTTGGGATAGGGTTCGTTTAGAGTATCAATAAGACTCTGGGCGCTCTTAGGGGGTTGCACCTGTCCGGCAAAGATTTCGGAGGGACTGACCGCCTGGTGGTAATACCGCTCATTGACTTCCGGCTCCTCCCTGATCTCCACTCCTTGAAGAGCAATTCCTCCAAAGAGCCCTTCGGTGGAACGGTAAGTATAAATATTACTCCTGGGCTTGATCAACGCCTCCCTTTCACTCTCCGGTCCGGCGACCCCACTCATTTCACCGGTCAAATGCACCTTCCCCCCCCGAGAAAATTGCTTTATGGCTTTTTCGGAATTAAGAATAATGACATAATCGGTTTTTGCTCCTCCTACCTGCAGTCCTACACCTACAGAACTTACAGAAATGGCCGAAGGACCAGACCATCCTCCAATAGGAAGCCGGACAACGACAAAGCCCTTGCCGTATTCCCCACTGATGACAAATCCCCCCTTGGTCACTTCCAGATAAGCCACCCCCTTGGCTTTTTCCCACACCGACTTGGGGATCTTCCCTTCTTCTTTAAATTGATGAATGACCGCTGAACCGTTGTGAACGATTTCCTTGAGATTCCAGGCGGCATAAACGGATTTTGTCATCCCCAAAAAGAACAGAAAAAGGATAGCCGGAAAATACCGAAAAAAAGGAGAAAAAAAGATTTTCATAAGATTTATGCTTTGATCATCAAAAGACTTTCTTTAAAGCCAACCTCTTTATATTTTTTTTATAAGTGCGAGGAGTTCTATTTTTTATCTTGGTTTTTGTCTTGAGTAATAGGTCTTTTTTCGGCCGTCCCATCTGCCCGAACATAGACCATTTCACCGGAATGCAACTGGTAAGTCTCGTTTTTAGGAGTTAATACTAAAGTGGCGTCTCCTTGTTCAGCTCCATACTGCTGTTCAGAGGAGGAATAAGCGGCAAAGAACTTGCCTGAAGTCTGTGAGGTAAAAGTTCCCCCTTTTGTAATCACTTGAAAATCTTTAGAACTAAATTCGATTTTTCCTCTAGCCAGTTCAAAGACGACGGGATTTTCATTTTTCAAAGTCACGATCGATAAACTATCCACCGTCGCTTCTTCTCCCCTGTCCTTCCAACCGATAGTACACACCGAAAAATAGTCCGTTTTAATCACCTGCCCCACTTTAATCGTGCTTCCTTCTTGAACAGGGATCCCGTATGTAGTGACTACGCTGTTTTGATCTCCTCCTCTAATGGAAGTAATTTGAGCAGCATAGCTTGCCAGGGGAACAAAACAAAACAAAAGGAAAACTTTCTTCAAAAACGAAATTCTTTTCATAAAAAATTTTTTTAATTTTATGTTTGTTAATCATGTAAAAATTGCAAGAAATTTACCATATTATTCTTTTTATCTCTACGGATTTTCTCTTAAGGAAACTTTTTTTCCTCTCTCGTCCTCTTCTTTAAAGTATCAAAAGGATAAATAACAGAAAAAACTTTCTTAAAACCATTTTCTCGTTTCCCGTTGGAAAACTTTTTGTTTATTGTCAAAACTATCCTATATTTTTGGCTCATGAAGCCGGCTTAGCTCAGAGGTAGAGCAACGGTTTTGTAAACCGTGGGTCGAGGGTTCGATCCCCTCAGCCGGCTCTTTTTATCTCAGCCTTTTTCACCCCTTGACAATAAAAGGGCTGAGCCAATTCCCCTGGGAAACAATGAGAAAAGATCCAGGATCCAAGTCGATTGGGAAGGGGAGAGCTTGCTTTAAAGTCCATTCTCTCTTGGACAAGGCTTTTTAATGGGTAAAACTATGAAAATTGTTCTCTTGTTGAAGACTTGCCGAAGAGCGTGGGGCCATCCACGAACTTTCGGCCGGCTATCCTATTTATTGTTAGGGCTAAGCCACCAATGTATGGGTGGATCGACGGGCTTGAAATCGTATTGAGGAAGCATTTTCCTTTCAGTGGAAAGCAATTCTTCTGAATGAAACTCAATAAAGAATTGAGACTTGCTTTCCCTCATAACGGGATCCATTCCACGCAAAACATCGATTTCCATTCCTTCCACGTCTATCTTTACGACATTAGGCGGCCCGAAGCGTTCAATTAACTTTGCCATTGTCGTTGTAGGAACCTCTATCAAATCCTCAGCTAAACCCTGCATAAGTTCCCTAGATTTTGTGATGGAGGTTCGACCATAAGCTTTGATAGCCGTTATCCCTTCAGAAGAGCTCACGGCGATTTCCACAACCTGGATATTATTGAGTTGGTTTTTTTCTACAGCCGCTCGAAGCCTTTGGGCATTCTCAGGCACCGGTTCGATGGCGAGAACCTTCCCAGCAGGCCCTACAAGCTTACTCCCCAGCAGGCTATAGTATCCATTATAAGCCCCTATATCCCAGAAAGAGGCTCCAGGATGAAGAGCATGACACAAGGCCTCAACCAATTTTTCTTCCCTTTTGCCCAGGATAAAACTCTTATCGTTCTTGACATTAATGAGAAGCCACATCCCTCGACAGGGACCAGAGACAACTTTTAACCATGCCCACTTCGAGGGTAAAACAGAATTAATAATGGGGCGGAGGAGCCGAGCTCCTACAGAGTTTGGATGAAAGAAGTCCGAAGGGGTAATTTTTGTCAATAATCCAACGACTTGGGATAATAAGAAATTGGCCATTTATAACCCACTCGTTTTCAATCTATCCCCTCTGATTGCAGGAGTTCAATTGAAATTTTCTTTTAAGAACAAGTTAAATCCACATTGTTGATTGCGGAAAGAAAGACAAGTGGACTATTTTTCCAAAGAAGACTTTCTTGGTTTCCCTGCTCCAAGTTGTTGTTAAAAAAAAGACTGTTAAAGGCAGTATTCTTGGTCAGCCTGAAAGAATAAGCTGGCTTATCCCCTAGCTGTTCGGCAAAAGGATAATAAAAAGGATTAAGGAAATCCCAGCTTCCCTTTCATTGCCGGGAAGGAAGGGCCTCACTTAGTCCTTTCATTCCGATTTCACAAACGCTACTTTTAGTTAACAACTTTTTCATGCCATGTATCCCTTGATCCTTATCTTATTCATCCTTTTGGATTGCGCCCTCAATGGCCTTTCCCAGATCTATTATCCTCTTCCCGATTATCCCCAGTTATCCAACTTAAAAGAGCAAACGAACCAACCTCCCTACGGAACACCTTTCGTTCAATCCACCTGGTCAACTTGGGAAGTCAAGGATATCCATTTTGAAGAAGGAATGCCCCAAAAGCGGGTGATTCAAATCATGGGCGAAGATTACGAGCGATACGACGTAATCGATATCCATTATCGCCGAGGCCGAATCATGTCGGGATTCATCGGGGCTTATACCCAATCCAAGAGCAACTTGGAGCCTGCCCATGTTTTAAAATGGACCTATAAGGATGCCTCGCACTACGTTTACGAAGCTTGGTTTCTTTTCTCAGACAAAAACGACACCCTACGTAAAATCTTTTTAAGAAAAAAACCCTTGGAAATCATAGGTCAATAAAATAGCGGAAGATAAACAACGTCCCGAAAGCCATGCAACCATGAATGGTTCAGGTCAGCTTGATTCTTTATAACGGGCGGAGTCGGAGGGATTCGAACCCTCGAGGGGATTTTTGTCCCCTAACGGTTTAGCAAACCGCTGCCTTCAGCCACTCGGCCACGACTCCATAAGCCAGATCCTTATTATATTCTTTTTAAAAACAACTTACAAAACTAATCTTTGCCAGAATCAATCTCCTCCCCCGCACCAGAAGGCGGAGGATTCCTTTCTGCCGCCACGGGCCTTGCCGCACCCCTTGGATCGGTCGAACAACCGGCTCCCCGGTGCCGCACCAGCCAAGCCCTTTCATCGTCAAACTTGCAGATGTTTTATCAAAGTAAGGGAAAAGGAACATTATTATTGCAAAATTCATTTTTTTTGGAAAAAATGATTGCCGCTATGAAATACATTAACTTGGAAAAACTAGCTTCCGCTCCAGTAGCTCATGAACCCTTCGAATATCTCATAGTTAAAGAATTCGTCAAAGGAGAAAATAAAGAATCGTTGCTTGCGGATTTTCCCCAGATTCAAAAACCTGGTGTTTTTTCTCTCTCTGAGCTGAAATACGGTCCCTCGTTTTCTTCCTTTATCGAGGAACTCGAAAGTCATGCCCTAACCGAAATTCTTCAAGAAAAGTTCAATATCGACTTGGAAGGAAAGCCCATCTTGACGACAGTCAGAGGGTGGTGTTCAAAAGACAGGGATGGCAACATTCATACCGACTCGGAGTGGAAACTGGTTACTATACTAGTCTACTTGAATGAAGAATGGGAGCCCCAAGGAGGCAGATTACGGCTGCTGCGTTCTAAAAACATAAACGATTATGCGGCTGAAGTTCCACCTGAATGGGGTTCATTAATCGCTTTTAAAAGGTCCGATAATTCTTTCCATGGCCACCTGCCCTTTGAAGGCCGCCGCAGGGTGGTGATGCTCAATTGGGTGACGAGCGAGGAAAAGCTCAAGCAGGAACTGGGAAGGCATAATTTTTCTAGCCTTTTCAAAAAGATAGTGCCCTTTACGATTAAAAGAAATTAATTTTCCCCTTAAGGTTTGCTTTCCCTACCCATAATAATTTTTACTTTTCTTGCCGGTCTTCTCTTTCTTTGTTCTTGCTTTTCAAAAGCTTGTAGGCAAAATGGATAAGCTTTTAAAGGCTTATGCGCCATCCAGCTTGCCTGTTTTTTATCCTTTTTTTAGGTTTTGGATGTTCTGGAATTCGAACATCGCCTGAAGATCAAAAACTTTTTCTCAAAGAGCAAGCCGTTCTGCATCATGGAAAAAAAACGCTCTACGACCATGTCGTAGACTTGGATCCGGGAAAAATCCAGGGTACTGCAAGCTCTCTTTTCTATGAACTCCCCCCGCGAACGATCGCTGTTCTGCCCTTTGTTGATCAGGACAAGGGAGATTATTACCTCAATAAAATCCCCTTGAGCCAGCGCGATCCTCTATCAAGGGAAAAATACAGATGGACAAGAGCCCAAAGGGTTCGAAAGCTTATTTACGGAAATCTCGCCCAAAGGGAATATTACCCCCTCAGGTTGGATAAAATCGATGAGGTATTGAAACAACATGGGATCAAGACCAGCGAAGATCTGCTAAAAATTTCTCCTCAAGTCCTTGGCTCGTGGCTTAATGCCGATGCGTTGATTTATGGAGTGGTAAAAAATTACGAAAGTTATTACGGGGGAGTGATTTGCGGGTATAGCATAGCTGCAGACGTGCAGATGCTGTCCACGAAAAATGGAGAACAGTTGTTTTATTCTTCAGGTTCGAGGAATCAACTCGGTTTTGATTTTGTTCTCAATCCCACGGATCTGCTCATCAATTCAGCTACCAATGCAACCTACTTAAGAGATGTCGTATTGAGGCGGGCTGAAGAGGACATTGCAAGAGAAATAGTCTTGAGAATCCCTACAAGAAGACCCCTCCCCTACTTTCCCCAAGCAGAAAAAAGCCTCGGCCTGTCCCCTCATGTATCCTCCAAAAAACCGCCGTCCAAGGAAAATACCAGGACCAGTAGCCCTATTCCTTCTTATCGGCAATGGGACGATGACAAGGAAAACAGAGGATTTTTTCTTTCCGCTCAACAACCCGGTCAAAAACTACCCTCTAATCTCGAGCATCCACGCTTTTCTTTTCAGCTTTCAAACAAAAACAACCAAGCAGAAAAAAAGGGAGAAATTAGGAAAGCGGACTTTGCCCTCGCCCCCATTGAAGAACCCAAGGGAAAATCGGTGGGGAAGCAAAAGGCAATGCCTTCTAATCTTCTTTGTGCCGCTTCAAGCCAAAGGTTTTTTCTTCCCGAGATCGGGGAAAAAATTCATGGGAAAAAATCTTTATATGACCGTTTAATCGAGATGGATATACAAAAACCCGATATTGTTGTCCATCCCGACTATCCTCGTGAAGCCGGGGGTAAAATTGCCATTCTTCCTTTCTCGGATCAAGCCACGGGAGGCAATTTTCTTGTCAACCGCATTCCCCTTTTTCCCAAGACAAAAAGCCAAAAGGAAAATTGGCGATGGACGGTGAGTAATCGGTTACGCCGGACCATTGCCAGTTACTTGGCTCAAAAGGATTTTGAGGTATTGAACCTTGGTGAAATCGATACTCTTTTGAAAGCTCATGGCCTTACGACGATGCAAGACCTTCTTAGGATTTCGCCCAAGATTCTTGGGAAATGGCTTTCAGCAGATCTTCTCCTTTATGGAGAAGTAACCCAGTACGAAGGGTTTTATTCTGTCGTTTGGGCGGCATGGAGAGTGGGAGCGCGACTCAATTTGGTTTCTGCCCGTTCAGGGACCAGGCTTCTTACTACTTCCGGGACGAGAACATCCAACCGTTTTATTCCTGCCATCACTCCTGTCGATGTGGCCATTGCGGGAATCACAACCATGACCACGATGATGCGCGACTACAAGTTAAGGCAAGCCGAAGAAGAATTGTCTAGGGAACTGGTTTTGCGTTTCCCCGCCTTAAAACATTCTCCTCAAAACTCCGAAAACCACGACCTCCCTTCTTCCCCAATGGATAGGGTCTCTTTTCTAGAATGGAGTTCCAAAAAGCAAAGGGCTTTTTGCTTTTTTAAAAATGAAAAAGTAATCTAAATTGCAAAGGACCCGTTCCTGGAGCGTGATTTTTCCGGTGGCGTTCCAGCCGCCTCTTTGTATATTGATGCACCGGCTTATGGTTTTCAGCAAAACAAGCTACCGCTTCATCCTGGTTTGCTTAATCTTCTCTGGAGGATTGTTTTTCTCTTGGAAAAGCTTGTTGGAAAGATCCAGCTATCAACAAACAGAAGATGCTTATATGAACTCTCATGTCTTAAGAATCTCTTCAAAAGTATCCGGATATGTTGAGAAAGTCCTGGTTGATGACAACCTGAAGGTCAAAAAAGGAGAACTGATGGTCAAAATCGATCCCAGGGATTACTTGGCCAGGGTAGCTTTTGCGGATGCTTTTAGAATCCTTGCTCAAACCGAGTGGTTAAGGCTTCGTCAATTGAGCGTCATCAATGCCTTGAGCTCTTTCAATTACGATCTAACCCTAGCCTCAAATTTAATTACACGATCCATTCTCCGCTTAGAAAGCCTTTCGCTTGGTTATACCGATATTTACTGTCCCCTCGAAGGGAAAATAACCAATAAAAGAGTTGAACCAGGAGATTACGTCAGCACCGGTCAATATCTCTTTTCTATAGTCTCTGATGACTCCTGGGTTGTAGGCAATTTCAAAGAAAAGCAATTAAATAAAATCCGTCCCGGTCAGCCGGCCCTGGTCAAAATCGCTGCTTATCCCCAAAAATGGCTTACTGCGCATGTCGATAGCATTCAAAAAGGAACAAAAAACGCATTTAGCTCTTATTCTCCAGAAGACCTTACCCTCAATTACGTTAAAACCTCGCAACGTGTGCCCGTAAAAGTCCTTCTTGATGAACCGCTTCCCAAAGACTACGCCAATCTTGGCCCATGGATGACGGTAACCCTACGGGTGCAAGTGGGCAAAGACACCCCTATTTATCCCTTAAGCCTTTTGTATTCCTTGCTTACGCTAACGCTAATATGGTTTTTGTGGAAGATGGCCAAGAAATTCCTTCCAGGGAAATTCCAGAAGCTTGATTCTTTTACTTCTTAAAAAGTGAAACGGTGATCCCGGCAATAACCAATATGCCAATAAAAGTATATATCCAGACTAGGGTTCTTTCCTTGACGGCGTTCGTCGCAATAGCAGCCCCGGCGGTTTTCCCCACTTTCCTCTTTTTGAGGAATCCATCATAATTTCTCTGGAGCAAGTAAGTTTCTGTTTGCCGCATCGTATCTAATATCACGCCGACAACAATAAGCAGGCTCGTCCCTCCAAAAAATTGAGCCGTAATTGCCGGGATTCCAAGGAGATTCTGGACCACCATCGGCAATACAGCAAGAATAGACAAGAATACAGCACCGGCCAAGGTTAACCTGGTCATTGAATAATCGAGAAACTCGGAAGTCGGAGCACCCGGTCTTATTCCAGGAATAAATCCTCCATGCTTTTTCAAATCATCGGCAATCTGTACGGGGTTAAACTGGGTTGCAACCCAAAAATAGGAAAAGAAAAAAATCAAGACTACCGAAAGAGCGTAATAAAGAGAACCGGCAGACAGGGAGTTGGCTATTCTTGCCGCAACAACCGAGTTGGGAACCAAAAATCCGATCATCGTTGAAGGAAACAGAAGAATAGCCTGGGCAAAAATAATCGGCATTACCCCGGAATAATTCACCTTTAAAGGTAAAAAAGAGGTCTGTCCTCCATAAATTTTATTGCCCCTTACTTGCTTGGCATAGTGGATGGGAATTTTTCTCATCGCCTGTGTCATGGCCACAGTCGTAGCAATAACACCAAAGAGAAAAAGAAGGAGTAAAGCAATGAGAAAAGGGCTAGAAGCGGTAATACTTGAAGGGGAAATGAGTTTTGACCATCCCTGGACGAGTCCAGCAGGTAATCTTGCCAAAATACCGATCGTGATAATTAAAGACACTCCATTGCCAATTCCTTTATCGGTAATCTGTTCCCCAAGCCACATGAGAAGCATGGTTCCCGTAGTCAGACTGATCATCGTTATCAGCCTAAAACTCCAGCCGGGCTCAGGAACGAGAGGACTCCCCAATTTTTCGATAATCCCATGAATGCCATGAAGCAAGGGAATGCTTTCGGGATTTTCAAAACCGATTGATAGCAGGTAGCCCTGGAAAAGGCACAACAAGACGGTCAATAGCCTCGAATACTGCGTCAACTTTTGCCTACCCCCTTCTTCCCTGGCCAACTTCCCCAGGGTAGGAACAACCGTCGTCAATAGCTGCATCATGATGCTTGCGCTGATGTAAGGCATAACGCTCAAGGAAAAAATGGCGCAATTTTCAAGGGCTCCACCGCTAAAAAGGTTTAACATACCCACAACGGAACCCTGGGCCTGCTGATCAACCACGGTACGGAAAAACTCTCCCAGAACATTGGGATTGACTCCTGGGCAGGGAATGGCGGAACCTAGCCTGATGATGATGATCACCCCTAGGGTAAAAAGTATCCTCGATCTCAGTTCCGGTATTTTAAAAACGTTGACAAAGGCTGAAAGCATGGATGGCTAAATAAACTTTTTTTTAGGGTTCTACTACATATATCTACTACATATATAGACAATGATTCGAGGAGAAGATTCAAGAGGAAATATTTTTAGGGAGTTGATTTTATCAGTTCAATTTTTCCCCCAGCCTTTTCAATTTTTTCTTTTGCCGAAGCGCTTACAGCATGGACTTTGAAAGTATAAGCTTGGGTAATTTCTCCCTTCCCTAAAATCTTTATTCCATCCCACTTCCCTTTGACCACGCCGATTTGCCTGAGCAAGCTCTCGTCAATAACCTCTTGCTGAATTCCCTGAAGGGCTGAAAGGTTAACCGGGGCATAAAAAACATGAAAAAGCTTGTTATTAAATCCTCTCTTAGGAATCCTACGGATCAAGGGCATTTGCCCTCCCTCAAATCCAATACGAATGGAGCCCCCTGCACGGGCTTTCTGTCCCTTATGCCCTCTTCCGCTTGTCTTTCCATGACCGGAGCTTTCTCCACATCCAACTCTTTTTTTTCGTTTTTTGGCTCCAATAGCCGGTCGAACATCATTAAGCATCATAATGACTTTCCTTATCGATGGGGTTACTCTGTAATAGGTTGAGAAGCAAGGGGGATATCCTTGCCCCTTTTATGGAGAACCTCGTCTCGGGACTTTAACTGAAGCAAGGCTTTAAACGTAGCCTTGGCAACATTATAAGGGTTTTTTGAACCCAGGGATTTGGTCAAAACATCTTTAATACCCGCAGCTTCCAGTATGGATCGAACAATTACCCCCGCTATGACTCCTGTCCCCGGAGAAGCAGGTTTCATTAAAACCTTTCCTCCGCTAAATTCCCCTATGACCTCGTGAGGGATCGTATCTCCATTTCTAACAATCCTCTGCATTTTCTTTCGTGCGCTTTCCGTTGCCTTTTTTACCGCATCGGCAACTTCGTTGGCTTTTCCAAAACCGATGCCGATCTGCCCGGCCCTATCTCCAACTACCACCAACGCCCCAAAACTATAGCGACGTCCTCCTTTAACCACCTTGGCACACCGATTGACATGAATAACCCTGTCCATGAGCTCTTCATGGTAAGTTTCTTCATGTTTAAAATCTCTCTTTTCAGAGTGACGTCGTATTTTCTTGCGCCCTCCTTTCGGTTCGATACCCTGCTCTTCTTCTTTCAGATCTACAGGTTGCTTTTCTTCCAAGAGAGTCGTTGATGCTGATAAATGGTTATCCTTGGGATTCATTCCTTAAAACTCCAATCCTTGTTCTCTAGCAGAATCTGCAAGAGCTTTAACTTTTCCATGATAGAGAAACCCTCCACGATCGAAAACCACTTTTTTAATTTTTTTCTCTAAGGCCCTTTTTGCTATAGCTTCTCCAATTTTTGTCGCTCCCTCTATATTCGGCTTAAGACCTGAAAAAGCCTTTTCCATGGTCGAGGCAAAGGCAAGGGTACGGCCCTCTTCGTCATTAATGAGTTGAGCATAGATGTGATTGTTAGAAAAATAAACGCTTAACCTGGGTCTTTCCGGGGAACCAAAAACTTTTTTCCGAATACGCAGGTGACGAACTTTCCTTGCATCCAATCTAGTCTTCTTCATATCCTCTATCCGGTTATTTTCCATTTACTTTTGAGCCGTCTTTCCCGCCTTCCTCCGTATCACCTCGCCCGCATACCTTATGCCTTTTCCTTTATAGGGTTCAGGAACATAAAATCCACGGATATCGGCCGCTACAGCCCCCACCAGGCATTTATCAATACCCTCTATGGTCAGCTTCGTGTTATCTTGAACTTTGACGGATATTCCCTCGGGAATCTCGTACACAACGGGGTGCGAAAATCCAAGATTCATCACTAACTTTTTCCCTTCCACGGCGGCTCTAAATCCGATTCCATTAATTTCCAGCTTCTTTTGGAACCCCTCGTGCACTCCCATTACCGCATTGTTCAGCAAGGAGCGATGGAGACCATACATGGCCTTTGACTGCCGGCTATCCGCAGTATTCTCCAGTATCAGGGAGCCGTCTTGCTGATGAACCTTCAAAAATTCGGGCAACCTATGGAATAGTTTGCCTTTCTTCCCTTCCAAGGTAACATTGTTTCCTTCAATACTCACTTTTATTCCTGGAGGGAGTTTAATGGGCAATTTTCCAATTCTTGACATTTTCCAAATCCTCTTTAATAAATGGCTAGGAGCAACTCTCCACCCAATTTCATCCTTTTGGCCCTATGACCGGCCATTATTCCTCTTGAAGTTGAAAGGATGCATATTCCGAGTCCTCTTAAAATATTAGGAATTTCTTTATAACCTACGTACTGCCGCAATCCAGGCTTGCTTATCCTCTTTATCTTCGTAATGAGAGCAGGTTCTTTAAGAACGACTTTTAATTCAAATATGTTTTTCCTCACTTCTATCTTCTCTATTTTTTCCAAGTAACCCTCATGAAGCATAACTTGAGCGATTCGCTCTTTTAAAAAAGAATAGGGTACTTTTATCTCTTTTTTCTTCGCGTAGGCCGCATTCTGTATTGCGGAACAAAAATCGGCAATCGGATCGGTTATCATATTCTTTTTCTAATTTACCAACTGGCCTTAATGACTCCGGGAATTTCACCCCAAGAAGCCAGTTCTCTAAACTGAATTCTACTTAACCCAAACTTTCTGATATAAGCTCTTCTTCTTCCCGATATTCTACACCGGTTATATTTTCTTGTACTAAATTTTGGTTTTCTCTTCTGTTTTGCAATCCATGCTTTCGTGGCCATATTTGATCCTCCCCTCTCCGTTCTAAGCCGATAAAACAAGTGGCTTGCCCTTTTCTCCAATAAAAGGGAAACCCATTGCAGAAAGCAGATCAATAGCTTCTTTCTTGGTCTTCGCCGTGGTAACGATAGTCACATCAAATCCAATATTCCTTTTGAGATTTTCGATATCTACTTCTGGAAAAATGGTGTGGTCTTTTATCCCAATGGTATAATTGCCCTGAGCATCAAATGAGCGGGTAGGCAATCCCCTAAAATCCCTTACCCTGGGCAAAGCCGCCCAAACAAATCTTTCCAAAAATTCATACATCCTTTCCCCTCTCAAGGTAACCTTACAACCAATTTCTTGCCCTTTTCTTAGTTTGAAATTAGAAATGCTTTTTTTAGCCCTGGTCTTAACGGGCTTCTGTCCCGTAATGAGGGCAAGCTCCTTTGCGGCCTCTTCAAGGGCAACTTTAATATCCCCAGATGACCCCATGCAACAGTTTAGGGTTATCTTTACAATTTTTGGAACTTCATGAATATTCTTATAACCGTTCTTCTCAATCAGATAAGGAACGACAACTTCTCTATAGGCTTTTAAAAACTTCGGGACATTACTTTTCATTCCAATACTTGTTCCTCTTGTTTCATTAACCAAAATAAAATCAAACCCTTTTCAAGAAGAATTTTCATCCCTGCTCTTTCTTTTCTACCGCCACTTTCTTTTTTTCCTGCCTCTTCTCCCATTTTGAAGCAAGCATGACATTGGAAATAGCGATTGTTGCTTCTTTTTCAACAATACCCCCTTTGGGATTATCTTGCGAAGGTCTCACCGCTTTTTTGACCATCTTTATCCCTTCGACAATGACCTTGTGGGTATTTCTTAATACCTTGAGGACCTTTCCCCTTTTTCCCCGCTCACTTCCCGTAATGACAACGACTTCGTCTCCTCTCTTTACAGGACTCTTTCTCAGGGGCTCTCTATTCTTGCTCTTGGCTCTCTTATTCATACTACCTCTGGAGCTAGTGAAAGAATTTTCATGAAATTCTTTTCCCGTAACTCCCTAGCAACGGGACCGAATATACGAGTCCCCTTGGGATTGGATTCCTTGTCGATTATAACAATAGCATTTTTGTCAAATTTAAGATAAGACCCATCACTTCTTCGAATGGGACTTTTGGTCCGAACGACAACAGCCCTGACCACTTCCCCTTTTTTCACCGCCCCATTGGGTAAGGCATCTTTTACCGAAGCCGTTATAATATCTCCCACCTTTGCAACCAGGGTTTTTCGACCGATAACACCGATCATCGTGGCTTTCTTTGCTCCACTATTATCCGCTACTTCCAACCAACTGCGTACCTGAAGCATTTTTTCCCTCCCTATTAGATGTCTTTAAAACTTCTATGACTTTCCATCTCTTTAAACGGCTAAGAGGCCTGCACTCTTGAATCTTTACAGTATCCCCCTCTTTAGCGATTTCTCCCTCGTCGTGGGCATAAAATTTTTTTCTCACTATTATAATTTTCTTGTACTTGGGATGAGCCTTATGCCTGCTCACCATGACTACGGCGGTTTTCGCCATCTTGGTCGAAACCACCGTTCCAATCTTTTCCTTTGGCTTTCTCCTTGTAAGCGTTTTTTGGTCAAAACCCGCTTTAATATCCGAAGATTCTTCCATGCTCTACTCCTTTTTTACTTGGAATCCTCCCCCTTGGTCTTTTCCCGGGATAGGGTCTGTATTCTTGCAATCATCTTTTTTAATTCCTTAATACGAGAAGGTTTTTCTAGAGCAGCCGTCGATTTCTGCATCCGGAGACGAAATAACTCTTCCCGGCACTCCTTTTCCTTTGCTGAAAGCTCTTTGATTCCAAGGGCTCGAAGTTCGACGAGTTGATCTTTCCTTTTCATACTTTAACCAACCTCTCTCTAGTGATAAAACGGGTATGGATTGGCAGCTTTGCTGCAGCAAGTCTCATCGACTCTTTGGCAACCTGTTCTGGAAGTCCATCCAGCTCGAAAAGAATCCTTCCCGGAAGAACGACTGCAACCCAAAAAGCGGGCTGTCCTTTACCCTTACCCATGCGCGTTTCGGGAGGTCTAGCCGTTACCGATTTATCGGGAAAAATCCTGATCCATAGCCTTCCTTTTCTTTTTACATTCCGCATGATGGCTACACGTGCAGCCTCGATCTGCGTGTTGGTAATCCACGCTCTCTCAAGAGCTTGCATCCCAAACGAACCGAAAGCCAGTTCAGTCCCTCTTGTCGCATTCCCTTTTCGGCTGCCTCGCTGACTTTTTCTATACTTTACTCTTCGAGGTAATAGAGCCATACTCATCTCCCTTCAAATGGTTAACCAACAACCGTTGCTATATCTTCTTTTCTACAAATCCAAACTTTAACCCCGATTTTTCCGGCTACCGTTTTAGCTTCTGCAAACCCATAATCGACGTCAGCTCTTAGTGAATGCAGAGGAACTTTACCTTCATGATACCTCTCGGCCCTGGCAATTTCAGCGCCGCCAAGACGGCCCGCACACCGCACTTTAATTCCTACCGCCCCGGCATCCATCGTCAATTGCATGGCTCTTTTTATAGCCCTTCTATACGCCACTCTTCTTTCAATTTGCAGGGCTATGTTTTCGGCTACCAGTTGGGCTTCAAGCTCGGGATGCTTCACTTCCTTCACGTCGACTAAAACTTCTCTTCCTTTTTCGACAATTTCCATTATTTCTTCTTTTATTTTATCCAGTTCAGCAGCCCTTCTTCCGATAACCAAGCCCGGCCTTGCTGTATGAATGTTTATTCTTACACGGTTGCCCGCCCTCTCGATAACTATTTTTGCAACGGCAGCCGATTCCAACCTTTTCTTGATAAACTTTCGGATCTGGTAATCCTCCCAAATAAACCTCGGGAAAGTCTTCTTATCAGCATACCATATCGATCGCCACTGCCTGTTTACCGGCAACCGAAACAGGATAGGATTAACTTTTTGGCCCATAAAAATACCTTATTTAGCTCTTGTTTTCTTTTTCATCCAAGACAACACAGATGTGAGCTGTGCGCTTTCTGATTATTCCAGCACTCCCTCGTGCTTTAGGCTGGTACCGACGAAATTTCGGCCCTTCATCTACAAACACACCCTTTACATAAAGATCCTGGGCCCTTAAGTTATGGTTGTTTTCCGCATTAGCAATGGCAGAGCCAAGAGTTTTTCGTATAAGCCTTGCTGCTTTCTTAGGATAAAAAGCGAGCACGTTGAAGGCATCTCGAGCATCCATTCCTTTAATGGAACGGGCAACGTCCCTGGACTTAAAGGGGGATATTCGAGCCATTTTATAGATCGCGCGAACTTCCATGCTTTTCTCCTACTTAACTGAAGCTTTCTCGGTATGTGCACCATGCTTTTTAAATGTCCGGGTTGGGGCAAATTCCCCCAACCTATGACCTACCATATTTTCAGTGACATAAACGGACTGGAATGTCCGACCGTTATGCACTAAAAAAGTATGCCCTACAAAATCAGGGATAATCATGGACCGCCGAGACCATGTTTTTATAGGTTTCTTGGCTGCTCCCAGTTTTTCAATTTTTTCAATCAAGTGGGAGTCTACAAAAGGACCCTTTTTAAGACTTCTTCCCATAAAGGACCTCCCTTTTTCTACTTTTTCTTCTTTTTCTTCGGTCTTCGTTCAATAATAAACTTGGTCGAATTTTTTCGTTTATGCCTCGTCTTTTTTCCCTTGGCGGGTTTACCCCATGGGGACTCCAGCTGTTGCCAACCCCCTCCTCCTTTACTTTTACCCTGCCCGCCCCCGTTAGGATGATCGACGGGGTTCATAGCCACACCCCTTACTCTTGGCCTCCAGCCAAGCCACCGGGTTCTTCCCGCTTTTCCTAGGGACTTGTTAAAATGATCAGGATTGCTAACCTGTCCAACCGTAGCGTAACACTCAGCGCAAACTTTCCTTATTTCTCCGGAAGGAAGCTTTACTATCGCATATTCTTTGTCGAGACCCATCATTCGAGCACTACTCCCTGCCGAACGCACAAGTTGCCCTCCCTTGCCGGGGACCAGTTCGATATTATATATGGGGAGACCAGAAGGAATATTTTTCAACGGCAAAGAATTGCCCACCTCCGGAGGAGCATCGGGACCACTGACAACCCGACTACCCACTTTAAGTTCCTGCGGGGCTATAATATATCTTTTTTCTTGATCGTCATACCGAAGCAAGGCTATCCGTGCCGTCCTCAAAGGATCATATTCAATGGCTTCTACCGTGGCGAAAATCCCCGTTTTATCTCTTTTAAAATCTATAATCCTATATCTTTGTTTATGTCCTCCCCCTCTATGCCTTGCCGTTATTCTTCCGTAGTTGTTTCTCCCTCCCTTTTTTTTATAAGGTTCCGTCAGGTCCCATTCGGGCTCCGTTTTAGTAATGTCCGAAAAATCATCCAGCGAGGTAAATCGCTGAACAGGTGTTAAAGGTCTAAAATCTTTTATTCCCATATTCTGTCCTTCAAACGCTAATGTTTAAACCATGATATCGATCTTTTCTCCGGGGGCTAATTGAACGACGGCCCTTTTAATGCGCGAAGTTTTTCCAGGCCGGCCCATCCTGCTCCACTTCGTTTTCGGCCGGACATTAAACAAATTTACCTTAAGGACTTTTTTCCCAAAGGCTTTTTCAACAGCCTTTTTAACATCTATTTTTGTAGCCTTGGGATCAACATCAAAGAGGTACTGATTTTTTTCCCTCAGCATCGTTGCCTTTTCTGTAATACGCGCCGTACGCAAGATAGCAAAAAGATCTCTCATCGTGTACCCCCATTTTCATTCTGGCTCTTTTCCCTCTTGAATTTTTTAACCCTTTCAACAAGAACCTCTATCGCTGGTCTTTCTAAAAAAACTTTTTTAAAACCCAATAGGTCCAAGGCATTAACATCTTGAGCTCTTACAATTCCCAGGTGAGGAATATTCCTTCCCGACAAAAGGACATTACGCGAAGGATTTTTTAAAATAAGCAAGCCGCTTTCCTTCCCATCCCAGCCTTCGAGCAGCGAAAGCATTTTTTTTGTCTTAATTTCGGTCATCTCCACCTTCTCCAAGCAATAGACTTCTTCACTCCTCACTTTTGCTGCAAAAGCTTTAAGCAAGGCAAGCCCCTTGATCTTTTTAGGAATATTTTTAGAAAAATCCCTTGGTTGAGGACCAAATACCACTCCTCCACCGACCCAAACAGGGGAAGAAACATAACCGGCTCTCGCTCTTCCCGTCCCTTTTTGTCTCCATGGTTTTTTCCCTGACGCCTTCACCGTCGCCTTTGTCTTCGTCGCCCGGGTTCCACTTCTTGAGTTAGCAAGATATCCCACGAGGGCATCATGCAATACTTGATCCCTTTGCCCCGTTTCGGGCAAGGTCAATCCATAATCTTGAGCCTTTTCTATAGTCAGCAATTCCATAACTGCCCTTAAGTTTAGCAAGAATTCTTTGAAGCCTAAACAGATGCCTTAATAGCTTTCCTTACGATAACCATATCCCCTTTTGCTCCGGGAACACTTCCTTTGACGAGCAACACGTTGTCCTCGGGTATAATCTTAAACAGATCCAAGTTCTGTATGGTCACTTTTTTTCTTCCCATGTGACCGGGCATCCCTTGATTTTTGAATACCCTGCCCGGGAAAGATCTTTCTCCAATAGCACCATTCCTTCTATGGGTTTTCGACCCATGAGAAGCAGGCTGTCCTCCAAAGCCATGCTTTTTTATTACTCCTTGAAACCCTTTTCCCTTGGTTATCCCAATAACATCTACTTTTTCTCCTTCGTTAAAGCGACTCACATCCAATAGCTGGCCGGGCTGCCAGCTTTCTTCAGATTCAAATACAAATTCCTTAAGATGCCTCCTTGGACTAATCCCGCTTTTTTTGTAATGGCCGAGCAGGGGTTTACTGAGCTTTCTTTCAGGCAGTGCTTCATAGCCCACTTGAAGCCGAACTTCCTTGCCCTCTCCCTCTTTTTTACATTGGACGACGACATTAGGCTCAGCAACCAACACCGTCAAGGGATGCATCGTTCCTGTGGCATCAAACAGTTGCGTCATGCCTATTTTCCTTGCCATTATACCAAATCCCTTCATACTCATCCTATTCCTTCTGTCTTCCAATCAGACCGGGCAGATTGTTGCCTAAAAGGTTAAATGCGAATACTGATATCTACTCCGGCAGGTAAGTTTAATTTTTTTAATTCATCAACGGTCTTGGATGTCGGTTCTTTAATATCGATCAGCCTTTTATGCGTTCTAATCTCAAACAGATCCATGCTCTTTTTGTCCACGTGTGGAGAGCGATTGACCGCATAACGTTCTATCTTTGTAGGCAAAGGAATGGGACCTGACACCGCAGAGCCCGTCCTTCGAGCCGTTTCAGCAATTTCTGACGCCGCCCGATCAAGCAGACGATAATCAAAAGATTTCAACCGAATTCGAATTTTGCTTGCCATTGCTCCCTCCCTTATTTCTTATCTTTTCTTTTGGTCTAAAAGCGCATGATAAATAGGGGTAGGCACTTCTTCGAAATGAGAGGGCTCCATCGAATAAGCTGCCCTTCCTTTAGACATGGAACGAATGTCATTCACGTAGCCAAACATTTCAGCTAAAGGAACTTCAGCGCTAATAATGGAAGTATTTCCTTTGGTTTCAACATTGAGAATTTTCCCTCTTCTCCGTGTCAGATCTCCAAGGATATCCCCTTGAAATTCAGTGGGAGTGGATACTTCTACCTTCATAATGGGTTCAAGCAAGTAACAGTCGGCCTTCTTTAAGGCATCCTTCACCGCAAAGATGGCCGCCATTTTGAAGGCCAGTTCACTGGAATCCACCTCGTGGTAACTTCCATCAATAATAGTAATCTTGAGATCTGTAACAGGGCTCCCATAAAGTATGCCCGAAGACAATGCTTCTTGGACTCCTTTAAAACAAGCGGGAATGTACTCTTTAGGAATCGTTCCCCCCACAATTTTACTTTCCCAGATAGCCCCTTTCCCTCTCTCAAGAGGAGCCATTTCCAAAATCACATGCCCGTATTGTCCACGGCCCCCGGTCTGCTTGATCAACTTCCCCTCGCCCATTGCGGCTCTTCTAATCGTTTCTCTGTAAGAAATCTGCGGCGCCCCCGCATTCACACTCACCCCGAACTCTCTCCTGAGCCGATCGGTGATTATGTCCAAGTGCAACTCTCCCATTCCCGAGATAATCGTCTGGCCCGTTTCGGGATCCGTATGAACCCTAAATGTCGGGTCCTCCTCCATGAGTCGCTGTAAGGACTGTGAAAGTTTTTCCCTGTCGGACTGTGCTTTGGGTTCAACCGCCATGGATATGACAGGCTCAGGAAAGACAGGAGGTTCCAATGACACCTCAAAGCCTTCCTCAACCAAGGTATCTCCAGTAGCCACATCTTTAATACCCACAAGAGCAGCAATATCCCCAGAATACACCGCTTCGATATCTTTTCTTTCGTTGGCTTGTATCTGAACGATTCGACTGATCCGCTCTTTCTTTCCCGTCCTCACGTTGTATACGCTGTCCCCTTTTCTAAGGGTACCCGAATAGACCCTGAAAAAGACCAATTTCCCTACGTATGGATCGGACCAGATTTTAAAAACAAGCGCACAAAATTTTCCATTGTCATTGGATATCACTTCAACCGGTTCCTGCGTATAGGGATTATGTCCCTTTGCAGGTTCGATGTCTAAAGGATTGGGAAGGTAATCGATAACGGCGTCAATTAAAGATTGCACCCCCTTGTTCCTGAAAGCTGATCCTCCGACCACGGGAACAAATTCATTTTTTACAACCAATCTCCGAATGGCCTGCTTTATCTGTTTGGGAGTAGGTTCCTTTTCTTCCAAGAAAAGCTCTCCAATTTCTTCGTCTTTATCGGCAAGCGCGGCAATAAGCTTCGCTTTTGCCTCAAGGGCTATCCCTTTGTACTCTTCTGGAATATCCGTTATAACATAAGTCGATCCCAGCCTGTCGTTATCCGTGTAAATAATCGCTTTTTGACAAATTACATCGATCTGACCACGTAATTGATCCTCATTGCCCAAGGGTATAAGGACCGGCCAGGCATAACCATCCAGTTTAGTCCGAATTTCCTCGACAACCCTGTCGAAACCCGATCCTATACGATCCATCTTGTTGACGAAGGCGATCCGAGGAACCCTGTAACGATTGGCCTGCCTCCAAACCGTCTCCGATTGGGGTTGAACACCCGCCACACCGCAAAATACGATGATCACCCCATCCAAAACACGCAAGGACCGTTCTACTTCCGCTGTAAAATCAACATGCCCCGGAGTATCAATGATATTGACTCTAAACTTTTCTCCTTCAAACAACTTCACTAAACCCGGCTCTTTTTTTTCCAACCAGAAACAGGAAATGGCCGCTGCGGTAATGGTGATCCCTCTTTCCCTTTCTTGTTCCATCCAATCGGTGACCGTAGTTCCTTCGTGGACTTCACCCATCCTATGGATCATCCCGGTATAAAAAAGGATCCTTTCGGTAAGGGTGGTTTTACCCGCGTCTATGTGAGCCGCAATACCTATGTTTCTTGTCCTCTCCAACGAAAAAGGCCGATGGGGAGAATTCATGACTTGGCTTTTGACTGTCTGTGATAGATCACTACTCATAACAAATCCTTTAAAATACAACCTCTTTCCTTAGCTTAGTTCGAACCCTACATTCATTCTATAAATAAATCTTGCCTTCCTTCAGAACCTAAGATGAGCAAACGCTCTATTGGCCTGGGCCATTTTATGCACTTCATCACGCTTTTTAATAGAGCTGCCCGTCCCATTGGCCGCGTCCATAAGTTCTGAACACAAAGCCTTGGCCATAGGCACCCCCTTCCTTGAATTGGCATAACGGACTATCCACCTCAAAGCGAGTGAAACCTGCCGATGAGGGTTAACCTCTACAGGAACCTGGTAGGTCGCCCCTCCCACCCTTCTCGATTTAACCTCAAGCTTGGGCTTTACGTTTTCCACCGCTTTTCTCACTATTTCCACAGGATCTCCCTCTTTATTATCCTGGTTTAATTCCTCGATGGCCTCATAAACAATTCTCCTCGCCACACTTTTTTTGCCCCGTCTCATTACCGAATTGACAAGTTTTGTAATGAGTTCGGAACCATATTTTGGATCAGGCTCCAGTTCCCTTCGCTCAGCTCTTCTTCTTCTCATATCTCTTCTCGATGTCTTCGAATAGGCCCACTTAAAAATAAAAACTTCCTCAAATCAACCCTCTATTTCCCTACGGTTAATAGATTATAAGAGTGTCATCCTGGATAGGATGGGCTCTGCTTTTTGTGGTCTTTCCCCAACCTTTTTTCCACCCCACCTCAACTATACATATACATTTTTTTTTATCGATGCAAATCCCTTAAGCCTTGGATCGGCCAAATATACTACTTATACTACTTGGCTTTAGACGCAGGCTTTGCTCCCGCCTTCGGCCTTTTAACCCCATACTTACTGCGGGAAACATTCCGGTTAAGCTTATTGGTGTTACTCGGACCAACAGCTCCCGAAGCATCAAGTGTACCCCGTATAATATGATAGCGGACGCCGGGTAAATCTTTTACTCTCCCCCCCCTGACAAGGACAATAGAATGTTCTTGGAGATTATGTCCTTCTCCGGGAATATAGGCGATCACTTCCTTCCCATTCGTCAGCCTGACCTTGGCAACCTTCCTCAAGGCCGAATTCGGTTTCTTTGGAGTTCTGGTCATCACCTGGACACAAACTCCTCTTCTTTGAGGGCAACTGTCCAAAGCCGGAGCTTTGGTTTTCCTTTTTAACTTTTCTCTCCCCCTGCGGACAAGTTGATTAATCGTAGGCATAAGCTTATACCCTGCTTTGTTATAAAAACCGCTGCGTCAAATTTTCTCCTTACTCCTTCCTCGCTTCCACAGCTACGAAGTTGACTTTTTCTTTCACCGAAGTCTCCAGGCCTCTTCCCAAGACCTAGCCCTGGGCATCCGGGACCAAAACGACTTCCTTTTACAGCCAATTTATATCGCTTTCGTCTTCAGTGCCGCCTTCTGCATATTTTTATGCATGGATGCGAAAAAACCGCCTATTTCATTCTTTAACAGTTCAAGGCTCTTCATTTTTTCCTTTGGTCTTATATTTTTTAACCCTACCTCATGTTCTCTCCCGCCCCTGGAGAAAACCGAACACAAACTCTTTTGCGGCTGTATTCTAAAACCTCTTAAGTTGGGAACTTATAAAAATGGGAAAATTGAAAAAAAAATCAAGTTTTTTTATTTCATCCTCCGTTTTATTTGCAGTCCACGATCCTTTTCCAGGGAAAGCAAGTCTCGCGTGGAGTACAGTTCGAAAAGCCGGCCTCTGGTCCCGGATATAAGGATGCACAAACCCGATATGGATTTTAAAAGGGAAGCTCTAAGGAACGATGACTTTAAGTTTATTGGGTTCACAAAAGAAGGTGACAGGGGTATGCCCGTAAAAATCTCCATCGAGTTCCACGGGGATTTCTTCGGAAGATTGAACGACAAATTGACGCGACTGGAAACGAATAACTTCCTGCTCCTCTTCGTAATCTTTAAAGGCCTTATCCATGCAACTCCTCAGCCACTGTTTTACGAGTAAAGAAGAATTGAGTTGGGTAAACAAGCAACAATCAAGAAGGCCATCATCTAGATTTGCCTTGGGAAACACGCTGAAAGGACCCCCATAGTACCTACCGTTGCCCACTAAAAGAAATGATCCTTTCAGCCGAATTCCTTCCTCCAAGATTACTTCCAGGGATGGCTGGGGTTCCTTCAAAAGATAGACGACGGTGAACAAATAACTCAGCGGGCCCAAAGTTTTCCTTACATGCTTGTGGGTTAACTGTAGAACTTTTGCATCTAATCCGACTCCTGCTAACTGGACAAAACGCTGGTCGTTTGCCCGAGGAAAATCGATCACCCTGATTTTCCCCCGGAGTATGGTCGCCCAAGCCTGGTCGATATTCCTGGGTAAGCCCAGTTCCATGGCAAAAACATTGACCGTTCCCAAGGGAATAACACCAAGGATGACTTCTCTCCCATTAAAGCCGTTCACCACTTCGTTAATCGTTCCATCTCCTCCGGCAGCAACGATGAGATCGTATCCCTGTTCAATCGCCCATTCCGTTTTCGCTTCCGCATCCCCAGGATACTGGCTGACCTTAATCGGAACATCCCCTACAAGGGCATGAAGCTTGGAAAGAAGATGCTTGGCTTTTTCTCCTCGAGCCGCCGGATTGAAAACAATACAAATTTTATTCTGCACTAGCCTTTACTCCAAATCCAAATAAACTTATCTGTTGTGCGCTTTATTATTAAGATCGTTGAGCTCTTTTTGTTGTTCATAACAACTCTCTTTTTGTTATACCTTTGCCTTTTTTTTATTTTGCGGCAGTTGGAAAAAAAACCATCCATGATCCGCTTCATGCAGTCGGCTCTCACCGATGGTTTTGGAGTGCCCATTGATGTTGAAAAAATCCATTTTTCTTTTCCTCTGACAGTCAACCTTGAAAAATTAAAGGTCGAAAACTCTCTTTCTAAAAAATGTCCCTCGTTTTTCGAGTGCAGTTCCATCAAGTTTGCAAGTCGAATATCTCCTTTACATGGCCTTTCTTTCGATGTTTCCCTCTTGGAACCGAGAACATCTTTTGAGCTCAATAGGAGCCGGCGATTGCTCCTGCCTTTGATTGAAGAAGGAAGTAATGGAGAAGAACTTCCTTCCCTCTTTTCAGGCAAGCTCGCTGCCTCCTTGCCTATTCGGACCATTTTCATCCAAAAGGGAATGATAAAGGTTTTTTCTCCTAATCAAACCCCATTTTTAATGGTCGAGGGAATTGAAGAACAGGAAGAGCTCGATTTAAAACACCAGACAACGGTGAGCCAAGGTAAAGCCACCCGCGTTTTGTTAAATTCCATTCCCTTAATTTACAACCTCCAGTTTAGTTATCAGTTTTCTTCCAGGGTGTTCCAAAATTTTGACTTGGTGTCCCGGCTTTCAGGTGGCAAATTACACCTATATCTCTTTAACCAGTCAACAATAAAAGAAGCCAAAAAGAAAAACCTGGGTTGGCGGCTGTCCTCTTCGGGGATAAAAGCCGAAGAGCTATTCGAACTGCTCGAATCCCACGGTTGTTCCTCCCTATCGGGTCTTCTTCATTGTAATGCCGAAGGGTCGGTGAACAAGCTCGATCTTAACGCAGTTGAAGGCAAGGGAACATTTGAAATTGTAAAAGGGAAAGTCCAAAACATGGCTTTATTCGATAAGCTGTCCCACTTGCTGAAAAATGCCTCGATGAAAACTCCTGAATTTGATGAATGGAAAGGCTGTTTTACAATCAAAGAGGGAAAGATTTTATTTACGGATATGTCCCTTTCTTCCAATTCCTTTTCCTTGGTCGGCAGCGGCATGGTCCACTTTGATCGTTCCATGGAAATGGACTTAAAGATATTACTCCACAAGACCTTTTTTAAGGGCGATCTTCCTGAATTATTCCTCAGCAAAATCAAGATCCCGCAAAACTCCGTCGTTTCAGTCCCTGTAAAGATTTCCGGAACGCTTTCCGATCCCCAAGTCGCTTTTGTGGAAAGCTATTCCCTGCCGAGGCTTTCCCCGAGCGGTTCTTCCTTGCTCACCCCTTCCCTTATTTCTAAGTAGCCGTTCAATCAACCGCTCCAAAGCCGTGTCCATAAGAATCACCGGAGGAATCGCCAAGGGAATAATTCTCAAGGTGCCCAAGAGAACACCGGTTCGACCGGCCCTTTCAAAAATCCGCGCAGCCATTTTTTCTTCCCTGGGAAACTGGATAGAAGGGAAAAAAGTCGTCGATCTTTTTGCCGGCTCCGGTTCCCTGGGCATAGAAGCCCTCAGTCGAGGGGCTCTATCCTGTACATTTGTCGATAAATCCAAGGAATGCATCGAATGCATTAAAATCAACCTTAAAAAAGCTCATTTAGAAGGAATAGTCATCCTCGAGGATGTTTATAAATTTTTAAAATTAGATGAAGCCCAATACGACCTCGTCTTTGCTTCCCCCCCGTATTTTAAAGAATCAAAACCGCTAGATGATCCTCTTTTTTCCCTGGTTTATCCTCGTCTCAATCCAGGTGGGATATTTATCTATGAGTTCTTTTCAAAAAATATTATTCAATTATCGGATAGCTGGACGATTATCCGAGAGAAATCTGCCGGTGAAACAAAAGTTTGGATCCTTAAGCCGGTATCCCGATCCGGTTAAAAGGGATTCTGGCATACCAGTTGCTTTATGGATTTTACATGAGCAAGAACTTAAGAAAAAGTGGAGAAAAGAAAAAGGAATATAAGAAAGAAGAAAAGAGAGGGAGCTATCCCGGGTTCCCTTCCGACAAAGAAAGGCCGATTGTCCCTAACGAAACTTTTATTTTCATTCCTCCACGTTATAGCCGCTATATCGAATAACCCGAAGAAAGGCTAAAGCAAAAACAAATACATTCAAGATATTTTTCTTTCCTATACCGCTTACTCCTTGTATTTTCTTACGCTATGGAAAAAATAAGAAGGAGTTGCTGTAAGTTCTCTTTCTTCTTTTTTCTTTGTGTTCCAATCCTTGTTGCCCAACCCGCTAACCGTGCATCACAAGCCCAACGGACAGCGGTGCTGGGAAACCGTATTGTAAAAGTCTCTTTACAGAACCAGCTTGTTTATGTCCAGGAAGGAAACAGGACCATTTTTGTGGCTGCTTGTACGGTAGGCAAAGCGGGACATCCTACTCCCAAGGGAGTCTTTCAGGTCGTCTCCAAATCGGTAAAAAAGCGTTCTCATAGCTATGGGTTTTGGGTAAAGGGTAACGACATTAGGCCCACTGAAAATCCCCTGCAACCCCCTCCCGGCGGCAATTGGCAATACGTGGGATATCCCATGCCCTATTGGATTGAGTTTTCTCCAGGTTACGGCTTCCATGAAGGTTTCGTATGGTCTTCTCCCCGGACTCACGGCTGCGTTAGACTCCATGGACGAACCGCCATCGAATTTTTTAACCTGGTCAATGTGGGTACAAAAATCATCATCCAAGATTCTTTTCCTGAAGATCAAACCCTAGGACGACATATCCGAAGGCCTAAAGATGAATTGGTTCCCGACCCCCCTGCACAATTCATGATTTCTGACGAAGCCTTTGAAAAACCTTGGGAATTTTAGCAAGAGGATCTTTTCTTTCTTTTTGTCCTTTTTATTGAATGGGAAGCAAAACTTTTTTTGTCTTGCCCTGTTATTTTCTAACTGTATATTACAGGATATTACCTAATGAATAGAGATCTTTTGAATTATTTTTTGCACTTTCCCGTCATTTCAAGAAGAGAATGGTTAAAAATTTTTGGACTTTCTACTCTTTCCACGTTGTCCCTGCAAAAATCTTTTGGAGGAGAAGAGGCAAAAAAAACCCACTTGGACGTAACCCATCCCAGTCCCTATTGGACGAGTCAAAACCCTTTTGCCTATGAGCCCCAAAAGTTACCCCTTATTCGATTAAACGACAGGCCTATTGTTTTAGAAACCCCGAGGGAATTCTTTGAATTTCCCTTTACTCCCAACGCCGCCTTTTACGTGCGGTATCACCTGGACGGCATTCCCAATTCCGTGGATCTATCCAAGTGGAGACTTTTCCTCGAAGGAAATTTTTTGTCTCCTACCTCTTTTAGTTTTGCCGATCTTTTGACCCGTTTTGAACCCGTCTCTATTATAGCCGTCAACCAGTGTTCTGGAAACTCCAGGAGCCGATTTTATCCAAGGGTCCCCGGCGCCCAGTGGGGCAACGGGGCCATGGGCAATGCGAAGTGGACGGGAGTGCGGCTCATGGACGTCTTGAACAAGGCAAAAATGCAAGACAATACCGTCCAGATCCAGTTCCAGGGGTTTGATTACGGGAGATCTCCGGAAGGTACACCCGCTCACAGCTTCATTAAATCTCTAGACAGGGACGACCCTATTCTTGAAGAAACCCTTCTTGCCTACGCAATGAACGACGAACCCTTGCCCCTATTGAACGGATTTCCCTTGAGGCTAGTGGTTCCGGGGAAGTTCGCTACCTATTGGATCAAACACTTAACCTGGATCAGGGCCTTAGACTCCGAAGACACGAACTTCTGGATGAAAACAGCCTACCGTATTCCCAAAAACAGGAATAATTCGATTTCTTTTGAGGACTACCAAAAGGGACTTCCTGTTGAAACAGTCCCTATTGGAGCGATCCAAATGCCCGTGAGATCTTTTATTATTCAGCCAGGTGGCGATATAAAACTGGTGGAAAAAATGGCCGTCCAGGTTAAAGGGATCGCATTTAGTGGCCATGGGCGAATTGTCAAAGTAGAATTTTCATCAGACGGCGGGAAAAACTGGCAAGAAGCTATTCTTGAAAGAGACCTCGGGAAATATTCCTTCAGGCACTGGCACATTCATTGGAGGCCGCAGGCGGCCGGGGAATATACCCTTGCCTCAAGAGCGTGGGATGAAAAGGGCAACACCCAACCGGCAACCCCCATTTGGAACCCCGGAGGCTATTGTTGGAATACTATTGAAACGCAAAAAATATGGGTAGGCAAAAACTCCTAGATAGGTGTTCTTATGTCTTTTTTTCCTAGATTTAACTCCATGTTTAGCAGTTTTCTTCTGATCTTCTTCCTTTCAACGGCTTTCGCTCGAGCCTCCGGTGAATTGTCTTCGAATGAACCCATTGAAATAGGTGAGTCGGGGTTATACACACTGGATTCTTCAGGCTTAATCTTCCCCTTCATTCCTTATCCTCAAGATTCCAGCGCAGTTTACTCCGTGGGAGCTTATCCCCTAACCACCGAACCCCTCCCTTTAGGGGAAAGGCAGGAAATTGTTCAAAGTTATTGCTCCATGTGCCACAGCACCACGGTCATCAGCCTTCAGCCCAAGTTTTCCGGGCAAACTTGGAGGCATGAAGTGGAAAAAATGAAGCGGCTGGGTGCTCAAATTCCCGATGATCTGATTGTTCACATTATCGGCTATCTTGAGAAAAACTGTTCTGTCAACCCCGAAAGGAAATAGCTTGAGGTTGGATGATGATGTGCAAAAAGCCTCTTTTTTAAAGCAAGAAGAATACCTAGGCTTGTAAAACAATTCTCCAAGACCGGCGTAGGCGAAGCGCTTTGCCCTCTTTAATTTATTCTATCCGCAAAAGGATAGTCTTATCCTTTCAGTACCGGTAATGATCGGGTTTATAGGGACCATCGACGGGAACACCCAGGTAATCAGCTTGTTCCTTCGTCAACCGGGTAAGCTTGACTCCCAGCTTTTCGAGATGGAGCCTGGCTACTTTTTCATCGAGGATTTTAGGCAGGGTATAAACCTTTCCTCTCTTATAGCGTCCCGTTTGGCGATTTGTCCATAATTCGATTTGAGCCAAAACTTGGTTCGTAAAACTTGCGCTCATGACAAAACTGGGATGGCCACTGGCACAGCCCAAATTGACAAGCCTACCTTCAGCCAACACGTAAAGCTTTTTTCCAGTAGGCCAGATAAAGAGATCGACCTGGGGCTTGATCTGAACCCGCTTAAGGGTGCTGTCTTGATAAAGAGATCGGACTTCTATTTCAGAATCAAAATGACCGATGTTACAGACAATCGCTCCTGACTTCATCCTTTCCATGTGCTCCCTTTTGATGACATTTATGCAACCGGTCGCGGTGACAAACAGGTCGGCTTTTTCAACGACATCCTCCAAAAGGGTGACTTCATACCCATCCATCGATGCTTGAAGGGCATTAATAGGATCGATTTCGGTAACCACAACCCTGGCCCCCATTCCTTTTGCCGATTGGGCACAACCCTTTCCCACATCTCCATAGCCGCAGACCACAACGATCTTACCGGCCACCATGACATCCGTAGCCCTTTTGACGCCGTCAAGAAAGGATTCCCTGCAACCATACAGGTTGTCAAATTTACTCTTCGTGCAGGAATCATTCACGTTCATGCAGGGAGGTCCCAGGGTTCCTTTTGCTTCCCTATGATACAGCCGATGCACCCCCGTAGTCGTTTCTTCGGAAATTCCAACAATGCCTTCCAAAAGCTCGGGATATTTTTGATGAACAAGCTCCGTAAGATCCCCGCCATCGTCAAGGATCATGTTTAGAGGTTGACCATCCGGCCATCTCAATGTTTGTTCGATACACCACTCATATTCTTCCAAGGTTTCTCCTTTCCATGCGAAAACGGGAATTCCCCTGGCCGCGATCGCCGCTGCAGCATGGTCTTGGGTAGAAAAAATATTACATGAGCTCCACCGCACGGATGCACCGAGCTCTACCAACGTTTCTATCAAAACAGCCGTTTCAACGGTCATGTGGAGGCAGCCTGCAATTCTTGTCCCCTTCAAGGGATACAGTCCTTTGTATTCTTTTCTAAGAGCCATTAAACCGGGCATTTCATCTTGGGCAACTTCGATTTCTTTGCGCCCGAAGTCGGCTAGTTCCATATCCTTAACTTTGAAATCGGCCATAACTTTCTCCTTAATTTTTTTATAGCTGATATTTTATAGACACTCAAAAAAGATCGTTTACGCCGTCCTCCCCTTCCTCGACTCTATCCCATGTGAATTCATCAAATTAAGCCCACGGCGACAAGCAGATCGTTGACTTTATCTGTTTTTTCCCAGCTGAAGATGTCGTGTTGGTCATTCCTTCCAAAATGACCGTAATTGGTAGTCTTGCTGTAAATGGGCCTGAGCAACTTAAGGTCTTCAATGATCTCTGCAGGCTTTAACCTGAATACTTCTCGGATCGCCTTTTCAATTTTTTGATCATCGACTAGACCGGTCTCAAAGGTATCCACAGACACGGATACAGGATCGGCCTTGCCGATTACGTAGGCGATTTGAACCTCCACTTTTGTAGCAATCTTGGCTGCAACAATATTTTTGGCTATGTATCTAGCCATGTAAGCTGCACTTCTATCCACCTTGGAAGGATCTTTCCCGCTAAAAGCCCCTCCTCCATGCCTTCCCATTCCGCCGTAGGTATCGACTATAATTTTCCTTCCCGTCACCCCGGAATCCGCGTCGGGTCCCCCCACAACAAACCTCCCCGTGGGATTAATGAAGAACAGGGTTTTTTTATGAAGAAACTCTTCGGGAATAGCTTTTTGTATAACCTCCTTTTTGATTGTTTCTTCTATTTCCTTTCTTGACACCTCCTCGGTATGTTGGGTGGAGACAACAATGGCCTCGATACGGAGGGGTCTATGGTCTTCGTAATAAAGAGAAACTTGGGTTTTCCCATCGGGACGCAACCAACTACAGCCTTCTTTTTTTCTCAGCTCGGTCAACCTTCTTGACAGCCGATGAGCAAAGCTGATCGGAGCGGGCATGAGTTCCGGAGTTTCAGAGCAGGCAAAACCAAACATCAGCCCTTGATCCCCTGCCCCTTGATCATAGTTGACTTGGACTTCGGCTCCTTTCTTTCCATCTACACCCAAGGCGATGTCCGGGCTCTGCTTGGAAATGGCACAGAGGATATGCAATTTTTCAGGGTAAAACAGGCACTTTGGATCGTTGTAGCCTATTTGCCGAACCGTTTCCTTGACAATCTGGGTATAATCGAGTTTTGCCTTCGTGGTAATCTCTCCGGCAAGAACGACCAAGTTCTCTTTGACCAGCGTTTCACAGGCAACCCGGCTCAATTTATCCTGCTCCAGGCAATGATCTAAAACGGCATCGGATATCGTATCGCACACCTTGTCCGGATGGCCTTCGGTAACCGACTCAGAAGCGAACACAAAAGACTTGGACATAAGTTTAAATTTACTGTCAAAATTGAGGTTTTTTTTTAAAAAAACAATCTTTTTTTGTGTGTCTTATCCCCTTACCTGCTGATATCTTTTTGAAAAAGGATTCGATAATTGTTTCTCAAAAGCACGGATTCAGCGAGGTCTTCATCTTCAACTCTCAAAGCTAGAACCGCTTTCCCATAAGGTCGGGTTAAAAAAGGATAACTAAAATTGATGTTAATTTCGGCCTGGAGAAGGAGGGTAAGCACTTTCCTTAAATCTTCAGCCGTTTGAGGTAATTCCAAGGCGATCAACGAACACTCCGTAAAGGAAATCCCGTTTTCAGAAAGTATCCTTCTAGCCTTTTGCGGATCATCAACCACCAACCGTATCGTCGAAGCTTCAGAAGTATCCAGGATCGTAAATCCAATAATGTGGATTTCATGACTTTCCAAGAGACGTACCAATTCCAAAAGCCTACCGGCCTTGTTCTCCATGAATACGCTAAATTGATTTATTTTTTCAGGATGTCGGTCTTGAGTCGTATGAATACCCACAATACTCCTCTAAAAAGTTCGTAGCTAATATAAAATCCTTTTGATATTTTCCATCTATTATTTCTTGGCTTCTTTTTCAATTTTTTTTAACCACTTTTCGATGCGGCGAACCGCCTCCTCCAGCTCTTCAAAGCGAGCGGCAAAACTACACCGGACGTATCCCTCCCCTCCCTGGCCAAAAGCGGAACCGGGAACAATAGCCACCTTGCCTTCTTGAAGAAGTCGGTAAGAAAAATCTCTAGACGAAAGTCCGTAAGCCTTGATCGAAGGAAAGTAGTAAAATGCCCCCTGGGGAAAACATCCGGCTAATCCCAAAGCTGAAAGATTTTTCCAAAGAAAATTGCGCCGCAGCCGGTATTCCTCAACCATCTTCTCCATGGCCTTTTTCCCTTTAGACAAGGCTTCTATAGCTGCATATTGGGCTACCGAGGACGCACAAAGAATGGAGTATTGGTGAATTTTTAACATCGCTTCAATCCATTCTTTAGGCCCGCAGCCATAACCTATACGGTATCCCGTCATGGAGAAAGCCTTGGATAACCCATGAACAAAGAGTGTTCTTTCTTTCATCCCTTCGAAAGCAGCTATGGAACGATGCTTCCCTTCGTAAGTCAACTCCGCGTAGATCTCATCGGTAACGACAAAAAGGTTATGTTTCTTGACTATTTCTGCAAGGGCTTCAAGTTCTTTTTCGCCCTGGATGCTTCCCGTAGGATTGGTTGGAAAATTGAGAATCAGGGCCTTCGTTCTTTTTGTAATTTTTTTCTCAAGTTCAAGGGGATCTAACCTAAATCCATCCTTTTCCTGCGTTTCAACAAGGACAGGAATGCCATGGGCAAGAATCACCAAGGGAACATAAGAAACATAAGAAGGTTGATGGATAATGACTTCATCCTGGGGATC
The DNA here is from genome assembly GCF_000019665.1 of Methylacidiphilum infernorum V4. Taxonomy (NCBI): domain Bacteria; kingdom Pseudomonadati; phylum Verrucomicrobiota; class Methylacidiphilae; order Methylacidiphilales; family Methylacidiphilaceae; genus Methylacidiphilum (ex Ratnadevi et al. 2023); species Candidatus Methylacidiphilum infernorum. The sequence continues at coordinate 647,179 of NC_010794.1, read as the reverse complement.
AAGAATTGCCCTAAGAGCGCAATCCAGTGCTTCGGAAACCCCCACCGTCACTATGATCTCTTCATAGGGATCATATTCGACACCGATGAGCTTGGCTACATACTGAGAAATGAGTTTCCTGAGCTCGATAAGTCCTAAATTGGAGGTGTAGCCTGTCTCCCCTTTCTCAAGGGCGAATATAGAGGCCTCTCTTATCATCCAGGGCGTATCAAAATCGGGTTCTCCAATACCCAAAGAAATAACGTCTTGTTGGTTTTGAACGATTTCAAAGAAATCTCGTATTCCTGATTTTCCGATGAGAGAAAGATGCTTGGCCAATGCTCTTTTCGGGCTTAAGCTAAAAGGCAATATTTTTTCAGAATGATCCGCAATGGATTGTTTTTTCATTAAATCAAATTAAGGGCTGATAGGAAGACGAGAATGCGTAGGGGAGGAGAAAATAATCCCCTGCTCTTTATAAGTTTTCAGCATAAAATGAGTAGCCGTAGAAATAACACCCGGTAAAGTCGCTAATTTTTCGGATACGAAAAGAGCCACTTCTTTTAAACTCTCTCCTTCAAGAAAAACAAGAAGGTCATAAGCTCCACTCATTAAAAAGCAAGAGGTGACTTCTTCAAAACCGGCGATCCGACGGGAAAGCTTGTCAAAGCCTCCTCCTCTTTCCGGGGTAATTTTTACTTCAATCACTGCACGGACCGGTTTTCTCTGTATTTTTTCAGGGTCAAAAATAGTTTTATAAGCTAAAATGAATTTTTCCTTTTCGAGATCCGCTAAAAGCCGGGCCGCTTCATCGACGGAAATACCCAAAGCCGAAGCAATATCGACAATATCAAGTCGGGCATTGCTTTCCAACAGCCTAACGATGTCATTCAGTAATTGTGGTTTAATATTCAATGGGTTAACCAATGTTGTTTCTTTTTAAAGATTAATTTTCTTTCCGTCAACTTCAAAGAGAGAAGTCACCGACATCCCCGTATGGATCCTCTTAATGGCTTCTCCCAAAAGTGGAGCAACATCCAGGACCATGAGCCGTAGGCTTTCAACCGAAGGAACAGGAACGCTATTGGTGGTAATCAATGCTTCAAGATGGGAATCTCTCAGTCTACTAATCCCTATTTGGTTAAGGACGGCATGTGAAATTCCGGCAAATATGCGCCTGGCTCCCCTTTTTTTCAAAATATTGGCTGCCGAGACAACCGTTCCCGCCGTTTCGGTTAAATCATCTACAATCAAGACATCCTTCCCTTGCACATCGCCCACAACAAAATCGGCCTCGGTATGGTAAGCATCAATTCTTTTTTTAACCACCAGGGCAAGGCCCTTGCCCAGCAGTTGGGAATAGGTAGAGGCCATCTTGATCCCTCCCACATCAGGAGATACCACCACAAGATCAAGCAGGTTATTTGTTTCCAAGTACTTATAGAATACAGGCACGGCGGTCAGATGATCCACAGGGATATCAAAAAAACCTTGGATCTGTTGAGCATGAAGATCCATGGTCAAGACCCTATTGGCTCCAGCCGCAACGAGCAGATTGGCAACCAACTTAGCCGCTATAGAGACTCGGGGTTGATCTTTACGATCTTGCCGGGCATAACCATAAAAGGGGATAACGGCCGTTACCCTTGCCGCACTTGCCCTTTTGGCCGCATCGATCATGATGAGGAGTTCCATCAGGTTATGATTGGTAGGCGGACAAGTAGGTTGAACGATGAAAACATCCCTTCCCCGAATGTTCTCGTTGAACTTGACAAAAGTCTCTCCATCTGGAAACGAAGAAATGGTTGCTTGGCCAAGGGGGATACCCACGTACTGGGCAATTTTTGTAGCTAACGATGGATTGGCTCTTCCGGAAAAAATCTTGAGTAGCTTATAATCCTCATTCATTGGAAAACCCCCCCTCTAAAATTAATCATTTTCTTTTTATTTTTCATAACAATAAAAATGGATTTATCTCTAGTTTGTTGGGTTGAACATGGTTTGAAAGCTTGCCGGCCTTTTACATTTCGGTAAGAGATTCGAACGATGAAAAAATTTGGTATTCGGGGAAAAAGGGATTATGACCTTTTTCAAAACCCACCGTGGTCAGCGGGCCTCTTGCAGGACAGATTATCGTTTCCTCGGGAAGACTCAGCACGGTGCGACGGAGCAATTCAAGCGTCTGAAAATAGTCCTCTTCTTCCAAAAGGATGGAAGCTGAAATAAAAAAATTCCCCACAAAAACAAGCGGGGGAGGTTGTTGGCTCCAGGTAAAATAAAGGATTTTTGGCGATGGATTCTCAACTTGGATCGCTTCAATTTTAAAAGAACCCCTATCGAGGACTTTTTTCTCTACTTTTGGCTCCGAAAAAGAAGGAAGATCTTCTTTTAGGGATGGGCCGGAATAAGGGACTGAAAAATCGCTCAAAACCCCAGCCATTTCTTTCATCTCCTTGGGAGAACAGAAAAAAACTTCTTGAACCCCATAGCCTTGGTCCTGGATATAAGCCAAGAGAAGATCCATGTCCAGGGGATCTACAAGCAAGCTTTTTCGGCTTTGCTGATCGAGCAATACATAGCTGTTTTTTCCAGGAAACCTGCGGGAAGGAACTCGTTTCAAAAAGGGGGGTAAAGAAAAAGCTTGGGGAATAAAGTTGCCCCTTGCCATCGATAAAAGGATTTCCCCGCTCAAAGACAAGGCACGAGCAACAGCAACTAGGGCTTTTTCATGTAATATCCCTTCTTTAAGTTTGAGAAGGGTCCCCACGTCGACTTCGGATCTCTGGGAAAGCTCCGCATCGCTGAGGCGTTGACCGATTTGTGCCTTAAGCAAAATCTCATTCCACCGGTCCATCCCGCTCGTATCCTCTGTACTCTCTTTCCCCATAGGGTCCACTCGACTCTCCAAGATTCAAGACTGTCCGAGAACTTTCCCCGGTTTATGCCCGACTTAAATATTTGCCTTCGGTCGTACTCACTTTGACCAATTCCCCTTCCTTGATAAAAAGGGGAACTTGAATACAAAGCCCGGTTTCGAGGATCGCCGGTTTCATGACATTGGTCGCCGAATCCCCTTTTACACCTTCCGGGGCTTCCACCACTTTCAATATGACGCTTTGGGGCAGTTCTATGGCGGCAAGGGTATCGTCAGCAAACAGAAGATCAACGGGTTGGTTTTCTTTCAAAAAATCCTTGGCTTTGCCGACCATTTCCTCCGGAACAGAAAAAGTGTCATAAGTTTCAGGATCCATGAAAACAAAGTTATTGCCCTCCCTGTAGCTGTATTCACACCGCTTCCGAACCAAGGAAAGCAATTCGACCTTGTCCTGGGATCCAAATCTTTCCACAAAGGATTTTCCCGTCTTCAGGTTTCTCAAGACCATCTGGACAAACGCCCTTAAATTTCCAGGCGTCCTATGCATTGTTTCAAGAACAAGACAAATGGCTCCGTTATGCCTTATGGCTTGACCTTTTCCGACATCACTGGCGTTCACGAACATAACTCTCTCCCTTATAACAATCTATGAATGGCTAAATCTTGTGAATCAATCAATCCCACTACCCTGTATTGCTCATCCACGACAATCAGGTCTTCTATTTTATTGTGTTCAAAAACATTGAGAACTTCAACTGCAAGTTTATCAACCCTCACCGTAACAGGGTTTTTCGTCATCACTTTCCCTAGGGGTTCTTCCCCTATCCGGTGATTGACTTCGTAATTTCTTACGAAATCTCCATGAGTAAATATTCCTATAACCTTTCCCCCCGGATTTACAACCACGACAGCTCCCACCCTTTTTACATTCCAGAGTCTTAAAGCTTCCTTGACCTTTGCTTCTTCCTCAAGAATGACTATTTGAGACAACGGACGCATGATATCCCCGACTTTCAGCAATAAATTACGCCCAAGAGTTCCCCCGGGATGAAAGCGGGCGAAATCCTCCTTTTTAAACCCCCTTTTTTCTAAAAGCACCATAGCCAAGGCATCCCCCAAAACAAGCATGGCCGTGGTGCTCGAGGTGGGGGCCAAGTTCAGAGGACAAGCTTCTCTGTCTATTCGCACACTCAAGACAAGATCCGAGTTCTTAGCCAAGGTGGAATTTTCGTTGCCCGTTATCGCAATCAACGAGGTTGTCATCCTTTTCAAATGAGGAACAAGTCTCAGGATTTCTTCCGTTTCCCCGCTATAACTTAAGGCGACAACGGCATCACCCCTATTGACCATTCCCAGGTCTCCATGGAAAGCATTGACGGCGTCAAGGACAACACTAGGAGCCCCTGTACTCGTTAAGGTGGCCGCTATTTTTCTTCCAATATGACCCGATTTTCCTACTCCGGTTACCACAATTTTCCCATTAGCCAGGATCGTCTTTTCTAAAACAAGGATTGCCTGCTCAAAGGCAGCGTTTAATTGCTTCCGAACGATGCGCAAGGCATCCATTTCCAGATCAAACACTCTTTTGGCTAAACCGACTAAATCTTCTTGCATGGTTTTTTAAGACTAATATCAAGGACTAGCAAGCATAACAAAGAGATGAAGTGCAATTCAAGTTCTTTTAACAAAATCCCCGATGCTCAAACACCGCTGGACAATCCCTCCCCCTTGTTGCATGGCTAAGAGAGGACTTTTTTATCTTTTGTGAATAATGCTTCGCCTCGACGAGAAAGTCGCCCCTGCCCTCAAAGTTACCTAATCAAAGCCATTCCCCTTTGAACTTCTTTATGTACCAACTTTTTACCGTTTGAACAACGATGCAATAAGCAAGAAGGATGCCCCACAGCCAGAAATAATAATTGATAGGCAAGGGAACAAGCCCTGCGGCTTCTCCAAAATAACTCTTTGAAATAAGATGGCCGATGACAATGACGACACCTGTTGCCAATACCAGGGGTTTGGTAGCCATGCTCTGTATAAAAGGAATCTTTCTTGTTCGAATCATGTGAACGATCAAGCTTTGAGAAAGCAAGGACTCCACAAACCAACCGGTATGAAACAAAGCTTGTTTGTCAATAGAATTAGCCCCGAAAACAAACCACATGACTCCATAGGTAACGTAGTCGAAAATGGAACTCAGGGGCCCAATAATGAGCATAAAGCGCAGTATCCCTTCGGCTTCCCACTTTCTAGGTTTGGCTATGAATTCTTCATCCATTCTATCCCAGGGAATGAGCGTCTGCGAAAGGTCATAAATCAAGTTAAGGATGAGTATTTGCAGGGGACTCATAGGCAAGAAAGGGAGCAAAATCCCCGAGCCCAAGATACTCAACACGTTGCCGAAATTCGAACTTACAGCCATCTTGATATACTTCACCATGTTGCCGAACATGATCCGGCCTTCGATAACCGCTTGTTCAAGAACAATGAGGCTTTTTTCCAACAGAATGATATCGGCTGACTCCTTGGCTATGTCGACCGCCGTATCCACCGATATGCCCACGTCCGCTTCCCTCAAAGCTTGCGCATCATTGATTCCATCCCCCAAGAAACCGACTATATGCCCTCCAGTCCTTAAGGCGCGAATCACCCTAGCCTTTTGAAGGGGCGACATTTTGACAAAAATATTGGCTTTTTCCGCAGCGGTTACGAGTTCGTCATCCGTCAAGCTTTCTACTTCATAACCTCGCATTACCCCTCTAACTTCCAAACCGATCCAGTCACAAATCCTGCGCGTTACGATCTCGTTATCCCCGGTAATAATTTTGACTTCTACCCCGTAGTTTCTCAGTGCACGGAGAGCCTCCTCGGCATCGTGTTTAGGGGGATCCAAAAAAGCTATAAAACCACAAAGAGTCATTTCTTTTTCATCGTTTACCGAAACAGGCCTGTTCATATCCAGGGGCAACTCTCTGTAGGCGACCGCCAAAACCCGCAATCCATCGCTATTCAGATCATCCCTAAGAGCCAAAGCCTTTTTTTTCATCTCCGGGCTGAGCTCGGCCACTTTGCCTTTCTTAAGGAGGCTCGTACAAATAGCCATCATCTCCTCCACCGCCCCCTTTGTTATCAAAAGATCTTTGCCGGTAGAAATTTCTCGTGCTACAACCGACATTCTCCGCCTCGAAAAATCGAAAGGAATTTCATCTACCTTGGTATAATGAAAAATGAATTTCTTGGCCTCTTCTTTCTTGTCGAGCACGGCTTGATCCAAGAGATTGCGCAGCCCACTCTGGTAGTAGCTATTAATGTAAGCGTATTTCAAAACTTCTTCGTTTTCTTCCCCTTCAGGATCAAGATACTTTTCAAGAATAATTTTGTTATGGGTCAACGTACCTGTCTTATCCGTACACAGGATCTCCATCGCTCCTATATTCTGAATAGCATTGAGACGCTTGGTCACCACTTTATTCTTTGAAAGCAGGAGTGCTCCTCGAGCCAGGCAACCACTGACAATCACCGGAAGCATAGTAGGGGTCAATCCAACACCGACAGCCAAGGAGAAAAGAAAAGCATCCATCCAGTTTCCCTTGGTAAAGCCGTTTATAAGAAAAATGACGGGAATCATTGTGCCGATAACCTGCAGCAGAAGCCAACTGATCCGGTTGACCCCGATATCAAAGCTGGTCATTGCCCTATAACCCTTGAGACTCTTAGAAAACGCTCCAAAATAGGTGTTTTCTCCCGTTGAAAGGACAACAGCCGTGGCCGTTCCACTGATCACATTCGTCCCTAAGTAGGCAATGTTAGGTAGGGAAAAGGGATCTGTCCTTTTTTGTTCAGCTACCAAAGGATTCACCGTATCATATTTTTCTACGGGCATGGATTCCCCCGTAAGAACGCCTTGGCTTACGAAAAGATCTCTTGTAAAAATCAACCGGACGTCAGCAGGGATCATATCGCCTGCGGAAAGTTGGAGGATATCTCCAGGGACGATCTGGCTTATGGGCACCTCCTTGGCCTGGTTTGCTTCGGTCGGAAACGGCTGTTCAACCTCATCCTCTCTTTTCTTCCAGATTCTCTTTACCGTGGCGGTTGTTCGGACCATGGCTTTGAGCCTTTCGGCAGCTTTAGTCGATTGAAATTCTTGGGTGAACCGTAAGAGAACACTGACCAAGACCATGATCATCATGACGAGAACACTTTCTTTTTCTCCAACCGACCAGGCGACCAGCGCAAGAAAGGTCAAGAGTAGGGCAAAAGGATTAAAATAACTTTGAAGCAGCATGACGAACCAATGGGGAACCTCTTCTTGCTTGATCTCGTTATAGCCGTATTTCTCCAACCTCTCTTCGACTTCTTCTTCCGTTAAACCCTCGGGACGGGTCTTCAACTGCTCGTAAAGATCGGCTAGGGGTATGACACTGGCTTCCTTGAGCTTTTTAAAAATGCTTTCTTCTTTTTCTTTTAAGAAAGCTTCTTTTTTGCTTTCTCCAAGTCGAACTTTCCCAAGGAATAAGCTAAAGAAAAGACTTCCCCATTTTTTGCCTTCAAAGGGCTTCTTTTCTTTTATTGTATTTCTCATCATCGGCTATAAACCTTTGGTTTTTCCATGAACTACCCAAAACTTAAAGTCGGCAACAGGCTGAAATCCAATAAAATGAAAAACAATAAAACGACGAACAGGCAGCAAAGCCATAGTCTGTTTCTTTTACTTTTTCAAGTTAAAAAAAGCTTACAAATGCTCTTCCTTTTCCCACTCCGCTTTCCAAGGTGGACTCACTATACAGATAAATCGCAAGGGTTCTGCTGCTCCATTTTCCACCCATTGGATACATCCTGGAGGAACGTAGACCAGGCTGTAAGCCTTAACGGGATAACTGCCCCCAGAAGCCGTTTTAAAGGAACCTTCCCCGCTAAGAAAAAGGTATATTTCGGGCTGGCTCAATCGATGAGGCTTGGTTGCTTTTTTCGGTTCAACCGTCCCATAAGCGATGGAAAAAGAAAGGGGAAGGTTGTCTTTTTCAGGATGAAAAAGCTCGTTCAAAAGAGATCCATCCCCGGCGATAAAAAAGCCCTTCTCATCGAGATCCTTAACCAACAGGCGGTCTTTCATCGGTTGGATTAATTTGAACCGTTAACCTAAAAATTCAACTCTCAGCGTATATTATCCTTTTTTTTTGAGGCGTTCCCTTCTCCCTTATCTCCAATGACAATAAAGGTTTTGAGCTGATCATCCTTAAGCCCTGTAAAAGGGATCGTAAAAAAAAGATATTTTTAAACTGTTCCGGCAATGAGATCCTTAGACACTTTACAGCTTGCTTTCCTTGTAACGATAACCGGAATGAGAACTTCCCCGGTCAAAAAGCATAGAGAATAAAAGGGCCATGACCCAAAAAACAGAATTGCCGTAGAGAACGATGGACCCCTTCTTCCCAGGCCAATATAAAAAAAACCTAAAACCGCAGCCACTAAAAGCGGATTCTATTGACTGTTCAATTGGGCTGACAGCCGGGAACAAATGGAGCGATGCTGTTGCCATCGCAAGAAAAGAAAACCGGGTTAACAAGCAACCAAACAGTCGAGAAGAACTCTACAAAGCGGTCTCCCAGGCCACCACATTGCAAAACACTCTTGTTAAAAAAAGCCCGGCTATGGGCTTGGCTCTATCCTCCAAGATTAGAACTCCTATTCCTCTTAGGGCTGTTTTGCTGGAGGGGAATTTCTTTGGGGTGCGCTCGAGAGGATTTGAACCTCCACGGGTTGCCCCACTAGAACCTGAATCTAGCGCGTCTGCCAATTCCGCCACGAGCGCTTTTAAATAAGTCTACCCAAACCGGGGAAAAAACAATTGTAGCCAAGGACAGACCGATTATTTATCCTTAAGCCCAATATCATTCAAAAATCAAGGAGAAGCTCGCACTCCTTGGTATCGCTCCTGCCTTGCTTGAATTCTTTCTTTAAGCTCCTCTTCGTACTCCTTGACCAACTTGTCCCTGTAAGCTTCAACCTTTTCGTTAATTTCCCTGATCTTTTCTCTTCGTTCGGCAAGCCTTCTTCTATATAGACTTTTTCTTCGTTCATGGCTGTATAAATATCCCCCCAATCCCCCACCCAGCAACCCTAGCCCTGCACCTATTCCTGCGCCCAATCCCCCTCCGGCAAGTCCCCCGATCAAGGCTCCACCCAAAAGCCCGATACCCGCTCCTTCAAGGGTCGTGGTCGGGGTGCCAGAACCCGAGGCAAAAGGCTTGCCCATCTTGGGAACACCGGGTATATCTTTAACAAGCTGATTGCGATATTCGACAACCTGATCGCGTATCTGATTTATCCGTGAAAAAAAATTCTGCCAGCTCTGGTCCTGCTCACGCATAAGCTCGTTGAGAACCGGGTCGGATTTCACCGTATAGACTTCCTCGCTTGCAGGCAAAACCAGTCCTTCCCTAGCAAAGCTCTCGGCGTCTTCAAAAGGCGTAGGACCAACTTCCAATATTCTCCAGAAACCTCCTTGAACAACCGCTTTTTTTACCGTCCAGGAAAAATCGAAGGCTTCTTGAGCTTTACAGAGGATTTTCTTTTCTCCAAAGAAGTAAATGAACCCCGGCGGCAAATCCCGCGTAAAAAGAACGAGCTGGACAAGCTTCCTTTGAATCTTATCTTCATTTGAGGCCGGCAACAGGGCTTTGCCCCTCGGCACAACCCATTCCGTATAGGAAGGGAGGACTTTTACATTATAAGTGACCTGGATAAAATCCTTCGTTTTTTCAAATCGGACAGGTTCAATTTTAAGTAGAGTAAAACCTTGGGGAAGATGTCTTAACAAGGCTGCCCGGACAGCTTTCATGTTGGGCAGGTCGTGGTAAAGCTGCCAGAAATTCGGACGGTTGCCTTCCCCTTCAGCTTGAAAAGGAACGACGCCACTTTGCATGTAGCGACTTATTTGTTCGTTCCAAAACAGGTACTTTGAATAAGTAATCTCTGAAGAATGGATTTCATCGTTGGCCGTGGAACCCGGATAAGGCTTGGTCAAAAAATAAATCAAAAAAGAAAAGGTGGCGACCACAAGAAAAATGCCAATGGCAAATAAAAGGGTTTGCCTCTTGGGCCTTTTGCTAATAGGAATTCTCGCCGCAGGCTTTTCGGTATCAAACAGGGAAGGTCCTCGACCATTCCCGTTTTTTTCCCCTAAAGGGATAGGAGGAGGTTCAGATCTCCTTCCAAAAAAAAGTTGGTTTATTTTTCCCATACCGTTATTTTATAAGTTCGTCATTTTTGGCTAAAATAATGTATAGGGAAAGAACAAAATAAAAAAATAAAGAAAAAAACATACCATTATTTTTATTAATTAAATTTTATTCTATCCTTCTTGGCTCTTCTTCATTACCAAATATAGGGATGAAAGGGATTTGACTCCATGGACAAGGTTTTTTAAAACCTGGAAGACAAGGTGTAATGGAGAATGATCGAGAAAAAACTTTTCAACTTCATTAATTAATTTTATTATTTAGTAATAAGTGATCGGAATAGCAACTGCTTTAGCGGTAATATATGACGTCTCGTTCCGGATATTGGCGCTTTACAACAGATACGACACCTGAAGGTATTCGAGAAGCCATACTCACTCACCTAAGGTTGAGTTTAGCCCGTTCTCCCGACACGGCCACTCCTTTCGATTGGTGGGTGTCCACCGCAATGATGTGTCAAGATCACATAGTCGACCAGTTCCTGGCCACCTACAGAGCCCAAAAAGCGGATAAGGTTAAAAGACTCTACTTTTTCTCGTTAGAATATTTTCTGGGTAGGCTATTACACCAAAACCTGATCAACTTAGGCATTCTCGAACAAACAAAAAAGGCTTTAACGGGACTTGGCCTGGATATAGACCAAATTTTTGAAGAAGAGCCACAAATAGGCCTCGGCAATGGAGGGTTGGGAAGGTTGGCCGCCTGTTTCCTCGATAGCCTATCCACGCTGCGGTATCCCGCCTTTGGTTATGGACTTCACTATGAATTCGGTCTGTTTCACCAGGATATTATTAACGGCTACCAGGTAGAAAGACCCGATGATTGGACCAGGTTTGGTGTCCCCTGGGAAATTATCCGCCCTCGCTTCTCCCAAGTCATCAGGCTCTATGGCAGCATCGATTGGAATAAACAGAAGCCGGTTTGGGTGGGAGGCAAAGAAATTCTCGGGGTTCCCTACGATTACTTAATTCCAGGTTATCGTAGTCCTGTCGTTAACGTACTCCGGTTATGGAGATCCAAGTCCACCGTGGAGTTTGATCTTGAAGCCTTCAATCGGGGGGGCTATTTTGAAGCGGTAGCCGAAAAAAGCTTTTGTGAATCGATCTCCAAGGTCCTGTATCCCAACGATAAAACAGAAATAGGCAGGGAGCTGCGCCTCATTCAACAATACTTCTTTGTCTCCTGCTCCCTCCATGACATCGTCCGCAGGTTCCTCAAGGAACATTCCCATTTTGACGATTTTCCCTCCAAGGTGGTTATTCATCTCAATGACACCCATCCGGCAATTGCCATTGCCGAGCTCATGCGTATTTTCCTCGACGAACACAATCTTCCCTGGTCAAAATCGTGGGAACTGGTTTCTCAATGTTTTGCTTATACCAACCATACCCTGATGCCCGAAGCCTTGGAAAAATGGTCGGTTCCCCTGTTCGAAAGAGTTTTACCCAGGCATCTCCAGATCATTTATGAAATCAACAAGCAGCTCCTAGACAGTGTTCCCACAACGATCCCTGAAAGAGACAAGCTCATCAGGCAGATATCTCTTATCGAAGAAACCCAACCCAAACTCGTGCGGATGGCCAACCTAGCCATTTGCGGCAGTTATTCCATAAACGGGGTTTCGGCCCTTCATAGCGAACTGCTCAAAAAAGAACTTTTCCATCCTTTTTACACCTTGCATCCTAAAAAATTCCACAACGTAACCAACGGCATTACCCCCCGACTGTGGCTCTTGGCTTCCAATCCTAGGTTATCCAACCTCATTACGGAAGCTATAGGAGAAGATTGGCCATCTGACCTTGAAAAACTGGAAGGCTTAAAGAGTTTCATGGCCGATCCCGCCTTTCAAGAAAAGTATGAACTGGTCAAACAATCCAACAAGGCCGAACTGTCGAGCTTACTCAAGCAACGGTATAACTTTGTCATAGATCCCGATGCCCTTTTCGATGTCCAGATTAAAAGAATTCACGAGTACAAAAGGCAACATCTCAATCTCTTGCATATCCTTTCCCTTTACCGAAGGCTACTGGATAATCCCAATCTCGACATCCATCCCCGGGTCTTTCTCGTCGCAGGGAAAGCCGCTCCCGGTTACGATCTTGCCAAATGCATCATAAAAGCTATCAATGCGGTTGGTAACAAGATCAATAATGATCCTCGGGTCAACAAGAAAATCAGGCTTTATTTTGTCCCTAACTACGGCATCTGGTTGGCAAGCAAAATTATTCCCGCGGCCGACGTTTCAGAGCAGATATCGACGGCGGGCAAAGAAGCGTCCGGCACGGGGAACATGAAACTGGCCCTAAACGGAGCCCTGACGGTAGGGACAATGGATGGAGCCAACATAGAAATTTTGGAGGCCGTAGGGGAACAAAACATTTTTATTTTCGGTCTCAAAGCCGAAGAAATTAGGCAATTGTCCGTATCAGGCTATTCCTCAAGAAAAATTTACGAAACCGATCCCGAAATCAAATACCTTTTAGATTGGTTGGGGAGTGGTGAATTTACCCCGGGAGAATCTCCCGCCGTACTCCAACCTTTAGTCCACAGCCTCATCGGCGGAGGAGATCCCTTTTTTGTATTAGCTGACTTCCACGCTTACAAGGAAATCCAGTCAAAAGTCGATCAACAATACAAAGACCGAAAAATGTGGATCTCAAAGGCCATCCTCAACACCGCCTCCCTCGGATGGTTTTCAAGCGATCGGTCCATCCAGCAGTACGCTTCCATGATTTGGCACCTTGCCCCTTGTTTGCCCAAGTAAAAAAAAGGGAAAACAGTCCAGGCATCGCCGCTTGTTTAGTCCATGAGATAGGAAATGCAATTTTCCTGGAGATAGGCCAAAAAATGGATTTCCCAAATTGCCTGCTGGAGGGCTTTAGATTTAATGAGAAAGGGATCCCACTCCATTTGTTCTTCGGTAATGCCATGCATAAGGGCAAGGGTAATGCGGCGGTCATTCAACAAGCATAAGAACTGATCGATATCTTTTTTGGCTATCCGCAAGTATCCCTTGCTTGGATTGCGTAAAGAGTTTTCCTTGGAAAGCCAATCTTCAAGCAACTTGAGTCTTTCTGAACGCAGCTCGAGTCTTTCTGCGGTTAAATCCTCGATAAGCTCTTCCACCTCAGCAGGACTGGTCTGCCGGCTTAATTCTCCCGTCCAAAATTTTCTCAATGGATCGGGAAATTCTGAAATCTCTTGCTGGTAATGTTTTTTAAGCTCAAAAAGAGAAGTCAGAAGCAATTCTCTTTCGGTCGGTTCAAACTGAATGATCAATTCATCCTTATCCTCCCGAATTTTCACGTTTTCTCCATTGTCGCTTGCAAACCAAAACCTTGAAGCTGGTGTACGAGAAGCTCCGCTTTTTCTTTTGTTTCCTTTGCCACCATGCTCTTTCCCTTGTTATGCACCTCCAACATATGACGGGTGGCATCCTGCTTGCTCATTTTTAAGACCCTCTGGAAAACATACACCACGTAACTCATTAAATTGATCGGGTCATTCCAGACAATTACCCCCCAGAGTTGATCGAAAGCTTCTTTAACCTTATCTTCGACCGACTCTTCTTTTACCACTTCTGGACTTGTCAGCTGTGCTACCGCCATCAACCACCTCCCTTCAGTCATCGATCGGATTGGTCATAAAAAAAATAATATTTTTGAAAAACAAATCAAAACCCATTATCTAAAAATTATTATACTTGAGAGCTCCCATTTTTCTTAAAGAAATATTCCTTTTCCATTATATCCAGGTGAAAAAAATCGATCAATAACCTCTGCAAACAAAATGCAAAAGGGTTATTGCCCTTGTTAAGAACAATCAAGAGCTCTCCTCTCAACGACCAAGAGAATGAGAACAGGCTAAAAACCAAGAAATGGGAGTTTTAAAGTCTTCTTTCAATATCGAGGGACGGTCGGATCGATGAGCTGGCTCCAAGCATCGATGCCCCCCTGGACATTCCAAATATTTTTAAATCCAGCATTATACAACAGTCGACAGGCTTTCAAGCTTCTTCCCCCCATCTTGCAATACACAACGATCTTTTTAGAACTATCCAATTCATGGAGCTTGGCATGTAATTGCCCCAATGGAATGAGCTTCGATTGAGGAATCCTGGCGATTTGATATTCATGTTCCTCTCGAACGTCGATGAGGAGAAAATTCTCCTCCCCGTCTAGAGCCCTTTTAAGCTCTTCCACCGTGATAGAAGGAATGCCGTTGGTAAAATCGACGGGTTGCTGCCGATGCAATCCGCAAAAGGCTTCATAATCGATCAGCTTGTTGATAGTCGGGTTTTCTCCACACAAAGGACAATCAGGGTCCTTTCTCAGCACATATTCCCTGAAACGCATCGCCAAGGCATCAAAGTGGAGTAATCGGCCAATCAAAGGCTTGCCAATACCCAAAATTAACTTGACCGTTTCAATGGCTTGCAAAACGCCTATAACCCCGGGGAGAACCCCCAACACCCCTCCCTCGGCACAACTGGGAACCATTCCCGGCTCGGGAGGCTCAGGATAGAGACAACGGTAACAGGGACCTTTTTCAGCCCAAAATACCGTCGACTGCCCTTCAAACCGGAAAATAGACCCATAGACATTAGGTTTGCCCAACAGGACACAAGCATCATTGACCAGGTATCGAGTAGGGAAATTATCCGTACCATCGACAACGCAGTCATAATCCTTTATAATTTCAAGGGCATTTTCAGACCTCAACGCCATCTCATAAGGGATGACTTGGACATTAGGATTGATTTCTGCAATCGTTTCGATAGCCGATTCAATTTTGGGCTTTCCCACGTTCTTGGTCTTGTGGACAATCTGCCTATGAAGGTTGGAATGATCCACCACGTCAAAATCGACTATGCCTATCGTTCCAATACCCGCGGCAGCGAGATAAAGAAGGAGGGGAGAGCCTAAACCTCCCGTCCCAACAGCCAATACCTTGGCCGCTTTCAACTTTTTTTGCCCTTCTAGAGTCACTTCGGGCATTATGAGATGACGACCATAACGCTTGATTTCTTCAAGAGAGAGTTCCGCTTCTGAAAATGTTCTTTCTATCCTTGGTAGAAAACTTTTCATTTTTTCTTGGTTACATGTCCCAGAATGAAATTTTTGTGATTTTTACCTCGATACCACAGCCACCTTTGCCATGACCGGTGAATGTATCTTACAGTTTTTTTTCGCAAAGAAAAGAAATTTCTTTTATACTGAATCCTATCCCCCAAGATAGGATAGGGAAATGGGTCGCCGACAATGGAACAAAAAAAAGAAATTCAACGAGCCTCGATTTTTTCAACAGACCGACCGATCAAGTGGATCGACAACAAAAATGCCCTTCAAGATTTCCTGTTGTTGATCGATCCATTCAAGCCCATTGCCATCGACATTGAAGGAGACAGTCTTCATCATTATCCTGAAAAGCTCTGCGTGGTCTCCCTATGCCAAGGACAACATTTGGCCGTTGTTGACTGCCTTAAAGATGACCTATCCGCCCTCTGGGACATTCTTTCCAGATCCGAATGGATCTGCCATGGAATGGATTACGATTTGAAAATGCTCAGAAAGGCCGGGTGCCCTCAACCCCGAACTATCTTTGATACCCACATCGCTGCTAAACTTTGTGGTTTTGAAGCTGTCGGGTATGCTCGGCTTGTTTCCTTATTTTTCCAGGTCAAGCTGACCAAAGAACATCAAAAAGCCGATTGGTCCCGTAGGCCCCTTCCTCCCTCTCTCATCAATTATACGGCCAAGGATGTGCTTTATCTTGAAAAACTCAAAGAAATTTTAACGAGGCTCCTCAAGAGCCTAGGGAGATGGGAGTGGATGGAACAAAGCTGTAAAAGGATCCAGAGAAAAATCGAAAATTCTTTTCTTGGTTCTCCGAAAGAATGGGAAAGGATTGAAGGAGTTCATAAACTCGATTTCTTGGGCCAGTCCATCTTGTTCGAACTGCAAAAGTGGCGCAAAGAACTTGCCCTTTTAAGAGACACCCCTCCATTCAAAATCATCAAGAGCGAAGATCTCGTTCAAATCAGTTTTATTTCTGCTCACGGTGGATCGATTGCAGCGATTCCCGCTGTTCAAAGATTGGAAAGAGAAGTCGTTGGGGATTTGCTCAAAGCTATAGAAAAGGGAAAACAAAATGGATCTTGGAAAGAATCGCCCGGACCCAAAAAATTATTTCTTTTTGATAAAGAAGCGGCCAAAAGATTTGAAGTACTAAAAAATAAACGAGACAAAATCGCTTCTTTTCTCGGTATAGATCCTGCCTTGATCGCCTCGAGAAACCTTTTGTCAGAAATGGCGCTCCACCCCGGGTCGGGTTGCCAAAAGCTGATCGATGAGGATAAGATTTGCCCCTGGCAAGCGCAATTACTGGGATTGTCCACCACCCCCGACTGAAGTCGGAGGCTTGCCGCAAGTCCAGCCCAGGTTGACCAGGGAAAGCGCTAACCAACCCGCTACGTTGCATGGAGAGCAAAAGACCGACATCGGGATGCTTCTTTAGTCCCGGCCTCTCGATGCCCAGGGTTGCAGACAACCCCGAGGGCAAGAGTGCTGGTGGGCTCCGGCAGAAGGCCGACATGCAACATTCCCGAGGGGAGAGGCCCCGAAAGGAGCGCCGCAATTGACCCGTAAGGGCAAAAAAACGGCTCCTCCGGGCAACCGGGGGAGACGTAACCAAACGAGGACTCCCTTTCCTCTCCCGCCTGAAGGTTGGAGTCTCCAGTGAGTAATGGAGATGAAATAAATAAACGGAAAGAGAACTTTTAACAAGATTTCATTTTTAATAGCGGGATATTATGGTAGTATGTTTTTTTTTTGCGGAATAAATGGAGAATAAATACTTTTAAAATGGTTTTATAGCATTACAAATCAGAATTATGGCTGGACATAGTCACTGGGCAAAGGTCAAACACCAGAAGGGATTGACCGATATCCGAAAAGGAAAACTTTTTAGCAAGCTTTCAAGGGAAATTTCCATTGCTGCTCGACTTGGAGGAGGGGATCCGACTTTCAATTCAAGGCTCAGGAGGGCCATTGCCAATGCCAAAGACGAAGGGGTGCCCCTGGAAAATATCACCCGGGCCATTCAAAAAGGAACGGGTGAAATCGCGGGTAGCCATTATGAAGATGTACTCTACGAAGGCTATGGACCGGGTGGAGTAGCCGTCCTTATCGAAGCAGCCACTGACAATAGAAATAGGACGACAGCAGAGATCCGCAATCTTTTTTCGAAATACGGCGGTAACCTTGGAGCTGCGGGCAGCGTCAGTTGGATATTTCAAAAAAAGGGCAGGATTGTCCTGGACGGGGATCAAAACGATTTTGACAGGGTTTTTGAAGTAGCCCTGGAAGCGGGGGCTGAAGATGTCGAGCAAAAGGGTTCAGAAATAGAAGTCATTTGCTTGCCTGAAAAACTCGATGAACTCCAAAAACATCTCGATACGGCTGGATTGACGATCAAATCCAGTCAAATTACCTACCTTCCCAAAAATTCGATCTCCGTTACAGACAAAGAAACCTTTAAGTCCCTTTATCGCCTTCTTGATATTCTTGAGGACCATGACGACGTTCAAAACGTGTATGCCAATTTCGATGCTCCCCAAGAACTTTTAGAACAGTGTGAGTAACCTTTTTTTTTAAGAAATTTGATGAATTCGAATGAAATTCGACAAAGCTTCCTTGATTTTTTCAAAGAGAGAGGACATACGATCCTCCCTTCGGCCAGTCTCGTTCCCGAATCTCCTAACCTGCTTTTTACCAATGCGGGGATGAATCCCTTTGTCCCCTTTTTTTTGGGCAAACAAAAATGTCCTTATGTTCCTCCGCGCATAGCCGATAGCCAGAAATGCCTCAGGGCGGGAGGCAAACATAATGATCTGGAAGAAGTCGGCTATGATACCTACCACCACACCTTTTTCGAAATGCTGGGGAACTGGTCTTTTAATGATTATTTCAAAGAAGAAGCGATCCACTGGGCGTGGGAACTTTTGACCCAGAAGTGGGGGTTCCCCAAAGAAAGGATCTACGCCACGGTTTACAAGCCGGCTCCAGATGAGCCCGGGGAATTTGACGAAGAAGCTTTTAGAATCTGGTTTAAACTTTTTCAAAAGGCCAAGTTAAATCCCCTTCTCCACATCCATTTCGGAACGAAAAAAGATAATTTTTGGATGATGGGGGAAACGGGACCTTGCGGTCCCTGTTCAGAAATCCATATCGACCTTACCCCTGATGGCCAATCCGAAGGAAAATTGATCAACAAAAACAGCCCGCTCTGCATCGAGATTTGGAACCTGGTCTTTATCCAGTTAAATGCCAATGAAGACGGTTCCTTTTCTTTGTTGCCTTCAAGACATGTCGACACGGGCATGGGACTTGAAAGAGTATGTGCCATTATCCAGGGGACGTCCTCTTTTCGGCAATTTAACAGGACCATTTCCGATTACGATACCGACCTTTTCATTCCTCTCATTGAAAAACTCCAAGATATATCCAAAGTCTCTTACACCGGTTCCATTCCCCCCACCCCTGATTTTGCCCTTGATCCCCAGCTTAAAAAGGATATCGCCTTTAGGGTCATCGTCGATCATGTCCGAGCCCTTGCTTTTGCCATTGCCGACGGTATCCTGCCAAGCAACCTGGGGAGAGGACATGTCTTACGAAGGCTTCTAAGAAGAGCGATCCGTTTCGGTCAAATCCTGGGGGTCAATCCTCCCTTTCTTTTTGAAATGGTTGACCCCCTGGTCAAGATCATGGGTTCTCACTATCCCGAATTGATCGATAAGCAAGGGCACATTGAAGAAGTGATCAGTTCCGAAGAGGAGCTTTTCGCAAGGACCCTCTCTCATGGCTTGGCCCTTTTTGAAGAGATAAAACAGAAGATGATCGCCGAAAAAAGAAAAGAAATTTCGGGCAAAGAAGCTTTCGTCCTGTACGACACCTATGGATTCCCCCTCGATCTGACCCAACTCCTTGCTAAAGAGCAGGGCTTTAGCGTCGATACCCAAGGTTTTGAAAGGCTCATGGCAGAACAAAGGAGAAGATCTCTCCTCTCCCATGAAGAAGATATCGTGAGCTTGACGAAAACCTCGCAGTTCGTGGGATACGAAGAGCTTGAAGCGGAAGCCGAAGTGGTTGTTTTACTGTCCGCTAACCGGGCAATATTCGATCGCACCCCTTTTTATGCCGAAATGGGAGGCCAGGTGGGAGACAAGGGCTATGTTGTTTTCGATCAGAAAAAGATAGAAGTCCTCGACACGATGAAATCGGCAAGCGGCGCTCATGTTCACAGGCTTGCTTTTACCGATGATCTCAAACCGGGAAGCCGGGTCTATCTCCAAGTAGACGAAAAAAGAAGGCGATGTATTGCTGCTCATCATACGGCCACCCATCTTCTCCATTGGGCATTGCGCAAGGTTTTAGGACCAGAAACCCTGCAAAGAGGAAGCTACGTAGGGCCGGACAGGTTAAGATTTGATTTTTCTCACACCGGCCCTCTCTCGGCCGAAGAACTCGCAGAAATTGAACGGCTGGTCAATGAAAAAATCGAGCTTAACGACCCGGTTACAGCCGAAGAAGAAAGCTACGAGAAAGTAAAAAACAACCCCGATATCCTCCAACTCTTCGGAGAAAAATACGGGCAGAGAGTAAGGATCGTCTCGGTGGGTCGTTATTCCAAAGAGTTGTGTGGAGGAACACACGTGAGATCCACAGGAGAAATAGGCTATTTTAAGATCCTGGGCGAATACGGGGTTTCAGCCGGAATCAGAAGAATTGAGGCAGCCTGTGGCAAGGCATTAGAGCAATTCCTTCATGCCCAAGCTGCTGAACAGGATAAAAAGTGGCAAATCCTGCACAGCAAAGATCCATCCCTGCCTAGACTCTCAAAGTGGGTAGACACTTTGGATCTTGATTCTCTAATCGAGATTTTCCAAAGGAGAAATGAAGAATTGAGCTCTTTTGAAAAAGAGATCAAAGAAAGGGAAAAATTAAGGGCCAAAAAACAGGAAGAAAATTTTCGCAGGGAAGCCAGCCAACAGGCCATGGCCGCTATTGCCCAGGTTGAGAAAATAGGCGCTATCCCCGTTCTATTCTTGGATTGTGACGCTAAACCGCAATCCTATCTTCCCCTGTTATGGAACGAGATATCCAAAAGAATCGACTCTGTAGCGATTCTGGCTAGCCGGTCGGAAGGGAAAATCAACCTTTTCATAGGGGTTGGGCCATCCTTGACAACAAAGATTGAAGCCAGGAACCTTCTATCCCAACTGGTCGCCTCCTTTGAAGGGAAAGGAGGAGGATCCAAAACCATCGCCCAGGGAGGGCTCAAAGACAGCATTGAGATAAGCTCCCTTTTTGAAAAAGGCCGCGGGATCCTCGAGCAATACGGTGGACAAAAAGGACAAACTGAACCGAAGGCAACGGGATGAGAAAGCTTTGATGAAATGTTGATTCCATGAGGGGCTTATTCTATTTTTTGATAGCTATGCAGGAACTAGGGAAAATTTTAGTCTTTTTAGGAGTTTTTCTTGTCATTGCCGGGTTGCTTATCGGGTTTGGATTTGGGAAAGGCTGGCTGGGGAAGCTACCGGGTGATATCAAAATTGAAAAAGGCAATTTCACCTTTTATTTTCCCCTTACGACATCCATTTTGATCAGCATCGTCTTAAGTCTTGTTTTCTGGTTAATCCGAAAGTGATTTTTGCCGTTAGCTTATCCGGCGTAAATGGCTCGGCAAGATCTTCAAGTGAGCCCTATACTTGGCGACGGTTCTTCGGGCCATTTTTATCCCTTCTTTGGCCAGAAGTTCAACGATTTGTTGATCCGATAAGGGAGACCTGGGATCCTCGTTACGGATCAGCCTCTCTATGGCTTCTTTAATGGTCTGATTGGCGACAAACTCTCCGGTTTGCTTTTGAAAACCCGAATTAAAAAAATATTTAAGTTCAAAGATACCGTGAGGGGTTTTTACATACTTATTGGCGATGGCCCGACTCACCGTCGTTTCATGGACATCAATTTTTTGAGCTATTTCGCTCATGGTCAAGGGTTTTAAAGCATGGGGACCAGAATCAAAAAAATCCTTCTGGCAATGGACAATGGCTTCGGCAACCTTCAAAAGGGTGTTTTCCCTCATCCTTAAGCACTTAATCAAGAAGAGTCCCGAACGTTTCTTCTCCTTCAAATAATTCTTCAAGCTCGGATCCTTGTCGTTTTTACTCAGCAGGCTTTCATAATGATGATTAATGCGTAACCGGGGCATAAACTCATCATTGAAGTAAACTTTCCAGTCTTGCGCTTCTTTAACGACCATGAGATCAACCTGGATAATCTTCTCCTTTTCTTCACTGCGATACTTCGAACCGGGAAAAGGATTAAGGGAGCGAATGGATTCAACCGCTTCTTGAACTTGCTTGAGGCTCACTTTCAACTGTTTTGCTATTTCAGTCAATTTCTTCCTTTCGAGCAGGGTCAAATACTCGCTAATAATCCTGAACTCCAAAGAGTTTTCTTTTCCCAACGCTTTGAGTTGCAACAACAGGCACTCGGAAAGATTTCTTGCGGCTATACCCGGCGGATCAAGGGACTGGACAAGTTCCAGGGCTTTCTCCACCAAATCGTAAGCTAAACCCAGTTCATGGGCGATGTTTTCCAATTCCGTGTTTAAGTATCCCCTTTCATCCAAGTTACCAATGATGTATTGGGCCGCCTGCAAAAGAGTGTTATCACTGCAAACCAAGGAAAGTTGCCTCGAAAGCTCCGAAGCCATGGATGGAGGAACGACCTGGGAATCGAAAAAGAACTGCCGTTTTCTTTCATCCTCGATCGATCTTTGAGCCCCCTCGAAATTGGGTCCCAAGTAGTCGTACCATTTTTCTTTTTCATGAAACAGCCCTTCTAGGGATTGGCCTTCCAAGGGTTTGTCTTCAGAAATTTCCAGCAGGGGATTGGAAAGCAACTCCTGCTGGATGATTGTAGAAAGCTCTACGGCAGGAGCTTGCAAAATAGCTAAAGAATGTTGCATTTGGGGCGACAATGCCTGATGCAACTTAATCGATTGATAAAGACCTAACGATGTTGACACAGCTTACTCTATTTCAATATGAAGCAATTTCTAGGCCAATTTATTTTTTTCTTTTTTTCTCGCAAAAAAAATTTTGAAATGAAATAGTCAAAAAAATGGTTAGCCTGAGCATCCTAGCAAGCAGCAGCAAAGGCAACGGTTATTTGTTGGAAACTCCAAACTCTCGCATCCTCATAGATCCGGGTATCCGCTACAAAAAGATTATCCGTCATCTTTCCGCAATGAACGTCCCTGTTGAATCGATAAAAGCCGTTTTCATCACCCATGAGCATACCGATCATGTGGCCGGGCTGCCCATCCTGTTAAAAAAGATGCCTTTTCCCTTGTACTGTAACACGCTGACCTGGAAAGCCTTGAAAAAATCCATGGGCTTAGAAGATAAAGCCGTGGATTGGAGGCCCTTTGAATCCGGCAGCCGTTATCTTCTAGACGAGATAGAAATCGAAAGTTTTCCCATCCCCCATGATGCAGCGGACCCCGTGGGGTTTCTTTTCCATCACCACCGCGGCACTATCGGTCTTCTTACCGATTTAGGATACGTAACAAAGCTAGTGAAAGAGAAGATCACCCCCTGCCATACCCTCCTTTTAGAATCCAATTACGATATGGACTTGCTCCAAGCGGACAGAAAAAGACCCTGGTCGGTAAAACAAAGAATTTTATCCCGGCATGGACACCTTTCCAACGAAGCCACCGCTTCAATTGCCTGCGATCTGGCTAAAAAAGGCTTAAAAAAACTGTTCCTGGCTCACTTGAGCGAGGACTGCAACCGCGTGGAGCTGGCCGAAACGACCGTAAAAAACAGGATCCTTTCCTCTTCCCTTCCCCTTCCCCATGTCCAGGCAATAGATCCGCTGAAGCCTTCCTTGCAAATCGTTTTATAAGGCTTTCTTTTTGCTTCGGCTGTTCTTCTTCACCGGCCGAGCAGGGACAAAGCAATACTCCGCCACTCGGCCTCGAAATCTTCCCCGGCTTCTTTTCCCGCCCTTGCATACCAATATCGGCTGTTGGAAATATCCCCTTCCTTACGATGCAGAAAAGCATGGACCCAACAGCAATCCTTGTCCTCGTAACGCTGAACGATGCGATGAGCACGCTCCCAATTGCCTTTTTTTTCAAAAAACAAGGCTTGAAGAGGAGGGGAAAGAAATTCTGGTGGACTGTCGTTTTTTTCTATGATATCCATAAATTCATTCAAGGTCATAGAAAAAGTAAACCCCAATGAGTTTCTAGAAGTTTGTATTTCCTTTTTAATACGAAAATAGAGCTTTTGACTATTCTTTTCTGTTGAATCTATGACAAAACTCGCTACTAGTCCTGTTGTTCTGCTCCTCCTTCTTGCAAGCTTCTTTTTTAGCCCCTTTGCTGCGAAAGCCAGGCAAAATGCCGAACCTATCCCTCCTTCTCCCCTCCCTCCGCTATCCGCCGAGGCCCGGGCAAAAATCTTGAAACCCTTATCTATTGACTGGATACAAGGAGAACCCAGCGCCCCCGTGATCATCATCGAATATCTTGACTTGGAATGTCCAGTCTGTGCCGCCTATTACCCCCTGCTTCAAGAACTGAAAAAAAAATATGGGGATAAAATAGCCTGGATCATTCGTCACAATCCCTCCATGACTCATCCTGAAGCCTTCCCCGCTTCCATGGCTGCAGAAGCTGCCGGCCGACAAGGAAAATTCTGGGAGATGGTCGGGTTGCTTTTAACTAACCAAAAAGAATGGTCTTTTAGACCGACCTGCTCGGAATGGTTTATTCACTATGCTCAAAAGTTAGGATTAAACGAAGAGCAATTCAAAAAGGATCTCCAGGGCGTGGAAGGAATACCCTTGAGGAAGAGAATCCTTGCCGATTGTCTTTCGGCCATTAGGGTGGGTGTAGATGGAAATCCCTGCTTTTTTATAAACGGAGAAAAAATAACCAATCCCTCCAATTTCCAGGAATTTGTAACGTTAATAGAAGCCGAACTCATAAAAAAGAAATCCAACATCTCCCAGTTGAATCCCTGAAGAAATCCCTTTTGGAAGATCCAAGAATACGGGCGGGATAAAGATTACTTTCTTTTCTGCGCGATCACCTTTTGATACAGGGAGATGTAAGCTTCCGCCATTTTTTGTGCCGAAAATCTTTGTTCAAATCGTTGACGGCATCGTTTCCTATCAAAAGTATGGATCTGGCTTAAAACATAAACGGCTTCTTCTACGCCTTTAACGATAAAGCCGGTAATCCCGTGATCAACGACCTCAGGGATTGATCCATGGGGGTAAGCGATTACGGGAGTCCCACAAGCCATGGCTTCAATCATGGAAAGCCCAAAGGGCTCAGGCCAGCAGACCGGGAATACTAAAGCCAACGCCCCTCCCAAAAGCTCGTTTTTTTCCCTGTCGGTGACTTCTCCCAAGTACTCGATGTTTTTCTTTTTAAATTCAGGCAAAAGCTTTTCAAAATACGCATCGTCTCCGAGCCCAACGCGGGCGGCGATCTTGAGCTTTAAACCCGCCATTCTGGCGATCGCCAAGGCGTCATCCACCCCTTTTTCAGGAGAAATTCTACCCAAGAAAACGACATAATCCGAAGGATTTTCATTCAGTTGGTAAAGAGACAAGGGAAGTCCATGGTGAACCGTCCCTACCCAATGACCCAGGGCTAATCCCTGTTTTTGTGCATAGGATATGGATGAAAGGGGAATATCCCGAAACTCCCTGAAAAAAGGAATGTATTCGGGAAAATCCATGCGCCCATGGGGAGTTGTCAAGTGAGGGACATCCAGCCTCCGGAGAATGGGAAAATGGAAAAAATCGGTATGAAAATGAATGATATCAAATTGATCCTTGTGTTTAAGCACTTCCTCCAGCAAAAGAATATGGTAAACCAACGGGTTGGCGCAGGGTTGGGAATCCTCCCAAAGGGCTCTCGGTATAATGGGATGGAGCCTAGAGGTGGTGATGGAATCGCCGCTGGCAAAGAGGGAGACTTGGTGTCCCGCTCTTACAAGCTCTTCTGTCAAGTAAGAAATAATCCGTTCTGTCCCTCCGTAACGGGGAGGAGGAACCGGTTCGTAAAGAGAAGCCACCTGAGCTATTCTCAAAGAAAAGACTCCTTTCTATCTCTGCTGATTAGCCACGAGCTATTAGCTCAAAAAGCCCAACAACTTGCAATTAAATTTATCGCTTTTAATGAGATGAAAAAAAGTTTTTTATAAATTTATAAAAATTTTTGCAATCCTATTTGTCCCTTGCAAAGGCGGATTTCGGCCTTTTGGCAATATCCTTCTTTCCCTTTCCTGACTGGAAAAAGCGATGCTGTTGGATTATAATTAAAGAAAAAAAGGAGTCGATCATGCTCATCGCTTACGAAAGCAAAAAAAGTATCGAAGAATTAAGAAAAGCCTTGGAAGCCAACGCGATAGAGAAAAACTTCGGAGTAATGGCGGTCCACGACATTTCCAAGACTTTGGAAAATAAAGGCTTTGCCCTCCATTACCCTTGCCTGATCCTCGAAATTTGTTCTCCAAGGTTTGCCCAACAGGTCCTTGAGCAGAATCCTGAAGTTTCAACCGCTCTTCCTTGCCGAATTGCTCTCTACGAATACAAGTCCCATAGGATAGTCGCAACCCTCTCTCCACGAAAAACGATCGAGTTATTCAAGGCCCCGGGACTCCATAAAGTCGCTGAAGAGGTGGAAAACATCCTCAAGGAGATCATGCAAAAATCGGTTTAAGGAGTTTATCCTTTTATGCAAGATTCCCCATTGGATGAAAGCCTTGAACCATCAAAGCTTGTAGATGACTATCTTTCCCGGTCTTGCTGGGAAATCAAAGAAAACAGCAACATGTCCTATTCCCTGCAGGGACTGAATTTCTACCTTTCCTCGAAAATTTCAAAAAGTTACTGGCTACAGAAAATCTATCCTCCAGAAGTCAAGGAAGCTTTCGAAAGAGGAGATTTCCATATCCATAATCTCCAGGTATTGGGAGTCTATTGTATGGGATGGGACCTAGCCGATTTCCTTGCAAAGGGATTCATGGGCGTGGAAGGGAGGATGGAAAGCGGTCCTCCCTTGCATTTCAGCACCGCTCTCAACCAAGTAGTCAACTTTTTTTACACGCTCCAGGGAGAGGCAGCGGGCGCCCAAGCTTTTTCCAATTTTGATACTTTGCTGGCTCCTTTCATCCGTTATGACAACCTAAAGGAAAAAGAGATCCGCCAACTGCTCCAACAATTTTTGTTTAATTTAAACGTTCCCACACGGGTGGGATTTCAAGCTCCGTTCACCAACCTGACCCTAGACTTGAACCCTCCCCATTTTTTACAAAACGAAGCTGTCTTGATCGGGGGTAAAATTAAGAAAGAAACTTATGGAGAGTTTCAACCAGAAATAGATATTTTAAACCGGCTATTTTGCGAGGTTTTTTTGGAAGGCGACGCTCGGGGCAGGGTTTTTACTTTTCCTATTCCCACCTACAACATTACCTCCCAGTTTCCCTGGAAAGGACCCGCTGCCGATGCCCTCTGGAAAATGACTGCAAAGTACGGGATCCCTTATTTTGCCAACTTCATCAATTCAGACTTGAAAGTCGACGATGTCCGCAGCATGTGTTGTCGGCTCAGGCTCGATTTGACACAACTATTACGCAGAGGAGGGGGGCTTTTCGGCTCAAACCCCTTGACCGGTTCAATCGGTGTAGTCACGATCAACCTGCCCCGAATAGGCTTTCTGTCCAAGAGCGAAGCTGAATTTCTTGAGAGGCTTCAAGAGCTGATGGAGCTGGCTAAAAAAGCGCTCGAAGCGAAAAGAAAAGCCCTGGAAGGGTGGATTGCAAAAGGCCTCTATCCTTACAGCAAGTTTTATCTCAAGGGCGTCTACCAGAGATTTGGGGCCTACTGGGCAAACCACTTCTCAACGATTGGAATCATAGGTATGAACGAGGCCTGTTTAAATTTCATGGGCAAAAGCATAGCCGATCCCGAAGGGAAGGCCTTCGCCATCAAGGTGCTCGATACCTTGAGAGGGACTCTGCTCGCATTTCAAAAAGAAACACAAAATAATTATAATCTTGAAGCTACTCCCGCCGAAGCCACAAGCTACCGGCTTGCACGAATCGACAAGGCGATGTTTCCCGCTATCCGTGTAGCCAACGAAGAAGCTGTAAAAAAAGGAGCAGCGCCTTTCTATACGAATTCAACCCAACTACCCGTTCATTTTACGACAGATCCCTTTGTAGCCTTGGAACATCAAGAAGAACTTCAATCTCGTTATACAGGAGGGACGGTCCTCCACTTTTTTCTCGGACAAAAAATCGATGAACCCCAATCGATCCCTCCTTTTGTCCAAGCTGTCTGTTCCAAATACAAAATTCCCTATTTTACTTTGACCCCTACCTTTTCGATCTGTCCAGAACATGGTTATCTTTCCGGAGAACAGAGCCGCTGTCCACGGTGCGGAAAACCTTGCGAAGTATACTCCCGGGTTGTCGGCTACTTACGGCCCCTGGATCAATGGAACCCGGGAAAACAGGAGGAATTTAAGCTGAGAAAGACCTTTCAATTCAATGAAAATAGGGGGCATTGAACCTTTCAGTTTGATCGATTTCCCTGAAAAAACAGCCGCCGTTATTTTTACCCAGGGATGTAACTTTCGTTGCCCCTATTGTTATGTGCCGCAACTGGTAGTTCCCGAAAATTATGGTCCATTATTGCCCCTAGCCGGGGTCCTGGAATTTTTGGATTCCCGTAAAGAAAAGATAGAGGGAGTGGTTATAACGGGTGGAGAGCCAACCCTGCAGGAAGATCTCCAGGATTTCATTATCCTCGTTAAAAAGAGGGGATTTTTGGTTAAGCTCGATACGAATGGAAGCCACCCTGAAATCCTCGAAAGGTTAATCCAAAAGCGATTGATCGACTTCGTAGCCATGGATTTTAAAGCTCCCCTGGAAAAGTATCCACAAGCAACGAGCTCTTCAATCGATCCTTCAGCTATCGCCCAAAGCCTGGACTTGCTCCTCCAGGGAAAAATCGAGTATGAATTTCGAACGACGGTAGTAAAAGAAGATCTGAGCTTCGATGAGTTTAAAGTCATGGTTGCGCAGATCGGCGGGGCTCAAAAGTATGTCTTGCAAAAATTTCTCCCCTTGGGTCCCCTCGTTGATTCTTCATATCAAAGGAAACATCCTTTGGAGTTGGAAGAAGCGCAAAGGTGGAAAAATTATGCGCTCCTCCAGATCAAAAAGGTCATCTTGAGAAATTATTGAGTCCCATTCCCAGTCATGATCTACGAAATATCCACCTCGATCGAAATCAAAGCCAAAAAAGAAGAGATCTGGGAATCTCTCACCGATTTTAAATCCTTTCCCGCGTGGAACCCTTTCTTAAGAAAAATTTGGATAAAAAACCTTCTCCCCGGTGAACCCTTTTGGCTTTTAGTCCATGCTCCCTCTTCATTTCCAGTGTTAATGAGAGGAAAGATGCTCCGGATAGATCCACTCTCTCTGATCCTTTGGCAATGTGATCTTATCCATCCCTTCCTGCTGAGGGGAATGCACAAGCTTGAACTTTTAGAAGCTACTCCCACTTCCACCCGCTTTTTTCATACGGAACGGTTCGAGGGGATTCTCCCCTCCTTCCTTTGGATGGCAATAAAGCCAAGGGTTCAGGAGGGATTTGAACTGATGAACCAAGCTCTTAAAAATAAGCTTGAAAACTGGGGTTGATCTTCTCTTATATTTTAAAAACTCCTTGAAATGAACCCGATGGGCTCCCCGTGCAGCAAGCCTAAAGCTTCAAGCTGCTGAAAAAGCCTTTTTTTCCTCGCTTTTAATAAAGATTAATTGTTTAGCGAGAGTTCACTACCCATGGCCGCCATACTTCTTCCTCTTCTTGCAAGCATGATCCAACCCGTGGGTTTCCTCCTTATAAAAAAAGGAACCAACAAACCCTTGGAAGCTTTTCAAGCCGCCTTGATCACCAATATCTTTTTCGCTTTATTGTCCTTGCCTTTCCTTTTTTTTACCCCAAAGTCCAATTGGGGCCTTCCCTTGGTTGCGGCCGTTCTGAGCGCCCTAGGACAGGTTCTTCTTTTCCTGTCGGTTATCAACTGCGAAGTGTCGGTCATAACCCCCATCATGGGGAGCAAAGTCCTATTCATCGCTCTCATGGATTGGATTTTCCTAGGTCATCAGTTTGAACCTAAGCTGGCCGTGGCGATACTTTTCTCTTTGCTCGGTTTCTTCCTTTTGGTCAAACCTTCCCCGAAAGAAGCGGTTGTAAAGTCGTCCAAAAAGAGTAAAGAGCTGGTTTTTGCCGTAGGTTGTTCTTTGCTTTTCGCCGGCTCCGACCTGGTCATTCAACAAGCCTCCCACGAACCGCTTTCGACTTTCCTCTTAGCCATGTATCTTTTTTGCGGCATCGTTTCCCTGCCTTTTTTAACCTTCGTCCCCCTCCTGGGGAAAGAATCTCCTTTTTTCTCCTTTTCTCTTTTTTCTGGAAGCTTCATACAGGGACTCCAGGGTCTTGGCGTAGCCTTGGGCATCCTTTTCAGCGCGAATGCCACTCAAACCAACATCCTTTACAACCTGAGGGGAATATGGTCGGTATTTATCGTTTGGGCTTTAGGTTTTCTTATCAAAACCGAAGAGGGTTCTCGCCAAACGGCCGTTTTTTTTAAAAGGCTGGTAGCGGCCCTCTGCTTTTTAATTTCTGCTGTAGTCACCCTTTTATGACCGGCAAGCTTCATGGAAGCTCTCGGTTGCTAAAAATGTGCTCAACCTTGCCTACGGCTGAGTGGGTCCCTCCTTTCTGCTCAAGCTTTTTGAACGGATTAACCGGGATCGCCATGGCTGACTGGCTTGCCGGTTGACCGGTCGGTTTTGAAACGCCGACATCGGATTTACAGGCCGACGCTCACGATTGAACACGTAGCTTGCCGTTCCGGCTGGGCGGACAGCCGCCGAAGAAGACCCTTGCCTTGAGCCTCCCCTCCCCGAACAGCTCCCCTGCGTCGCCGGCCGTCTCCCATCACCAGATCAATTCCAATCGGCCGACTTCCCGCTCCCACAGGAAAACCTCTCAAGAAGGACCGCAGGCAGCCGGCTCCGCGGTGTTTACGGGGGTCCCTGCGAATCCCAGGTCCTTACCTTGTGGTTGCATGGGCCAACCCGGTCGGCATGGCCGCCGCGGCCGCGGTGCAGGCATGCCAAGCGGTTCCCGTAGCGGTTCCTTGGATGGAGATAGCTACACCGCGGAAAACCCTGGCAGGTGATCCGTCGGGTTGAGCTTCTGCAGGGCGGGAAGCTCCTGCCGAGGCCGGTAGATCCTCACTTTGCCTATAATTTGCCCATGGAAGTCAATAACCGGTATTTACTCTTTTTAGCTTCCGCGATAAATTGTCCTTAAAAACCCTTGAAAGAACTTTGGAGAAAAACCGCTTCCGAGCTGGGTCAGCTCATTAAGAAAAAAGAGATTTCCCCGGTCGAGTTGGTCGATCTATACGCCACAAGAATAGAAAAGATCGACCCTCTTATCCATGCCTTTACCGTTCTTTCTCTTGAATCGGCAAAAGAAAAGGCTAAAGCGCTGGAAAAAGAGATTGTCTCCGGAAACATCCTTTCTCCTTTATGTGGCATTCCCATCACCGTTAAAGACCATTTCGATATCGTTTCTCTTCCTTCAACTTGTGGCTCTCTACTCTTCAAGGATTACGTTGCCAAGGAAGACCATCTTCTTGTCAAAAGGCTCAAAGAAGCCAAGGCCATCATCCTCGGTAAAACTAACATGCCCGAGTTCGGCTTTAGTGCGGTCAGCCACAACCCCATTTTCCCGGCGACAAGAAATCCTTGGAAGTTGGATTTAACGGCTGGCGGCTCAAGCTCAGGTTCGGCTGCAGCGGTTGCCGCCGGCCTTTGCCCTTTATCCCTGGGGAGCGATGGAGGAGGCTCGATTCGAATCCCGGCCTCTTTTTGTGGAGTTTTTGGATACAAGCCTTCCCGGGGAAGGATCCCCTGGCCTATCGGGAGAGGAAGAGATTTTGAAAGCTGGGAACTTTTTGCTCATGCCGGTCCCCTTTGTCGAACCGTGGAAGATGCGGTTTTGTTGTTATCGGTCTTGTCTGGCCCGGATTCTTCGGATCCCTATTCTCTTCCCCCGCCGGAATTCGCATGGGAAGATTGCTTGAAAGCGGATATAAAAGGACTAAAAATCGCCTTCAGTCTGGATCTCGGCTATGCCCGGGTAGATTCCGAGCTCAAGCAAATCGTTTCCAAAGCCGTAGAACTCTTCGAAACAGACCTCGGCTGTACAATTGAAGAAATCGATCCGGGCTGGCCCGATCCCTCCGAAGCTTATTTGACCTTGGTTTATTTTGGATCGGATCTCGTTGCCCTTCGCAAGGCTGCCGAGGAAAACCGAAAAAAAATCAGCCACCATATCGTCGATTTTCTCAAAAGAAATTTTACTCCCGAAGATTTTTCCCAAGCTTTAAAACTGAGGAGAGAGCTCGTTTACAAGATGAGCAAGCTCATGGAAAACTATGAGCTTTTTCTAAGCCCCGTTACCGCCGTTCCTCCTTTCTCTCTCTTTTTCCAGGGACCGGATTGCATCGAAGGAAAGCCGGCCAACCCTCACATTTCCTGGATCCCCTTTACCTATATCATGAACATGACGGGCCAACCCGCAGCGGCCGTCCCCGCAGGATGGACATCGACGAACCTGCCGGTGGGTCTTCAAATCGTGGGCAGGCACTTGGACGACTTGACGACCCTTAGAGCCTCTTATGCTTTTGAACTTGTTTCTCCTTGGAAAGACAAGTGGCCTCCTGTTGCCTAGATTTCGGCCTGATTATTGAAAAAAGAGTATTTTAAACAATAACCGCTAAAGGGTAAAAAAGCACCCGGGGCCAGTAAAAAAATTAACCCCTTATCCCTTCCTGTAAGGAAGAAACTTTCCATCCAAGGTGATTTTTACCCTTGGTCCCATGGCCGTATCTACCCTTTCAAGAGATATAGCCATATCCACGGCACTCATAATTCCGTCCCCAAACTTCTCCCAGATGAGTTCTCGAAGGGCCTCGCCGTAAACTCCAAAGGCCTCGTAAAACCTGTAAAGAACGGGATCGGTTGGCACTTGTTTATCCCAACTCCTATCCACGCATTTTTGCAATTGATCGGCGATCTCCGGTCCCAGTTCAAGAAGGGCACACAACCGCTCGGCTTGATTTTTGTCCGCCGTTGCCTTTCCCTGGCAGACGGCAATTAAAAAGACGGGAGAAATACCCGTCAGACGGGCAATTTCTTCCCATGAAAGCTTTTTCTTTTCCTTTGCATTCTCTATCTTTTCTTTAATGAAATGACGGTTCATTTTGGCTGCTATCAAAAACGTGCGCAAAGGTGCGCACTGTTCTCTTCCTGCCCCGATTCCTCAACGGAATCGTCTCTGACAGGCGTAACTTTCCCGACTACGGCAGAGACCATCTCTGCCGCAGTGCCGCTGTTACCAGACGGACTCGCCACGGGTAGGGCAGTTGCGGTTGCCAGCCGTTTGAGGTTGAGCGCCGCGTTGAAGTCGCGGTCGTGGTGCGTGCCGCACTCGGGA
Organism: Methylacidiphilum infernorum V4; assembly: GCF_000019665.1. Lineage (NCBI taxonomy): Bacteria > Pseudomonadati > Verrucomicrobiota > Methylacidiphilae > Methylacidiphilales > Methylacidiphilaceae > Methylacidiphilum (ex Ratnadevi et al. 2023) > Candidatus Methylacidiphilum infernorum. The sequence continues at coordinate 614,402 of NC_010794.1, read as the reverse complement.
CACGTCCAGCTCCGATCCTTGAGCGTCAGCGCCTCGTTCTTCCACCCGCAAACCAAACACAGGCGACTGCTCGGATACCAGCGATCGGCGATGATGAGCCGCGTCGGCTCGGACACCGCATGGCGCAGGCCGAGAAAATCACGAAGCTGTGATTCGGTGTAAAGCCTTCGGTTGCTGTCGGTCCGCGCCGCAGGAATTAGTCGGCCTTCACGCTCCCATCGCTGCATGGTCTTGACCAAGACCCCCAGCAGCTTGGCCACCCGGCCCGTGCTCATAGTGCTTTCCATGCCCTACATAATATACCATTACGCACTATTTGCAATACTAGAGTTTAGCTCCTTGTTATTGGATTTCCGGGCTTGAGCTTAAGTTCATCCCCATCCCTCTTTTCCAAGGGCCCATGGCCGCGGCAAGAGATGGAGGACTACAGAGAAGGCTCACTTTTGGCCTTTCCGGGAATTAAAAGGTAGTGTTCTTTAATCCAGGAGAAGATTAAAGCCTGGAGATTTTCCCCGGATACGGCTTTAGAATCGTATCTTTGGGCCTCCCCGGTCAATTTTTCAGCCAGTTTTCTTCCCGATTCCTTCCCTTTATATTGGACTTGCCGGTATTCGTCAAAGATGCTTTTCCATACCGAACGCACGGCCTGCCAAAAGTCGGCCGTTTTTTGCATGTACCGGTCGGCGGGAGTAAAATCCAGTTTCTGTTCTTTCTCATAGATAATGACTCCTATCTCTCTGGCCAAGGCAAATCGCTCTGAAGGGTTGTAAACCCATTTATCGTTTTCCTCCTGGATAATCCATCCTTGCTGCCAAACCAGTTGGTGCATGATCGATTCCATGAGATTATAATCTGAACGTCTAGACTGTTCCCTGCGGGGAAGAGGTCTTCCCAGCCTACTCGATGTCCATTCTGAATAATCCTTTAGGTGTATCCACCGTCCATAGCCTGCATAACGAGGCGCATCATCCACGTTCCAAACCATCTGGACCCAACAACCCTTCACCAAAGCGGGATCCAAAACAACCGATTCCCAGCGGTTGTTTCCCTCGTAACTCCAAGAATTCAATTTTTCATAATCCCAATCCTCTCTCCAATGCTTGATCACCGTTCCGTTGGGATCAACCAGCAAGTGCTGCAGGCTGATGTGTCGGTCTTTGTCTTCGAGGAGAAGGACTTTTTCGTATCCTTTAATCCGGTAAGAAGGATGCAGGATGTAGGAAGGGTGTAAAGAAAAAATCTCGTTAAAACGGTAACTCACTTTCCAGTTTCCTACCATGGAAAGGATAGCCCTGCGATCCTCGGTAAAAACATCCTTTTTCAAATCTTCCAAGGGAAGAGCTGAAAGCCCGATAAGACCAAGAGAAAAAAACAAAAGTAAAAAGGAAGGAAACATGAGAAAAGATAATCGCAAAGATCTCCATATTCATAAGGAAAGAAAAAATTTTTCTTTACTTGCCTTTTTCTGTCCCGAAAATGGATTACAGCACTCAAGGATGGGCAGGCAAGTCCCCAAGGAAAGGCTCTAAAAGAGGGGGCAACACTTTAGTCCTGCTCTAGAAGATAAAGCTTCCCCCGGGCTTTTGTTGTTCTTTTTTTTGTACAAAAAAGCATAATAATAAACAATGTCCTCTTTAAGGTTTGCTTTTAAGCCACCGCTTCCCCGCTTTTTATTGTTCTTCTCTTTAAATATCTCTCTGCTCCCCCTTAAAGCAGGTAGCCTTCCTTTCTCTCAATCTGGGAGTTCCGCTACGATTCAGAATGTTGCTTCCAAGCCGACTGGCGAAGACGACCAGCCTCTTTTTCTAGAGGAAATTGGGTCTTCTACGCATGGGAAAAAACATTGGTACGACTACCTGATCGAGGCCGATCCGGGTTCGTGCAAAGTCAAAATTGCCGAGGATTACGAACAAAATGTTCCCCAAAAGATCGCGGTCTTACCCTTTACAGTCAAGGGAAACTCTCAATTCTCGATCAATGGACTCAAGGTAGAAAGCCCGGGCAAAGACGATCTCGAGAGTTGGAGATGGACCCTTGCCCAAAGGGCTAGGAGGGTCTTCCATGGTTTTCTATCCGCAAGAGAATTCGAAACCGTTGCCCTGTCCACGATAGACCGCATTCTTTTAGAAAAAAACATCGGGACTGAATCTTCTCTAAAGGCCCTGAAGCCTGAAATCCTTGGAAAATGGCTTGGAGCCGACGGCCTAGTCTATGGGGAAGTCTATCCCTACCAGAGGTTTTACCTTGTTATGGGCAGTGGTATTCGAGTCAACCTTTCGGTCAAAATCCTCTCCTCGAAGACCGGCAAAGTGCTGTTCACTGGAACTGTCAACCGAAACTACATGGATGTCAATCCCAGGTTTGATCCTGTCGACATCGCCATCTCTTCGGTGCTTACCCTCTCGACCTTAAGGGACATCAACTTGAGAAGGGCTGAAGATGAAGCCTGCCGGGAACTCGCTCTAAGGATTCCCCTCTCACCCAGGAAAGCTTACCCGGTCCAGTCTGACAAAGAAGAGATTTCCCCCAAGGCTTTACCCTTGCTAGCAAACCCTGCGGCCGATACCGGGGACGATCGCCTTGAAGACTTCCCCCCTGAAAATGATTTCACCTCCCCTCCAAGGGCTTGGCCGGCAAAGGAAAAAAAACCCGAACCCCAGAGATTTTTTCTACCCGAAAAACCTTTCGTTGCCCATGGCAAGAAAAAGACGCTCGATTACATCCTGGACATGGATCCCTCGCATTTCAAGTGCACCACTTCGGCTTTCCTTGCGATCGAACGGCCCAAGAAATTCGCCATCCTCCCCTTCGTTGATGACGCAACCCAAGGCCATTTCGTTATTAACGGCGTTCCCCTCTCCTTGAGATCGAAAGAAAGAAGAGCCCAACTCCGGTGGACTATAGCCAATCGATTACGCCGGGGCATAGCCTGTTACCTTGCTCAAAGAGATTGGGACATTCAAAGTCTAGATATCACGGATAACATTTTAAAAGCCCATGGATGGAAGAAAGCGTCGGATATACAGAAAACCGATCCGGCCACCCTGGGGGATTGGCTTGGGGTCGATTGCGTCGTCTACGGGAGGGTTTCATCGCTTATGTCGATCTACGCCTTGATGTATTCCGCTTGCAGGGTCGGTATTTCCGTAAAGCTTGTTTCGACAAAATCCTCAAAGAACCTCGTAGAAATTTCCGGAAGTCGGACCGAGTCCTCCTTTGCCCCCGCATTTGATCCCTTGGATATAGCCGTTTCCTCTGTTACAACCGCCCTTTTGATCCGGGATGTCACCTTTAGAAGGGCGGAAGACGAAGTTTGTCGAGAAATCGCCGCACGCATCCCCTCAACCTACAAGGAAACAACGGAGACCGACTAAAGTTTTTTTTTCTTTACCTTTCCGGGCATTACAGAAGAATAACGGGAAGTCGTGAAAAGATCAGCTTCTGCGCTTGCTATTATTGTAAAGTTGATTTTATTTTTCATCCTTCCCAACGGATTCATAAAAGCCGCCAGCCAAAATGGGAGCCAGGGAAAGCTGCCTTTCAAAACCACCGAAAAAGAAAGGTTATCCTTGCCTGCCTCGGTAAGCCCAAGCCCGCTGAGAAAATCTGAGCTGTCTTTAATCGCCGCTCCAATCGAAGAACAAGAAAGAAGTTTTTTTGATCAAGCCCTACGCCTGGAAAAGAATAAGGATTGGAAAGGGCTGATCGGGCTTTCAAAAAATTGGAGCCGGGAATTTCCCCAAGAAGCGGCTCCCCATTTTTTCCTTGGCTTGGCTTACGAAAGCCTTGGCCGTTATCGCAAAGCCACCGGGGAATACAAGAAAGCCTTAAGGCTCAAAGAAGATTTCCCCAAGGCTTGGTGTAACCTGGGCAGCTGTTATGTTTATCTCAAGCGCTATTCAAAAGCTATCGAGGCTTTCAAAAGAGCTATAGAAGAATATCCTTCTTTTGCCAGGGCATGGTCAAACTTGGGCGGCTGTTATATTGAACTCGGAGACTATAGATCGGCTATCAATGCCCTGGAAAAAGCCATCAGCCTGAGGCCTGATCTACCGGAAGCATGGTGCAACCTGGGTAGCGCCTACGGGGAAATAAAAGAATACAAAAAGGCTATAGATTCTCTACAAAGGGCGACCAAAATCAAGGCCGATTACCTCGAAGCCTGGTATAATTTATCCAGGCTTTATGGACTCCTGCATAACCTCGAGAAAAAAACCGAAGCCGAAGGCAAAATTCAAGAAATAATCGCAAAACGCTTACGCTTGAGGGCCACCTTCCCAAAAGAAAAGCTGAACCACCCTGGGGAATAAAAGATTACCTTTTTGATGCCGGGGAATGGGATTTTGGGGAAAGCGTTTTTGATTTCAGGGATTTTTTTCTTTTTTTAGCCGGTCCATAGACCACTTCTTTTAATTCCCCTACAGTCACCTTGCCTTGAGGGACATATTGTTTTTCGATCAGTTCCTGTCCACCCTGGACCGGGAGTATCGTCAGCCGATATCCTTTCGGGGTTTTAACCAGGGTTGAAAACGAAAGCCCAGGGAACAAGAAAAACAGGAGGCAAACCACCCCAAGTATTGGCTTAAAGTGCATTGCAAGTAAAATACATACTTTTTTACGAAAATCGAGCAAAAGCTCGCTACGGCTCTCATTCCCCCCCAATTGAGTAAGAACTGCAAATTAAACGGCTATCCCAAGCTTTAATTCTTTTCTTGCCTGGGATAGATAAGCATTCCATTATAAAGCTTCGACCAGGGAGTCCGTTCATGTTTTTTTTCTTTTCCCTTGGGAAAGAGGTGGACGACTTCAATACCTTGGAGTACCAGGGCATCGGCTATGAGAAAACGGTGGCAGCGCCAGGGCAGGGTTTCAGCACACATAAGGGCTACGTTTTTATTTCTTGCCGTTTCAACGATCTGATTCAAGGCTCCGGAAAACTTTTCGGTTGCCATGTAATCGGCAAATCCCCTAAAACTTTCATTCTCCCACCCCCAATTCAATGAATCTTTCCGAGGATGTCTAAACCCTCCCGCCTCGGCTAAATGCCTATAACAGAGGGATTCTTTTTCAAGGGCCGCTTTCAGGTTTTCCTTGTTGAACTGCGGGTTATGCCGACTCCGGGGAACGGACCTCACGTCAAACAAGAAATCCACCCCGGCCGCTTTTAATTCCCCGACAAATTCCTCAATGGTTTTTGTTCCATGACCGATCGTTTTGATTATCATTTTACCAATAATAAACAAATTTTTGCTCAATGCTTTCCTATAACGCTATGCCCGGCAACTTGATTTTATGCCCGCTTGCCCAAAAAAGATCAAAGACTTTCCTTTTTGCCTTGTGGATAATGATTTTTTTTCTAGGTGGATTGAAAGGCAAGGAGCTTGTGATCATCGATCAAGATGGAGCCGGTCCCGGCGGCACCGATATGCAATCTTTGCTGTTGGCCCTCAAATTACCCCATATCGACATTATGGGCATCATTATTACAAGTGGGGATTGTTGGCGAGATGAAGGAATTTTACATGCCCTAAGGCTCCTGGAGATTGCCGAAAAACCGGCCGTCCCGGTCATACCCGGATCGGTTTATCCCCTTGTCAACTCACGCAGGGAAACGGAAATAAGGGAAAAACTCTTTGGCAAACTCTTCTACAAGGGAGCTTGGAACGCCCAATACAACGGGCGGTATAGCCATCCCCCCCTCTTTTACTACGAAGATCCTTTTCATCCCCCCGTTCCCATTGAAGGAATGCCTTCAGTACAAAAAACGGAAGCAGCCGCCGTGGATTTTCTTATCGACGCAGCAAGGAACCATCCCCATGAAATCACCCTTATTAGCCTAGGCCCGATGACCGATATAGCCTTGGCTTGCAAGCTTCACCCGGAGTTCCCCAAGCTTATTAAAAAACTTGTCTTTATGGGCGGGAGCTTGAACCCTGCGACCAACGATCCCGAATGGGCGGGGAATCCCCGGTTTGAATTTAACTTTTTCTGGGATCCCGAAGCAGCCCACATTGTCTTGACAAGTCCCTGGAATGACCTCGAAGGCTATCCCACCGATGCCGGGCTGGACACCGTGATGAACGATGAGCTTATCAAGGCCTTCGAAAAAGGAAAAGATGCCATCAGCCAATACCTAGTAAAATACGCCTGGAAAAATCAACCCCTGTGGGATGAAATCGCCGTGGCCTGCTGGGCAAACCCCTCTTTAATCGTTAAAAGAACCGATCTTTTCATCGACGTGGACATAGCGCATGGAGCAAGCTACGGAAACACGTTAAGCTGGCAGCCGGGATTTGAACCTACAGGAGCGGCAAAAAGAGCGGCAATCGTAAAAAAGATCGATTCGGCTCGGTTTTATCGCTATTTTATCGAAACGTTACAATCTCAAAGTCCACAAAAATGAATAGCCCCCGTTTTGGGCATGAAAAGGGCATGACTTATGCAGCCGGCTTTATTAACTTCTAGTGCGGAAATGGAAAACATAAAAGAAACGGTTTCTCCCCTTTGCCTTGCTGAAGCAGTATCAGAAGCCAGCCGTTGTCTTTATTGCTGGAATCCTCCCTGCGTTTCAAGTTGCCCGACGGGTATCGATATCCCCAAGTTTATCAAGCGGATTGAAACCGAAGATATCAGGGGGGCAGCCGAAGTGATATTGAAAGCAAACATCCTGGGGGGAACTTGCGGAAGGGTTTGCCCGGTAGAAGAACTTTGCGAGGGAAGCTGTGTTCTCCACGGCTTAGGGAAAAGCCCCGTTTCGATCGGCAAACTGCAACGCTTCGCCGTCGATCAAGTATGGATCCATCATCATCTTAAGCCAAAAGGCCCCCCTTCTCCCAAGCAAAGGGTTGCCGTTATCGGCTCAGGACCAGCGGGCCTCAGCTGTGCAGCTACCTTAGCCCAGAAAGGATTTGAAACAATCGTTTATGAAAAAAAAGAACTCCCCGGAGGTCTCTCTACTTACTGCATCCCCTCCTTTCGCGAACCCCTTGAAGTAGCCTTGCGGGAGGTAGAAGAAATAAAGAATCTAGGCGTTGTCGTTCACACAAAACAGGAACTGGGCAAAGATATTTTCCTGGAAGACTTGAGGAAGGAGTTCGGGGCCGTATTTCTTGCCCTAGGGTTAAGCGGTAGTCCACGGCTGGGGGTTGAGAATGAAGAATATTTTTTAGATGCCCTAGAGTTTCTCTCCCTCGCCAAGCTCAAGCCTTCTTCTATTTCCCCTTTCAAGAATATCGCGGTTATCGGACTGGGAAACACCGCTATAGACTGTGCCCTTGTAGCCAAAAAAATAGTCAACGCCGAAGTTTGCCTCATTTATAGAAAAAGGCTTGAAGAGTCGCCCGCTTATCCCAAGGAAAAAGAAAAGTTAATCAAAGAAAAGATCTCTATCCAAACCCAAACGGTTGTTGATGCGGCGGTTGTCGAAGCAAACCGGCTGATCGGCCTTCACTGCCGACCCCTGCCCACAGCCGGGGAACGGGAAGGACTAGGGAGAGAGCAGGACAAAAAGGAGCCCTTTTTCCTACCCGCCGATCTGGTCGTTCGCGCCACCGGCCAGCAAAAGCCGCTCTGGTTAAAGAAACTGAATATCCGGCTGGATGAAAAAGGATTCATCAAGGTCGACGACAAGTACGAAACTTCACTTCCAGGAGTATTTGCCGGTGGAGACTGTATCCGCAAAAACGGAATGTTTTCCACCGTGCATGCCGTGGAAGACGGCAAGAGGGCAGCCTTTTTTATCGCCCGATTTCTACTCCAAAAAAGGGTTTTGAGGAACTATGATTGATCTTTCCATTGAATTTGCAGGAATCCATAGCCCTAATCCTTTCTGGTTGGCTTCGGGGCCCCCGACTAACAGTGCAAGGCAAATCAACGAAGCTTTTGAAGCGGGCTTTGGGGGGGCTGTATGGAAAACGATCGGGGCAAAAGTGCTCAATGTATCGAACCGGTATGCGGTCTATAAAAAAGGGGACAGGATCTTGGGCATGAACAATCTGGAACTGATTTCCGATCGTCCCCTATCGGTCAATCTCAAGGAAATCCAAGAAGTCAAAAGGCTGTGGCCCAACCGCGCCCTCATCGTGTCCATGATGGAAGAATATGACCGCAAGAAATGGGAAGAATTGGCCCAAAAAATTGAAGGCAGCGGGGCCGACGGCATCGAACTGAACTTTGGATGTCCCCACGGGATGCCCGAAAGGGGAACGGGAAGCAAAATCGGCCAGGATCCTGCCCGTTGTGCCGAAGTCACTTCCTGGGTAAGAAGGGTCACCTCTTTGCCCCTTATCGTTAAACTGACCCCCAACGTCACCGATATTAGCTGCATAGCAAGGGCCGCCATTGCAGGCGGGGCATCGGCTCTAAGCTTGATCAACACCCTAGAATCCATCCTCGGAGTGGATATTGATACCTTCGAAGTCCTCCCCAGTATAGCGGGCAAAAGCAGCCACAGCGGTTATTCAGGAGAAGCGATCAAGCCTATCGCCCTTAATTTGACCGCAAAAGTCGCTTCAATGGAAGAGGTGCAAAAAAAAGGGTTGGCTATTTCCGCGATGGGAGGAATATCGAGCTGGAGAGATGGAGTGGAATTCTTGCTCCTTGGGGCCACTTCCCTACAACTCTGCACGTCGGTCATGCTCAAGGGATTCAGGATTGCCGAAGATTTGCTTTCGGGGCTCAAAAACTGGATGAGATCGAAAGGCTTCAGATCCATTGCGGAATTTAGAGGCAAATCTCTCTCGCACCTAGTCCCCTTTTCAAAGCTTGATCCTCTTTTTAAAGAAGTCGCCAAGATCAACCCCCAAAAGTGTATCCGCTGCCTTCTCTGTTATGTCGGCTGCCGAGATAGCGCCTACCAATGCATTGAGGTGGATAATAAGTTGGATCTCTTTTCTAACCCTGTAAATTATCCTCATGTGAGGGAAGCTGACTGCGTGGGCTGCTCTCTTTGCCGTCATCTTTGCCCGGTCGATTCCTGCATAGAAATGATCCCAGCTCAAGCCGAAGAAAACAGGCCCGCCGGGGAAAAAATCCCTACAAAAGAAGAATTGGCCGGAGAAGGGTTAGGAATGGGAAAAGAGGGGAGGAGATAAACGGTTATGGATGTTGTTTTCAAAAACGGCTCAATCGTTACCGGGGAAGGGATTTTCGAAGGAATGGATCTGGGAATTGAAAACGGCAAAATCGCAGCTCTAGGGAAAAATCTTGCGGGCCAAAAAATAATCGATGCTCAAGGCAAATACCTTATGCCTGGAGGAATCGATGTCCATACCCATCTTGACACTTCTTTTGGAGAGATGCACACGGCTGACGATTTTACTAGCGGGCAGCTCGGAGCCATTGCCGGAGGAACAACCTCCCACCTTAACTTCTGCTTTCCCGCCCCCGGTCAAAGCTTGATGGAGAGCTTAGCTTACTGGAAAAATAAAGTCCTTCCAGGGGCCTTGATCGACTATGGCTTCCACATGGTTATTCGGGAAGCAAACCATTTAAAAGAACTCTCCGGGCTTATCGAAAAGGGAGTAAGCAGTATAAAATGTTTTCTTGCCTACAAGGATAAGCTGCAAATCGATGAAGAACTTTTTTATAAAACGGTGGAAAAAGCAAGGGAGTTAGGGATTCTGACAATGGTGCACGCTGAAAACGGCACCCTGATTGATTACCGGGTAAGACAGGCCCTGGGCCGTAAAGAGCTTTTGCCGATATTTCATGCCCGAACTCGGCCACCGGAATTTGAAGCCCAGTCCATTCATTTTGCCGCCTCCGTGGCATCGGTTCTAAGAGCTCCTCTTTACATCGTTCATCTCAGCTCAAAAAAAGGCCTTGAAGAAATCCTGCGGGCAAAGAATGCGGGCATTCCCCTATGGACAGAAACCTGCCCGCAGTACCTCTTCTTTACCGAGGAAGATCTCCAAAGAAAGGGCCAAAGTCCCGGGCTTGAAGATTTTGAAGGGGCGAAATGGATCTGTTCTCCCCCTTTAAGGAAAGAAGAGGATAGGGAAGCTCTCTGGGATGGTCTTATTTCTGGAACAATCGATGTCGTTTCCACCGACCATTGTTCTTTTCATTTCCAAGGCCAAAAAACAAGAGGATGGGGAGATTTTTCCAAAATTCCCAATGGTGTTCCCGGAATCGAGGAACGGCTCCCTTTACTTTTTTATTACGGATGTATAAAAAGGAAGCTTCCTTTAGAACGTTTTGTGACTTTGAATTGCGAGTTTCCCGCAAGGCTTTTCGGCCTCGAGGGAAGAAAAGGGAAACTGGCCGTAGGTTATGATGCCGACATCCTCTTATGGAATCCCCAACTGAAGAAAACCTTTTCTGTCCGCTCCCATCACATTCGCTTGGACTACAATCTCTACGAAGGCTTTTACGTCGAGGGAGGGCCGGAGATGGTGATGCTCCGCGGTCAAATCCTCTATGCTCAAGGCCGATTTCTTGTTCAACCGGGAAGCGGTCAATTTCTTTTCCGCCATCCCCTAGATCCCCTTTAACCCATGAACCTAAACCCTAAAAGGACCATCGCCGCGCTTCGGGAACTGCAGGCTCTTACCGAGGATGAGAAAGGAGCCCAGAGGGTCGCTTTTAGCCCGCCTTGGATTAAAGCAAGAAACTGGTTTTTAAACCAGCTTCGAGATCTTCCCTGCCTGGTTCAAATGGACGAAGCGGCAAACCTATGGATTACATTCAAAGGCCAAAGCCAAAAGGAACTCTGGATCGGGGGACATCTCGATTCAGTTCCCGGCGGAGGTTGGCTAGATGGGGCTTTCGACCTGCTCGCCGGTTTAGAAGTCCTAAGAAATTATTGTTCTGCTTCTTCTCCTCCTCTGACCCTCTGCTTAGTGGACTGGGCCGATGAAGAAGGAACTCGATTCGGGAGAAGCTTATTTGGATCCAGTGCCGTATCGGGAAGTTTACAAGAAGAAGAGATCTTTTCTTTAAGAGATAGATCGGGGATTTTGCTTAGCGACGTTCTCAAGGATTACGGGCTCGATCCGGAAAAAGTTCTCGATGCCTCCAAGCGAAAGACTCATGCCGCTGCCTACTTGGAAGTGCACATAGAGCAGGGAGCCGTGCTTGAAAACCTCTCTCTTCCCCTGGGAGCGGTGATAGGAACGGCGGGTGTCGAAAGGCACCGGCTGGTTTTTACCGGGATGGCTAACCATAGCGGCTCTACCCCCATGGCCTTCAGGAAAGATGCCCTTGTAGGTGCTTCGCGACTCGTCCTTTTTCTACGCGAAGTAGCCAAAAGCCATAATGGGGTGGCCACGGCGGGATGTTGCGAGGTTGAACCTGGACTGCCCACGGCCATTCCCGGTAGCTGCAGGCTGACCGTGGATCTACGCCACCTCGACAAAACGAACCTTCAAAAGATGTGGAGAGAAACACTTCGCAAGGCGCAACTGATCGCCCGGGAAGAAGGATTGGCACTCGGCTGTGAAACCCTCCTCCAGGTTGATCCTGTTTCTTTTCATCCCCAACTTGTAGAACTCTGTAAAGAATCTATACTCGAAGTCTTTCCGGCCGTCCACACCATGGGGTCAGGTCCGCTTCATGATGGGACTGAAATAGCCAAAGCCGGAATACCCTCGGCCATGATGTTCGTCCAGAGCAAGGGAGGAATATCTCACAGCCCTAAAGAAGACTCTTCCATAGAACACCTGGAATTAGCCGTTATCGCCCTTGAAAAATGGGTGAAAAAAACGATCGATTGGATTCTTCGCAACAACCGGTAAGCAAACGGCAAAGTCTTTCCCCCCCTGGGCAAAAACCGTTATCTTGTTATTGATTTTGGGCAGAAATTGAAGGCTGTTTTTGCTGGTAATGCCTGAGGTGAAATCGGACCGGAATGATGACTTGGGATTCGACGGGGGTATTCCCCTGTCTTGCCGGATGGAGTCTCCATCTTTTGACGGCATTTAAAGCCATGTGGTCAAGTTCCGGATCCCCGGAAGATTTGTAAAGTCGGACGTTTATGACATGCCCCGTGGGCGAAACATGGGCTAAGACAAAGGATACCAAGGATTTTGAAGAGGGAGAATGAGGGTTAGCCCGTGATCTTGGGTTGAGCGAAGGAGAAAACCTAACACAGAGGATTTTCTTTCTTATAGTTTTATCGTTATCCCTCCGGGGAGAAAACTTCCATTGTTTTGCCGAGAACAAAGCGGTTTCATCCAGCTCGGGGTATCCCGAAGACTTGTAAAGAGTGGCCGATTTTACCCTGCCGTCAGGATAAATTTCAACCAGGATATATACCTTGCGATGTTCTCTTTTCCTATGAGTTGTCGATCGGTAGTTTCCGGGAGCAGCCGGATTTTCCCGTTTTGATCCTTTCTCCCTTGGAATGCCAGCCATGGCCGGTAAATAGGACAAGCCAAAGGAGAAAAGAAAACAAAGCAATAGGACTTGGAGGCAATGTTTCGTTTCCAATCGGGCTTGAAAAAAAGTTTTAAGGATGTGAAAAAACAAGATAGGGTTTTTCCTTTTTATTTTCAAGATCAATAGGTTGTTCATCTTTCCCAGGCTTCCATTCTATAGAGAAAATTTTTTTCTCCTCCATGAAAACCTTCTTTTTTGTTCTTATTCTCATGGCCGCTTCTTTTTCTTCATCCCCTAGGCTTTTTGCCCTGCCCTCTTCATCTCTCATTCCGCTGGACATTCTTTTTGAAGCGAACACGACGGCCCAAAGCCCAAAATCAGTCCCGATGGCCGGAAACTCGCCTTTCTTGTCCCGAAGAAGGAGTTCGCAATATCAAGGTTAAAAATTTAGCCGATAACAGCGAACTTATCCTTACCCATTTAAGAAAAAGAGGCATCAGACAGTTTTTCTGGCATCCCAACAGCGAGGCCATTTTCTTTCTCGAAGATCAAGGAGGAAATGAAAACTTTCATCTTTTCCAAGCCGATGTTAAAACCCGAAACGTTACCGACCTGACCCCTTTTAACAACACTAAAGTCCGCATCGTCGCCGTCGATCCGGCAAACAAGGAGTTTATGCTTTTGGGGATGAACAAACGCAATCCTAAGTTCTTCGACGTCTACAAGCTTTCCTTCTCTTCGGCACAATGAGAACTCCCTCAAGAAAATCCCGGAAACATTATAGCTTGGGCAGCCGACCGCGACTTTGAAATCCGTGCCGCCCAGGCTCTTCTCCCCAATGGGAAAGGGGAGATCAGGGTGAGAGCAAACAGCTCTTCACCCTGGCAATCTCTTGTAAGCTGGAACCTCGATGAAGACGAAGTCAGCATCGTAGACTTCAGTCCTGACGGCGGATCGCTGTGGCTTCTTTCGAGCATCGGATCCAATACAACGAGGCTGCTATCCATGGATCTCCAGTCAGCCCGGAAGAAAGTCCTTTGTGAAGAGCCCCGTTACGATGTTTCGGGGATTTTATCCAACCCCAAAACCTACGCCCTTGAAGCCGCTTCGATCATCAAGGATAAGACTTACCTGACATTTTTCGATCCTCAAACAAAAGGGCGCTTTTAATTCCTTGAAAAGATCCACCCGGGTACCGTTGGTGAGTAGAGACCATCAAGACAAGACATGGACTGTCCGATACTCTTCGGTCAGGGATCCGGGAAGTTATTACATCTATTATCCAGCGGAGAACAAGGCCCAGTTCCTCTTTTATTCCAACTCCAGGTTTGCAGCCTATAGCCCCTGTCCTCTAACACCGATATCCTTTAAAGCCCAAGATGGGTTGACTATCGAGGGATACTTGACTTTGCCCCAAGAAACTCCAAAAAACATTCCTTTTATCTTCTTTATTCACGGAGGTCCTTGGGCTAGGGACTACTGGGAGTTCAACCCCGCCGTCCCAATGCTTGCCAATCGAGGCTATGGGGTAATGCAGGTTAATTTTAGAGGATCAACCGGATATGGCAAGGATTTCCTTAACAAGGGCAACAAGCAGTGGGGTAAAAAGATGCTTGACGATATTCTTGATGCCAAAAAAGGGTTGGTCGATCAAAAATATGCCGATCCAGGAAGAGTAGCGATCATGGGTTTTAGCTATGGAGGGTATGCTACTTTAGTAGCCCTAGCTTTTGCCCCGGAGGAATTTGTTTGTGACATGACTGCGATTGTCCTTTCCAATCTTTTTACGCTCTATAATTCTTTTCCTCCCTACTGGGAACCGCTAAAAATCCTTTTGAAAAAGAGGCTTGGGGACCCGCAAATCTACCGGGAATACTTTAAAAGCATCTCCCCCCTTTTTTCAGCCGAAAACACAAGAGAACCCTTGCTCATTGGACAAGGTGAAAACGACATCCGCCTGACAAAAAAAGAAAGCGATCAAATCGTTGAAGCCTTAAGGGAAAAAGGACAACCCGTAGAATACCTCCTTTTTGCCGATCAAGGACACGATTTCCTGAACCCTGAAAATAGGATTCGATTCTTCG